>NZ_JBFOCR010000005.1:0-545546 GCF_040907935.1 Aeromonas sp. s2 | reverse complement strand
CGTATGGCAACTGCCCCGCAGCGAGTTTTTCACATTTCCTATCATCGTGTTTACCCAGTTGAATGCCGGATGATCCAGCCAGTCCAGGTTGCCCCCGGTGACAACACCCAGGTGCTCACAATTGGCCTCCTTGACCGCTTTGAAACAGGCCAATCCATCGGATATCACCGCGCTACCACTGGCAATATGCCGTTTTGCCCAATCAGCAACGGACTTGGTTTTGAAACCATCGACCACCGTCATCCGCATCTTGATTGGATGTCCTTCCTTGTTCAGGGCCACTGCTGCCACAAACGGCGTCTTGCCTGCCGCGCCCCGACCCCGTT
The DNA here is from genome assembly GCF_040907935.1 of Aeromonas sp. s2. Classification (NCBI taxonomy): domain Bacteria; kingdom Pseudomonadati; phylum Pseudomonadota; class Gammaproteobacteria; order Aeromonadales; family Aeromonadaceae; genus Aeromonas; species Aeromonas sp. s2. The sequence goes on along the minus strand of NZ_JBFOCR010000005.1, from coordinate 545,220 downwards.
TGCCACCACGGCGCTCGCCACCCCAGTAGACATCATCGAGCTGAATGATGCCGCTGATGGGCTGCTTGTCATCGGACTCTTTCATGGCTTGCAGCAGCTTGTGCTTGAGCATCCAGGCGGTGTCATATTTGACGCCCAACTGGCGCTTTAGCTCCATCGCTGACAAGCCTGTTTTGGTTTGTGACACCAGGTGCATTGCCAGAAACCACTTGGTCAGTGGGAGCTTGGTGTTTGCGAAAATCGTGTTTCCAGTCAATGACATCTGGTGACGGCAGTGATTGCATTGCCACACACGTGGCCGCCTTCTCAGGCGACAACAGGTCTTGTTGGCACATTCAGGGCAGACAAAGCCGTTAGGAAAACGCCAAGTGAACAGCGCGTTTTCGCACTGAGCCTCAGTGCCATAGTCCTTGAGAAACTCAAACAGGCTGTAGCCTTTCTGGAATTGGATTTTGCTTTTGGCCATGATCTCGCACCTCGATAACTGTACGTAAGATCAGTATAGTTCGTGGTAACTGACTGCTAATCATGGGTAATCAGGTTCTGTTATTGGCGATGTTCTGATAGCCAGTTTTTCATGCTAATTGACAATGTCACATTATCGTGACATTATTTGATTTAAAATAAAACATAACTGGTTGATTTTCATGAATTTTGTGTGTGAAATCGAGGGTTCGAATCCCTCCCTCACCGCCAAATAAAACAAAAGGCCCCGTCTTGCGACGGGGCCTTTTGTTTTATTTAGTCATGAATCTCTCGGCATCATCCCCCTGGGAACGAGGGGCAGTGATTTCCCCGCCGGACATGTATCCGGGCTGCTCCGTGCTCTATAGCCCCGTTATTGTGTGCCAAGGCGTGCCATCACTCGGCGGTGCCCATCAATCTGGGTAAGCATGCCAATACCGCATTCAGGGGCTCGCTGCTTTGATGGGCACGGCACAACACGATGGCGCCCTCTATGCTGGCGATGATCCCCAGCGCACAGGCTCTGGCAGAGGCGTCGGCCTGCCCCTGTGCCATCAGGTGATCGGCAATCAGCTGTTGCCAGTGGCCAAAGACCTGGGCCACCGCCTCCTTGATTGGCTCCCCATCCTCTTCATGCTGCGCTTCGATGGCCGCTGCCACGATCGGGCACCCCGCGCGAAAGTGAGATTGCGTCAACCGCTCACGCCAGTGGGATACAAACAGACCGAGACCCTGCCAGGCATCGGCCTGCAGGCAGCGCTGCAGTTGCTCGGATGCCTGGGCGCCGGCCCAGTGTATTGCCTCCGTCACTATCTGATTCTTGCCGCTGGGAAAATGATGATACGTGGAACCCAGGGGTGCATCGGCGAACTTGCTCACTTCACGGATGCTGATCCCTCTCAAACCATGCCGTGCCAGCATGGCGGCAGCGGCCTCAATCACCCGTTGACGCCCGGTCGATGTGCACTCTTTCACGCTGCACCCTCTTGCTATGACAATCGTCATACTTCAGGGAGGAATATGGCTGCTATCTCGTTTCACACCGACGATGACTATCTGATCCAGGGGCAACTGTACCCGGCAACAGGGCAGGTGCAGGGCAAGATCATCGTCGCGGGGGCTACTGGCGTGCCGCAGGGCTTCTATCGTCGCTTTGCCGAGTTCGCCAGTGAGCAAGGGTTTACCACCCTGACTTTTGACTACCGGGGCATAGGCGCGTCAAAACCCGCGTCACTCAAAGGCTTCGAGATGGATTTGCTCGATTGGGGAAGGCGCGATCTGGCCGCCGCAGTGGAAACCATGAGCGGGGACGATCTCCCCCTGTTCGTCATCGGCCATTCCTATGGTGGGCACGCCTTCGGCCTGCTCCCCAATCATCGGAAAGTCTCCGGGCTCTATGTCTTCGGCACCGGGGCCGGGTGGCACGGCTATATGCCCTTCAGCGAGCAGCTCAAGGTGCTCACCATGTGGAACACAGTGCTGCCGCTGCTGACCTGGTGGAAAGGCTATTGCGCGTGGAGCCTGCTGGGCATGGGAGAAGATTTGCCAAAAGGCGCCTTTGTACAATGGCGGTACTGGTGCCGTTTTCGTCACTATTTCTTTGACGACCCGGCGATGCGTGGCATCGAGCGTGCTTACCAAAGCGTCCAGACTCCCATTGTGGCGGCCAATGCGCTGGACGATCGCTGGGCGATGCCCGCATCACGCGACGCCTTCATGAAGCACTACAGTAATGCTCCCGTGACGCGTGTTGATCTCTTTCCTCATACTTTGGATGGAGCAATCGGCCATATGGGCTATTTTCGCAAGTCTGCCACGCCCCTGTGGCAGGCCAGCCTCGCCTGGTTCAAGTCATTGGAGGGGATTCGCTGAGTCCATGCGGATAAGGTCGTGGCACCTTGCTCCTGAATTCCCCATCAGGCAAAGGCCCCGTCGCAAGACGGGGCCTTTTGTTTATCAGGGGCCGGTTTGTCACCTCGCGGTGGCCGCCCTCAGCCTGATTGCTCAGGCCAGCTTCAACATCGGCATCTGTTCGCGGCTGTCGCAATGCGCGAGATGCACCCGGCTGGTCAGGCGGGTGAGCAGCTCGTAGGGGATGGTGCCTATCTTCTCGGCCACCTGCTCCACTGGCAGTCCTTCCCCCCACAGTGTCACCTCGTCCCCCACTTTGTCGCTGGCCGCCGGGCCCAGATCGACGGTGATCATGTCCATGGAGACCCGACCCACGATGGGCACCCGACGGCCATTGATCAGCATGGGGGTCCCTTCGGGAGCCATGCGCGGGTAGCCATCGCCATATCCCGCCGCCACCACGCCGAGGGTGGTGTCCCGATTCGCCACCCAGTGACCCCCATAGCCGACTGCCTCGCCCTGCAGGCAGGCGCGGGTGGCGATGAGCTGGCTCTTGAGGGTCATGACCGGACGCAGGTCGTGGTCGGCGGCGAGCTGGCCGGTAAAGGGGGAGGCGCCGTAGAGCATGAGGCCGGGGCGGATCCAGTCACCGCGCGAGGCCGGCCAGGCGAGGACGCCGGCGGAGTTGGCCATGGCCCGCTCGCCCGGCAGATGGGCAGAGAGGCGGTTGAACTCCTCGATCTGCAGCAGAGTGGCCTGGGTATCCTGCTCATCGGACTGGCTGAAGTGGGTCATCAGCTGGAACGGTTGCACCACGTTGTGGCAATGACTCAGCCGCTCGATAAAGGCGGGCAGCTCCTCGGCGCGCAGGCCGAGCCGGTTCATCCCGGTATCGAGCTTGAGCCACACCTTGATGGGGGCGGGCAGAGCGGTCTGCTCGAGCAGCGCCAACTGCTCCCAGGTATGCAGGGTGGTCTGCAGATCGTGTTTGGCCAGCAGCGGCAGCGCCTCGGCACTGAAGAAGCCCCCCAGCACCAGAATGGGCTTGGTGATGGCGTTGGCACGCAGCACCAGTGCCTCCTCGACCCTGGCCACGGCATAGGCATCGGCCTGGGCGAGGGCATCGGCCACCGGCAGCAGCCCGTGACCATAGGCATTGGCCTTGAGTACCGCGATGATCTTGCTGTGGGGGGCGTGGCGGCGTGCCACGGCAAAATTGTGCTGAAGTGCATCGAGATCGATGCTGGCCGTAACTGTGTTCATCATGGGGTCGGGTGTCTGCTCGATGAGAAGTTGGCTGCTGGTCTCAATCCTGATCCGGTGATCCCAGTGGCTGCGACGGGCAAACGGGGGGTCACCGAACCATGTTGTTTTATATGCTTTAAATTGTGAAAAGATGTTATCAGTTGTTTTTTGGTTGGTAAATTATGTGGCGGATGGGAATGTGAAAATGGTCAAAATACGGGATATTCATCTGTATAAATTCGCCTGCCGACGCTTTCTCTGGCTCCCTATCGGGCAATATTTATCACTGGTTTTGCCCCTTCAAACGAGAGGGGGATCGCGCCTTTTTCGCACATTGCTGGCGGTTTTTTGTACCGTCTGCGCGCAGGCGAGGTTACCGACCCTTGGCCAAGATGCGGGCAGGCGCATGGCAGAGGAGAAAAGCAGGCTGCCAGATCCATGGGGGGGTAAGGTGGCACTGCCGGATGAAGAGGGCATCCCGTCGAGCCGGTGAGTGGTGTACGCCAGCAAGAAGGTTGGTGGCCGGGGTTTGGTGGCGCACGCGGCCGGGGGAGGCAGATCATCCGTGGCCAGGATGGTGAGGCATGGATGTGGGCCGGTTAATTAATCAAGCGGCGAAGATCAGCCTTGAACAGCAGGGCGAGTTATTTTTTAAAGCTGATAATAAATATCGTTAGCGCGTCCATTCCACTTGTTTACATATAAGAATACAAATATAAAGGTATATATTATCAACCACTTTTGGCGAGGTAAAATAGCCTATGGCTGGTAACATAAAGATCCTGTAAAATAGTGTGACAACGCTTTCATTCTGATTATTTAACATCACGAATTAACGGATAATTTAAATGATGTTAATTCTTTAAACTGCTAAAATACCCCCTATTGGGTATTTTTATCTCCTCGAGATGGTTTTGTAAGTATATGCTGCATATGAAGTTTTTAAATTAATTGTGATGAGTTTCTATTTGAGTAATGTCCCGTCACTTGATGGAGATCAACACAATGCCGGGGGGGAGTACTTAGCATTTCCGCTATTAAGCATTTATCAAACAAGTGCTCACTACGGGAATAAAAAGAATGGTCGAGGATACTTTTTTATCGGCTCATGGAATTAATCGCCGTGACTTTATGAAATTGTGCGCCGGGATGGCCGCAACCCTTGGGTTAAGCCAGCATGCCGTGGCCAAGATGGCCACCGCGCTCACCAGCCCCGAGCGGCCACCGGTGATCTGGATAGGGGCGCAGGAGTGCACCGGCTGTACCGAGTCGCTGCTGCGGGCCACTCACCCCACCATCGAGAACCTGATCCTCAATACTATCTCCCTCGAATACCATGAGGTGCTCTCGGCAGCATTTGGCCATCAGGCTGAAGAGAACAAGCACAATGCCATGACCCGCTACAAGGGCAAGTATGTGCTGGTAGTGGATGGCTCCATTCCGCTTAAAGATGGCGGCATCTACTGCATGGTGGCCGGTGAGCCCATCGTCGACCATATTCGCCGTGCGGCTGCCGATGCGGCTGCCGTCATTGCCATCGGCTCCTGTGCCGCCTGGGGCGGCGTCCCCGCCAGTGGCGGTAACCCGACCGGCGCAGTCAGTCTTGAAGAGGCACTCGGCAATATTGGCACTCCCATCATCAATATCCCGGGTTGCCCGCCCAATCCCCACAACTTCCTTACTACGGTCGCCTACTACATCACCTACGGCAAGCTGCCGGCGCTCGATGCCAAGAATCGCCCGCTGTTTGCCTATGAGCGGCTCATCCACGAAAACTGCGAGCGCCGTCCGCACTTTGACGCAGGGCGTTTTGCCAAGGAGTTCGGTGATGAGGGTCACCGTCAGGGCTGGTGTCTCTATCATCTGGGCTGCAAGGGGCCGGAGACCTACGGCAACTGCTCGACCCTGGAGTTCTGCGACGTGGGGGGCGGCATCTGGCCGGTGGGCATCGGCCACCCCTGCTACGGCTGCAACGAGCAGGGGGTGGGTTTCAGCAAGGGGATCTTCCAGCTCGCCAAGGTAGAGAATCCCACCCCGCGGGTGAACAAGCCCGACGTGGCCATCCAGGAGGGAGGACACATGTCGCCCACCGCCACCGGCCTTATCGGTGGGGCGCTCGGGGTGCTGGTCGGGGTGAGTCTGATGACGGTGCGCGAGCTCGGTCGCCAGCAGAAGCGCCATGAAGCCGGACAGCACACCTCACGGGAGGAGTGACCGTGAACAGACGCAACTTCCTCAAATTCGCCTCCGTCGGTGCGCTGGCGGCTGGCACCACCGTCTCCGGCACTGCCCTGGCGGCGGCACAGAACAAGCCGCCCATCCCCGGTGCGCTCGGTATGCTCTACGACTCCACCCTCTGCATCGGCTGTCAGGCCTGCGTGGCGGAGTGCCAGCGCCTCAACGGCAACCCGGCCAATCCGGCCGGGGAAGCAACCTGGTCCAACAACGACAAGCTGAGCCCCTACACCAACAACATCATTCAGGTGTGGAAGAGCGGCACGGGTGAGCACAAGGATCAGCTGGTGGATGGCTATGCCTACATCAAGAAGCAGTGCATGCACTGTGTCGATCCCAACTGCGTCTCCGTCTGCCCGGTGCAGGCGCTGACCAAGGATCCCAAGACCGGCATCGTCCACTACGACCCGGACGTCTGCACCGGCTGCCGCTACTGCATGGTGGGCTGCCCGTTCGACGTGCCCAAATATGACTACGACAATCCGTTCGGGGCGATCCACAAGTGCGAGCTCTGCAACCAGAAGGGGCTTGAGCGCATCGATCAGGGCAAGTTGCCCGGCTGCGTCGAGGTGTGCCCCACCGGCGCCGTCATCTTCGGCACCCGCGAGGCGCTGATGGCCGAGGCCAAGCGCCGGCTGCTGGCCACCCCGGGCAGCGAATATGCCTACCCGCGCCAGACTTTCCAGGCCAACGACCCCTACCTGCACGAGGTGCCCAACTACCAGCCTTACGTCTACGGCGAGAAGGAGGGGGGCGGCACCCAGGTGCTGGTGCTGGCCGGGGTGCCCTACAGCAAGCTCGGCATGCCTGACTTGCCGGAGCTCTCCTCCGGTGCCCGCTCCGAGCACATCCAGCACACCCTCTACAAGGGGATGGTGCTGCCGCTGGTGGTGCTGACCGGGCTCTCGGTGCTCATTCGCCGCAACACCAAGGACCATCAGGATGGCGACGATCATGACTCGCACGCGGGCCATGACAAGCAATCGGGAGGCAAAACCCATGAGTAATCACAAGGCACATCCACTGGGGGGCAGACTGGTCAGCTGGCCGGTCATGGTGCTGGCGCCGTTCGTCATCCTGTGCGGCATGCTGATCCTCAAACGTCTCATCTTCGGGTTGGGCTCGGTGACCGATCTGAACGGCGGCTACCCCTGGGGGCTCTGGATCTCCTTTGACCTTTTGATCGGCACCGGTTTCGCCTGCGGTGGCTGGGCGCTGGCCTGGGCGGTCTACGTCTTCAACCGGGGCGAGTATCACCCGCTGGTGCGACCGGCCCTGCTGGCGAGCCTGTTCGGCTATTCCCTGGGCGGCCTCTCCATCACCATCGACGTCGGCCGTTACTGGAACCTGCCTTACTTCTACATTCCGGGTTTCTTCAACACCTCCTCGGTGCTGTTCGAGACGGCGGTCTGCATGACCATCTACATCGGGGTGATGGCGCTGGAGTTTGCCCCCGTGCTGCTGGAGAAGTTCGGCTGGAAGGCCTCCATGGCGCGGCTCAACAAAATCATGTTCTTCATCCTGGCGCTGGGGGCCCTGCTGCCCACCATGCACCAATCCTCCATGGGATCCCTGATGATAGTGGCGGGGCAGAAGATCCATCCGCTCTGGCAAAGCTACGAGCTGCTGCCGGTCTTTTCGCTTCTGACCGCTTTCATCATGGGCTTCTCCATCGTGGTGTTTGAAGGATCTTTGGTGCAGGCGGGACTGGCGGGGCGCGGCCCCAACGAGAAGTCGCTGTTCTACAAACTGACCCAGGTGATCGACATCTTCCTGATCCTGTTCGTGGCGCTGCGCTTTGCCGAGATCGTCATCAGCGACAAGTCGGAGTACCTCTCCCAGTGGGATCGCTACGCCTTGATGTTCTGGAGCGAGATCGCGCTGATGATCTTCCCGCTGCTGGTGTTCCACTGGGACAAGAGCCGCCGCGATTCGCGCATGTTGTTCCTGGGGGCCCTCAGCATGCTGCTGGGCGCCGCCCTCTGGCGACTGGACTACTCCCTGCTCGCCTTCAACCCCGGCAATGGCTACCACTACTTCCCCTCCGCGGCGGAAGTGCTGATCTCCCTGGGCTTCGTCGCCATCGAGGTGTGTGCCTATTTGCTGCTGATCCGGCTGCTGCCGGTACTGCCATCACTTGAACGTGTTCACCAAGATTATCAGGCCCGAGGGAAAGCCAACGTATGAGCCAACGTATCACCATAGACCCCATCACCCGCATCGAGGGTCACCTGCGTATCGACTGTGAAATCGAAGGCGGCGTCGTCACCAAGGCCTGGTCGTCCGGCACCATGTGGCGCGGGATGGAGGAGATCGTCAAGGGCAACGACCCGCGCGATGCCTGGATGATAGTGCAGCGCATCTGCGGGGTGTGCACCTCCATTCACGCCATCGCCTCGGTGCGGGCGGTGGAGAACGCCATCGGCGCCAAGGTGCCGGTCAACGCCCAGTACATCCGCAACCTCATCATCGCGGCCCACAACATCCACGATCACATCGTCCACTTCTATCAGCTCTCCGCACTGGACTGGGTGGACATCACCGCCGCCCTTGAGGCCAATGCGCAAAAAGCGGCCGACCTGCTCAAGGGGGTATCGACCTGGTCCCTCAACAGCGCCGACGAGCTGACCAAGGTGCAGGATAAAATCCGCGCGCTGGTAGCCAGCGGCCAGCTCGGCATCTTCGCCAACGGCTACTGGGGTCACAAGGCGATGAAGCTGAGCCCGGAGGTAAACCTCATCGCCGTGGCCCACTATCTGCAGGCGCTGGAATGCCAGCGCGATGCCAACCGCATCGTCGCCATCCTCGGTGGCAAGACTCCCCACATCCAGAACCTGGCGGTGGGCGGGGTGGCCAACCCTATCAACCTGGATGCGCCGAGTGTGCTCAACCTGGAGCGGCTGCTCTACGTGAAGAGCTTTATCGATCGGCTCGGCGAGTTTATCGAGCAGGTCTACAAGGTGGATGCCGCCATCATAGCCGCCCACTACCCCGAGTGGCTGAACCTGGGGCAGGGGGCCAAGCACTACCTGAGCGTGCCTGAGCTCCCCACCGACGGTGACGGCGGCAGCTTCCTGATGCCGGGCGGCTACATCGAGAATGGCGATCTGGCCGGCTATCGCCCCATCGAGAGCCATCAGGATGGCTGGCTGATGGATGGCATCGCCGAGAGCAACAAGCACGCCTGGTACAAGGATGACGAACCCCTCAAGCCCTGGGAGGGCAAGACCGAGCCCAACTACACCGGCTGGCAGGATGACGGTAAGTACTCCTGGGTCAAATCCCCCACCTTCTACGGCAAGGTGGTGGAGGTGGGGCCGCTCGCCGACTTGCTGGTCAAGCTGGCTGCCAAGCACCCGGAGACGGTGGCGCACTTCGATCAGCTGAACGGCCTCTATAAAACGCTCACCGGTTCAGCCATCAAGACCGAACAGCTGCACTCCACCCTGGGCCGCATCATCGGCCGGGCGGTGCGCTGCTGCGTGCTGAAAGACACCCTGTCACATCAGTGGCAGGCGCTGGTGGACAACATCGGCAAGGGGGATGTCAGCGCCTACATCAAGACCGAGATCCCGGCGGACAAGGAGTTTCGCGGGGTGGGCTTTGAAGAGGCGCCGCGCGGCATGCTCTCCCACTGGATCGTCATCAAGGGCGGCAAGATCGAGAACTATCAGGCGGTGGTGCCGTCGACCTGGAACTCGGGTCCGCGCAACTTCAACGACGAGCCCGGCCCCTACGAGCAATCCCTGGTAGGCACCCCGGTGGCGGATCCTGCCAAGCCGCTGGAGGTGGTGCGCACTATCCATTCGTTCGACCCCTGCATGTCCTGCGCGGTGCACGTGGTGGATACCCAGAGTGGTGAAACGACTCAGGTGAAGGTGCTGTGATGAACACCCTGATCCTGGGCGTGGGCAACCTGCTGTTGAGTGACGAGGCCGTCGGTGTGCGCATCGTCGAGGGGCTGGAGCGTGACTACCGTTTCGCCCCCGGCATCGAGCTGCTTGACGGCGGCACCGCCGGCATGGAACTGCTCGAAGCCATGGCCAGTCGCGACCACATCATCTTGGCGGACGCGGTGCGCAGCGGCAATCCACCGGGTACTGTGGTGACCCTGAAGGATGAGGAGATCCCGACCCTGTTCGGTCGCAAGATCTCTCCCCATCAGCTGGGGCTGGCGGATGTGCTCTCGGCGCTGCACATGACGGGGGAATCCCCCAGGCGGCTCACCCTGATCGGGGTCGAGCCAGAATCCCTCGAGCCCCGCATCGGCCTCACCCCTGTGGTGGCGGCTGCCATGGGGGAGGCGACGGATCGGATTTTGACCCTGCTGGCCAGTCTGGGGGCACCGGCCATCCCGCTCTCTGAGCAGGAGAAGGCCGAGCGAGCGCGGGAGGGCGTATGGCGCAATCCATTGTGAATGAGGTAGTGAACAAGACAGTGAACGAAGCCGCGAAAGAGCCGGCGCAGGAGTTTGCCGGTTTTGTCACCAATCCCGCGCCGCTGCTGGTAGCCCAGTACGAGCGGATCGCGCAGCAAGAGATGCAGGCGCTGCCGTTCTATCACCCGGCCATGCCCATAGTCGCCGAGTGCACCCTGTTTGAAGGGCAGTGGCTCGGCTGCGTGCTCACCCCTTGGATGCTGAGCGTGGTGGTGCTGCCGGGGCCCGAGCAACTCTGGCCGGTACGCAGCAGCAGCGCTCGGCTCGCCCTGCAGCTCCCCTGCGGCAACCTGACCTTTATGGTGGGGGCATTGCCCGAGACGGGGCAGTTGCTGGCCTGCTCGCTCATGTCCCCCATCGACCCGCATCTGGGGGCTGACGAGGGGCGAGCGTTGGTGGGCAGCACCCTCAAGATGTTGCTTTCGCTTCCGGTGCAGCAGGGGGAGGGCGGCGTGAACTTGAGCCGGCGTCGCCTGTTCAGCGGCCGGCGTGGCGACCCTGTGGGCGACACCCAGCGCTAGGTCTCATCTGCAATCAGGTTTAGAATAGGGGCCGTTTTGGCCCCTCACTCGCTTCTGTCGTGCCCCTGTTTTTTGGGTAGTGAGTGGTAAAACGAACAAGGGATCTTATGACCATTCAATGCTTTGGCTGCCATTCAGGCAGCAACGCCGGCCGCCGCAAAGGCCTCTCTGTCACGGCGGCCGCCTTGCTGGCCCTGCTCTCGGGCGGTTTTTCTTCCATGGTGCTGGCTGCCCAGCCCGTCCCCGCCGAACTCAAGCTCGCCATCGGCAGTGAGCCCACCGAAGGGTTTGACCCTCTGCTCGGCTGGAGCCACGGCAGCTACCTGCTGCTGCACAGCCCGCTGCTCAAGCAGAACGCCGACCTCAGCTGGCAAAACGTGCTCACCCAATCAGTGACCCCGAACCAGGATGGCAAGGGGTGGCTTATCCGCCTCAAGCCGGATCTGAAGTTCTCCAACGGCGCGCCGCTCACCGCCGAAGACGTCGCCTTTACCTACAACAGCGCAGCCCAGGGCGGCGGCAAGATCGACATGGGCAACTTTGTCTCGGCCAAGGTGCTCTCGCCAACCGAGGTTGCCATAGTCTTAAGCGCCCCCCAGAGCACCTTCGTCAACGTGCTGGGATCGCTCGGGATAGTGTCGAAGCGGGATTACGACGCAAAAGCTTACGCCCGCCATCCGGTCGGTGCCGGCCCCTACCGGCTGGTGAGCTTCCTGCCCGGCCAGCAGCTGGTGGTAGAGGCGAACCCCTATTACGCCGGCGGCAACAATGACTTCAAGCGGCTGGTGTTTGTCTTTATCGATGAAGAGAGCGCCTATGCCGCCGCCCGGAGCAGTCAGCTTGACCTGGTGCGCATTGCCCCGTCACTGGCGCCCACCGTCCCCGACACCCTCAAGCTCTGGGTACGGCCAAGCGTGGAGAACCGCGGCATCGTCTTCCCCATTCCGCCAGCGGGTGGCAAGGATGCCAAGGGTTATCCCATCGGTAACGACGTGACCTCGGACGTGGCGGTGCGCCGCGCCATCAACTACGCCATCGACCGCAAGCTGCTGGCAGACCAGCTGCTGGAAGGGCATGCCATCCCGGCTTACAGCGCGGTAGAAGGCTTGCCCTGGCTGAATAAAGCCACCGCTTTCAAGGATGGCGATGCGGCCCACGCCAACGGCCTGCTCGACGAGGCAGGTTGGCAGATGGGGAGCGACGGCGTTCGCCACAAGGGCTCCCGGCGCGCCGCCTTTACCCTCTGGTACACCAGCGGTGACAGTACCCGCCGGGATCTGGCGGAGGCGGTGCGGGCCATGCTCAAACCCATCGGCCTCGAAGTGAGCCTCAAGTCCGGCAGCTGGGAGCAGGTGGAGCGCGAGATGCACGCCAATCCGGTGCTGATGGGGTGGGGGAGCCTGGATCCCATGGAGCTCTATCACCACTACCAGAGCGGTTCCGCCGGTGTGGAGTTCTACAACCCGGGTTATTACCAGAATCCGGTGGTGGATGGCCACCTCAAGCAGGCGCTGGATGCCCCCGACTGGCAGGCGGCCGTGCCGTTCTGGCAGCAGGTGGAGTGGGATGGCAAGCGTGGCGCCGGGGTACAGGGGGATGCCGCCTGGGCCTGGCTGCTCAACGTGCAGCACACCTATCTGGCGAACCGCTGCATCGACCTTGGCAAGGGGGCGCCGGAAATTCACGGTAGCTGGTCGCTGCTCAACAACCTGCAGGATTGGCGGTGGACGTGCCGCTAAGTTCGCCCTTGAGTCATTCAGGTTATCTGTTGCTAAAAGCCCTGCTGCGTCTGGCAGGGCTGTTATGTCTGGTCTCGGTCGCCACCTTTGTGCTGCTGAGCTACTCCCCCATCGATCCCATCAAGGCCTATATCGGCAATGATCTGCTCCATGTGCCGCCCGAGCAGTACGCCCGCATCGCCGCCCGCTGGGGGCTGGATCAGCCGCTCTGGCTGCGTTACTGGCACTGGTTTAGCCAGGTGCTGCGGGGGGATCTCGGTTACTCCATGCTCTACAACGCGCCGGTGGGCGAGGTCATTGGCCAGCGCTTTGCCGCCTCCTTCCTACTGCTGGCGGGCGCCTGGCTGCTCTCCGGCTTTTTCGGCATTTTGCTGGGCCTCTGCGCCGGTCGCTATCTCAACCGCTGGCCCGATCGCCTGATTTGCCGCTTTGCCTATCTGCTCGCCTCCTTGCCCACCTTCTGGGTGGGCTTGTTGCTGCTCGCCCTGTTTGCGGTGCACTGGCCTTGGCTTCCGGTCTGCTGCGCCTGGACGCCGGGGCTCGCCGCCGATGAGGCGGATTGGCTGATGCGGTTGCGTCATCTGCTGCTGCCGGTCACCACCCTGGCCCTGCTGGGGCTTGGCAATATCGCCCTGCACACCCGGGAGCGGGTGGCCGAGGTGCTGGCGAGCGATTTTATCCGCTACGCCCGCGCCCAGGGGGATGGCGGCTGGCCTATGCTGCGCTTTCACGTGCTGCGCCACGCCCTGACCCCGGCCATCTGTCTGCAGTTTGCCTCCCTCGGTGAGCTGATCGGCGGATCGCTCTTGGCAGAGAAGGTTTTCTCTTATCCGGGGCTCGGGCAGGCCACCGTGGATGCGGGGCTCAGGGGGGATATCCCCTTGCTAATGGGCATAGTGCTCTTCTGTACCTTGCTGGTCTTTATTGGCAACACGGTGGCCAGTCTGCTGCTGGCGCGCATCAATCGGGGTTGGGAGGACGAGCATGCTGTTTAATCCGCTTCCCTCCATAGTGCGCCTCGCTGTAGCCCTGATTGGATTGGCGCTGCTGGCCGCCTACGGCTGGAGCCTCTCTCATCAGGATGTGCCGATGGATCTGCTGGCGCGCCAGCAGCCCCCCTCGCTGGCCCACTGGTTCGGGACCGATCAGATGGGGCGTGATCTCTGGCTGCGGGCCTTTCAGGGCACCCTCACCAGTCTGGAGCTGGGGAGCAGCACGGCTCTCTGCAGCGGCCTGCTGGCCATGGTGGCGGCCAGCCTCTCGCTGGTTCATCCCAGGTGCGATGCGGCGGTGCGCCTGGTGATCGATGCCATGCTGGCGCTGCCCCATATGCTGCTGTTGATCCTGGTCTGCTTTACCGCAGGGGGTGGCATGCGTGGGGTGATCCTGGCGGTGGCGCTCACCCACTGGCCCAAGCTGGCGCTCATTCTCTGCGCAGAAGCGCGGCGGATCGCCTGCAGCGACTATGTGGTACTGGCCCGCTGTCAGGGGATGGGGGCGCTGCGTCGCTGGCGTACCCACCTGCTGCCGGGGCTGTTGCCCCAGTGGTTTATCGGCACCTTGCTGATGTTCCCCCACGCGGTGCTGCACAGCGCCGCCTTGAGCTTTCTCGGCTTTGGCCTGGCAGCTCATGAGGCCTCGCTGGGCCTGCTGCTGGCCGATGCCCTGCGTTATCTGGCCGGTGGCGGTTGGTGGCTGGCCCTCTTCCCGGGGTTGATGTTGCTGCTGCTGGTTCTGCTGTTTGATCAGGCTACCCGAGCACTGCAACAACTCTGGTTTGGGAGTGAACAATGCTGAGCTTCGACCATGTGACCATAGAGGCGGTCCACTACTCCTGGCTGGGGCGGCGCAGCTGGCAGCCTTTGCTGACCGATATCAGCCTGCAACTGGCGCCCGGCGAAATCGTGGCGCTGGTGGGGGGGAGCGGCGAGGGCAAGAGCCTGCTGCTGCAAAGCGCCCTGACCCTGCTGCCGGACAACCTGCGCATGCGCGGCAGCATCTCTCTTGATAGCACACCTCTGTGCGATGCCAGTAGGGCCCGTTTGCGCGGTCACACCCTCTGCTATGTGCCGCAGGGGGTGAGCGCCCTCAATCCGCTGCTGACGGTGGAGCGCCAGCTGGGGCGGGCGGCGCGCCTCTGCGGTCAGAGCGGTTCCCGCGAGCGGCTCGGCCAGCAACTGCTGCGCTACCAGCTGCCCGTCACCACTCTGGACAGCTATCCGCGCCAGCTCTCCGGCGGCATGGCCAAGCGCATTCTGGCCTGCACTGCGGCGCTCGGTGGTGCCCGCTACATTCTGGCAGACGAGATCACCGCCTGGCTCGACGAGGGGCTGGCCTGCCAGCTGCTCACTCAGTTGCGTGAATTGACCAATCAGGGCAGCGGCATCCTCTGGGTCACCCACGATTTGGCGTTGGCGGCCCGCTTCGCCGATCGCATCGTCGCGCTGCATAAGGGCCAGGTGAGCGATACCTTGAGCTGCCACCATCTGCGCCAGGGGCAGGGGAGCGAGCTGCTCCGCGCCCACTGGCAGGCGCTGCCGGAGTTCAATTCGCTCTTCTCTGTGCCGGAGGTGTCCTGATGCTGGAAGTACGGGATCTCACCATCGCCCAGGGGGCACGCCCCCTCTGGCAGGGGTTGTCACTGACGGTGAAGGCGGGCGAGCGGCTCGGCATCTCTGCGCCGAGCGGCCATGGCAAGACCACCCTGGGGCGGGTATTGGCCGGTTGGCAACCGGTTGGGGCTGGCGGGCAGATCCTGCTGGATGGGCAGCCTGTGCCTGAACAGGTAAAAGGTTATAACCCTATCCAGCTGGTGCCCCAGCACCCGGAACTCACTTTCAATCCCTATCGCACCACCGGGCAGGCGCTCTGGGATGTATGGCGCCCCGATGACGCCATGCTGGCCCGCTTTATGGTCAAGCCTGAATGGCTCGGTCGTAAACCCGGCCAGCTCTCCGGTGGTGAGCTGGCCCGTATCGCGCTGCTGCGCGCCCTCGATCCTCGCACTCGTCTGCTGATTGCCGATGAGGTGACAGCCCAGCTGGATCCGCAGATTCAGCGCCAGCTCTGGCGGGAGTTGATGATGGAGTGCGAACAGCGCGGGCTTGGCATGGTTATATTCAGTCACCAGCAGGCGCTGCTGCGCCAGATCTGTCATCGGGTGCTGCGCTTTGGTGAGGTGCCTGCGGAGCAGGAGGCGATGGCCCGTAGCGTGGCCTGAGGATTGGCTTCCCCCCTCATCCCCAGCCCTTCTCCCGCAAGGGGAGAAGGGAGCAGAAGGTGCCATTTCGCCAGGCTCAGGGTTTCGGGTTTGGAGAACCTTGGGGTTTGAAAATATGGCTGGTTGTTATGCTCGAAGCCCCCTGAGGGGTTTGAGGGCATCGTATAGCCGCGGCATCCACAAACCGATTCCCTCTCCCTGGGGAGAGGGCCAGGGTGAGGGGGGAGAGTGAAACGCTGGCAATTCTGTACAGAGAGAACCATTGGCAAAGTGCGCAGGTAAAAGAGAGGGAGGCATCAGCCTCCCTCTCTTGTTTTCTAACGTTATAAGCGGCATTTAACCGGTTCTGGTTCAGGCCGTGGCCAGCCAGTTGAGCCAGGCATCCATCCCTTCGCCTGTGGTGGCGCTGACCTGGATCACCTGGATATAGGGGTTGACTCGCTTGGCGTTCTCGATGCAGCGGGCCACATCGAAGCTCACGTAGGGCAGCAGGTCAATCTTGTTGATCACCATCAGCTGGGCGGCGGCGAACATGTCCGGGTACTTGAGGGGCTTCTCTTCCCCCTCGGTGACGGAGAGGATCGCTACCTTGTACTTCTCGCCGAGATCGAAGCTGGCGGGGCAGACCAGGTTGCCCACGTTCTCGATAAAGAGGAGGCCGCCATCCAGGGTCGGCAGCTGGTGGCAAGCGTCGTGCACCATCTTGGCATCCAGATGGCAACCCTTGCCGGTGTTGATCTGGATGGCGGGCACGCCGGTGGCGCGAATGCGATCGGCATCCGCGCTTGTCTGCTGATCCCCCTCGATGACGGCGCAGGGGCGCTTGTCCGCCAGCTGGCGCAGGGTTTCGCACAGCAAGGTGGTCTTGCCCGAGCCCGGGCTCGATACCAGGTTCAGCACCAGCTGGTTGGCGGCCTCGAAGTGTTCGCGGTTGTGGGCCGCCAGCAGGTTGTTCTTGGCCAGCACATCCATCTCGATGGCGATCAGCTGGCGCTGTCCCATGCCGGGCACCGACAATCCCGCTTCCCCTTTGCCGTAGTGCAGATCAGCCTGCTGATGGTCATGGTCATGGTCATGGTCATGGTCATGGTCATGGTCATGGTCATGGCTGTGATCATGGGGATGCGCGTGGGAATGGCCGTGGTCATGAGAGTGGGCATGATCATGATGATGGTCGTGGGGGTGATCATGCCCCTCGTGGCTTATGGGAGCCCGTACCCCGTGGTAGTGGTGATGGACATCCCCCTGATGGTGGTAGTGGTGGTGAATGATCAGAGTGCGTTGTGCGCTCTGCTCGTGGTCATGATGGTGATGGGCGTCATGAGCATGATGATGGTCGTGCTCATGGCCATGTTCATGATGATGGTCGTGCTCATGGCCATGTTCATGGTGATGCTCATGCTCGTGATGATGCTCATGATCGTGCTCATGGCTGGCGATCCGCGCCTGGCCGCATCCGCATACGCTACACATTTCAACTTACCTCGATATCGGTGATGCGCAGGCTATCGCCCTGCGCGACGCGTAATTTGTAGCCGCCACAGTCGGGGCAGGGTTGGCCCCGCTCGCTGAGCTGCACCGTCTTGCTGCAGTCGTAGCACCAGCCTTCGGCCGTCTTGTGCTGAAAATGCAGGCGGGCGCCCTCGACGACGGTCCCCTTGGCGGCGGCCTCGAAACAGAAGGCGATGGTGCTCTGATCGACACAGGAGAAGCTGCCGATCTCGAGCCAGAGGGCGGTGACCCTGTGAAAGCCCCGCTGGGTGGCCTGCTCGGCCGCCAGATCGATGGCGGCCATGGCCAGAGACATTTCGTGCATGGTGGCTCCTTAACCGATATGGGGAGGAGCAGTGACTCCTCCTCCTAATTGGGAAAACGGCATATGGGTGAACGGCATGGCCACTCAACAGATCCGCGGTAGCAGTTCCCCCTGCGGCAGCTCCAGATAACGGCGGCTGCCCCAGGGGTTGTTCAGGATCACCTTGTGCTGCGCGCTGGTCTGAACCACACCAATCTGGCTGGCGGAGGGGTTGAATTGCCGCAAGATGCCCAGTGCGTCCTGCGCCTGTGCGGCAGGCAGGGCCAGCACCATGGTCCCCTCGTTGGCGAGATCATAGGGCTCGAAGCCGTAGAGCTCGCACAGGCCGCGCACCGGATCGCACACCGGAATGGCGGACTCTTCCAGCTCGATGGCCACTTGG
This sequence comes from Aeromonas sp. s2, assembly GCF_040907935.1. NCBI lineage: Bacteria > Pseudomonadati > Pseudomonadota > Gammaproteobacteria > Aeromonadales > Aeromonadaceae > Aeromonas > Aeromonas sp. s2. The sequence goes on along the minus strand of NZ_JBFOCR010000005.1, from coordinate 527,308 downwards.
GAGGCGCTGCTCCACTCGTTGAGCACGGCCGCAAGGCCACCGCGGGTGGCATCGCGCAGAGCATGGGGGGTGAGCCCCGCGCTCAGCAGCGCCTCTACTTGCGGCCAGAGGGTGGTGCAATCGCTTTGCAAATCCGAGCCCAGCTGCAGGGCGTCGCGGGCCATCAGGATGCAGGCGCCGTGGCTGCCGATATCCCGCGACACCAGGATGGCGTCACCGGCCTTGATATTGCGCACCGAAATGCCCCGGCTCTGTTCTGGCAGCGGGAAGCTGCCGACCCCGCTGGTGTTGATGAAGATCTTGTCCGCCGCCCCCTTGGGCACCACCTTGGTGTCGCCGCAGACGATGCGGGCACCGCTCTTGGCAAGCTCCCGGGCCATGGATTCCACGATGCGGGCGAGGTCGGCGTAGGGGAGGCCCTCCTCGATGATAAAGCTGCAGCTCAGATACTCGGGTTTGGCCCCCATCATGGCGAGATCGTTGACCGTGCCGGCGATGGCCAGCTTGCCGATATCGCCCCCTTCAAAGAAGATCGGCGAGACGGTGAAGCTGTCGGTGGTGAAGGCAACGGGGCCCTCCACCGGCAGCAGGGCGGCATCTTCGCCGCGCAGCAGGATCTCGTTACCAAAGTGGCGAAAGAAGAGCTGATTGATCAGCTGGTTCATCTCGACGCCGCCACCACCGTGGCTAAGTTGGATTTCTCTCATCGTTCCTGGATCCCCATATATCGGTAGTAGGCATTGCAGGCCCCCTCGGAGCTGACCATGCAACTGCCCATGGGCTGGGTCGGGGTGCAGCCCCGGCCAAAGACCTTGCACTGGTTCGGTTTGGCCAGGCCGCGCAGGATATCGGCGCACTGGCACGCCTTGTGGTCATCGATGGGAGTCTGATTGAGCGCAAAGTGGCGCTCCGCATCGCGCCTGGCAAACGCATCGCGCAGGCGCAGGGCGGAGGCATTGATATCCCCAAGGCCCCGCCAGCGAAAGTGCTCGCGGGTCTCGAAAAAGCGCTCAACCAGCTGCTGGGCCGCTTTATTGCCGCTGGCGGTGACGGCGCGGCTGTACTGCACCTCCAGCGCGTAGCGACCCTCCACCTTCTGGCGCACCATCATCAAGAGCGCCTCCATCACGTCCACCGGCTCGAAACCGCTCACCACCACGGGCACCTGATAGCGATCGACGATGGGCAGGTAGATATCGGCACCTGTGATGACGCTGACGTGAGAGGGGCCGATAAAGGCGTTCACCTTGGCCACCCCGTCGGCCATCACGGCGTGAATGGCGGGCGGCACCAGCACATGGTTGATATGAAACAAGAGGTTCTCAATCCCCTCAGCTTCGGCTGCTGCCAAGAGCGCCGCCGTCATCGGGGTGGAGGTTTCGAAACCGATGGCGAAGAAGACCACGGTGCTGTCCGGATTTTCACGGGCGATACGCAGGGCATCGAGGGGGTCATAGACCGGGCGGATATCGCTCCCCTTGGCGCGCTGCTGGGCCAGCGTGCCTTTGGAGCCCGGCACCCGGATCATGTCCCCCAGGGTGACCAGAATGACGTTCGGTTGGCAAGCCAGCTCGATGGCCTGATCGATGCGCTCTTTGGGCATGATGCAGACCGGGCAGCCGGGGCCGTGGACAAACTCTATGCTGGCCGGCAACAGCTGGTGCAGGCCGTACTTCATGATGGTGTGGGTATGGCCGCCGCACACCTCCATCACCCGCAGCGGCTCGGGCAGATCGTTGGCGAGTTCAGTGATCTGGGCGGCGAGGGCACGGATCACCTCGGGCTGGCGAAAGCCCTGAAACAGGTCATTCAAGGTCAGCATGGCAAGATATCCTGGTTGGGCATCAGGGCCACCATCTGGCGGAAGCTCTCGAGGCTGGCCTGCGCCTCCGCTTCGTCAATCTTGCTCATCACAAAGCCGATATGGAGCAGCACATAGTCGCCTACCTGAAGAGGCTCTTCGAGCAGCATGCAGCTGACGCGCCGCTGCACCCCCAGGGTGTCGACGGTGACGCAGTTATCTTCGGGGTGCAGTTGCACCACCTGAGAGGGAATAGATAGACACATGAATTTCAGGACTCCGACAAGGTGGCACAACCGGTTGTGACAGGCTGGTGCGTGGCAAGATGGTGGATGGCAAACCAGAGCTGACCGGCGGCGATGCCACCGTCATTGAGCGGCAGGGTTTCGCTGGTCAATACCTCCCGGCCGGCCGCTTCGAGAGCGGGCACCAGCTGGTCCATCAGCACCCGGTTTTGAAAAACGCCGCCCCCGAGTACCACCGGATAGCCGGGGACGCGCTCGGCAAGGGTGATGACCAGATTGCTGATGGCGCGGATAAAACCGGCGGCCAGGCTGGCGGTGGAGGTGCCTTTGCGCCGCTCGCTGACAAGGGTATGGATCAGCTCGGCCCACTCGATCTGCAGTGGTCCCTCTGCGCTCTGGTGCAGGCCAAAGGCGAGGGGGAAGGGCTGTTCATCGGGGGCCAGCTGCAAGGCAGTCGCCTCCAGCAGGAGTCCAGCCTCGCCCTCGTAATCCGGGGTATCGATCACCCCCAAGAGCGCCGCCACCGCATCGAACAGCCGACCGATGGCGCTGGTATGGGGGGCGTTTCGACCCAGCTGCCAGAGCTGGTGCAGATTGTTGATCTGCCCAGCGGGCAGTTGCTTGATCGCCGGAATATCGAGGGCACTGATCTCCTCCATGCTATACGACTCAAACAGCAGCCCCAGCAGCTGACGTACCGGTTCGCGGATGGCCGCCTCGCCGCCGATCAGCTTGAAGGGTTTGAGGTGGGCAACCCGCTCGAAGCCCTTAATGTCTGCGATCAGCAGCTCGCCGCCCCAGAGGGTGCCGTCATCGCCAAGGCCGGTGCCATCGAAGGCAACACCCAGCACCGGGCCCGTGATGTCGCGCTCGGCCATCACCCCCAGCAGGTGGGCGTGATGGTGCTGCACCTCGAGATGGGTTGCACCCTGATCCTGGCAATAGCCCTTGGCCCACTGATGGCTGAGGTAGCCGGGGTGGCGATCCGAGACCAGCAGTTCTGGCTTGAGGTCGTAGAGTTCGCGAAAGGTCGCCAGGGTCTGCTCGAAGTGCTCTTGCATCGGCAGGCTGTGCAGATCGCCGATATAGGGGCTGTAGATGCGCTGGCGGCCGAAGGCGAGCGCCAGCTGGTTCTTCTGCTGCGCCCCGACTGCCAAGAGCGGCACCTGGACCGCCTCTTGCAGGCTGGGAGTGCAGGGGGCATAGCCCCGGGCGAGGCGCAACGTCTGGCGCCGCCCGCCTGCCCACTGCACCAGACTGTCGTCGCACGGGTGCAGGATGGGGCGGTTGTGATCCAGGATGCCGTCAATCTCGCCCCCGAGTTCCCTGACCACTGCCTCGCACTCGACAAGGATGGGACTGCCGCGCCCATTGGCGCTGGTGGCCACCAGCGGCATGGCGCAGGCGTCCAGCAGCAGCTGATGGAGCGGGGTATAGGGGAGCATGACGCCGAGGTAGGGGATGCCGGGGGCGATCCCCTCGGCCAGCGGCGCGGCTGACTGTCGGGATTCTGAGAGCCGATCATCGTTAATGCGCTTGCGCAGCAAGGTGATGGGTCTGGCCTGAGAGGCGAGCAGCGTCCACTCTGCCTCGCAGCCGGTGACATGCAGTTTGGCCTCGGCAAGGGAGCCCATCATCACCGCCAGCGGCTTGCGCGCGCGTCGCTTGAGCGTTCGCAATCTGGCAACACTCTGTTCATTGCGGGCATCGCATATCAGGTGATAACCCCCCATCCCCTTGACCGCGATAAGCTTGCCCGTTTGCAGGGCGCGGGCAGCTGCTTGCAAGGCATCATCGTGCTCGGCCAAGGCATCGCCACGGCCATTTCGCCAGCTGAGATGGGGCCCGCACTCGGGGCAGCTCACCGGCTGGGCGTGGTAGCGTCTGTCCAGCGGGTTTTCATAGGCCGCCGCACAGCGCGGGCACATGGCAAAGCCCGCCATGGCGGTATGGGGGCGGTCGTAGGGGAGGCTGCGGATGATGGTGTAGCGCGGGCCGCAGTGGGTGCAGTTGGTAAAAGGGTAGTGGTGGTGGCGATCTGCGGGATTGGCCACATCGTTGGCACACGCCTCGCACATCCCCTGATCCGGCGAGATGGCGACCGTGGCGGCGCTCTGCTGCTGGCTCGCTTTAATTCGAAACTGGCCATGAAATTGGCCATCGAAGTCGGGATCATGAGCAAGGGGCAGCTCCCGCTCGCTGAAATGATCGATGCGGCTCAGCGGCGGCGCCAATTCCCGCAGTTCGCGGGCAAAGCTGGCCAGCTGCTCGGCGGAGCCTTCGGCACCGATGGTGACGCCATTGGCATCGTTCAACACATAACCGGCAAGGTTGTGGCGCAGCGCCAGTCCATAGACGAAGGGGCGAAAGCCGACCCCCTGTACGATGCCGTCGATATGAAATTCGCGGCGCAGCCGGCTGGCCACAGGATTGGGAGAGATAGCGGGGGCTATGGTGGCGCTCATGCCGGCTCCATCTCATCTTGAGTCTGCGGCAGACGCAGCACCCGGCGCTCGTTCTCCTCGCGCCGCACCCAGCCATCCATCTCCATGCGCAGGCAGAACGGAATGGCGTATTTGCGCGACAAGCCGGTGATCTCCTTGAGGGATGCCATGTCGATCAGATCTCCCACCTGCTGGCCCGCCAGCACGGCGGCGACCATCTGGTTGTAAAGGGCGGCGTCGTAGTAGATGGGGCCATCGAGTTGCACCAGATACTTGAGTCGCGCCAGATTGCGCAGCTGCTTTTGCAGGGCGCCTTTTTGTTGCAAGCCCTGTTGCAGGGCCGCGGGCAGCTGGCGGGTGATAAAGGGATCCAGCGCCACGCCGCCGGGGCCCAGTTTACCGGGCTCGTACCCCTCCTTGCCTTGATCTCGCACCACCTTGAGCACCAGCTGCGCCTCTTCTCCCAGATCATCTTCCGACTCGCCGCAGCCCGGTTGCCACTTGTCATGGTGCAGGCGAACAAGCTGCTCGCTCTTGAGCTGCCGGAGCAGGGCTTGCGTGACCGGCAGGACGATGCCAAGGCGGGTCGCGAGCTCGGCGGCGCTGAGCGGTTCGCTGGCCAGGGTGGCCAGCAGCTGATCGCGGCTCTGAGCCAGCCAGCAGCTATCCAGCAGCCAGTCACCGAGGGGGGTGACCTGCTCTGGCCGCTGGTCAAAGCGGCTGGCCAGCACATAGCCGTTGAGCCCCAGCTGCAAGGCTGCGGGGTTGTAGCGCTCCAAGTCATCAGGCAGCTCGCCCAGCAGGGCGTGCAGCGCCTTGCGTCTGGCGGGGTGGATGTCACCGCACCAGACGATGCGGGCGCCGTGCAACAGCTCGCTGCTGCCGTGGCGAATGATGGCAAGCGGCTGACCGAAGAAGCAGGGGATGGGGCTGGCAAAGATCAGTCGCGCCAGCCGGGTATCCTTGATGGGCACGAAACGGGCCCGGCCATGCCAGCTGCCGAGGGCCACTTCCACTTCGCGGTTGCGCTGTTCCCGGATGCTGCCGCCGACCTCATTTAGCCGCACGATAAGGTGGGTGGCCGCCTCGCACTGTCCGGCAGGGCTGGTGAGGCAGTGACCGCGGGCCACCTCCTTGTGGGGCACTTTTTTCAGGCCCACCGCCACCCGACAGACGGCGCCAATCTCGTCGGCGCTCTGGTGATAGGCCTGCAGGGAGCGCACCTGCACCTCCCGATCGGCAGGGTAGAGGCGCAGCTTGTCTCCCACCTTGAGGCTGCCCTGCTGCAAGGTGCCGGTAAGCACGGTGCCGGTGCCATTGGCGGTAAAGACCCTGTCTACATACAGTCGCGGGGCGGCCTGCTCGCGGGGGACATGATGCTCGGCCATATCCCCCAACTGGCGCACGATGGCGGCGTGCAGGGCTGCCATATTCTCGCCGGTTTTGGCGCTGACGCTGACGATGTCGGGCACCATGCCGCTCTCGTCCATTACCCGCTCCAGCAGGCTCTCTTCCAACAGCAAAAGCTCGTCGGGGGAGACCAGATCGCACTTGTTGATGCAGACCAAGAGGCGCGGCACCCCCATCGCCTTGAGCAGGCGCAGGTGATCGCCGGTCATCGGCATCCACCCCTCGTCGGCGGCGATCACCAGCAACACCAGATCCAGACTCCAGAGCCCCGCCACCATATTGCGGATATAGCGCTCGTGGCCGGGCACGTCGATGACGCCGATGGTGTTGCCCTGACCGTCGTCAAAGTGGGCAAAGCCGAGATCCTGGGTCATGCCGATGGCCTGCTCATGGGCACGGGCGGTGGTGATGCCGGTGAGAGCCTTGATAAGCTGGGTCTTGCCGTGATCCACATGGCCGGCAAGGCCGATAACGGCGCGATAGGGGGTCATGGGATCAGGGCTCCTCGGTCGCATTTGTTGCATTGAACGGGGCGGGGAGCAACAACTCCCTGAGCTGGGCGATCAGCAGTTCCATCTCCTCGTCGAGCAGGGTGGCCATATTGAGCTGCACCCTCTGCTGGCGCACGGTGGCGATGACCGGGACGGGGAGTTCGCGCAGGGCATCGAGCAACTGCTGGGCCGGGCGCGGGTCGGTGCACTCGAGCGCAGGGGCTGGATAAAACTCGTCCGGCAAGGTGCCGCCGCCCACTACCAGCTGGGCGGGGACCGGCACAAAGCAGCCGGGCAGGGCAGATATCAGCTGGGAGGCTTTCGCCTGCATGGCGGCCGGGTTGCTCAAAGTCCGTTGGGCGATACCCTCGCCGACGGGGGACTTGTTGAGCTTGTGGATGAGCAGGCGTTCGAGCAGGGAGTGGATGATGCGGCTCGAGCGGAAGGTGCGCATCATGGGGTGTTTTTCCAGCCGCTTGATAAGGTCCGCGCGGCCGCTGATGATGCCGCACTGGGGCCCGCCCATCAGCTTGTCGCCGGAGTAGCAGACCAGATCCGCCCCCGCCTTGATGTACTGGCGCACCGAGGTTTCATCCGGTGCAAACTCCTCCGTGGTCAAGCCCGAGCCCTGATCCACCGCCAGCACCACCTGCTCGGGCAGGGCGCTGGCCAGCTCGCCGATATCGGGGGATTCGGTAAAACCGCGAATGGCAAAATTGGATCTGTGCACCATCAGCACCAGCGCGGTCTGATCGGTGATGGCATCGAGGTAGTCTTTGGCGGTGGTGATATTGGTGGTGCCCACCTCCACCAGCTTGGCGCCGGAGAGGGCCAGAATGTCGGGGATGCGAAAGCCGCCGCCAATCTGGATCTGCTCGCCGCGCGAGACGATCACCTCGCGCCCCTTGGCCACCTCCTGCAGCAACAGAAAGAGCGAAGCGGCGTTGTTGTTGACCACCAGCGAATCCTCGGCCTGGGTGAGGCAGGTGAGCAAAGTGGCGATCAGCCCCTTGCGCCCGCCGCGCTTGCCGGTGGCGAGATCCAGCTCCAGATTGTTGTAGCCGGTGTTGAGGTCGCGCACCTCGTCCCACAGATCGGCACTTAGCGGTGAGCGCCCCAGATTGGTGTGCACCAGGGTGCCGGTGGCGTTGATGACCCGGGTCTGACGCTGGCGCAGCTGCTGCCGGCAGCGTCTGACAATCAGCGCCTCGATCTGCTCGGGGGCGACGCCGTGCTGGCGAAACGCCTCGCTCTGGCGCAGTTCGCTCAGGGTCTCGCGCACCGCCTGGGTCACCAGCGGGCGGCTCAGTTCATCGATAAACCCTGCGAGAAAAGGTTGCTGCAGCAGCTGTTCCACTTGCGGCAAGCGACGCTGATTTGCGGGAGTCGCGGCATAAGAGGCGCTGGGGGCGAGGGAGGATACGTCAGACGGAGTTGGCATGGGATGACCCGGGCTGTGCGTGGGAGTGACATGCACGCCGCCTTGCCGGAGGAAGGCCGCTTCAACGCTGCTTATTGCTGCTTTTCGCCATTCATTAATTAATAAAAAAGGCGAATGGATAAATTAATGTCCGAGCAGAAAAATAATGGTGTCGGAGCGCATTCAGATTATATTGGCAATGCGACAGGCGCCTTGTTTTAACAATATATGAAACGGTCGCCAATCAGTCTTAGACAGAGTTGACGGTTTCTCTCCAATATATGAAATTTGGCGGAAGAGGCAGGAATCGAACCTGCCAAAGCCTTCTCGGCTCTCATCGGTTTTGAAGACCGAGGAGGCCACCAGACCCCATCAGCTTCCGCAATGGCCACCATTTTGTGGCAATTTTTCGTGACTGGCAACGCTTTTTTATGTTTAAAAATAGCAAGTTGTCCGATTTTATGAAAAATGTTCACGCGTTGATTTATATCAATTTCATGGCAACTAGCCCGATGTTTTTAATTTAACATTGGGCGTTTTCATATGCCTTTATCTGGATAATTAAACGCTGCTGTTAACAAGCTGGCAAATAATCTGACTCCGCGTTGGTGATATTCCAATGGTCCAGTCTCTCTATTAACAAGCTGGTATCCTTGGCAGTATCAAGGTGCTGATAAAGATAATCCATCGCCTCACTCACCATCCCGGTCATCGGGAAGGAGAACGCCACGATGGCCGGTTGTACCCCGACAAATATCACCTCGGGGACAAAGGTCTTGAGCTCGTCGATCAGGAAATTGAGCGGCATGTTGTGGGTCGAGAAGATAAACATCTCTGCGATGGTCTCGGGGGGGATCACCTGCAGGGTACCCGCCTTCTCGCCGATCTCGGCGGCATCCACCAGCACCACCCGCGCCGGTTGCAGCTCCCGCACCTTGTAGACCACATTTTCCGGCGCGATACCGCCGTCGATATGGATCCAGCCGGGCAGGGGGGTTGTTTGCAGCTTGTCCGCTAGATAGGGGCCGGCACCGTCGTCCCCCATCATGGCATTGCCCACGGTCAACACGAGATTGCAGCCCATCAGCGGCTCCTTACCATCAGGTACATATGGGGGTCGTTATAGAGGGCGGTGAGCTGATCCATAAAAATGTTGGCCCAGCCCAGCTCCTGCTCATTGAGCACATTGTCAGCTTTGCGCAGTCGGTCGAAGGCGCAGGCCAGCATATGGCAGTGCTCGCGATAGATGGTGATCTCGCCAAAGGTGAGAAACCCCTCCATCTTGCGGCGCGCCTCGCTCCCCTCTGGCAGCTTGGCCACCCAGTCGCGATAACCGGTCAGCGAGCAGACCAGGTCTGCTCGCAGGCAATCGACGATGCCGAGGTGGTGGCCGATGGCGAGGCTGTAGTACATCACCTCTTTGGCCTCTTCCGGCACGTCGAACTGCTCGTCGACGAACTTGCGCGAGAGGCGATAGAAGAAAACCTGGTCAGCCATGCACCGCCTCCCCCTTGCCGGCCGCCCGGTTGAGGCAGGCGTTTGCGAGGTTGTTGACGATCTCCGCCAGGCGCGGATCCTCGTGCTGATCGAGGTAGCTCTGGATGCGCAGATCCACATCCTGCCGGGTCGCCCCTTCGAGCAGGGCCATGAATTCGTCGGCGATGATCCGCCCCTGCCGGTAGCCGGCCATGCGGCGCGCTTCGCGCTCGATCATCACCCGGATTTCGTTGGGGATGCCGGTGTGGCGCAGCTCGACCCGCTCACCCGGTTGCACCTGGTGGCTGGTGGCTTTGAGTTTCTGCTCAAGCAGACCGAGCGCCACCGCAAAGCCGTAGATGGTGGCTGCCGGCGTCGGTGGGCAGCCCGGGATATAGACGTCCACCGGCACGATTTTGTCGGTGCCGCCCCAGACGCAGTAGAGATCGTGGAAGATGCCGCCGTCACAGCCACAGGCGCCGTAGGCGATGCAGATCTTGGGATCGGGCGCCGCCTCGTAGGCGCGCAGGGCCGGTACCCGCATCGCCCGTGTCACCGCGCCGGTAAAGAGCAGGATGTCGGCGTGGCGGGGGGAGGCGACCACCTTGATGCCGAAACGCTCGGCATCGAACAGCGGGGTGATGGTGGCGAAGATCTCGATCTCGCAGGCGTTGCAGCCGCCGCAATCGACCCGGTAGACATAGGCCGAGCGGCGAATGTCCTTGAGCAGGGTCTTCTTGAGTTTGGTGATCTCGGGATCCTGTGCCAGCGGCACGGCACGGGTATGGGCATGGCCGACAACCGGTTCTATGCCTTTGATCTTGCTCATCACATCCACTCCTTTTGTGCGGCCATCGGTGTGGCTATCGGTGTGATCAGGGCCGAGTCAGGCTGGCTCAGCATGCTCTGTTTTCGTTTGCAGTCGGGGCAGTGGTGCAGCCGCTCTGGCGGCGCCAGCGGCTTGGCATCGCGAGCGAGCGGTGTGCCAGCCTGCTTGAGGGTGTCCTCCACCAGCGCCACCAGCTTGCTCGGGGCAAAGTAGGTGCCGCACAGGGTGCAGGGGGCCAGCGCGAAGCGGGCCTCCTCATAGAGATCCGCCTTGTTGGTTACCGCCAGCTCGAACTCGGGGGAGAGGGCGATGGCGCGGGTCGGGCAGACCTCTTCGCAGCGGCCGCAGAAGATGCAGCGCGCCATGGAGATCTCCCAGCGCCGTTCGCCGGTTTCCATGTCCACTTCCATCACCAGCGCATTGGCCGGGCAGGCCTTGGTGCAGGCGGCGCAGGCGATGCACTGATCCGCCTGATATTTCGGTTTGCCGCGAAAATCCCGGTTCACATCAATAGGGGCGAAGGGGTATTTGGCGGTCGGGGTGCCAGCCTTGAGGATGGTCTTGAACAGCTTGATCATGATGACCCCTTATTTCAGCGGAGAGTTTTTGCGATCGATGCCGTAGCGCTCGATCTCCTTGTAGGAGACCACGGTGGATTTGCCCTTCTTGGGGTCGACCAGGGTGACCCGGTCGGTACAGGAGTAGCAGGGATCCAGACTGCCGATGATGAGCGGTGCATCCGCCACGGTATTGCCGCGCAGCATGTAGCGCAGAGCAGGCCAGTTGGCGTAGGTGGCGGCGCGGCAGCGCCAGCGGAACAGCTTCTGGTTATCTCCCGTCATGCTCCAGTGGACGTTTTCGCCGCGGGGCGCTTCGGTAAAGCCCAGCGCAAACTTGCCCGGCTGGTAGGTGAAGCCTTCGGTGAGCAGTGGCCCTTCCGGCAGGTGCTCAAGACCAAACTCAATCATGTCGAGGGAGTCGTAGAGCTCGTGGATGCGTACCAGCACCCGGGATTGCACGTCGCAACCCGCCTTGGTCTGGATCTCCATCGGCAGCTCGCGGTAGCCGGCAAAGTCGTGGACCCGGCGCACGTCGCGCTTGAAGCCGCTCGCCCGCACCATGGGGCCGACGCAGCTGAAATCGCGGGCAATCTGCGGGTCGAGCTTGCCGATACCGATGAGGCGGGAGGAGATGTTGGCGGTATCCAGCAGCATGGTCACCAGGGGTTTTAGCTCATCACGGAGCTCCCGCACCAGCTGGGCGCCCTTGATGCGATCTTCCTTGAAGATGTCGCGGCGTACCCCGCCAATCAGGTTGAGGCCATAGGTCTTGCGCGCACCGGTCAGCAGCTCGGCCAGGGTCATGGATTTCTCCCGCACCCGGAAGAACTGCATGAAGCCGGTGTCGAAACCGGTGAAGTGGCTCGACAGGCCGATGTTGAGGATATGGCTGTGCAGGCGCTCCACTTCCAGCAGCACGGCGCGGATCATCTTGGCCCGCTCCGGCACCACAATGCCCATGGCGTTCTCCACCGAGGTGGTATAGGCGACGCTGTGGGTAAAGCCGCAGATGCCGCAGACCCGGTCGGTCAGAAACGCCACTTCGTTGTAGCCCATGCGGGTTTCCGCCAGCTTCTCCATGCCGCGATGGACATAGAAGAGGCGGTAGTCGGCATCGATGATGTCTTCCCCATCGACGAACAGACGAAAGTGGCCCGGTTCGTCCGAGGTGATGTGCAGCGGGCCGACCGGCACGATGCGGTTGGCATCACTGCCGAGTTCGTTGACGAAGGGGTAGGTCTCGGTGTCGGTGGTGGGCATCGGGCGCTGGCGATAATCCATGGCGTCCTTGCGCAGCGGGTGGATATCCTCCGGCCAGTCGTCCGGCAGCACCAGACGGCGTTCGTCCGGCAGGCCGATGGCACGCAGGCCGTACATGTCGCGGATCTCCCGCTCGCCCCACACCGCCGCCGGAATGGTCGGGGTGATGGAGGGGTACTCCTGGGTATCGGCATCCACCAGCACCCGGACTGTGATCCAGCACTTGGTGTCACCTTCCATGGAGAAGACGTGGTAGACGGCGAAGTGGCCGTTGAGGCTGCGCTCGTCATTGGCAAAGGAGAGCGGAAGCCAGCCCCCCAGCTGGTGGAAGATCAGGCTGGCCGTTTCGACCAGACTGGTGGGCTTGACGGTGATGGTGGCCTGATCGGCGGTTTGCCACTCCTCGTCGACGATGGCGTGGGGCAGTTGTGCTCGCACCTGCTGGATGTAGTCGCAGCCGATGCGATCCGAAATGGCGATGGTCATGCAGTTCTCACTTTAATGTTCGGGAATGAGCATTCACAAATGATGAAATCGAAAAAAATGGCTGTGCTGGCGGGCATGATTCAGATCCCGACCAGATAGGCGAGCAGCGCCAGCAGGGCCAGTCCCAAGGCGTAGCGGGTGAGCTTGTGGGTGCGCACGAACTGGGTACGGGCCATGGCGTTTTCGATGATGCCGGCTAGCAAAAAGGCCACCAGCAGCTTGCAGGCGAGGATCAGTGCCGCGCCGATGAGCGCAGGCAGACTCCAGTTGGCTGCCTTGCCGAAGGGGAGGAAAATCACCAGAAAGAGCTGCACCACCACCAGCTGTTTGAGACCGATGGAGAGCTTGAGCAGGGCCAGCCCCGCACCGGAATACTCGGTGAGCGGCCCCTCTTGCAGCTCCTGCTCGGCTTCGGCGCAGTCAAAGGGCAGCTTGCCCATCTCGACAAACACCGCGAAGGCGCAGGCGGCGCCCGCCAGCAGGGTGGCAACCGGTGCGGCCAGCGGCTGGGTCGCCACATAGCTGCTGATGTTGCCCAGATCCGAGCTGCCCACCATCATCGCCATGATGAAGCAGGCGAGCACCAGAATGGGCTCCACCAGAATGCCGAGGGTCAGTTCGCGGCGGGCACCGATCCCTGCAAACATGCTGCCGCTGTCGAGTCCCGAGAGGGAGAAGAAGAAGCGGAAGATGGCGAACAGATAGATATCGGTGATGAAATCTCCGGCGATGGGGAAGGGGGACTCGTGAGTCAGGGTCGGCAGCGCCATCCCTACCAGCAAGAGGGCGGCGATGAGCAGCGCAGGCATCAGGTTGAAGATGATGCCGGCAGGCTCGGGAGTTACCTCCTGACGGCGCAGGAGCTTCCCGATATCACGGTAATCCTGCAGCAGGCCCGGCCCCTGACGGGAGTGCATCTTGGCCCGCAGCACCCGGTTGAAACCTGTGGCGAGCGGCGCCAGCGCCAGCATGGCGATGGCCTGGGTCAGGGCGAGGGCAACCATGCCCCAGCTCGGCATTTCAAGAACAGGCATATCAGACTCCTACAGCCATCAGGATAAAGAGCGCCAGCACAACGCCATTTATTAAAGAGAGCAGCGGCCAGCCGGTGTTGCCGTTGGCATCGCTCACCCCGTGCAGGGCGCTGGCCAGATCGAGCTGCGGCTGCTTGCGATAGAGCGGCGCGCAGAGTTGGCGCAAGGTGTGGGTGACACCGCCAGAGGTGAGGCTCATGCGCTCCTCGTAGGCGTAACCACAGGCCCACGGGGTGCCGGCGTGACGACGACCCAGCTTGGGCCCCTTGAAGATGGCCAGTACCAGCAGCGGGATGAGGAACAGCCCCAGCAGGGTGATGGCGATAACGGGCGGGGAGAGGATCGCTTGTGAGCTGTCGAGTGGCAGCAGGGTGGCGCCAGTGGCCACGTTCATCTGGCCGCTTACCAAGGCTTGGCCATAGCTGGCGATATGGGGGGCAATCCAGGGGGCGCCCAGACCCAGCACCAGACAGACCGCGGCCAGCAGCAGGGTGCCTGCCACCATGGCGCCCGGCACTTCGCGGGCGTGACTCGCCTTCTCGCTGCGCGGTGCGCCGCAGAAGCAGATGCCGTACACCTTGACGAAACACATCACCGCCATGGCGCCGGTCACCGCCAGCATCACTACCGCAAGCGGTGCGACGACGGAGGTGCCGAGTTTGGTCATGGACAGCAGCGACTGGTAGATAAACCACTCGCTGACAAAGCCGTTCAGCGGCGGCAGCGCCGAGATGGCCATGGCACCGATGAGGAACGCCAGCGCGGTCCAGGGCATCAGTTTGGCCAGCCCCCCCATCTTGTCCATGTCGCGGGTGTGCAGGCGGAACATCACAGAGCCGGTGCCCATAAAGAGCAGGCTCTTGAAGATGGCGTGGTTGAGCAGGTGATAGAGGGCGCCGAGCAGCCCCAGCACCACCAGCGCCGGTTGCTGGTTGGCGATGCCGATCATGCCGATGCCCATCCCCATCAGGATGATGCCGATGTTCTCCACCGTGTGGTAGGCGAGCAGTCGCTTGAGATCGTGCTCGGCCAGCGCAAACAGCACCCCGAGCACTGCCGAGCAGGCACCGAAGATCAGTACCACATAGCCCCACCAGAGCTGGCTGGCGCCGAGAAAATCGATGCTGACCCGCAAGATGCCAAAGAGGCCCAGCTTCACCATCACGCCGGACATCAGCGCCGAGATATGGGACGGCGCAACGGGCTCGGCCACCGGCAGCCAGCCGTGCAGCGGCACGAAACCGGCGCGCAGACCAAAGCCGCAGAAGCTGAGCAGGAACACCAGGGATGCCAGTGCGCCCGCCAGATGGTGCTCGCGCAGCGCGGCGAACTCCAGCGAGCCTGATTCGCGGCAGAGCAGCCAGAAGGCGATCAGCACCAGCGCCATGCCGATATGGTTCATCACCAGATAGAGACGGCTCTGTTGGGCAGCCTGCGGGTTGGTTTTGACCAGCCAGTAGGTGGTGAGGGTCACCAGCTCGTAGCAGAGCAAGAAACCGAGCGCGTTGTCGGCCAGCACCATGCCCACCATGGCGAACAGGAAGAGGTTCATCAGTGCGCCGATGGCCACATCCCCCTTGCCCTGATATTCGCGGATATAGGCAAAGGAGTAGAGGGCGACGGCGACGCCGACGGTGCTGATCACCAGCAGCATCAGCGCGGAGAGCGTGTCTAGATAAAAAGAGCCGAGATGGACTGAGCCCAGCAGCCAGAGCTGGCCGTCGACGGGCGTGCCTTGGGCATAGATCTGGATGGCGGCGACCAGGCCCGCGAGCGAGCCCAGCAGGGCAAAGCCACTGTTGAGGCGGTTGGCCAGTGCGGGCAGCTTTTGCAGCATCAAACCGGCGGCAGCGCCCAGCAAAAAGAGCAGAAGCGTGGCCATAACAAGGGGGGACAACATCAGCGAACTCCCTCTGTGGTAGATAAATCGGATGCAGGGAGCGCCGTGGCAGGCGCCGAGAAGGCAGAGGCCCCTTGCGGGTTGGTGTCGGCCGCTTGCTGACGACGGATACGGGCGGCGCGTTCGGTGTCGCCGTCATTGACCAGCTTCAGTGCCTGGGAGGGGCAGGCACCGACACAGGCCGGGCCATCGGCGCGAAACTCGCACAGGTCGCACTTGATAGCTATGCTGCGCACGCCCGGCTCCCAGCTCAGCAGATCCTCGCCAAAGCAGCGCAGGCCCGCGGAGGTGGAGGGGTTGCTGGAGCGGATGGAACAGGGGATATAGGTGTCGTAACTGGTGGTCACGGCCACCGGACGGCTGCCGCCGCTCTGGATGGCGCCAAAGGGGCAGGCCACGGCGCAGAGATTGCAGCCGATGCAGAGCGACTCGTTGAGTTGCACGCAATCGCCGGTCTGGCGAATTGCCTCGACCGGGCACACCTTGCTGCAGGGGGCATCGTCACAGTGACGGCACTGAACCGGCATGGTCGCCTGTTCGTGTCGCATAACGGTTAAACGGGGGGCTTGCTGCAAACCTTGCGCCTTGTGTACCTCGCTGCAGGCCGCCATACAGGTGCCACAGCCGATACAAAGCTTGGGGTCAGCGATAACGAAGCGGTTCATAGCCTACCTTGTCGTGTCGCGAACGGAGAAAGTAGGGGCAGGTTGGCAAGATATGGGCCAGCTTGGTTTTGCCTGGCTGGATGAGTGTAAGTGTTTGTTTTTAAATGACGTTAAAAACCGCGCCGACGGATGTCGAGGCCTTGTCCCACTGTCGAACCGTGACGCTCGTCACTTGTGACGAAGGGTAGGAGAGGGTTCGTCACCTTGGAAAACACATCATGAGTAGGGTGCAATGAACGAAGTGAATTACACCGCTATCAAAATATGTTCGTGGTGCACGGCGCTGCGCTTGTTGCACCCTACGGCGGCGAGTCTGTTCGGATAGAGACCGTCTGTCTTGAAACCGTAGGTTCGATTAGCGAAGCGTAATCGGACGCACGAGAACGAAAACATATCGGCAGCATGCCGGGGGTAGGGGGCAAAGAACAAAATGAATTGCACCGTTTGCAGCATATGGTCGACGTGGTGTGCACCCTTCTCCCCTCGCGGGAGAAGGGCTGGGGATGAGGGGGCGGTAATCGGGGGGAACGCAAACAAGAGAGGGAGGCCAATGCCTCCCTCTCTCTTTAGCGCAACTCACGCCATCAGATATCCACCTGGGATCCCAGCTCGATGACCCGGTTGGGCGGGATCTCGAACTGATCCGGGGCGCGCAGGGCGTTGCGCTGCAGCAGCATAAAGAGCTTGCCGCGCAGGTAGAGATACCAGGGGCGCTCCTTCATGATCAGCGACTCGTGGGCCATGAAGAAGGAGGTCTCCATCATCCGGCAGCTCAGCCCCTCGGCGTTGCAGCGGTGGAAGATCTCCTCCACGTTGGGGGTCTCGCGCCAGCCGTAGCTTGCCACCACCCGCCAGAAGGTGGGGGAGAGCTGCTCGATGCAGACCCGGCGCACGTTGTGGACGTAGGGCACCTCTTCCACCCGCAGGGTGAGCAGGATGATCCGCTCATGCAGTACCTTGTTGTGCTTGAGGTTGTGCAGGAGCGCATGGGGGATCACGTTGACCACCCGCGACATATAGACAGCAGTGCCGGCCACCCGGGTCGGCGGAGATTTTTCCAGCGAGGCGATCATCGGCTCCAGCGAATTGCCGTGCTCGTTGAGGCGACGAATAAGCTGGAAGCGCTCGCTCTTCCAGCTGGTCATCACGGTGAACATCACCGCCCCCAGGGTGAGCGGCAGCCAGCCGCCGGAGAAGATCTTGGCGAGGTTGGCGGCAAACAGCGGCACGTCGATTGCCAGCAGCGTGATAAACAGGGCGGCCACCAGGTACTTGTTCCAGTGCCAGCTGTGGCGAGCCACCGAGCAGGAGAGGATGGAGGTGAGCACCATGGTGCCGGTGACGGCGATGCCGTAGGCCGCCGCCAGATTGCTGGAGTGCTCGAAGCTCATGATGACGATCACCACCGAGATATAGAGCATCCAGTTGATGACCGGAATATAGATCTGGCCGGACTCCTGCTCGGAGGTGTGCACGATGCGGATGGGTGAGAGATAACCGAGCCGCACCGCCTGCCGGGTCAGCGAAAAGACCCCGGAGATCACGGCCTGCGAGGCGATCACCGTCGCCAGGGTCGCCAAGAGCAGCAGTGGCAGCAGCGCCCATTTCGGTGCTAGCAGGAAGAAGGGGTTGGTGATGGCCTCGGGATGGGACAGCAGCAGTGCCCCCTGGCCGAAGTAGTTGAGCACCAAAGAAGGCAACACCACCATAAACCAGGCGCGCCGGATCGGGCTCTTGCCAAAATGGCCCATGTCGGCGTAGAGCGCCTCCACCCCGGTGATGGCCAGCACCACGGCGCCGAGGGCAAAGAAGGAGGCGGTCTGGTACTTGGCAAAGAAGCGCAGCGCCCAGACGGGGTTGAGCGCCCCCAGTACCTCGGGGTGCTGGAAGATGCTGTTCAGGCCCAGCACCGCCAGGGTGATGAACCAGGTGAGCATGATGGGGGCGAACAGCTTGCCCACGGTGGCGGTGCCGTGTTTCTGGATGGCGAACAGCAGGGTCAGCACCAGCACAGAGAGCGGCACTATATAGGGGTCGAGGGAGGGGGCGGCGATATTCAAGCCCTCGATGGCCGACATCACCGACATGGCCGGGGTGATCACCACCTCGCCATAGAAGAAGCTGCCGCCAATCAGCCCCAGGATGATCAGCAAGGGGGTCCACCTGGCCGGGGTGTTGCGGGTTGCCAGCGACATCAGGGTGAGGATGCCCCCTTCGCCGGCGTTGTCGGCCCGCATCACGAAGGAGAGATACTTGACCGAGACCACCAGGATCAGCAGCCAGAAGATCAGTGAAAGAAAGCCCAGGATGGAGGCGGGCTCTACTCCGAAACCGAACTGGCCGGAGAGGCACTCGCGCAGGGTATAGAGCGGGCTGGTGCCGATGTCGCCATAGACCACGCCGATCGCCGCCAGCGTAACGCCGGACAGGGCTTGTTTGTGATTACCGTTCATGAAGTTGTCTGTCAGTTTGATGGTGACGATTGGCCAGCACGGGCCGCCCCCGTCTATCGGGCGTGCGGCAGGTGCCGCAGGAACGCATTAATGGATTGCGATGGGAAAGGGAGCTAACTGGATATAAAGAGGCTCATCATGGGACACAGTCTGTTCATCTGCCGTTAAGAGTATAATGACACACCCGTCGTGGGTTTATGCTCAGGTATAAATAATCAAAACGTCCTTTTGAGTAAGGTTATTAATTGGCCGTCGATTGAATATTTCCCCGATCTGCGGGCAACCGTTTGTTTTATCTGAGGAAGTGGTTTGGCCACTATTTTTTAACGGAGTGAGTGCAAAACAGACGATAAAATAGTGACTAATTAATTGTGGGTAGGATGGCAGAGGGGAAGGTGGTTGCAGTAGGAACTGTATAATTTTCATGAAAATGTGAAAATGTGAAAATGTGAAAATGTGAAAATGTGAAAATGTGAAAATGTGAAAAAATAGGCCACCTACTCAGTGGCCATTACTTAAGTCATAAATTAATCTCAAGCGTGTTAAATGATTAGATGTATCTGCCAATAACACTTAATTCTTCTTGGGATAGATCTTTTATTTGGTCAGAAAAAGTAATACTGTTTTCGTCAATGTGAGTAACATAAGCAGAAATCCATTCTATATCTTCTGGGTCAAAGCCATATTTTAGTAGCCATATTTCTGTTGCATCATTAGTTCCATAACGAAGGTAGTTCTTAAAAGTTTTTGCCCTAGAGTCACTCGTCTTATCATAATATAGGGTCATGGCTGCACATAAGGGGTCTGCAAGTGAAAGGCTAATGACTTTATCTAGATAGTCATAGGTATCATAAACAAGGATATCGTAGCTGAAGTCTTTAACTTTAGTTCCACGTTTAAAAAGTAGGTCATTGAACTTAAGGTCTACATTCGGTAAGCTCTCAGCTCTAAAAGATGTTTTTATTTTAATCTCGTCTAACAATTTATTATATTCTTCGATGGAGATTTTGTTTTCTCTAAGATGTCTTTTGAGCCGACTTCGACTTTCTCTTTCTGTGAGATAAGCATGTCTTAATGAAAGCGTTTCACTAAATGATTTTCCTTGGATTTTCCATAGCAGTAGTGGAATCGCTGCACTTAGTATACTTTGTTCATATTTTGAGAGAAAAGGTCTCTTCAGGTGTGAGCAAAATATCTTTTTTATTTTCTCTTTTACCTTGGTTCTTTCAGTATTTTTAATCTTGTAGTACTGGTTAGCTGTGATCGCGATATCACCCACAATAATACGTTCAAGGACATATTCAATGTCTGATTTTAAATCAGCTTGCTCAATCCTGTTTATTTGAGACTGAGTTAAATGTAGGTCATCATTGAAAGAGTTAGTTTTCATAGCATCTACCAAGTCTGAATAATCATCAGGAATATTTTCTGATGATTCATCTAAAGTAGATACTTCCTTTATTTTAACATCTTTATTTAGCCGGCTTGAAAAGGTTGATACATTTTGTCTATTAATTATAGTGTAACCATAATCAAATTTAGGCTGGTTGCTGCTTCGACCAGATCTACCAATAAGGTTTTTAAGAACAAGTTCTTTCATGTCACGAAAGTTGTCTATTAATACACAATCGAAGGGCATATTTATGCCTTGATTAAGAGTAGATGTCGCAAAGCAAATTTTGGCATGTCCAGAGCGAACGAACTCCTCTATGAGTAGACGAGCCTTTAAGGGCATCGAACCATGATGTACCACAACCCCTCGTTCCATAAGCTGGATGAATGAGGACTGCTTTCCTAATTCAGTATTGGATGTGCCTATATATTTTTTTAGCTTTTCAATAATTCCTATTGCGCTTTTTTTGTTAAGTGTGGGACACATGGCAATATATTTTCCAAAGCTATCAATGTGGCCATCACTAAATATTTTACTTTTAGATATATAAATTAGTATTGTGCCACCGCCATTCAAGGTTTTTTCTAGTATGTCGTAACCAACAGGAAATTCCTTAGTTTCTGTATATGGTGAAAAATAAGTGAAAGAACCATCATTTTCAATGGTCGCATATATTTTTCCAACATTGCTTTGTCTAAAATTGTCCCATGTCGCTTCGTTCTTAAACGAATGTTTTTTTAACTGTGCTTCAGGGTTTTCAATAAATGGATGTGCAAAGACTTTTTTTGAATTTGGAAACTCACGTTCAGTTCTTCTCACAAATGCATCAAACCTAAGGCCTCTTATTTCGTCATCAGATATTTGAGCTTCATCGAAAAGAAATAGGTCGATGTTAAATTCATTTGCATATTTAAATATTTCGACCCCTCGTTCTGGCGTTATGATGAAGATTCGCCTCCGAGCATTGTGTTGATTCACATTTTCAATAAATTGGAGGACTAAAACATCCTTTTCCACAAGATTTATTACTGCCGTATAAAATTCTGCAATCAGAGCTCTGGAAGGAACAACAATAATAATGTCATTATTGAAGTGTTTTATTAACTCTCTAAATAAATATGACTTGCCAGTACTTGTTGGGGCAGAAAATGAGTAGAACTTTCGATTAAGAATAGCTTTGTAAGCTCGAGCTTGGATAGGGGTAAATTGATGGCCATACTTGTCTGATATAGAGTCACCTAAGTTTTGGTATACTACCTCTAAAATAGACATTGGCTCTCTTAGTTTATAAAAAAGCCCCATCACACTTAAAATTTTTCTCTCATACTTAGTAAAAATATTATTATGATATTTTTTTATAAAACTTAGTTTTTCTAGGGTCGCTGGGTTTATTGGCCCATTCTTATGTATGGATTTAATTGCATCTTGTAGGTCGACTTCTATGGAATCACCATTAATTAGTTGCTCAAGCACAGACTTTTACTCCAACTAGATATATTGCCTCATAGCCCAGGAGCCTATCCATATAGGATGATTGCAGAGCATTTTTCATTATGCTGTCTACATCATCAGAGATAATAGAAAAAGCAGCACAAAATGACTTTTTCCCCTGAACCGCATTTAGAATTGCTGTATCTGATAGAAAATTTCTTAAATCAGACAGCTCTTGAATGTCTTTTTTTGCATTAATAAATTCAGAGATCTGCTTTAATGAACGTCCATGGGAATTTTGAACGCCGCTGTACTTTGCCTCTCCAAATGAAACGATTTTATCTGGTGATTCGGTGTGAAAATCAAAGCCAGGGTTGCCAGTTATTTTCTCTTTTATTAGCTCAGCAAGTGGTGCTCTTATATGATTTAGATGATTGTTTAAAATAGTCTGAGCTGAATCAGATACCATGTATTCACCAAACTCATCTGAGATAGTATCCTCAACCTTGTTTAAAATGTCATTCACAACTTTGTCTATAGTTGGTTTCGAACGTGCTTCGTATGTTAACTTATCTATTATATCTAAAGGGGTTAACCAGCTAGTATCTGTTATCACCTTATGCATCTCTGACACCCTTTTGTTTAGGTCAGAAATTTCAAATCCTAGAGAATAAATTTTCCCTGTTGCATTCTTTTTGTATGTTGACATCATGGTCATGTTTTTATGGACTAGCTTCATATACAATCATTTACTCTTTGATAATTTTTAATTCACTGGGTTTTAAACGAAATTGTTTAAAACCATTAATTTTATAAATTAGACAGTAACCTCTTAGCTGCAGCTATCACTATGTTTTTTAACCAGTGATATCTTTTTACTTATCTGCACGAAATGACCTCAACAGAGCTGGTTGTCAACTGAACCATGCTATCCAATCGGGTAGGGGGTAAAAAGGGCGAACTGCGTAAAATCTATCCAAGATCAACAAATTAGTTATTGATAGGCATTCTTTTGTGCGCTTGAACTAATAAGGACGGGGTGAAACGCTTTTGTCAGCCGGTGTCGAGCTCGTCACTTTTGTCATGTCGAGCAAGGGGACGGCCCCTTCGTCACCCTCGTCAGTGACGGCAAATACCGCTTTTACTATCCAGATTACCTCTTTATTTTCATGCATTTGCGATTTTATGGCGGGTCATCTGCCCGTGTTGGTCTGATAAATGCTTTGTGGGGGCAGACCGCGTTGTCGCCTGCCAGGTGGGTGAGGGCGGTCGGGTGTAACGAACCATTTAGGATCCCTCTCTATGAACAGCTTCGTGATTGCAGATCCCAGTTTCTGTATTGGGTGTCGTACCTGTGAGGTGGCCTGCGCCGTTTCACACCAGTCAGGGTCCTGCAGCGGGACCCTTGAGCGGGAGGGCGGCCTGCATCTTGCCATCGAGGATGGACATCTGGTCTCCAAGGACAGCCATTTTCAGCCGCGCCTGAAGGTGATCGTGGGCAGCAAGGTGACCACGCCGGTGCTCTGCCGCCAGTGTGAAGACAAGCCCTGTGCCATGGCCTGCCCCAACAACGCCATCGTCAGCGAGGATGGCTGTGTCAAGGTGCTGCAGGCGCGCTGCATCGGCTGCAAGTCCTGCGTGGTGGCCTGTCCTTACGGCGCCATGGCGGTGGTGGTGAAAGAGGTGGCCCCCACGGCCGATTCGCTCTTCAAGCGGCCGCAGACCAAGGCGCAGGCGCTCAAGTGCGATCTCTGCCAGCACCGCGAGGCGGGCCCGGCCTGTGTCGAGGTGTGCCCGACCCAGGCGCTGCGGCTGGTCACGCCGGCCCACCTTGACACCCTGAACCGGCAGAAGCAGCTGGCCAGTGCCGAGGCCCTGCTGGCGATGCCGGCGCGGGTGTGAGCGGGCTTGCCGAGCCGTTTTTCGTTAACAAACAAGAGTGTGAGTCATGAAAAAAGTCATTACCGTGTGCCCCTATTGCGGCACCGGTTGCAAAATCAACCTGCTGGTTGAAAACGACAAGGTGGTGGGGGCCGAAGGCGCCAACGGCCGGACCAACGAGGGGCAACTCTGCCTCAAGGGCTATTACGGTTGGGATTTCTTGAACGACACCAACTTGCTGACCCCCCGTCTCAAGAGCCCGATGATCCGCCGCGAGCGCGGTGGCAAGTTCGAGGCGGTCTCCTGGGATGAGGCGATCGCGTTCGCCAGCAGCCGTCTGGCCGCCATCAAGGCGAAATATGGCCCGGACGCCATCATGACCACCGGCTCTGCCCGTGGCCCCGGCAATGAAGCCAACTATGTGATGCAAAAATTTGCCCGCGCCGTGCTTGGGACGAACAACGTCGATCACTGCGCGAGGGTGTGACACGCACCCTCAGTCTCCGGTCTGGAGACAACTGTAGGCAACGGCGCCATGAGCAACGCCATTCCCGAAATTCAAGAGACCAAGTGCCTGCTGGTGTTTGGTTACAACGCTGCTGACTCTCACCCCATCGTCGCCCGCCATATCCTCAAGGCGAAGGCAAACGGGGCCAAGGTGATTGTGTGTGATCCCCGTATGGTGGAGACCGCCCGTATCGCCGATCAGTGGCTGCCGCTCAAAAACGGATCCAACATGGCGCTGGTCAACGCCTTCGCCAACGTCTTGATCAATGAAGGGCTCTACAACAAGGCGTTCGTCGCCAACTACACCGAAGGGTTCGATACCTTCAAGACCACGGTGGCCAAGTACACCCCGGAATACGTGGAGGGGATCACCGGCCTCAAAGCCGCCGATATCCGCGCCGCCATTCGCACCTATGCCGCTTCGCCTGCTTCCATGATCCTGTGGGGCATGGGGGTGACCCAGTACGGTCAGGCGGTGGACGTGGTCAAGGGGCTCGCGGGGATTGCGCTGCTGACCGGCAACTTCGGTCGCCGTGGCACCGGCTGCGGGCCGGTACGCGGCCAGAACAACGTGCAGGGCACCTGCGACATGGGGATGCTGCCGCACCAGTTCCCGGGTTATCAGTCGGTGAGCGATCCCGCCATCAGCGCCAAGTTTGCCAAGGCGTGGGGGGTGGAGTCGCTCTCCCAGAAACCCGGCTATCGCCTGACCGAGCTTGGCCACAAGGTGGAGGAGGGCAAGTGCAAGGCCTTCTACATCTTCGGGGAAGATCCGGCCCAGACCGAGGCAGATCTCGGTCAGTTCCGCCGTACCCTGGCGGGGATGGAGCTGGTGATCGTGCAGGATATCTTCATGACCCAGACTGCCGAGATGGCGGACGTCATTTTGCCCGCCACCAGTTGGGGCGAGCACGAGGGGGTTTACAGCTCGGCGGATCGCGGCTTCCAGCGCTTCTACAAGGCGGTGACGCCGCCGGACAACGTGAAGCCGGACTGGGCCATCTTCTCGCTGATGGCCACCGCCATGGGGTATCCCATGGAGTATCGCGACACCGAGCAGATCTGGGACGAGCTGCGCGGACTCTGCCCGCTCTATGCCGGGGTCAGCTACGACAAGATGGCCGATCTCAAGAGCGTGCAGTGGCCCTGTCCGACCGAGGATCACCCGGGCACCAGCACCCTGTTCGAGGGGAATGTGTTCACCACCCCGAGCGGCAAGGGGAGGCTTATCGCCTCCGAGTGGCGGCCGCCGCTGGAGCAGCCCTGTGCCGAGTACCCGCTGGTGCTCTCCACCGTGCGGGAGGTGGGCCACTACTCCTGCCGCTCCATGACCGGCAACTGCTCGGCGCTGCAGACCCTGGCCGATGAGCCTGGCTATGTGCAGATCCACCCGAGTGATGCCAAGAAGCTCGGGGTGAAGGATCAGGCGCTGGTCTGGATCTCGTCGCGCCGCGGCAAGGTGATCACCCGGGCCAACTACAACGACCGGGTCAACGCCGGGGTGGTCTACATGACCTACCAGTGGTGGATCGGGGCCTGCAACGAGCTCACCATCGAGCACGTGGACCCTGTCTCCTACACGCCGGAGTACAAGTACTGCGCAGTGAAAATTGAGCGTATCGAGGATCAGCCAGGGGCGGAAGTGTACGTCCAGACTGAATACAGCGCGCTCAAGGCGAAATTGCGCAGCGCCGCCAAAGGGTAATCGTCGTTAATAAAGTGGATCCAGGCTCTGTATACAGGGCCCGGATCCGCTCATCCTTTTTTCAGCTGGCAGGTGTCCATCATGAAAAATGAATTAAATCTTTCGTTCGGGATCTTTTATGTCTCCGCTTATTTGCTGGTGATGTTGTTAGGGGTTGGGTGTTTTCTCTGGCACGACGAATTGATATTTCTGCTGGGGTTTGCCTTCTTTGGCTGTTTTATCGCCGCACGCATCGCCATGAGCGCCGTGCTGGCGGCATTGAGCGTGCAGGCGGCCTGGCTCATCGCCTTTCTCTCCACCACCCTGGTCAACTGCCTGCTGGCAGGCGTGCTGGGGCTCGGGGTCTACCTCACCCATCGGGTGGTGTCGGTGGAAATAGCTGACAATATCAGTGGGTTATTGCTGGGGCTTCAGCTCTTTTCGGCCGCCTTCATCTTCGGCGGACTGAAGCTGCACAACTACCGGCTGCTCTCCTCATGAGCCTGCGACAGCGGCAACAGGGGCAGAGGATGGGCCAGTTGGCGGCGATATGCGGCGAATGACGGCGATAGTGACGCCATATTTGGGCGCGGCGGGAAATATCCGCTGACGGAGCTGTAATATGTGCCAGGGCCGGCTTGGTTGTAATGGGGATGGGGCTAACTTATTATGCCAGCCATCCTGCGATAATCTGCGCGATGCTATTTCGCTGCATGTTAGTTTTTATAATTAAGCGTTAAGTTTTTAAAAATTAATTATAACATCTGACTGCGATGGCTGATGCATTGTTTACCGTTGTTGCCGTGCTGCAATTGGCCGGCAAGGGTACCCATCTAGATGTAATGCGAGGCCTGAATGCTGAATGTGAGTGCCATTCCGTTGACCGACATCTCACCCATCTGGGATGACGGCTTTCTCTCCCTCTCCAAGAACCTGCTCTCTGCCGTCACCCTGGATGACTTCATCAAGAAGCTGAACCGGATCCAGCCCTGCTTTCGCCAGGTGGATCGGGTCAACCTCATCCTCAACCTGGGGACGGGGGAGGAGGCGGTCTTCTACTACCTGGGGGAGCAGGGGCCGGCTCACCTCATCTGCCGCAAGGCCGATCTCCATTTTTCCCGCGAGCAGGCCATCGTGCTGCCGGCAAGCCGCTTTCGCCACCGCTGCGAACAGCTGGCGAGCACTCCTGTCTATGACGGTTTGCACTCCTACTGCCAGCTGCCCATCACCACCGCCCGCAGCCACCTGGGCGGGGTGGAGTTCATCAGCCGCGAGGCCAATGCCTTCCCGATGGAGACCCTGGCCAAGCTGACCCAGCTGGCGGCCATCGTCGCCATTGCGCTGGAGAACGTGCTGGACAAGGAGCGCACCCTGGAGCAGGCCAACTCCCTGCGCCTTGAGCGCGACAGCTGCAAGATCCTGGTGGATGTGACCAACGCGGTGATCAAACTGGTGCGCATCGCCGAGCTGCCCCAGAGCCTGTTCACCATACTGCACCACCACGTTGGCATCAGCAGCCTGTGCCTGGCCGAGTACAACGCCACCTCCGACAGCTTTAAGAGCTACCTGGTCAATCAGCAGCAGCGTGAACAGCCCGGCATCATCAACCATTCGTGTTTTGAGAAGAACTGCCTGCAGGGGGCGCTCGGCCACAGCGAGCCCTTTTTCCTCTATCGCGAGCAGGGCCACGGCTGTCAGTCGAGCTGCCGCTTCACCTCCCAGATCCTGCCCCCGGACGCTGACAGCTCCTGCATCCTGCCGCTGCGCTATCGGGGCAACCTGCTGGGGGTGCTGATCCTCTCTCACCCCGAGGCGGATTTCTTCGCCGATCTCGATATCTCGCTGCTCGAACAAGTGGCGGCGCGCACGGCGATTGCCATGAACAACGTGCAGGCGCAGCAGGAGATCTCCAACACCACCGGCGCCAGGGAGAAGACCCTCAGAGTCGACGGACCCGCGCCGCAGGGGGACTTTGCCAACATCATCTACCAGAGCGCCGTGATGGAGAAGGTGCTGGAGAAGGTGAAGCTGGTGGCCCAGAGCGACTGCACCGTGCTCATTCTGGGGGAGACCGGCACCGGCAAGGAGCTGATCGCCCAGGCGATTCACGCCCTGAGTGCCCGCCACGATCACGAGATGGTCAAGGTGAACTGCGCCGCCATTCCCACCGGCCTCATCGAGAGCGATCTGTTCGGCCACGAGAAGGGGGCCTTCACCGGGGCGCTGACCCAGCGCATCGGCCGCTTCGAGCGGGCCCACAAAGGCACCCTGTTCCTCGACGAGGTGGGGGACATGCCGCTTGATCTGCAGCCCAAACTGTTGCGGGTCTTGCAGGAGCACGAGCTGGAGCGGGTGGGCAACAGCAATCCCATTGCCATCGACGTGCGGCTGGTGGCGGCCACCAACTGCGATCTGCTCTCCATGGTCAAGAACAAGCGCTTTCGCAGCGACCTCTATTACCGCCTCAACGTCTTTCCCATCGAGCTGCCGCCCCTGCGCGAGCGGCGCGAGGATATTCCGCTCCTGGTCAACTTCTTCATCAAGAAGATCGCCAAGCGGATGCGCCGCACCATCACCTCCATCCCGGCCGACGCCATGAAGATGCTGGTGTCGCTCCCCTGGTACGGCAACATCCGTGAGCTGGAGAACATCATCGAGCGGGCGGTGGTGATGACCCGCGGCCACGTGCTCAACCTTTCGCCGGACGAGCTGCTGCCCCTCAAGGGCTTTCACAAGATAGAGACCCTGGTCTATGACGAGCCGGCCCGGGAGCTGTTTCGTGAGCCGCTGCCCGCCTTGCCGCAGGGTGACGAGGCACAGGGGGAGGATGAGCGAGCCAGCATTATCCGGGCGCTGAAGGCGTGCAACGGCATCGTTGCCGGCAAGCGGGGCGCGGCCCAGCGTCTCGGCATGAAGCGCACCACCTTGCTGTCGAAAATGAAACGGCTCGGGATCTCGGCCAAAGATCCCCGCACCCTCAACTAAGGGGCCCCCAGATGTTGCTTGAACTCGACCCCGATACCCCGCAGGCGCTCAGCGCCCATCGCGAGGTGGTCCATTACCATCAGCGCGGCGTCACCACCGACAGCGCCATGCAGCTGCCCTGCGAAACCCCGGTGGCGCTGGTCTATAACGGCATCGCCCACAGCGTGATGATGTGCTCGGCTGCTGATCTGGAAGATTTTGCCATCGGCTTCTCGCTCTCCGAGGGGATCATCGACAGCCTGCTCGATATCCACGACATCGAGCAGCAGAGCGCCTGTCGCGGCATCGAGCTGCACATCACCCTGGCCAATCGCTGCGTTCATCGCCTGAAAGAGAAGCGGCGCACCCTGGCCGGGCGCACCGGCTGCGGCATCTGCGGCAGCGAGAGCCTGGAGCAGGTGGTGCGCGCCCAGCCAAGGCTGCCCGACAGCCAACGTTTTGCGGTGGGTCATATCGACAAGGTGCTGGCGGCGCTGCGCCCGCTCCAGCTGCTGGGGCAGAGTACGGGGGCGACCCATGCCGCCGTGCACGTGGACGGTGAGGGCAACATTCTTGCCATCCGCGAGGACGTGGGGCGTCATATCGCGCTGGACAAGCTGGTGGGGCACCTGCAGCGCACTGGCCGGCGCGACGGCGCCATCCTGGTGACCAGCCGCGCCAGCTTCGAGATGGTGCAAAAGTGCGCCAGCGCCGGGGTGGAGATCCTGCTCGCCATCTCGGCCGCCACCGAGCTCGCGGTCGAGCGGGCCGAGCAGACCGGGCTCACCCTGGTGGGCTTTTGCCGCCCGGGGCGGGCCGAGATCTACTGCGGTCGCCAGCGCATCCTGCTGGCGAGTGCGGCATCATCCCCCGCTTCGGCAGAGGGCTGAGGGCACAAGGCCATTGGCGCTCGGGGTTGGCTCGGGTATAGTCCTGCGCCAACAAGATAGGTTCGGTCGCGCTCCTTGCCCGTCAGGGCGCCGTGGCCGACACAGCGTCAAAGGATACCAAGCCCATGAAATTCAGCCCGCTGCTGGATGAGATGATGAAAGCCCTGCAGGTGTTGCCGGGGGTTGGCCCCAAGTCGGCCCAGCGCATGGCGTTTACCCTGCTCGAGCGTGAGCGCAGCGGCGGCCTGCGGCTGGCCCAGCTGCTCTCTCGTGCCCTCACCGAGATTGGCCACTGCAGCCACTGCCGTACCTTCACCGAGAACGAGCGCTGCGAGATCTGCGCCAATCCCAAGCGCGAAGAGAACGGCCTGCTGTGCGTGGTGGAGAGTCCGGCAGACGTGGCCGCCATCGAGCAGACCGGCCAGTTCTCCGGCCGCTACTTCGTGCTGATGGGTCACCTCTCGCCGCTGGACGGCATTGGCCCCGAGGAGCTGGGACTGGAGATCCTGGAGCGACGGTTGAAAGACGAGGCGATCAGCGAGCTTATTCTGGCCACCAACCCCACCATCGAGGGGGACGCCACCGCCTGGTACATCGCCGACATGGCCCGCGCCGCCGGCGTCAAGGTGAGCCGGATTGCCCATGGGGTGCCGGTGGGTGGCGAGCTGGAGCTGGTGGATGGCACCACGCTCTCCCACTCCCTGATGGGGCGTCAGCCTCTCAATTGAGTCAGCGCCAGCCCCTCAACTGAGTCAGCCTCTGTTCTTCAACAGGCCCTGCGTGGCGACTCAGCCTGCGATACCAGAACCCGCCCCGGCGGGTTTTTTATTTGCGCAGGATAGGGTCACAGCCTCGATTGACGCAAAAATCGCCATTCGCACCGCTCGTTGCATTTGTCCCCTTGAAATGGCGATCGCCGGCCCCATCTTGGATCGGGAATATGTTCAACCCGAATCGCCTGAGGATAGTGTCGATGACCCAAAGCGTTCATGCCGAAACCCACGGGTTTCAGACTGAAGTCAAACAACTGCTGAGCCTGATGGCCCACAGCCTCTATTCCAACAAAGAAGTATTCCTGCGCGAGCTGATCTCCAACGCCTCCGATGCGGCGGACAAGCTGCGCTTCAAGGCGCTTTCCGATGCCTCTTTGTTCGAAAACGACGGCCAGTTGCGCGTTCGCCTGGTGGTTGATAAAGAAAAACGGACCCTGACCATCTCCGATAACGGGATCGGTATGACCCGGGATCAGGTGATCGAGCACCTGGGCACCATCGCGAAATCCGGCACCGCCGAGTTCTTCAAGAACCTCTCCGGTGATCAGGGCCGCGACTCCCAGCTGATCGGTCAGTTCGGGGTGGGCTTCTACTCCGCCTTCATCGTCGCCGACAAGGTGACCGTGGTCTCCCGCGCCGCCGGTACCGCTCCGGAGCAGGGCGTGCAGTGGGAATCGGAAGGCGAAGGCTCCTTCACCGTGGCCGACGTGACCAAAGAGGGTCGCGGTACTGATGTCATCTTGCACCTGCGTGCCGAAGAGGACGAGTTCCTCGACGACTGGCGTCTGCGCTCCGTGGTCAGCAAATATTCCGACCACATCAGCGTGCCGGTAGAGATGTTCAAAGAGGGTACCCCGGATCGGGAAGAAGACGGTGAAACCATCGTCGGCACCCCGGGCGAGTGGGAGCAGGTCAACCGCGCCACTGCGCTGTGGACCCGCAACCCGAAGGACATCAAGGACGAGGAGTATCAGGAGTTCTACAAGCACGTCGCCCACGACTTCGAAGATCCGCTCTTGTGGGGTCACAACCGGGTGGAAGGGGCGCAGGAGTACACCAGCCTGCTCTACGTGCCGGCCCGCGCACCGTTTGACCTCTACAACCGGGAGCAGAAGCACGGCCTCAAGCTCTACGTACAGCGCGTCTTCATCATGGACGACGCCGAGCAGTTCATGCCGACCTACCTGCGCTTCGTCAAAGGGGTGCTGGACTCCAACGATCTGCCGCTCAACGTGAGCCGCGAGATCCTGCAAGACAACAAGGTGACCGTCTCCCTGCGCAAGGCCTGCTCCAAGCGAGTGCTGACCATGCTGGCCAAGCTGGCCAAGGACGATGCCGAGAAGTACGCCAAGTTCTGGAGCGAGTTCGGCAATGTGCTGAAAGAAGGCCCGGCCGAGGATTACGCCAACCGCGAAGAGATCGCTAAACTGCTGCGCTTTGCCAGCACTGCCGGCGAGGGCGAAGCCCAGACCGTGTCGCTGGAGGATTACGTTGGCCGCATGAAGGAAGGCCAGGAGAAGATTTACTACATCACCGCCGACTCCTACGCTGCCGCCAAAAACAGCCCGCACCTCGAGATCTTCCGCAAGAAGGGCGTCGAAGTGCTGCTGATGTGGGAGCGGGTCGACGAGTGGCTGATGAGCCACCTGACCGAGTTCGACGGCAAGCAGCTGGTCTCCGTCACCCGTGGCGAGCTGGATCTCGGCGATCTGGAAGACGAAGCCTCCAAACAGGCACAGGAAGAGGCCGAGAAGGCCAACGCCGGTCTGGTGGAGCGGGTCAAGCAGAGCCTCGGGGATGCGGTAAAAGAGGTGCGCGTCACCCACCGTCTGACCGACTCGCCGTCTTGCATCGTCACCGATGCCCACGGCATGAGCACCCAGATGATCAAGCTGATGCGCGCCGCCGGTCAGCCGGTGCCGGAGCAGAAGTACATTCTGGAACTGAACCCCGACCACGCTCTGGTGAAGAAGCTCGACACCATTCAGGATGAAGCGCTGTTCGGCGAGTGGGTCACCCTCTTGCACGAACAGGCTCAGCTGGCCGAGCAGGGCGGGCTCAATGATCCGGCGAGCTTCGTCTCCCGTATCAACCGTCTGTTACTCCAGGCATGATGTTTGGGCCCACTGCGTGCAGTGGGCTCTTTCTTTTCTGGCGCCTGCCCCGTTTGGGGCGGGCGCCAGTTGCGTGCAGCGCTGCTGCATTTTCACTCATTTTTCGTAAACGGATCTGCGCCAATGGTCGTATTGCCGTGACGGGAAAATGGTGAAAAATAAGTCACTCACACGGGCCAAGCTTGTGGAAATGAGCGAAACCGTGTAGTTTTTTGCCTTCTCAAGAATTGAATAACCAATCAATAGGAGCGTGTATGCGCATTGTTCTGTTGGGGGCTCCGGGTGCCGGCAAGGGTACTCAGGCTCAGTTCATCATGGAAAAACACGGTATTCCGCAGATCTCCACCGGCGACATGCTGCGTGCCGCGATCAAGGCGGGCACCGAGCTGGGCCTCAAGGCCAAAGCCGTGATGGACGCAGGTCAGCTCGTCTCTGACGACATCATCATCGGCCTGGTCAAAGAGCGTATTGCCCAACCGGATTGCGCCAACGGCTTCCTGCTGGACGGTTTCCCGCGCACCATTCCCCAGGCGCAAGCCATGAAGGACGCTGGTGTTGCCGTGGACTTCGTACTGGAATTCGACGTGCCTGACGAAGAGATCGTCAAGCGCATGAGCGGTCGTCGCGTACACTCCGGCTCCGGCCGTACCTACCACGTGGTGTTCAACCCGCCGAAAGTGGAAGGCAAGGACGACGTGACCGGTGAAGATCTGGTGATCCGTGCCGACGACGAAGAGACCACAGTGCGCAAGCGTCTGGATGTGTACCATCAGCAGACCGCACCGCTCATCGGCTTCTACGGCAAGGAAGCGGAAGCGGGCAACACCCGTTACGTCAAGATTGATGGCACCCAGCCGGTGGAACTGGTCAGCAAGCAGCTGGCGACCATCCTGGGCTAAGCCCGCCATTGCCATCGTCCCCCAGGGGCCAGCGGCAATGCGCCATTGAGACAAGGGCCCGACAGGGCCCTTTCTTGCATATAAGACATAACAACAGAAAGACAGGAAGCAAACGTGACCACGAAAACCGGGATCTTGCTGGTCAATCTGGGTACCCCAGCCGCGCCCACCACGGCCGCCGTCAAGGCGTTTCTCAGCCAGTTTCTGCACGATCAGCGGGTCGTCGACCTGCCGCGCTACCTCTGGTGCCCGCTGCTCCACTTCATCATCCTGCCGACCCGCTCCCCCAAGGTGGCCAAGCTCTATCAGCAGGTGTGGACCGAGCAGGGCTCGCCGCTGATGGTGATAAGCCAGCAGCAGCGCGCGGCGCTGGAGCAGGAGCTCAGGCGCGAAGGGGTCGAGGTGCCGGTGGAGCTGGCCATGACCTACGGCTCCCCTTCGCTGGAGGAGGGTTGGCAGGCGCTCAAGGCCAAGGGGGTCAACCGGGTGATCCTGCTGCCGCTCTATCCCCAGTATTCGGTCAGTACGACCGCCTCGGTGTTCGATGGCTGGGCCAAGGCGATGAAAAAAGAGCGCAACCTGCCGGTGGTGCGGCTCATTCGTGATTACCATGCTCACCCTGAATATATCCAGGCGCTGGCCATGAGCGTGCGCCGCCACTGGGAGCAGCACGGCCAGGGCGAGCACCTGCTGATGTCGTTCCACGGCATTCCCGAGCGCTACGAGCGGGAAGGGGATCCCTATGGTCAGCAGTGCCGGCGCACCGCCGCCCTGCTGGCCGAGGCGCTCGGGCTGGAGGCCAGCCAGTGGACCGCCAGCTTCCAGTCCCGCTTTGGCAAGGAGGAGTGGCTCAAGCCCTACACCGACGTGACCATCGGCGGCCTGCCGGCCACCGGGATCAAGCGGCTTGACGTGATCTGCCCGGCCTTTGCCGCCGACTGCCTCGAAACCCTGGAGGAGATCCAGGTGCAGAACCGGGAGATCTTCATGGCCGCCGGTGGCGAGCAGTTTGAATACATTCCAGCCCTCAACAGCGATCAGGCCCACATCCGCATGATGGTGTCGCTGATCTGCCGCGAGCTGGCCTGATCGACACGCCGCCCGTGCCGTACCCCGGAGCGGGCCGTGTTTTGTTCGTTATCCAAGGAGAAGGAGCGTCATCATGATGCATATCACCCTGATTTACGCCGGCCTCTTGGGGCTGCTGTTTCTGCTGCTCTCCTTCTGGGTGGTCAAGCGCCGCGCCCAGTTCAAGGTGATGATAGGGGAAGGGGAGGCGCCGGAGATGCGCGCCGCCATCCGGGCCCACGGCAACTTCGCCGAGTACGTGCCGCTCACCCTGCTGCTGATGGCGCTGTGCGAGCTGGCGGGAGTCGGTGCCTTCTGGCTGCACCTTGGCGGCGTGCTGTTGCTGGTGGGGCGCATCCTGCACGCCATCGGCATCCAGATCCCCAAGGCGCCGAACATGCCGCGCCTCTTCGGCACCCTCTTCTTCTGGCTCTCGCTCGGGCTCTTCTCGGTGCTGGCGCTGGCCAGCGGACTCGCCGCCGGCTGAGTCTTGTCCGCCCCCAAAACCACCTCCTCGCGAGGTGGTTTTTTTGATGGGTTTTGGTAAACGTTTTCCTCTGCAACCCTTGTCTATACTGACTTCATATTTTAATCAGGCGACTTTTCGGCGCGGCGGATTGTGTTAAAATCCCGCCCCTCTTTCCCCCAGAGCACAAGAACATTGCCATGAAATTTCCCGGTCAGCGCAAGTCCAAACACTACTTTCCAGTGGATCGTCGTGATCCCCTCATCTCCCAGAGTGCGGAGCTCTCGGAGCGGGGCAAGGCCTATGTGGTCGGGATTGACCAGACGCTGGTCGACATCGAAGCGCACGTTGACCTGGCGTTTCTCGAGCGTTACGGCCTGAGCCGCGGCCACTCCATGCTCATCTCCGACGAGGTGGCGGAGCAGATCTACGACGAGCTCAAGAGCAACAACATGGTGGTGAGCGAATTTGCCGGCGGCACCATCGGCAACACCATGCACAACTACTCGGTACTGGCGGACTCCCACTCCATTCTGCTCGGCGTCATGAGCCAGGACATCCGCATCGGCAGCTACGCCTACCGCTATCTGTGCAACACCTCGTCGCGGGTCAACCTGGACTACCTGCAGCCGGTAGACGGCCCGGTCGGCCGCTGCTTCACCTTCATCACCGAAGGGGGCGAACGCAGCTTTGGCATCAACGCCGGCAAGATGGACCATCTGGATGTGGCCCACATCCCCGAGGAGATCATCAAGGAGTCCTCCGCCCTGGTCATCACCGCCTACCTGGTGCGCGGTGAAGATGGCACTCCGATGAAAGACGCGGCCATGGCTGCGGTGCGCTATGCCCGCGAGGCCGGCGTGCCTGTGGTGCTGACCCTGGGTACTCGCTTCGTCATCGAGTCCGACCCCCAGTGGTGGCGCGATTTCATCAGCGAGAACGTCACCGTGCTCGCCATGAACGAGGAAGAGGGCGAGGCCCTGACCGGTTTCTCCGATCCGCTGGCCGCCGCCGACAAGGCGCTGGACTGGGCCGACATGGTGCTCTGCACCGCAGGTCCGGTGGGGCTCTACATGGCCGCCTACACCGAAGATGACTTCAAGCGCGAAACCACCCTGCCGCTGCTGCCCGGCGTCATCCCCGAGTTCAACATGTACGAGTTCAGCCGCCCGATGACCCGCAGTGGCTGCCGCGTGCCCAAGCGCATCTACTCCCACATCTCCCCCTACATGGGCGGGCCGGAGAAGATCAAGAACACCAACGGGGCAGGGGACGGGGCGCTCTCTGCCGTGCTGCACGACATGGTGGCCAACGCCTATCACCGCAGTGCCGTGCCCAACTCCGCCAAGCACGTGGCCGAGTTCCTCACCTACTCCTCCCTCTCTCAGGTGTGCAAGTACGCCAACCGGGTGAGCTACGAGGTGCTGGCCCAGAGCAGCCCGCGCCTGTCGCGCGGTCTGCCGGAGAAGGAAGACAGCCTGGAAGAGGTGTACTGGGAGCGTTGATCCCGCCCTCTGCGCTGAAAACGCCTCCTTCGGGAGGCGTTTTGTCAGGTAAAACCCGCCATCGGGCAGTTTTTTGTGTGATAACCCCCAAGATGCTTGAGTCCATGTCGCTTTTGCGACACCATTTGGCCACCGCATTTCCACTCGGCACTGCCGTGGCCGCAGCACCCGATTAAAGAGAGAGCCCCATGAGTAAGTTAACTGACAATCTTGACGCCAATTTCCAACTGTTCATCGAAGAAGTCCGCGAGTCGGGTCAGGTGTGGGGTCTGCGCTACGGTGAAGACTGGGTGGTCTGCCGCTCTGCCGAGTTCGAAGATGCGGACGTGATGCCGCTCTGGTCCGCCGAAGAGGACGCCCGTCTGCACTGCGTGGACGAGTGGGCCGACTACGAGCCGGAAGTGATCGAGCTGGAAGAGTTCCTCGACATCTGGATCAACGATCTGGACGAAGACGACGTGCTGGTCGGCCCGAACTGGAACGCCGATCTGGAAGGGCAGGAGCTAGAACCCATCGAGCTGGCCAAGGCGCTGGTGGAACTGGACGCCTGAACCAGGCTGCATTGAACCGGGCCTTGGCCCGCGTGACGAGAACCGATATCCGTAATGGATGTCGGTTTTTTTATGGCCGGCTTGCAGAATACTGAATGAAAAGGCGATTTGCCTTTGCACCCGTCGGGGGGATGGTCCATCATCAACCTTTTGCCGAGCGGGAGGAGCCATGTTTGTATTCGACGTCACCGGCGCTGCGGGGGAGCGGGCCGAGATCCGGGTCCAGGCGCTGGACTGGGGACAGAGCGGCCCCGTCACCTTTCACTGTGATGACGATCGACTGGCGGTACTGCTGCTGACCGACTGTCGCTGCGATGCGGTGGGCTTCTTCAACTTGCTGGCGGGTTGCAAGCCGCTCTATCTGGAGCAGTGGCTCAGCTATCTGCAGGAGACCGGCCGCATCGCCAAGCAGAGCTGCCAGCTGGAGAGCCCGGCCCAGGAGGATTACCTTGCCAAGGCAGGTCTTGAACACGAGGAGCTCAATGCCCTGTTGGGGCAGGTCTATCAGGTGGCGGGCTTCAACCGGTTGCAAATCAACCGTTACCTCAAGAATCGCCACAATCCCACCGCCCTGGCGACCCGCTACGATCAGAAGGAGCTGGAGCGCTATCGCCAGCTCAACGACATCATTCTGACTCTGTTGAAGTTGAAGCATCCTCAGTAAAGAGCCCGAGCTGGCTGATGTCCGGCCGAAGCGGCTGGGGCCTGGCGATGAGATAGCCCTGCAGCCCGTCCACATACATGCCCTGCAGCAACTGCTTCTGGCCCAGCTGCTCGACCCCTTCCGCAATCACCTGGCACCCCATCCGGTGTGACACGTCGACGATCATCCGCACGAACTGCTGATTGGTGAGATCCTGCTCCAGCCCGGTGATAAGGGCAGGATCCAGCTTGATGTAGTCGGGCTTGAGCTCGCGAAACAGATTGAACGAGCCGATCCCCTTGCCGAAGTTGCAGATGGCGGAGCGGCTGCCGTTGCGTCTGAGCAGCTCGAACACCCGCTTGGCCCCGGTCAGGTTGCGCTCCAGGTGCTCCTCATCCAGCTCGAACACCAGGTTGGCACTGGTGTTGGGATCGTTGAGCAGCTGTCGGTCCAGCCAGATCAGAAAGGCGCTGTTTTGCAGCAGATTGCTGGAGAGGTTGATGCCCCAGCGACTCTGATTCGAGCCAAAAGCCCGGTACTGGCGCATGACGTGGATCACCAGCATCTGCTCCAGCCGCATCACCATGTCCAGCCGCTGGGCCATGGCAAACAGGGTGTCGGTGGGCAGCACGGTACCGTCGGCACCGCTGAAACGGGTGTAGATCTCGTTGTAGGCCAGCATGCTGCGGTGCATGGGCTGGATCGGCTGATAGGTAAAGTCGATCCGCTCCTGCTCCAGCAGCTCGGTCAGTACCAGCTTCCAGTGATGCTGCCCCTGCAGCTCCACCACGTTGTCATCCTGCTGGATGGCCCAGCCATTGACCGTCTCGGTTTGGGCACGGGCCAGCGCCAGATCTGCCCGGGCCAGAATGGCCTCTATCTTCTGGCCGCTGCTGAGCCGGGTCAGCCCGGAGTAGGCGGCGCTCTCCAGCTCGTGCTGCTGCTGATAGTGGTCGAAGGCGATCTTCAGATCCCGCCCGAGCAGGGGGGGCGGTATGTTGGCCTCTGGCCGTACCAGCACCGCGAAATCGGCCCCCGAGATGCGGTAGACCTGATGGCCGGGAAAGCGGCTCACCACCTTGTTGATGAGATTGGCAATATCCTTGATGTAGGCATCCCCCGACTGAAAGCCGCGCTGGGCGTTGAGCTTGCCAAGCTCGGTGGCGCGGACCAGCACCAGGGTGGCGGTCTGGGTATCCTGATCCCGCTGCAGCAGCTCGGTCATGTCGCGCCGAAAGGCGTGGCGGTTTTGCAGCTGGGTCAGCTCGTCCTGGGTCGCCTGATTGTGCAGTTCGCTGATCTGGCGGTGGGCATCGAGCTCGGCTTCGTTGAAGTGGGCGAGCAGTTGCTGCAGGGCGGCCTGGGCTGTCGGGGTCTCCAGGCAGGTGGGATCGCGCAGTTGCAGCGCCCGGCACCACACCTGCTCCTGTCTCTCCCGATCCGCCTGTTGCAGCCTCATCACCAGCCGGATCAGCAGGCCAAAGCCGAGCAGGCTGGTGGCGAGGATGAGCAGCAGGGTGAGCGGCGTGCTCGCGAAGGCGAGCCAGAGCCCCTGCAGCATCAGCAGGGGAGCACAGATGAGAGCCATCACCATCAGCTGGTTGCTCCCGAGCTTGTTCAACATGGTGTCATCCTTGATGATGTCGTTGATGCTGAAATTCTAACCAAGCTCGCATCGCAAAGCATGCGATCCCGCTCAACTCCTGGAAAAGGGCCAATTGAAATCAGTTAAATGTGAGTGAAACCACTTTCATGACGCCGGAAACAGGCGAAGATGAATCGAGAATGGATCAAAACAAGGCAGAGGTAATTATGTTGTTAGAACCCGTAAATACTGCCAAAGCACGGCAACTATTGAACCAGAGTATGGCCTTGGTGCTCGCGGGGGGACGGGGCAGTCGCCTGAAGCAGTTGACCGACAACCGCGCCAAGCCTGCCGTCCATTTTGGCGGCAAGTTCCGCATCA
Organism: Aeromonas sp. s2; assembly: GCF_040907935.1. Classification (NCBI taxonomy): domain Bacteria; kingdom Pseudomonadati; phylum Pseudomonadota; class Gammaproteobacteria; order Aeromonadales; family Aeromonadaceae; genus Aeromonas; species Aeromonas sp. s2. The sequence continues at coordinate 488,099 of NZ_JBFOCR010000005.1, read as the reverse complement.
TCGATTTCGTGCTCTCCAACTGCATCAACTCAGGCATTCGCCGGGTGGGGGTGGTGACCCAGTACAAGTCCCACAGCCTGCTGCGTCACCTGCAATCGGGCTGGTCTTTCCTGCGCTACCAGATGAACGAGTTCATCGACCTGCTGCCTGCCCAGCAGCGGGTGGACGAGGTGCACTGGTATCGCGGCACCGCCGATGCCATCTACCAGAACGTCGACATCATCCGTGACTACGGCCCCAAATACATAGTGGTGCTGGCGGGGGATCACATCTACAAGATGGACTACGCCGCCATGCTGCTCGATCACGTGCGTCTCGGCGCCAAGGTGACGGTGGCCTGCATCGAGGTGCCGCGCGCGGAGGCTTCCGCCTTCGGGGTGATGGACATCGACGAGCAGCGCAAGATCCGCGCCTTCGTGGAGAAGCCGGCCAATCCGCCCGCCATGCCGGGTAACGAGCACGTCTCCCTGGCCTCCATGGGCATCTACATCTTCGAGGCGGAGTACCTCTATCAGCTGCTGGAGGAGGACATCCACAACCAGGAGTCCAAGCATGACTTCGGCATGGACGTGATCCCGCGCATCGTGGGGGAGGGTAAGGCTTTTGCCCACCCGTTCACCATGTCCTGCGTGGGAGCCAAGGAGGGGCTGAAACCCTACTGGCGGGATGTGGGTACCCTGGATTCGTTCTGGGAGGCCAACATGGATCTCGCCTCCGTGGTACCCGAGCTGGACATCTATGACGAAAACTGGCCCATCTGGACCAGCCAGACCATGACGCCGCCAGCCAAGTTCGTGCAGGACCGCAACGGCCAGCACGGCATGACCATCAACTCCATGTTTGCGGGGGGGTCGATTGTCAGCGGCTCCTTCGTGCTCAACTCGGTGCTGTTCACCCATGTGCGGGTGCACTCCTTCTGCACCCTGGATCAGGCGGTGATCTTCCCCGGGGTAGAGATAGGTTCCGGCTGCCGCTTGCGGCGGGTGGTGGTGGACAAGGGCTGCAAGTTGCCCGATGGCCTGGTGGTGGGGGAGAACGCGGACGAGGACAGCCGCCGCTTCTACCGCTCCGAGCAGGGCATAGTGCTGGTGACCAAGGAGATGCTGGCCAAGCTGGGGTGATGTCGCTGCCAACGCCAGACGCCACAACTAAAAAGGGAGCCGATAAGGCTCCCTTTTTCTGTTCAGCCGGTGGCTGATTATTTTTCGGTGATCAGCGCCTTGGCGGCCATCACCATGGCGGTGCCGTGCTTGCCACCGGCGGCGGTGACTTGCGGGACGCCATCTTCGTCGGTGTCACCACCGGCCCCTTCGATGACGTTCTCGCCGGAGTCGCCGATCCACTCGGCCATCTGCATGCCGCCGTTGACGGTGCCGCGGAACCAGCTCACGTAGCGCTGGGTCAGCTGGGCCAGTTCCAGCGCCGGGGCCTTCTCGCTACCTTCGTTGCGCAGGTTCAGCATGGCAGAGCGCAGAGCGCCGGAGATGGCGGCCTGGGTCCAGGGGGTGTATTCACCCTGTTTGCCAGCGAGCCAGGTACCGGCCTTCTGGTTGAAGTAGGCCTTGTCGGCGGCGATGAACAGCTCGCGCGCCGCGGTGCGGTACTTGGCATCCGAGGTGGCCAGGAAGGCGGCGGTCAGGCCGCGGATGGTGGCAAACTGCGCGTCGATGGACTGGCCGGCATCGAGCTTGCCACCCAGGGTGATCCCATCGTGCACCAGCCCATTTTTGCCCTTGAGATTGGCCAGGATGAAGTCGGCCTGCTGGCGAATGAGCACCAGTGCCTGCTGGCCCTGGGCGGTTTTCAGATTCAGCTCGCCATTGTCACCGGCGGCGTAGCCCACCGGCAGTGCATCCTGGGCGCGCTGGAAGATCTGCAGAGCGACCAGGCTGTAGGCGGCGTCAAAGGTGGTGACGTGCTTGGCCTGTTTGCCGGCCTGCCAGCTGTCCACCAGGGTGCCGGCCTTGGGCTCGAAGTGGAGGGCATTGAGGTTCTTGAACACCATGCCGGAGAGGTTCAGCGCCAGGGAGAAGGCATCGTCACCCGCTACCAGCTTGGCGGCATCGCTGCCCTTGTTGGCGGCCGGTGCGGCGGCGAACGGGGCACCGTCAAACACGGCGTGGAAGGCCGGGTTCTGGTTGGTGTTGGCGCTGCGCTGATCGGTGAAGGCGTAGAACTCGGAGAGCGGCCACAGCATCATCCAGGCGTCGCGCAGCTGAGCGGAGCCATCAACCACCTCGAGCTTGCCGATGGCGCCGACCTCGTTCTTGGCCGTCTCGGTCACTTTCACCTGATGGGGGAAGTAGACGATGCCCTTGGCCGGATCGTATTGCGGAGTGATCCTGGCGCCCAGCTGCTTGCCGTCAAAGCCGAGCTGACCCTGCAGGATGGCCAGCTTGTCGATGGACTGCTCGGTCAGCATCATGCCGTTGAAGCCGTCGGCGGCAGAGACGCCCAGTTTGTGCTTGCCGTCCTGATCCATGGTGGCGGACGCGGCTTCCACCTCTTCATCGGTCTCGGCCACGTGCATGCCGCCGAGGAAGTCCTGGGACCACATCACTTCCTTGAGCAGGATGCCGCCCACGGCCGCCGGTACCAGCAGGTTGTCACTGCCGCTCCAGCGCAGGGTGGCGTAGTCGCGGAAGTAGGCCGGCACCTGGGTCTTGACGCTCTTCTCGTTGCCCTTGGCGGTCTTGATGGTGATCTGGTCGCCGTTGACCGGGGTGGCGTTGACGGCTTGTGCGAACTCCGGGTTGGCGGAGGCGTAGGGCAGGGAGAGGGGATACATGCCCTGCGGCACTTCATCGGCCGGGAAACCGACCGCATCGGCCATGGCCAGCACTCGCTGGCCGAGGGTGGCCATGGTGCCGCCACGAGCCAGGTTTTGCGGCCCGTTCACCAGGTGCGGGCCCATGCCGGATTGATAGTTGAGGGCGTACATCGCCTCTTCGGAGTATTCATAGGATTCGATGCCGGCGGCGAAGTCGAACGGAGTCGGCTCGTCGGCGCGGTTGGCGTCCAGCACATCCAGATCCAGACCGAGGGCCTCGGCCAGCGGCTCGCCGGAGAGCTCGAATTCGGTGTAGGCCAGCATGTTGGCGGCGGTGTTGAATGTCTTGTCTTCTACCTTGACGGCGGCGTGTGCGGCGCCGCTCAGGATCGCGCAGGCGATCGCCTGGACCAGTACGGTTTTTCTCATGTCCCTTCTCACCATATGTTTGATTTTATTATGACGCTTCTCATGAATCTAAATGAGAATGGTGTGCATTATGAGGCAAAGGGGGGAGCTTGAGAAGAAAAAACCGCGCCCCTGGGGTTGAAGAGAAGAGGGGCGCGGTTGGGGGTCAGAGCAGCTTGAAGGGGATCACCAGCCGGCCGGGCTCCACCTTGAGTGCTTCGACTTTCTCCTTGATCCGCGCTTCGTTCTGGCGGCTGCCATCGAGCCGATAGACGGGGGTCTGGGAGAGGAACAGGGAGAGGGACTGGTTGAAGGTGGGCAGCAGCGGGGTGAGGGCGGTGCCCACGTCGGCCGGCTCTGTCTTGACCGAGAGTAGCTCGAGATCGCGCAGATAGATGGCCCCCTGCTCGGCCACGTAGTCGGGGCGGGCGCTCAGGGAGAGGCGGATCTTCATCTGCTGGCTGCCGAGCGGGCTCATCACCTGCAGGTCGCCGGCGGCATCCAGCTCGACCCGGTCAGCCTGGCGGCGACCGATGCGGCTCTGCATCTCATCGAGGCGGATCTTGCTCGACATGATGCCGGGGATCCCCAGCTGTTTTTCGAAGGCGACCCTCTCTTTGAGGTACTGGTTGATCTCCCCTTCGCTGACGTTGTACTGGGTGAGTGAACAGGCCGCCAGCAGCAGGCTGAGGGGGAGCAGAAGCAGGTGCTTTAACATCGAGGATCCCGTGGGTTGAAACAATGGTCATGAAGATGGCGCCATCTTAGGGGTAAATGGCGCTCGCTGCCAGCGCGGGCGGTGAGTCCGCGGTTTTTGTCGCAGCCTCATATGGGGTGTTGGCAGCGGTGCTCATACGGGCAAGAGGGGTCGGCCCTGCACGGTGGGCCACGACGGGCAATATCCACAGATAAGTTCCAGTTTTATCGGCACAAAAATCCCATTGACCGGGGGATTTCAAAGCGAGTATTTTACCGCCGCACAAATACAAATTGATAATCATTATCATTTTGAATCATATTTGAGGGTGTAACGTGGATACTCTTGTGATGGAAAATAGCGCGCCTGCCCAGGCTGCGTCACCGCCCGATTTCTTGTTTACCTCGGGGCAGGGCACGATCAGTGCCACTGACCTGGGCCAGCCTATCACCACCCCCGCCTGTGAATGGCCCTTGCTGGAACAACAGATTGCCGACGCGCTGGCCGCGGCCAGCGCCGCCGGCCAGAGCAACCCCCTGCTGATCGGTGCCTTTGCGTTCGATCCGGCGGAGGCCTCCTGCCTTTATGTGCCCGGCCGCTATAAGCGGGGCGAGCGCCCTGTTCCGGTGCAGCAGGCGCCTACGACAGCGGCCGAGCAGGCCGTCGAGGCCAATCGGGTCATCTCGGTGCAGAGCACCCCGCCGGCCAGCGAATTCCAGGCCTCGGTCAGTGCGGCGCTGGATGCGTTTGCACAAGGCCGGCTGTCCAAGGTGGTGTTGTCGCGCAAGCTGACACTCACCCTGCATCAGCCCGCCGATCCGAAGCGGGTGATGACCCGTCTGATGGCCCAGAACCCCCACGCCTTCCACTTCTCCCTGCCGCTTGGCCAGGGCCGCCGCCTGCTCGGTGCCAGTCCGGAGCTGCTGCTGCGGGTCAGCGGGGGAGAGGTGTTCACCCATCCGCTGGCGGGTTCCGCCAGACGGGTGAGCGAGCCGGCGCAAGACGAAATGGTCGCCCGGGATCTGCTGGCCTCCCGCAAGGATCAGCATGAACACAAGTTGGTGATCGACGAGATCCGCCGGGTGCTGACCCCCCACTGCCGCGAGCTGGCCATTCCCGCTCATCCCTCGCTGATGAGCACGGATACCCTCTGGCATCTGGGCACTCCCATCGCCGGCCGGCTCAATGGCGGCGAGGCATCGGTGCTCTCCTTGGCCTGCCAGCTGCATCCCACCCCGGCCCTGTGCGGCTATCCCACCGAACTTGCCCGCCAGTTTATCCGCGAGCAGGAGCCCTTCCGGCGTGCCCTGTTCAGCGGCATCGTCGGCTGGTGCGACAGCCAGGGCAACGGTGAGTGGGCCGTGGTGATCCGCTGCGGCGTACTCGATGGCCATCAGGTGGAGCTGTTTGCCGGCGCCGGCATCGTCGCGGGCTCGGATCCCGCCATGGAGTGGGCCGAGACCGGCACCAAGCTGGGGACCATGCTCAAGGCCCTGGGCTTGGATTTGGAGGTGGCGCAATGACGCAGCTTCAATATCTGGGCTGGCCGAGTGGGCAGCCAAATCTGAAAGCCCTGGACCTGAGTCCGGAGGTCGCGCAATGAGCGATACCAACCGCTTCCTGCCCTATACCCGCTGGCCCGATGCATTGGCCCAGCGCTACCGCGCCAAGGGCTATTGGCGCGGTGAGCCGCTGACAGCCATGCTGGTGCGTCAGTGCGAGCAGGCCCCCGACGCCGAGGCCATTCTCTGCGGTGAGCGCCGCTTCAACTATGGCGAGCTGGACGCCGCCTCGAGCCGGCTGGCCGCAAATCTGGCCCGCCGCGGCCTGGGGGCAGGGGATACCGCACTGGTGCAGCTCCCCAACGTGGCCGAGTTCTATCTGGTGTTCTTTGCCCTGCTCAAGGCCGGCATTGCGCCGGTCAATGCGCTCTTTAGCCACAACCGGCTGGAGCTCCTCTCTTATGCCGAGCAGATCACACCGCGCCTCTTTATCGGCTCGCTGGCTCATCCGCTGTTTGCGAGCAAGGGACGCGAGAGCGAGCTGCTGACAAGCATCGGCGCCGAGCTGGCGCTGCTGGATGGCGACGCGGGGGAGCTGGGGCTGACCCGCTGGTTCGACGAGGGGGATGAGGGGATCTCCCCATCCGTCTCCTTTGCCCCGACCCCGGCGGACGAGGTGGCCTTCTTCCAGCTCTCCGGCGGCAGCACCGGCACTCCCAAGCTCATTCCCCGTACCCATGACGACTATTACTACAGCGTGCGCCGCAGCAATGAGATCTGCGGCCTAGGCCCTCATACCCGCTATCTGTGCGCCCTGCCGGCGCCCCACAACTTCCCCCTGAGCTCCCCGGGCGCCCTGGGGGTGTTCGAGGCGGGCGGCACCGTGGTGCTCGCCCCCGACCCCAGCCCCATCAGCTGTTTCCCGCTGATTGCCCGCCACCAGGTCAATCTCACCTCGCTGGTGCCGCCGGCGGTCTCGCTCTGGCTGCAGGCCGCGGAAGCGGACCCCACCGCGCGCACTCAGCTCGAGAGCCTCGACTTGTTGCAAGTGGGCGGCGCCAAGCTGGGGGAGGCGGTGGCCAGCAAGATTGGGCCGCTGCTTGGCTGCCGGCTACAGCAGGTGTTCGGCATGGCGGAGGGGTTGGTCAACTACACCCGGCTGGATGACCCCGACGAAAAGGTGATCCACACCCAGGGCCGCCCCATGAGCCCGGATGACGAGGTGCGCATCCTCGATGAGGCGGGCAATCCGGTCGCCCCCGGCGAGCCTGGCGCCCTGCACACCCGCGGCCCCTATACCTTCCGCGGTTACTACCAGAGCCCGGCCCACAACGCCCGGGTGTTCGATGCCGAGGGCTTCTACTGCTCCGGCGATCTGGTGGTACAGGATGCCGATGGTTACCTCACTGTGGTGGGGCGGCAGAAGGATCAGATCAACCGGGGCGGCGAGAAGATCGCGGCGGAAGAGGTGGAAAACCAGCTGCTGCACCATCCGGCCATCACCCATGCGGCCCTGGTCTCCATGCCCGACAGCGCCATGGGGGAGAAGAGCTGCGCCTTCATTGTCAGCACGGATCCCGCCTTGAAGCCGCTGGCCTTGCGCAAGTTTCTGCGCGAGCGCGGGGTGGCGGACTTCAAGCTGCCCGACCGTTTCGAAACCCTGGACGCCCTGCCCATGACGGCGGTGGGCAAGATTGACAAGCAGGGGCTGCGGGCGCGCATTGCGCACGCCATCGCCGCCAACCAGTCCCTGACAACTGCATAAAACTAAAAAGGAATCATGACGTTATGGCTATCCCAACCCTGAACAATTACGCCATGCCCAGCCAGTGGAAGGCCAACAAGGTCGACTGGTCTCTGGATCCCAAACGCGCCGCCCTGCTGATCCACGACATGCAGGAGTACTTCACCGCCTTCTATGGCGAAAACAGCCCGCTGATCGCGGCGCTCACCGAGCGCCTGGCCGCCGTGCGCAAGCAGTGCAAGGCCCTCGGCATTCCGGTCTTCTACACCGCCCAGCCCAAGGATCAATCCCCTGAAGATCGCGCCCTGCTCAACGACATGTGGGGCCCGGGGCTCAACAAGCGGCCCGAGCAGCAGCAGGTGGTGGCAGCGCTGCGCCCGGAGCGTGACGACACCGTGCTGGTCAAGTGGCGCTACAGCGCCTTCCAGCGCTCCGAGCTCGAGCAGATGCTCAAAGCGCTGGGACGGGATCAGCTGATCATCGGCGGCATCTACGGCCATATCGGCTGCATGATGACCGCCTGCGACGCCTTCATGCGCGACATCCAGCCCTTCTTCCTGGCGGACGGGGTGGCGGACTTCTCCCTGGCCGATCACCAGATGGCGCTCGACTACGTGGCGACCCGCTGCGGCAAGGTGATCCGCTGCGAGGAGGTGCTGGCCCTTGCCCCGGCTTCCGCTTCTGCCGCCCAGGCCAACCCGTTGTCCACCAATCCGTTGCTGACGTATGAGGGTCTCAAGGCGCGGCTGCTGAGCCATATCGACGAGGACGAAGGGGAGTTTGACCCCGACGAGAACCTCATCGACTACGGTCTGGATTCGGTGCGGATCATGGCCCTGCTCACCGAGTGGCGCGCCGCCGGGGTGGAGCTCGGCTTCGTGGATCTCGCCAAGCTGCCGACCCTCAACGGTTGGTGGCGCCTCATCGAGTCCAAACTGGCAGCCCAGGCGCTGGAGGTGACCCCATGAACCGCTTCCCCTTGACCATCCCCCAGCAGGGGCTCTGGTCCGGACATCTGCTCAACGACGACAAGGCGATGTTCAACACCGCCGAGTGCATCGCCTTCGACGGCAAGGTCGAGGCGGCCGTGCTGGCCGCGGCCCTTGCCAAGGCGGTGGGGGAGTGCGAGGCGCTCAGGGGCCATTTCGAGCAGGATGGCGAGGCGGTCTGCTTCGTCCCGGCCGAGCTGCCCCTGGCCTATGAAGAGGTCTCCCTCGAGCGCGATGACGAGACGCTGGCCCGCGCCTGGGCCTGGGCCGATCTGCGCCGCCCGTTCGAGTTGACCCAAGAAGCGCCCTGCCGCTTCGCCCTGCTGCGCGGCCCCGGCCGCGATTACCTCTACAGCTGCGTGCACCACATCGCCCTCGACGGCTTTGGCACCACCTTGCTGTTCCAGCGCATCGCCGAGATCTATGCAGAGGGACTGGCCGGTGAGATGCACTCCCCATCCCCTTTCGGTTCGTTGGCGGAGGTGCTGGCGGAAGAGGCGAGCCGCGAGCTAAGCGGCAAGAACGCCGCCGCCCGCGCCTTCTGGCAGGAGCAGCTGCAAGGCTGGCCCGAGGTGAAGTCCTTTGGCGAGACCCGCGCGCCGATCGCCGCCGACTTTATCCGCGAGAGCCGCCCGCTACCAGCGGCGCTGTGGCAATCCCTGACCGGCTTTGCCGACGAGCACAAGCTGGGCTGGCCCGATCTGCTGCTGGCCGGCCTCTCGGCCCAGCTGTCGCTGTCGAGCGGCCAGGATAAGACCCTGCTCGGCCTGATGATGATGAACCGCATCGGCTCGGCATCGTTGACCGTGCCCTGCATGCAGATGAACATTACCCCGCTGGCGCTGACACTGGGTGAAGAACTGGATCTGGCGGGGGCCGCCGGCGCCGTGGCCAAGGCCAAGCGCGGGGTGCGCAAACACCAGCACTATCGCTACGAGCTGCTGCGCCGCGATCTTGGCCTGGTGGGGGGCGACAAACGCCTGTTCGGCCCCCTGGTCAACATCATGCCGTTCGATCACGCTCGCCGCTTCGGGCCGCTATCTGCCCATATTCTCAACATCAGCGCCGGCCCGGTGGAGGACCTCACCATCGAAGTGCAGGTCGGCGTCGATGGCCAGCCCAGACTGGATCTGGACGCCAACCCCGGCTGCTACCAGCAGGGGGATCTGGCAGCCATCGCCGATACCCTGTTTGCCCTGCTGGGCCGCTGGCTGGCCGAGCCCGCCCAGACCCTGAGGACCCTCAAGGCCGACTGGCTGGCGGAGCAGCGAGCCAGCGCCCTGATCGCCGGCCCCGCTCACGAGGCTATCCAGGCACGACCGGTGCTGGAGGCACTCTGCCACTTCGCCGCCCAGACCCCGCACAAGATTGCCTTGATTCAGAGCACGGCGCAGGGAGAGGCCCGCTTCAGCTACGAGGCGCTGCTGGCCCGCTGCGAACAGATGGCGGCCGCCCTGCAGGCTGCAGGCGTCGCCCCCGGCGACAAGGTGGGGGTCATGCTGGCCCGCACCCCCCAGGCCATCTTCGCCCAGCTGGCGGTGCTGCTGGCGGGCGCCGTCTATGTGCCGCTCGACCCTGAGCAACCGCTGGAGCGTCAGGGCCATATTCTGCGGCTGGGGGAGGTCAAGACCCTGATCACCCAGGCCGAGTATCGCCACAAGCTGGCCAGCATGTTTGAGGGACGTACGCTGCTGGCGGGGGATCTGGTGAGCGATGATCGGCTCAACCAGCCGGCCGCCGGCCGCGCCGTCGCCTACCTGATGTTCACCTCGGGCTCGACCGGCCTGCCCAAAGGGGTGGCGGTCAGCCACGGCGCGCTGGATCACTTCGCTGCCGCCGCCCGCTGCCGTTATCACCTGGATGAAGACGCGCGGATGCTGCAATTCGCCCCCTTCAACTTTGACGCCAGCATCGAGGAGGTGTTCGCCACCCTGAGTGCCGGTGCCACCCTGGTGCTGCGCACCGACGCCCTGCTCGAATCCATGCCCGCCTTTGCGGCTGGGGTAGAAGCGCAGGGGATCACCCACCTCGACCTGCCCACCGCGTTCTGGAACGAGTGGGTGGTGGCGCTGACGGCGGGTCAGGCCCACATTCCTGCCGGGCTTACCACCGTCATCATCGGCGGCGAGGCGGTCTACCCCGAGCAGCTGGCCCAGTGGCAGCGCCAGGGCCGCTCCGATGTGCGCCTGTTCAACACCTACGGCCCCACCGAGACGACCGTGGTGGTGACCACTCAGGAGTTGCAACAGGAAGACCCGAGCCAGGCCCAGTTGCCCATCGGCCTGCCGCTGCCCGGTATGCAGGCGCTCATCCTCGGGGCAGGGGAGCAACCCGCCAGCGAGGGGGAGCTGGTGCTGCTCGGCCCGCAGCTGGCCAACGGCTATGTGGGGGGCGAGCAAGGGAGCTTTGGCACCCTGCGTGTCGGTGCGGAGCAGATGCCCGTCTATCGCACCGGCGATCGGGTGCGCCTGGTGGCTGGCCGGCTGGTCTACCTCGGCCGGCGCGACAACGAATTCAAGATAAGCGGCTATCGCATCCAGCCCGGCGAAGTGGAGGCCCAGCTGCTGGCCCTGCCCGGGGTGGACGAGGCCTGCGTGCAGGGGGTGAGCATCGGCAGCGTGCGCCGGCTGGTGGCCTTCGTGGCGGGGCCGGAGCGCGACAGCCGGGTCATCAAGGTGCAGCTGGCCAGGGTGCTGCCTGCCGCCATGATCCCCACCGACTATCGCCACTATGACCAGTTGCCCCGCACCGGCTCCAACAAGCTGGATCGCAAGGCCCTGCTGGCCGCCTACCAGGCGGGCGGCGAAGCGTTGACCCTGGGCAGCGAAACCGAGAACCGGGTCGGCGCCATCTGGCAGCAGATCCTGGGGCTGGCCACCATGGCGCCCGCGGACAACTTCTTCGAACTGGGGGGCCAGTCCCTGCAGACCATCCAGATCGTCAACCGGCTCGGCGCCGAGTTCGGGGTGCAGGTCAAGGTCTCCGATGTGTTCGATCACCCGCGCCTCGACGACTTCTGCCGCTTCCTCGACGGCCTGCTTGCCGAGGACGAAGAGAGCGTGGAGATGGTGTGGTGATGAGCAAGATGACGAAGGATCAGCAAAAAATGGCCTTTGATTTCACTGGCAAGCGGGTCTGGGTGACCGGGGCCGGGCGTGGCATCGGCCGCGAGGTGGCCACGCAGTTCGTGGCGGCCGGCGCATCCGTGGTGGGGCTGGATCTGGCGTTTCCCGAAGCCGACTACCCCTATGCCACCCGGCTGCTCGATATTGGCGACTCGAAGGCGGTCAACGCCTGCTGCGCAGCGCTGCTGGCGGACGGCGGGCTCGATGTGCTGGTGAACGGGGCCGGGGTGCTGCGCCTCGGCCCCACCGAGACCTTAAACGATGACGACTGGCACGACTGCATGACGGTCAACGCCAGCGGCGTCTTCTATCTGCTGCGGGCCCTGGTGCCCCACTTCAAGGGGCAGCGGCGCGGCGCCATCGTCACCATCGGCTCCAATGCCGCCCATGTGCCGCGCATGCAGATGGCGGCCTATTGCGCCTCCAAGGCGGCGGTCACCAGCCTGACCCAGACGGTGGGGCTGGAGCTGGCCCCCTTCGGCGTGCGCGCCAACCTGGTGTCGCCGGGCTCGACGGATACCCCCATGCTGCGCGGCATGCTGCCAAGCGAGGAGGCCATGGCCCGCACCATTGCCGGGTTGCCGGAGCAGTTCAAGCTCGGCATCCCCCTGCGCAAGGTAGCCACCCCGGCGGAGATCGCCCATACCGTCCTCTTCCTGGCCTCGGATCTGGCCAGCCACATCACGCTGCAGGATCTGGTCGTCGACGGCGGCGCCACCCTGAGTGCCTGAGGCTTGAGAAACAGATGAACAATATGATTTTGCTGTTGAAACGGCTGGACGGTCAGAGCGTGAAGCTCGCCCTGAATGAGAAGGGGCAGGACGGTTTTTCTTCCCATCGAGCCACGCCGGCTGTCTGAGGTACAGATGAACAATATGATTTTGCTGTTGAAGCAGCTGGAACGGCAGGGGGTCAAGCTTGGGCTGAACGACAAGGGCCAGCTTATCTCCCAGTCGAGCAAGGAGGCGGTGACACCGGCCATCGGTGCCACCATCAAGGCCCACAAGGATGAGCTGGTGCGCTGCCTGGCGGCCCGTGCCGCCTTCGAGGCGCCCATTCTTGCGCAACGTGATGCCGAGGGCGCCCGGCAGGGGCCGCTCTCGTCGTCCCAGAGCGGGCTCTGGTTTATCGAGCAGTACGAGGAGGCCTCCCACCTCTACAACATGCCGGTCTATTTTCGCGTCAAGGGAGAGCTGGACACGGCGGCGCTGGAGTTTGCCTTCGACCACCTGTTTGCCCACCACCCCAGCATGCGCACCCGCTTCATCAAGGACGAGGCGGGCAGGGGGGCGCAGGAGATCCTGCCCCACACGCCCTTCACGTTGCAGATTGAGGACGTGAGCGTAGAGCCCATTGCCGAGCGCGAGGCCTATGTGGCCCGCCGGGTGCGCGAGGAAATAGGCCGCCCCTTCTCCCTGACCCAGGGGGATCTGAGCCGGGTGCACCTGATACGGCTGGGCAGCCGCGAACACGTGCTGCTGATCACCCAGCACCACATCATCTCCGACGGCTGGTCGGTCAAGAACATGTTCGCGGATCTCAAGCGCGCCTTTCTTGCTCATCAGAACCGCGAACCCCTGCAGGTGAGCGAGCTGCCGCTCACCTACATCGACTATGCCCGCTGGTTCAACTCACCGCGTTTTCTCGATTATCACGCCGAGTTCAAGCCGTTCTGGGTCGACCGACTCGGTGGCAGCCCCGAGGTGCACGGCCTGCCGCTCGACAAGCCGCGCCCGGCCCATCAGGACAGCGGTGGCGAGCTGGTCTTCTCCACCATCGACAACGATCTGTGGGAGAGCTTCAAGCGCCTCTGCCAGCGCCACAGCACCTCCAACTTCATCGGTCTGCACGCCCTGTTTGCCCTGCTGATGGTGCGCCAGAGCGGCGAGAAGGAGGTGGTGATCGGCACCCCGCTCGCCTATCGCGAGCGCCACGAGATCGAGTCGCTGGTGGGCTTTTTCGTCAATACGCTGGTGCTGCGCACTCAACTCAGCGGCAAGCCCAGCTTTGTCGACTATCTGCAGCAGTGCCGGGAGGAGGATCTGGCGGCCTTCGATCACCAGCTCTACCGTTTCGAGGCGCTGGCCGAGGCCATCGGCGCCGATCGCACTACCGCCATCAACCCCATCTTCCAGATCATGCTGGTCTATCAGGCCAAGGTGGACTTCAACGATCTCATCCCCGGCTGCCAGCTGGTGGAGGAGACCTCGCCGGTGCTGCCGGCCAAGACCGACATCTCGGTCAAGGTGACCGAGCTGATGGACTCCGTCCGGGTGGACTGGCTGTTCGCCACCGCCCTGTTCGAGCGAGAGACCATCCAGGCTTATGCCGATCGCCTGCTGCACCTGATGCGCGCCGTGGTGGCGGCCCCCGAGACCGACATCTGGCAACTGCCGCTGGAGGCGGGCACCGACCAGGCGGCGCTGGCCGCCGAGCTTGCCGACCTGCCGCAAGACTACCCGAGCCGTGACACTCTGCTCTGCCATATCGAGCGGCGCGCTGGGAAGTGCCCGGACGCGCTGGCGGTGAGCGATGGAGCGGATGCGTTGACCTATGGCGAACTGGAGGTGCGTGCCAACCGGCTGGCCCACTGGCTGCAGGTTCAGGGGGTCACCCCGGGCGCCGCCATCGGCATCCAGGCCAGACGTGATGTCGCCTTCGTCATCGCCCTGCTCGCCTGCTGGAAGGCGGGGGCGGCCTATGTGCCGCTGGATCCTGCCTATCCCGCCGAGCGACTGGCCCATATCCTGAGCGACGCCAGTATTGCACTGGTGCTCGGGGGAGAGCCGGATGCCCGGCTTGCCGAGGCCATCAAGGGCACGACTGCCGAATATCACGATCTGCACGGGCTGGCGCTGGACAAGATGCCAACCAGCACGCCCGCACTGCCTCGGGACGCTGCCATGCTGGCCCAGATCATCTACACCTCCGGCAGCACTGGCCTGCCCAAGGGGGTCATGGTGGAGCAGGGCAGCCTGGTCAACCTGATGGCGGATCACGGCGAGCGCATCGCTCTTGGGAAGGGTGGCGCCATGTTCAACTGCATGTCCCTCTCGTTCGATGCGGGCAACATGACCACCCTGCTGCCGCTCTACTGCGGCGCGCCCCTGCACTTCGGCGAGCCGGGCGAGGGGGTGATCAGTGCCGCGATCGCTCGGGGTGCCAGCCATATGATCTTGCCGACCGCCCTGCTCGCGAATCTATTGCCAGTGGCGGATCTCGGTTCCCTCAAGGCCATCGGTTTTGGCGGCGAAGCGTGCCCGAGCAGCCTGGTGGAGCGTTGGGGAGAGCGGGTGGCGCTGTTCAACATGTACGGTCCGACCGAGTGCACCGTCACCGCGCTCTGCGCGCGGCTCACCCCGGGGGCGCCCATCACCATAGGTCGCCCCGTCAACAACCTGAAGGCGCTGATCCTGGACGAGGCGGGCAACCTCTGCCCGGTGGGGGTGCCCGGCGAGCTCTGCCTGGCGGGGCTGGGGCTGGCCCGCGGCTACCTCAATCTGCCGGAGCGCACCCAGGAGGCCTTTATCGAGCTGGCCTTTGATGCAACGAATGAGGAACGTGCCCATCGCCTCTATCGCACCGGCGATCGGGCCCTGCTGCGCCGCGATGGCAACATCCAGTATCTGGGCCGGATTGACGAGCAGATCAAGCTGCGCGGCTATCGCATCGAGCCGGGGGAGATAGAGACCCGGCTTGCCGAATTGTGCCCGGCGATGCGCCAGATCAAGGTGGTGGTGCAGGAGGGGCGCCTGCTCGCTTACGCCTGTTTGCAGGCCGGGGCAAGGGAGCCCGACGGCGATGCCCTGCTGCAGCGGGCCGGCGAGTGTCTGCCCGAATACATGGTGCCGGCCCGCCTCTGCTGGCTGCCCGAGATGCCGCTCACCCCCAACGGCAAGCTGGACTTGCGCCGCCTGCCCGCCATCGTCTGGCAGCAGAGCAAGGGCGAGCCGCAAAACGAACTGGAGCAGACCGTGCTCGCCATTTGGCAAGGGGTGCTCAAGCAACCGCTCGGGGTGGAGGATGATTTCTTCCGTCTGGGCGGTGACTCCATCCTCAGCATCCAGCTCACCACCCGGTTGCGGGATGCGGGGCTGCACTGCAGCGTGAAGGACGTGTTCGAAGCCAAGACGGTGCGCCGCCTCTGCCGCCAGCTCGGCCAGCAGCAGGCCGTCAGCCACAGAAGCGAGCAGGGCAGCCTGACTGGCGAGTTCCCGCTCCACCCCATTCAGCACTGGTTCTTCGAGCAGGGCTTTGCCAAGTACGGTCACTGGAACCAGGGGGTGATCCTGCGCCTGCCGGCCGGGGTGGACGATGAGGCCCTGCGCGGCTGGCTGGATACCCTGCGCCAGCACCACGATGCCCTGCGCCTGGCGGTGACCCCGACCGGCCAGCGCTACCTGGCCGAACTGCCATTGCCGCCGCTGCCGACCCTGGATGCTGGCAGCCTGGATGAGGCCGGGCTGCAGGCCCGCCTGACCGAACTGCAGGGAGATTTCGACCCTGCCAGCGGCCACACCCTGGCCTGGGCCCGCCTGCGCAATATCTCCTTGGAGGGCGATCGCGAGGGCGAGACGGTGGAGGGACTCTTCCTTGCCTTCCATCACCTGGTCATCGATGCGGTCTCCTGGCGCATTCTGGCCGAGGATCTGGCACGGGTGAGCAGGGGCGAGCCGCTGCCCGCCAAGGGCAGCAGCTATCGCCAGTGGGGCGAGGGGCTCGCGGCTTATGCCAAACGGGAAGAGGATCAGCTTGGCTTCTGGTTGGCTCAGGGGGAAGGCAGCCAGGGTCACCTGCTGGAAGCGGCGCGCGCCGCCGATGGCCGCGCCGCCGCCAGCCTGCTGCAGCTGAGTCAGGAGACCACGGCTCGTCTAATCGACACCGCCAATCAGGCCTACTTCACCCGGGTGCCAGACCTGTTGCTGGCGGCCCTGACCCGTACCCTGAGCGAGCAGGGTTACGGCAGCCGTCATTGCGTGATGCTGGAAGGACACGGCCGTGAGGCCATCGATGCCGAACTCGACGTGAGCCGTACCCTGGGCTGGTTTACCAGCACCTATCCGCTGGCGCTGGCGGATGCCAAGGAGTGGGATGCGCTGGTGTGCACCACCAAGGAGCAACTGCGCGCCGTGCCGGACAAGGGGGTGGGCTTCAACGCCCTGCGACTGCACCACCCAGGTGGCTGGGCACTGCCCGAAGCCCTGGTGGTCTTCAACTACCTGGGGGTCAGCCATCAGGGCGAGGCCGCTCAACCCTGGCAGCCCCTGCCGATGGCACCCGGGGCACCCACGTCCCCTGACAACCTGCCGCGCGAGCTGGTCAGTCTGCACGGTGGCGTCTACAACGGCCGCCTCACCCTGCGCCAGGTGGGTGCCCTCAACCAGCAGGCGAGCGACGCCCTGATGGCACGGCTGGCGGACAACCTGACGGCACTGGTGGAGCACTGCTGCAACCTGAAGGCTCCGCGTCACACCCCGAGCGACTTCCTGGGGATCGCTCTCTCACAAGCTGCGCTCGATGGGGTGCTGGCCGGGCGCGAGGTGGAGACCCTGCTGCCCATGACCTCGCTTCAGCAGAGCATGTTCCATCACAGGGCGCTGCTGCCCCGGGATCACGCCTATCACCTGCAGACCGAGATTGACTATCACCAGCCGCTGGACATGGCGGTCTACCGTCAGGCCTGGCAGGGGCAGATCGCCCGCTGGCCGGCCCTTCGCAGCGAACTGGTACTGGCGGACGGGGTGGCGCTGCAGCGCATCTTGAAGCACGCCGAGTTGCCATTCCACTATGAGGACTTGTCTGAAGTGGAAAATGCAGAGACACGGGTCCAGGCCTATCGC
This sequence comes from Aeromonas sp. s2, assembly GCF_040907935.1. NCBI lineage: Bacteria > Pseudomonadati > Pseudomonadota > Gammaproteobacteria > Aeromonadales > Aeromonadaceae > Aeromonas > Aeromonas sp. s2. Next base: position 471,024 of record NZ_JBFOCR010000005.1, on the reverse strand, counting down.
CAGCAGGATCTGGCCCGCCCGATCCCGCTGGAGCAGGCGCCCCTGCTGCGCCTTGCCTGTTTCAAATTGGCCCCCGATCACCACAAGGTGATCTTCAGCGTCCATCACGGCGTGCTGGATGGCTGGAGCGGCCCCGTGTTGCTGGGCTCCTTGCATCGCGGCTATCAGGCGCTGATGAACGGCCTGCTGCCGCAGGGCGAGTCGGATACGGCCTGGCTCGAATTTGGCCGCCATATCGCGAGCCAAGCCCGCAGCGCCGATGCCTACTGGCAGGGGCGTGGCGAGCTCTTGGCAACGCCTAACGATCTCGCCTGCCTGTTCGGGGTGACGCTGGACGCTAGCTCAAGCGGGCGCCATACCCAGCTGCGACCGGCGGTGTGCGCCACGGCGTTGTCGGCCGAGGTGGCGACCTTGCTCGCGAACCGTGCCCGCGACCTTGGCGTGACCGCGGGCCTGTTGGCCCAATATGCCTGGCACCGTCTGCTGGCACGCCGCTCTGGCGATGCCGTCACCCTGGTGGGCAACGTGACTCCAGGGCGGGACTATCCCATCGAGGGGATCACCGCGAGCGTCGGGCTCTACATCAACAGCCTGCCCCTGGCGCTGGCGTGGCGCACCGAGCTGACCCTGGCCGAGCATATCGCCAGGTTGCAGACCGACCTGATGGCGCTCAACGAGCACGGCACCCAGTCGCTGGCGGCACTGACCAAAGGCCGGGCACGCCTGTTCCAGAGCCTGTTCGTGTTCGAGAACTACCCCATGCCGGCGTCCCCTGCTACCCCCGAACCCCACCAGCTGGTGCCGCGCTTTGGCGCCGTGGTGGAGAAGGTGGCGCTGCCGCTCTCCTTGGTGGTCAGCAGCCGGGGCGAGACGCTCCAGCTGCGCCTCGAATTCGACGGCGAGCAGATCCCCGAGGCCCGGGCCGAGGCGGTGCTGGCTGACTGGCTGGCCGAGCTTGGCTGGCTGGCGCAGGCGGATCTGGGCCAGCCGGCCAGCGTGGCTGTGGCCGCGCCGTACTCAGCACAAGCGACAGCCACACAAGTGGCCGCCAGCAGGGCTGAGCCCGGCCTGGCTCAGCCACCGGCCGAGGCCCGCGCGCTGGTGGCCCTGTGGGAGCGTCTGTGCGGCGTGCCCGGCATCTGGCAGCAGACCCTGTGTGAACTCGGGGTGGATTCGGTGCAGCAGCTCGCCCTGCTGGCGGCTCTCAACGAGGCGTTTGGCCAGGAGCGGGCGCCGCTTACCCTGCAGATGCTCAAGGCCCATCCATCCCCCAGCCGGCTCTATCGGCACTGGCTGGTGCGCCAAACGGAGGCCGCGCTATGACGGTGACCATCAAGCATAAGGCCCCGGCCGTGTCATCCCCGAGAGGTGCCTCCAAGGGGGCGGCCAACCTGGGCGCGCGGCTGGCGGCCTGTCTGGCCGCCACCCCGCTGGCCCCCGCCATCCGTATGGGCGGGGAGGGCATCAGTGAGGGAGGATCGGATGAGCAGTGGCTTAGCTACGGCGCGCTCAATGATCGGGTGGCCCAGATTGCCGCCCGCCTGCAGGGGCTGGCGGTGGGGGAGCGGGTCGGCCTCTATCTCTCCCGCAACCCCGATCTGGTGGCCAGCCTGCTGGCCTGCCTGCGGCTCGGCCTCACCTTCGTGCCCCTTGAGCCGGACTTTCCGGTGGAGCGGTTGCAGGGGATCGCCCGCCAGGCGCGCCTGTCGGCGGTGATCTGCGACGGCGACAGGCCGGCTCCCGCCTTCGGCTGTCCGCTGCGCACCCTCGACGGGCCGGCAGCGGCAGGGCCTGTCTCCTGGCCCCAGGTGGATGACGCCCTGGCTGCCTACATGATGTTCACCTCGGGCTCCACCGGCGAGCCCAAGGGGGTGGTCATCAGCCGGCGGGCCCTGCTCTGCTTCCTCGACGGGATCCGCGATCGGCTCGGACTTTCACCGAGCTGCCACTGGCTCTTCATTACCACCCCGGCCTTCGACATATCCCTGCTGGAGATGCTGGGGCCGTTCTGGGGCGGTGGCCGGCTGACGGTGGCCGGTGGCGAGCACAACAAGGATCCGCTGGGGATGCAGGCGTTGCTCGAGGCCGACCCTTCCATCAACTGGCTGCAGGCCACCCCGGCCTGCTGGCGTATGTTGCTTAAAGCGGGCTGGCAGGGGCGCAATACCCTTACCGCCCTGTGCGGCGGCGAGGCGCTGGACCCAGGGTTGGCCGAGCAGCTCTGTGCCCGCACCCGGCGGCTGTGGAACTGCTACGGGCCGACCGAGGCCACCGTCTGGTCGCTGGTGAGCGAGGTGCGCTGGCCACCGACTGATGGCCAGATCACCATCAGCCACAGCCTGCCCGGCTATCGGCACTGGGTGCTGGACGAGGCGGGGCAGCCGGTGGCGGAGGGGGAGTACGGCGAGCTCTGCATCGAGAGCCCGGCCCTGTGCGAGGGGTACTGGCGCAAGCCGGCCTTGACCCGCGCCGCCTTCCTGCGCCTGGCCACCCATCGCCTCTATCGCACCGGCGATCGGGTGCGGCGGCTGGGGGCGGACCGCTTCCTCTATCTGGGTCGGCGCGACGATCAGGTCAAGCTGCGCGGTTTTCGCATCGAGCTTGGCGAGGTGGAGGCGGGACTGCGCCGCCAGGCCGGGGTGCAGGAGGCGGCAGTGCGTCTGGTGGGCGAGGGGGACGAGGCCATGCTGGTGGGCTATGTGGAGGCGAAAAGCGGGGTGACCCTCAATCGCCTCGCCCTGCGCAAGGGGTTGCAGGCGACGCTGCCGCACTACATGGTGCCGGCGCGGCTCATCCTGCTGGATGCCCTGCCCAAGACCGGCAGCGGCAAACTGGACAGAAAGGCGCTGCCCTTGCCGCAATAAATGGTTGTCTGAATAGACGTTAAAAGCCATGGATAAAAAAGAAGCCCGCATATGCGGGCTTCTTTGTGGGCGCTCATCACGCGGGCTTATTGGGTGATGGGGGCCGCATCGGGTTTGGCCAGCAGCTGCTCGACGTCGTCGATCACCTTGAGGGCCGCCTGGGGGCCGCCGGTGGAGGTCCACAGGGATCCGTCCACGGCGCCGAAGCGCTTGCTCTTGATGGCGCCAAGCTGCTGGAAGGCCGGGGTCTGCTCGGCCTGCTTCATGGCATCCACCGCATCGCCGCTGGCGCTGAGGGTGCCGATCACCAGCCAGTCGCCGTCCAGCAGGTTGAGGGATTCCAGGCTCAGGGCCGGGGAGTGGGGGGTCTTGTCACCGATCTGGTGGGTCGGCCGGGTCAGCCCCATCTCTTCCACCACGCTGCTGGCGAAGGTGCCGCTGTGCATGTAGCTGGGGCCCTTGGGGTTCCAGCGTACTATGCTCAGGCGCTCGCCCTGATGCTTGGCGAGCTTGCTGCGGGCTTCCTGCAGGCGGGCGTCATACTGGGCGAGGAAGGTCTTGGCTTCGGCGTCCCGGTTCAGCACGTGGGCGCTGCGATTGAAGATCTCCTTCCAGGAGTCACCCCAGTTGCCGGTGACGACGGTGGGGGCGATCTCCTTGAGCAGGGCCAGCAACTCGGGCTTGGTCTGGCCGGTGAGGATGAGGTCGGGTTCCAGATCGATCAGCTTCTCCAGATTGGGGTTGTCCAGATCGCCGACTACGGCGATCTCCTTGCCCGCCTGTTGCAGCAGGTAGCGGGGCAGGGTGGACTGGCCGCGGCCATTGACGGTGCCGACCGGTTGCAGCCCCAGGGTCAGGGCGCTGTCCAGATCGATTTCGCTCAGCACCACCACCCGCTTGGGCTGGGCCGGTACGACCTGGGTCTTGCCGTCGGCATCGGTCACCTGACGGGTCTCGCTGCCGGCCTGTGCCTGGAAGCCGACCAGGCTGGCCAGCATCAGCACGGCAGCCAGGGGAGAGGAGATCTTCATCGTTACATCCTTCTTGGTGAAATCAGTGGAACACTGGGTCCCAAACGGGCGAACTCATGCTACCACAAATTCAAATGATAAGGATTGTCATTTGTGTTTGTGGCGTAAGGAGCGGACGGTTTGCTACCATGCTGGCTCATCCACCAAGGGCTCTTCGTGATGTTCATTGCCACCGCGCCAGCCTGCTCACTGGACCGCTTTATCGTGCAGGCCGACAGCCTGCCGCTGCCCTGCGCGGCGCATCTGGCGCTGCAACGGGTCTGCTTTGACCCCGCCGCCTTCACCCAGGCCTGTTACGATGCGGCCGGCATGGTGCTGCCCGCCAGCTTGCAGCGCGCGGCCCCCAAGCGGCTGGGGGAGTTTCTGGCGGGGCGTCTCGCGGCCCGCGAAGCCCTGCGCCCCTTCCACCTCGCGGAGCACCCCGTGGCCATCGGCAACGCCCGCGAACCCTGCTGGCCTGCGGGGTTTGAGGGCAGCATCAGCCACAGCCTGTTGCAGGGGCGCGGCATGGCCCTGTGTGCGGTGCGTCCGGGCCGGGCGGGAATGGGGCTGGATCTGGAGGGCTGGCTGGCAGAGGGGCAGGCGAGCGAGCTCTGGCCCGGTATTGCCAGTGGGGAGGAGTGGGCCCGGCTGGTGGCCGCTGCCCCTGCCATCGGCCTGAGCAGGGCTGAGGCGCTCACCTTGATCTTTTCGGCCAAGGAGAGCCTGTTCAAGGCGCTCTACCCCAGGGTGGGGCGCTATTTTGACTTTCTCGATGCCCGCTGGCTGACCATGACGGAGCAGACCCTCACCCTCGAGCTCGTAGACACGCTGACCCCAGATCTGCCCGCCGGTTGGCGCTGTACGCTCTACTGGCAAACACTGCACTGGCAGGCACAGCATTGGCAAACAGGGCACTGGCAAACACGGCCGGGCGGGGTGCTCACCAGCCTGCTGTTGTGAGTGGCGGTGCGCCGAGACACAAGCATAAAAAAACCGCCTCTGGGCGGTTTTTTTATGGGGCTCAGGCCTGCTGCTTCATGGCAAAGGCGTGCGGTCTGCGGCGCGGCACTATGATGGGGGCGCCGTCGCCGGGGGCGTGCAGTATGTCCACGTCGGTCTGGTAGAGGCGGTCGATGAGGGACTTGGTCACCACCTCGCGGGCCGGCCCCATGGCCTGGATGCCGCCATTCCCCAGCGCGATCAGCTCGTCGCAGTAGCGGGCGGCGGTGGCGAGATCGTGGATGACGATAAGCACCGTCTTGCCCTCGGCGGTGATCTGGTGGATGGCCTCCATCACCTCGGTCTGGTGGCCGATGTCGAGGGCGCTGGTGGGTTCATCCAGCAGGATGATGTCCGCATCCTGGGCTAGCACCATGGCGAGCCACACCCGCTGGGCCTGACCGCCTGAGAGAGAGCTGGCGCTCTGCTGCAAAATGTCGCCGAGCTGCATCCGCTCGCAGGCCCAGCTCACCATGCGGGCATCCTCCTCGCTCCACTGATTGAACCAGCCCTGATGGGGATGGCGGCCGTACTGCACCAGCTGCTCGACCTGGATGCCGGCGGGCACCAGCGGGCGCTGGGGCAGGTAGGCGAGCTCGCGGGCCAGCGCTTTCTTGCCGTAGCTTGCCAGCGGCTTGCCCTTGAGCAGGATCTCGCCGGCCTGCTGCTGCTCCTGGCCCGCCAGCAGTTTGAGCAGGGTGGACTTGCCGCCGCCGTTGGGGCCGACGATCCCCACCAGCTTGCCCTGGGGAATGGTGAAGGAGATGTCGTTGAAGACGGGCTTGTGCTGATAGCCAAATTGCAGGTGATTGATGGTGAGCGTCATCAGGCGGCCCTCGGTCTGTCTTGAAATTGGATGAATGGCATCGTCAGTCGGCCTTCTGGCGGTCTTTGAGCAGGATGAACAGCAGCAGCAGGCCGCCGAGAATACGGGTCATGATGCCGGTGGCCACCTCGTGGGGGCTGGCCAGCACCCGCACCAGGGTGTCGCTGGCCAGCAGCAGCAGGGCGCCGCACAGGGCGGCAATCCACAGCGGCACGATGCGATCCCGGCTGAGCCAGGAGGCGAGCACCGGGGCCGCCATGGCGATGAACACCACCGGGCCGCCGATGGCGGTGCCGAGCGCCGCCACCACGATGGCCTGGGCCAGCACGCCGAGCTGCACCCGGTTGACGTTCACCCCCAGACTCTGGGCGGTGACGGGGCCCAGACGCAGTACGCCGAGGGCCCGGGAGAGATAAACTACCCAGGGGCAGACCAGCAGGATCAGGATCCCCACCGGCAGCACGGTGCTGTAACCCTGGCCGACGAAGTTGCCCATGTTCCACAGGTAGAGGCTGGTGAGGTGCACCAGCGACTGGGTGGACATCACGAACTGGCCGATGGCGTTCATCAGCTCGGAGACGCCGATGCCGATCACCACGAACAGGTAGCCCTGCTCCCCCGGCTTGTTGCACAGGGCATAGAGCACGGCGGCGGCAAACAGGGCACCCAGCGGCGCGGCCCACCAGGGCCAGCTGCCGAGGGTCAGGTAGAGGGAGAAGGCGATGATGGCCAAGGAGGCCCCCTCGTTGACCCCGATCATGTCCGGGGTGGCGAGGCGGTTGCGAATGAGGGTCTGCACCAGGCAGCCGGAGAGGCCCATGGCCGCTCCCGCCACCAGCACGGCGACGATGCGCGGCAAGCGGATCTTGAAGACGGTCACCTCGCTCAGCCGGTTGCCCTCGCCAAGCAGGGTCTGGATCACCCCCAGCATGGTGAGCTTGCCGGAGCCCAGGGTCAGCGCCAGCAGGGAGAGCAGCACCAGGGCCACCAGGAGCCCTAGGGTGATCAGCCAGGCGCGGCGGTGCAGCAACAGGGTGCGGCTGCCAACGCGCAGGCAGACGGTACCGGTGGGAAGCGTCGTGGTGAGGGAGGGATGGATGGAATTGTTCATGAGGCAGGCAACCTTATTTGACGGCCAGCAGGGCGCGGAAGCCGCCGCTGCGCACCACCAGGATGAGCACGGGGGCACCGATCAGCGCCAGGATCACCCCGTTGGGCAGCTCGAACGGCTGGATCAGCCAGCGCGCCAGGATGTCGGCGCCGAGCAGAAAGAGCACCCCGAACAGGGCGGAGAAGCGCACCTGGATGGCGAGGCGCACCGGCTCCACCAGACGGGCGCAGTAGGCGGCGAGAAAACCGACGAAGCCGATGGGGCCGGCGATGGCGATGGCGCAGGCGGTAAACAGGGTGGCGGCCAAGAGCACGCCGATGCGCACCCGGGTCGGCCGGATGCCGAGCGCCAGCGCCTGGCTGTCACCCATCTGCATCAGGGTGAGCTGGCGACAGAGTGCCAGGGTCAGCAGCAGGCCGAGCAGGGCAAAGGGCATCACGGTGAGCACCGCATCGAGATCCGAGGCGGCCAGCGACCCCAGATTCCAGAAGCGGAACTGCTCCAGCACCACCTGGTTGGAGAGCAGCAGGAAGTTGGAGAGGCCGCCGAAGGTGGCGGAGAGAGCGACCCCCACCAGAATGAGCTTGAGGGGGTTGGAGCGCCCCACCATCAGGCCGAGACCGAGCACGATGAGGTTGCCGAGCAGGGCCCCCATGCCGGACCAGAGCAGATAACCGTAGGCGGATTCGACGCCAAAATAGGTGAGGCCGATCACCAGGGCGAACACGGCGCCGGCGTTGACCCCGAGCAGGCCGGGTTCGGCCAGCGGATTGCGGGTGGCGCTTTGCAGCATGGAGGCCGCCAGCGCCAGGGAGACGCCCACCACCAGGGCACACAGGGTGCGGGGCAGACGCAGGGTGTGAACTATCATGGCGAGTTTTTCATCGGCCACGAGGGCGGGATCGCCCAGCAGAAAACCGGCGACCTCGCGGCCACCATAGACACCGGCGCCAGTGGCCAGTGACAGACAGATCAGCAGGAACAGGAGGATCACTCCCAGCCAGAACAGGTGTGTTTGGTGTCTCTGCACCCGGCTACTCCTTCATGTCGAGGCAATAACAGCAGAAAGAGGGGAGCCCTGACGGACTCCCCTGCGGGGCTTACAGCTTGTAATCCACGCCGGCGTAGACGGTACGACCTTCCAGAATGAAGTCGGCGTCGGTGGCGACCTGGTCACGCTTGGTGTTGGTGAGGTTGGTGATGCCCAGCTTGAAGTCGAGCGCCGGGGTGACCTTCCACTTGGTGTTGACGTCCAGGGTCTGGTAGCTGTCGGACTTGAGCGCCTGGGAGTTGTGCATCGGCACCTTGATGAACTGGCTGCCCACGTACTGCCAGGCCAGGTTGGTGCTGACGATCTCGGTGGCTTGCCAATCCAGGCTCAGGTTGCCGGTGTGATCCGGGGTCTTGGCCAGATCGTCGCCGGTGCTCTTGTCTTCGGAGTCCAGCATGGTCCAGTTGCCGGTCAGCTTGACGTCGTCCATCACATCGACCCAGCCGGTCAGCTCCAGCCCCTTGACCCGCGCCTTCTTGAGGTTGAGGTAGGTCATCACGCTCGGACGGTAGCCCGGGCCCCACTGATCGCTCTGGATCAGATCCTCGATGTCGTTGTGGAAGCCGGTGAGGCCGGCGCCAAAGCGTTCTGCCTCATAGGCGGTGCCCAGCTCGTAGCTGACGGCGGTTTCCGGTTTCAGATCCGGGTTGCCGACTACCTTGCAGGCGCCGCGGCAGGCGGTGGTGGCGAAGCCTTCGCTGGACTGTGCCAGGGTCGGGGCCTTGAACGCCTTGCCGGCGCCGCCCTTGATCACCCACTCGTCGCTCAGCTTGTAGAGCGCATAGGCGCGCGGGCTGAACTCGTTGCCATAGGTTTCGTGGTGATCCAGACGACCGGAGAGAGTCAGCGCCAGATCGCCAAAGCCGAACTCGTCCTGCAGATAGAGAGCGCTCTGGCTCGCATCCACGCTGCCGTTGGTGATGCTGCGGCTGTGTTCCAGCTCGGTTTTGCGGAATTCTGCGCCGGAAGTCAGCAGATGATCCCCGAGGTAGCCGCTCAGCTGGCCGTCGACGGTGTGGTTGGTCTGGGTGACGTCGGCCGCGCCACCGTTGAGCTGGGAGTCATCCATCAGATCGGTCTGCTCGAAGTAGTAGCGAGCCCGGCTGTCGAAGTGTTCCCAACGGCCGTTGTGGGTGACCCCCAGGCTCAGGCGATCGAGCTTTTGCACGTTGTGCGGAGTGGCCGGGGCGGTAGGGGCGCGCGGCACGTTGTTGAAGTAGCTGTCCATGTCGTTCTGGTTGTAGCCCAGATCGAACTCCACATCCTGGTTGTCGCTGACCAGCCACTTCAGGCTGGAGAGCATGTTGACCACTTCCCGTTTCTCCAGCGCATCGGCGTCCTTGTTGTTGGACTGATCGCTGTGCCAGCGATCTCGCTGATAGCCTTCCACCACCAGGCTGCCGAGCAGCTTGTTGTCGATCAGGGCGCCGGAGACGAAGGCGTTGCCACGGTTGGCATCACCGCCATCACCCTTGGTGGGCATGGTATGGGTGTAGCCGAAGGCCGCCTCGGTCTGCTCCTTGGCCTGGCGCAGGATCACGTTGACCACGCCACCGAGGGCGTCGGCGCCATAGAGGGAGGAGACGGGACCGCGGATCACCTCGATGCGCTCGATGGCAGCCATGGGGATGGAGCTCAAGTCGAAGTCATTGCCAAACGAGCTGCCCAGGGTCTCGCGGGCGTTGACCCGCTTGCCGTTGATCAGCAGCAGGGTGTAGTCGCCGCCCATGCCGCGGATCTTGATCTCGTTGCGGCCGGTGGGGTTGGTGCCGATGACGTTGACGCCCGGCACGTGCTTGAGCGCTTCGCCGATGTTGTTGGCGTTCATCTTGTCCAGATCGGCGCGGGTTACCACAGAGACGCTGGCCGGCGCGGAGAGCTCGGTGTGCTTGGTCTGGGTGGCGGTGACCACCAGGGTCTCGTTGGCTTTGGGCGCTTCGGCCTGGGCCAGGCCCGGCAGGGCGATAAGACCGAGGGAGAGCAGGACGGGGTTCAGGCGAAAGACGCCAGGCTGCAACTGCATAGTCAAAACTCCATGAATAAAACAGAGGTTATGGGGTCCGGCTCTGGGGCCGGTGGCTCACTGACTTCCTTGTCTGGCGGGGCCAGACTCGGGGTTATTGTTGTTCCTTGTCTGTGCCAGCCCCTTGAGCAGGAGCCAGACACCGCCGCAGGCCAGCAGACCGCAGCCGATATTGATCCAGGCGAGCCCAGCAAAGCCGTGCAGGGCGCCGCTCTGATCCGACACCAGCAACCTGGCGGAGAGCAGGCTGCCAAGCCCGGCCGCCACATTGGTGACCGTGCCCTGAAAAGACATGAAGGCGGCGCGCTGATGAGGGGCTGGGATGGATGCGGTGATGGCGAGGGTCGAACTGGATCGGGCCGAGCTCAGCGCCATGAAGAGGGTGAACAGCAGGTAGACGGGCATGCCGACCGGCATGGCGAAACCGAGCAAAGTGATCAGCGCCAGCAGCAGGCTGGTGATCAGGATGGCGGCCTGGGCCCGGCCCTGATCAATCCAGCCGCCGCACAGCCGCATGGTGGCCATGCTGGCGAGGCCGCCGCACAGGTAGAGGGCGGCGATCTGCTCGCGCGGGAAGGCGAGGTTGAACTGGAAGTAGTTGGCAAAGTGCGGGATCAGCAGGAAGTGGCCGAACATCTGCAGGCAGAGGATCAACAGGGCCCCCTGACAGAGCGGGGAGGCCAGCAACTGGCGCAGGCCGCTGCCGTGAGGGGCGCGGTTGACCGGCAAGGAGGGCAGCAGGCGGCTGCTCAGCAGCGCCAGCAGCAGGCCGCTAGCACCAAACAGCAGGAAGGGGCTCTGCCAGCCAAACCACTGGGCCAGCACCAGGGCGATGGGCACTACCAGAATGGCCGCCAGGGAGAACGCCATGCCCACGTAGGCGAGGCGGCGGCCCCGCTCGGCAGGCGGCACCAGATCCAGCACGGCTGCCATCAGGATGGCGGCGAGCGGGCCGGCCACACAGCCCGACAGGACGAACAGCACCAGCAGCTGCTGGCTGTTTTGCACCAGGGGGCAGGCCATCAGCAGCAGAAAACGCAGGGTGAGCAGCACCAGCAGGGCGGGTTTGCGATTGACCCGATCGAGCCAGGGGGCGGCGATGAGGCCCATCAGGGCGGCCCCCAGGGTGGCACCACCGCTGAAGTAGCCGGTCTGCTCCGGTTGCATGCCGAGGCTGATGACCAGGTCCGGCCCAAGGGGCATCACCATCATCATGCTGCCCATGGAGAGCATATTGACCAGCAGGGCAAGGTGGATGGCGGCGGGGGTGGTGGTCACTGGCTTCATCGACGGCAAGCTCGAAAAAATGAGACCGAATTGTATCCGAGCGATTTTTTCGTGACAACAAATGGTAATCATTTTTATTTGTGTTATTTGATCTATCTCCGCTCTTTTCATCGAAAAATGAAGGACCTGACCTGCACGGCGTTCACCGCTCACGGGCAAAATCATTGAAAAGCGGGCGGGATGGCCCATGATGACGAGGTGATGAGCAGGCCGATGAGGCGGAGGGCTGCCGAGTGGGACGGGAGGAGAAGATGAGAAGATGGCGCGGGTTTGGACTCTGGCTGCTGTGGGGGCTCTGGTGCCTACCGCTGCGGGCCGAGGTGAAGGTGATCCCGGTATTCGAAACCCAGGCGGCGGTGCAGACCCTCAAGGATCTCTATCCGGAGCTGGGGGTGAGCGCCATGGGCAACCAGCTGGTGCTGAGCGGCAGCGCCGCCCAGCTGCAGGAGGCGGAAGCGGCGCTGGCCAAATTCAACCAGCCGCCCCAGAGCCTGCTCATCGAGTGGCGGGTGGATGGCGCTTCCAGTAGCCAGCAGGCCGGGGTGGGGCTGGGCCGGGATGCCGCCAAGCGGCAGTGGCTGCTGGAGGGCAATGCCCAGCAGTATCAGCGCAGCCAGAACGACAGCTGGCAGGTACGCGGCCTGTCGGGTCGGCCCGTGCTATTGCAGATGGGCACCTATCAACCGGTCACCTTCTATCAGTGGCGCGGTGGCCAGGTGGTGGGGCTGATGCCACTGGTGAACGGCCTCTATGCCACCGCCACCCTGATTGGCGACAGGGTACAGATAGCGCTCAGCAGCGAGCAGGCCAGGCTGGAGCAGGGCACCATCAACCGGGGGCAGAGTGCCACCGAGGTGAGCGGTGCCCCCGGTCAGTGGCTGACGGTGGGAGAGCTCTCCACCAGCGCGGCGCAGCAGGGCAGCAGCCTGGGCACCCAGTTGCAGGGGGGCAGTGGCAGTCAGAGTGATCGCCAGACCCTGCAGATCCGGGTCACCCGCCAGTGAGCCGACTCGCCCTTCAGTGGGGTTGATCCACCGCGTATTCACGCAGCTGGCGGCTACGCAGCAGATACCAGAGTGACCAGAGGGTGGCGACCAGCACCAGGGCGGTGGGCCAGCTGAACGACCACTTCTGCAGATTGAGGCTGTGCAGTTGCATCAGCAGGCCGCTGACGGCAGAGCAGAGCAGCAGCAAGGGGCTGTGGCGCCTGAGCCAGGCCCGGATGCTCTGGGTCTGCTGATAGGTGCCGCCGCAGGCGAGCAGCGCCAGCATGGCGGGCACGTCGGTCAGCAGGCTGATGTAGAGGGTGAGCCGGTCCGGGTAGAAGAGGGTCAGGATGGCGCTGCCGCTCTCGCGGGTGACGCCGGCCATCAGAAACAGCCAGACCGAGCGGGTCAGCAAGAGGGCGATGGGCCAGAACCAGAGCGGGGGACGCAGCTGGCCGTGATCGTCATATCTGTGTTCGGGGTAGAGGGTCATGGTTGCCCGGGGTCGTCTGTGCAAAGGATGAAGGGGATATGGGGCGAAGCAGAGCCCTTTGCAAGGCGAGCCAGGGACGGGAATTAATCGGGGGGCCAGGCCCCCCAATCCGCTTATCACTTTTGGTGCCGGGCCGCCGGCGTCACAGCCAGCCTTTTCGCTTGAAGAAGAGACCCGTGCCGAGCGATGACATCACCATCAGTACCAGGGAGAGGGGATAGCCGTACTCCCAGGCGAGCTCCGGCATGCGACCGAAGTTCATGCCGTATATGCTGGCGATAAGGGTTGGCGGCAGGAAGATGACAGCCGCTACCGAGAAGATCTTGATCACCTTGTTCTGCTCCAGGTTGGTCACCCCCATGGAGGCCTCGAGCTGGAAGTTGATCTTGTCGAACAGGAACTGGGTGTGGGGCAGCAGGGACTCCACGTCGTGCAGCATCTCGTCGATCCACTTGTTCTGCTCGCCCGTCATGCGCTGGCGCAGGCTGCGTTTCAAGAAGCGCAGGGCGCGACGGGTATCGTGCAGGGAGAGACGGATCTGGCCGTTGGCCTCTTCCTGGGCCATCAACTCCTTGAGCATGGGATTGATCTGATCCGGCTCGAAGATCTGATCGGCGGTGTTTTCCAACGTCTTGTAGCCATCTTCGATGAGATCGGAGAGGTATTCGACTTTCAGGTTCTGCACCTCCAGCAGGATGTCGAGGGCGTCCTCCACCTCCAGCCGGTCCTGGCGCATGTAGTGGCGCAGCAGGCGCACCAAGCCGATGTCATCTTCGCGGATGCTGATCAGCAAATTGTTGCGCAGGGTAAAGGAGACGTGGACACCCTTGGTGTCACGGCCGATCCGCTGGGGAAACAGGGAGTGAATGTGCAGACCGTCGGTATCCCAGTAGAAACGGGCGGATGCTTCGATGTCATCGAGCTCCTCCTTGTCGGGCACCTCTTCCAGAAACAGGCCCGTCAACCATTCTCGTTCCGCCGTGTCCGGCTTGTAGGCATCCAGCCAGACGGTGTTGTCAGGCACTATGTCGTCAGGCCCGAGCGTGACTATGTCCAGTACCTTGTTATTGAGAATGTAAGCGGTGATCATCTGTCCCCCCTTAAGAAGTCATGGGTAATCAGGGATGGTTGCACAGGTCATGCGGCCTTAGAGCGCGTAGAAAGCGATCCCGTGGACAAGCTGAACGGGCCGATGGAAAACCTGAATGCGGCGAACTATACAGGGGCGGGCCGCGCTTGTCAGGGCCTATTCATCGGAGGTTCAGCCTGTTCGCTCAAAAAAACAGCGAGGTCGGAGCAGCCGCGCCGACCTCAAAACGGGCGATCCCGGCGTGGCCTCCTTTATTCCCCCCGATAGGCGGGAGGACTTGGGTTCACCGGCCGGGATGGCGGGCTCCCGAGCGCCCTGCGACAGCCCCCGGCTGCACGCCGGAAACCGCCTCTATTTGATGTGTTGGGGCTGCACATCCTTGTTATCTGCACAGGTCTGCATGGGCCGGCCTGTTACATATTGGGATAGTTGGGGCCTGAGCCTCCCTGCGGCGGCGTCCAGACGATGTTCTGGCTCGGATCCTTGATGTCGCAGGTCTTGCAGTGGATGCAGTTGGCCGCGTTGATCTGCAGGCGGGGCTGGCTCTCCGAACCCAGGATCTCGAACACCCCGGCCGGGCAGTAGCGCTGGGCCGGTTCGGCCCAGGTGGGCAGGTTGACCGCCACCGGGATCGTCTCATCCTGCAGCTTGAGGTGGCAGGGCTGATCCTCGTCGTGGCTGGTGTTGGCCAGATAGACAGACGAGAGCTTGTCGAAGCTGAGCTTGCCATCCGGCTTGGGGTAGTCGATGGGCTGGCAGCGACTGGCCATGCGCAGTTGGCGGTAGTCCGGCTCCTTGTCCAGCAGGGTGAACGGCGAGGAGTTAGCAAACAACCGCTGCTCCAGCCAGTTGAAAGCGCCACCGAGCCAGGGGCCCCAGCGGTGCAGGGCGGCGCCGAAGTTGCGCGCCGTTTTGAGCTCATGGGCCAGCCAGCTCTGTTGCAGCGCATCGCCGTATTCGGCCAGATCCCGGCCCCCTTCATCGCCGCCGCGCAGACTCATAGCAACTGTCTTGGCCGCCAGCATGCCGGACTTCATGGCGGTGTGGATCCCCTTGATGCGGGAGAAGTCGAGGGTGCCGGCATCGCAACCGATGAGCAGGCCGCCGGGAAAGTGCATGCGGGGCAGGGAGTGCCAGCCCCCCTTGGCGATGGCGCGGGCGCCGTAGCTGATGCGCTCGCCCCCCTGCAATGCCGCGGCGATGAGCGGGTGATACTTGAGGCGCTGAAACTCGTCAAACGGGCTGAGCCAGGGGTTGCGGTAGTTGAGATCGACAATCAGCCCGACCGCCACCTGATCTTGCTCCAGATGATAGAGATAGAAGCCGCCCTGGCTCTTGTCTTCCTTCCCCTCAGAGAGCGGCCAGCCGCTGCCGTGCAGCACTTGGCCCGCTTTGCCCTGGCCGGGGGGGAGCTGCCACAGCTCCTTGAAGCCGATGGCGTAGTGCTGCGGCTGGGCGGCGTTTTCCAGATGAAAGTCGGCGATCAGCTGCTTGCCGAGATGGCCACGGGCCCCTTCGGCAAACAGGGTGTAGCGACCGAGCAGCGCCATGCCGGGCACGTGATCCGCTTTCGGATTGCCCGCCCGATCCAGCCCGAGATCGCCGGTGATCACACCCTTGACCCGTCCCGCTTCCATGATGAGTTCGCTTGCGGTAAAACCCGGGTATATTTCGACTCCCAGCAGCTCGGCCTGCTGACCGAGCCAGCGACAGAGGTTGCCGAGGCTGATGATGCGGCTGCCCTCGTTGTGCATGCGCGGCGGCACCGCCCAGTTGGGCAGTTGCAGGGCGCGGCTGTCGCTTTGCAGCAGGTGCACCTGATCGTCGTTGACCTCGACCCCGAGCGGGGCCTGTTGCCAGCTCTCTGGCAGCAGCTCCTTGAGGGCGACGGGATCCAGCAGGGCGCCGGAGAGCAGATGGGCGCCGATCTCCGCTCCCTTCTCCAGCAGGCAGACCGACAGCTCGGCATTGTGCTGCTTGAGGGCGATGGCGGCACTGAGTCCCGCCGGGCCGCCACCGACGATGACGACATCAAATTCCATTGCTTCGCGTTCCATCTTGCCTCTGTGCTCGACTTGGCCTAGGGTAGTGCTGGTAGTTTACGTAAACGTAAAGTAAATGTAAGCAAAAAATGTGAGGGTTTTCATGGATTCACTCAACAGAAGCGAGGGATGCGCGTCATGAAGCTGCTGGTCGCGGTCAAGCGGGTGCTGGATTACAACGTCAAGGTCCGGGTCAAGAGCGATGGCTCGGACGTGGAGCTGGCCAACGTCAAGATGGGGATCAACCCGTTTTGTGAAATTGCGGTGGAAGAGGGGGTCAGGCTGCGCGAAGCCGGCGTGGCATCCGAGCTGGTGGTGGTGACCTTCGGCCCCGAGGCGGCGGCCGAACAGCTGCGTCACGCCCTGGCGCTGGGAGCGGATCGAGCCCGTCATTACGTGACCGGCGAGACCCTGACCCCGCTTACTGTGGCGCGCGCCCTGCAACAGGTATGCGAGCAGGAAAAGCCCGATCTGGTGCTGCTCGGCAAGCAGTCCATCGATTCCGACAACAACCAGGTGGGCCAGATGCTCGCCGCCCTCAATGACTGGCCGCTCGCCACTTTCGCCTCCGCCATCAAGCTGGTGGAGGGGGAATTGCAGGTGACCCGCGAGATTGACGGCGGCCTCGAGACCCTCGGCATGGCGCTGCCGGCGGTGGTGACCGTGGATCTGCGCCTCAACGAGCCGCGCTTTGCCTCGCTCCCCAACATCATGAAGGCCAAGCGCAAGCCGCTTGAGAGCGCGCCCTTTGCCGACCTCGGCGTCGAGCCGGCCGGCCAGACCCGGCTGCTCGGGGTGATGGCTCCCGCTGCCCGCAGCGCCGGCATCATGGTGAGCTCGGTGGACGAGCTGCTGGACAAACTCAAGCATGAAGCGAAGGTACTCTGATGCTGCCAGCAATCAACAGAACCCCGCTCGCCGGCGACAGGCTCGGGGGCGTGATGGGCACACAGGCAGGGACATCAACGGACGATAGCAAGGGGCAGTCATGAGAGTATTGATCATTGCCGAACATCATCAGGGCCAGTTGGCCGACAACGTGGCCCGTCTGGTCACCGCAGGGGGCCAGCTGGGCGGCGAGGTGCATCTGCTGTTGCTGGGGCAGGGATTGACCGAGGCGGGCGAACAGGCCGCCGCCCTGCAGGGGGTGAGCCGGGTGCTGCTGGCCGAGCACCCCATGCTGGCGGAGGGGCTGAGCGACGGAGTCGATCCGCTGCTGGCCCATATCGCGCGGGATTATCAGCACTGCCTGATGGCCGCCAGCACCCAGGGCAAGGATCTGCTGCCGCGGGTGGCGGCCAGGCTCGGGGTGGAGATGCTCTCCGAGGTGACCGGCATCGAGAGCGGCGACACCTTCCTGCGCCCCATCTACGCGGGCAACGCCGTGGCCCGGGTGGCGAGCAGCGCCCCCATCAAGGTGCTCACCATCCGGCCCACCGCCTTCGCCAAGGCGGCGAGCGGCGGCCAGGCAGAGGTAGAGCGGTTGCCGGTGAGCGAGGTGGCCTGCCGTACCCGCCTCATCGAACGGCGCGCCGTGCGCTCCGCCAGACCCGAGCTCGCGGCGGCGCGGGTGGTGGTCTCCGGCGGGCGGGCGCTCGGCTCCAAGGCGCAGTTCGCTCTGATCGAGGCGCTGGCCGACAAGCTGGGCGGCGCGGTGGGCGCGTCGCGGGCGGCGGTGGATGCGGGCTTTGTCGCCAACGATCTGCAGGTGGGTCAGACCGGCAAGGTGGTGGCGCCTGAGCTCTATATCGCGGTCGGCATCTCGGGCGCCATCCAGCATCTGGCGGGGATGAAGGAGTCGAAGGTGATCGTCGCCATCAACAAAGACAGCGAGGCCCCGATCTTCCAGGTGGCCGACTACGGGCTGGTGGGGGATCTCTTCACCTTGCTGCCGGAGCTCACCGCCAAGCTGTAACCTGGTGAAAAAAGGGGGCCTGGGGCATTGAGCACCGGCAGGCACCCGTTTCCACGCATGTTCTCTGCAAGCCCTGACCCGTTCAGGGCTTTTTTCTGCCAAGAGCACTGGCGGCGGGTCGGCAAAAGGTTGAGCCAGCTCCCAAAAAGCCTTTGATCCGGGGGCTGCACTTGTGTAAAACCAGACAAGTCCCCGATCACACTCATCCACTCACGGAAAGCGTCATGAGCAAACAGATTTACAACTTCTGCGCCGGCCCCGCCATGTTGCCGGTCGAAGTCATGGAGCGCGCCCAGCGCGAATTTTGTAATTTCCAGGGGCTGGGAGCCTCGGTCATGGAGCTCTCCCACCGCGGCAAGCCCTACATGGCGGTCGCCGAGAAGGCCGAAGCCGATCTGCGCGAGCTGCTGGCGGTGCCGGACAACTACAAGGTGCTGTTCATGCACGGCGGCGGCCGTGGCCAGTTCTCCGCGGTGCCCATGAACCTGCTGGGAGGCGCCAACAAGAAGGCCGACTTCCTGCTGACCGGGGTCTGGTCCCAGAGCGCGGTGGATGAGGCCAAAAAGTATGGCGATATCCAGACCTTCCAGGGTGTTGCCAAGAACGAGCAGGGGATCTCCCACCTGCTGCCGACCCCGGCGTTTCGCGCCGATGCGGCCTATGTGCACTACTGCCCGAACGAAACCATCGATGGCATCGAGATGTTCGACATCCCGGCCACCGGCGAGGTGCCGCTGGTGGCGGATCTCTCCTCCACCATCCTCTCCCGTCCCATCGACGTGAGCCGCTTCGGCATCATCTATGCTGGCGCGCAGAAAAACATTGGCCCCTCTGGGCTGGCCATCGCCATCGTGCGCGACGATCTGCTGAACCAGGCCCGCGCCGATGTGCCGTCGATCTTCGACTACCAGCTCACCGCCAAGAACGATTCCATGTTCAACACCCCGCCCACCTACGCCTGGTATCTGGCCGGGCTGGTGTTCGAGTGGCTGAAAGAACAGGGTGGCCTCGAGGCGATGGAAGCGCGCAACAAGGAGAAGGCCGATTTCCTCTATGGCTATCTCGATCAGTCGAGCTTCTATGGCAACCAGGTGGATGCCAGCTGCCGTTCGCGGATGAACATCCCGTTCCAGCTGAAAAATGCCGAGCTGGACAAGTTGTTCCTGGCCGAATCAGAAGCCGCCGGCCTGCTGGCGCTCAAGGGACACCGCATCGTCGGCGGCATGCGCGCCAGCCTCTATAACGCCATGCCGCTGGAAGGGGTGAAGGCGCTGGTCAGCTTTATGGACGGCTTTGCCAAGCGCCACGGCTGAGGCGTTTTTCCCCGATTGCCGACGCCGGGGACTCCCCGGCGTCTGTTTTTTCCCTGATGCCGGACCGGCCGTCCCCGCGGCCCGCTTTTGTGCCACGTGCAGTCTTGCCGAGCAGGGCGTGGGCTGCTAACGTCCGGTCAGGTCAATTTTTTGAGATCGTACAGGAAGTCTATGAATTCGTTGCGTTTGGAACCCATTTCTCGTGTGGCCGGTGAGGTCAATCTGCCCGGCTCCAAGAGCGTGTCCAACCGGGCCCTGCTGCTGGCAGCCCTGGCCCGTGGCACCACCCGGCTTACCAACCTGCTCGACAGCGATGACATTCGTCACATGCTGGCGGCGCTGACCCAGCTCGGGGTCAAGTACAAGCTCTCCGCCGACAAGACCGAGTGCACAGTGCACGGTCTGGGTCGCAGCTTCGCGGTGAAGGAGCCGGTCAATCTGTTCCTTGGCAACGCCGGCACCGCCATGCGACCGCTGTGCGCCGCCCTGTGTCTGGGCTCCGGCGAATACACCCTGGGCGGGGAACCGCGCATGGAAGAGCGCCCCATCGGCCATCTGGTGGATGCCCTGCGCGAAGCGGGCGCCCATATCCAGTACCTGAAGAAAGACGGCTATCCGCCGCTGGTGGTGGATGCCAAGGGGCTGTGGGGCGGCGACGTCCATGTCGACGGTTCCGTTTCCAGCCAGTTCCTGACCGCCTTCCTGATGGCGGCGCCGATGGCGGCGGGCGACACCCGCATCCACATCAAGGGGGAGCTGGTCTCCAAGCCCTACATCGACATCACCCTGCACATCATGAAGCAGTTCGGGGTGGTCATCGAGCACGACAACTACAAGCTGTTCTACATCAAGGGCAACCAGAGCTACGTCAGCCCGGGTGACTTCCTGGTGGAAGGGGATGCCTCCAGCGCCTCCTACTTCCTCGCGGCGGGCGCCATCAAGGGCAAGGTGCGGGTCACCGGCATCGGCAAGCACAGCATTCAGGGCGACATCCACTTCGCCGACGTGCTGGAGAAGATGGGCGCCCGCATCACCTGGGGCGATGACTTCATCGAGGCCGAGCAGGCGCCGCTGCACGGCATCGACATGGACATGAACCACATTCCCGATGCGGCCATGACCATCGCCGTGGCCGCGCTGTTCGCCGAGGGGCCCACCTCCATTCGCAACATCTACAACTGGCGGGTGAAGGAGACCGACCGCCTGCACGCCATGGCGACCGAGCTGCGCAAGCTGGGCGTCGAGGTGGAGGAGGGGCGTGACTTCATCACCGTCACCCCGCCAGCCCAACTCAAGCATGCGGCCATCGATACCTACAACGACCACCGCATCGCCATGTGCTTCTCGCTGGTGGCGCTGTCCGATACTGCTGTCACCATCAATGATCCGGGTTGTACCTCCAAGACCTTCCCGGACTACTTCGACAAGCTGGCCAGCATCAGCCAGCGTGCATGAGTCAACCAGGCCCGCCTCGCAGCGGGCCTGTTTCTTTGGGCTGCCCCGGCCTGCTGTTCCCCTCTTTTCATCCTCGCCTAGCAGCATTATTCAAACTTGCAAGGTAGGTTAAGAAAATTCCTTATGAGATAATGTAATTTTCTATTTACACTGCTGCTTGTGCGGGCTAGATTGAAGTTTCTTTATCGCAGTCATCTAGCAGGAAGCCTTATCATGCAGCATCAAACCGACGACGTTCGTATTAGTGAAATCAAAGAGTTATTACCCCCGGTTGCGGTGCTTGAGAAGTTTCCGGCCACCGAGGTCGCATCCAATACCGTCTTTGAATCCCGTCAGGCCATCCATCAGATCCTGGCCGGTGAAGATCAGCGCCTGCTGGTGGTGATCGGCCCCTGTTCCATTCACGACCCGGCTGCCGCGCTGGAGTACGGCAAGCGCCTCAAGGTGCTGCGTGACGAACTCAAGGGCCAGCTGGAGATAGTGATGCGGGTCTATTTCGAGAAGCCGCGCACCACGGTGGGCTGGAAGGGGCTGATCAACGACCCTTACCTCGACAACAGCTGCCAGATCAACGACGGCCTGCGCATCGGTCGCAAGCTGCTGTTGGATCTCAACGACATGGGGCTGCCGACCGCCTCCGAGTTCCTCGACATGATCACCCCGCAATACGTGGCGGATCTGATGAGCTGGGGCGCCATCGGGGCCCGCACCACCGAATCCCAGGTGCACCGCGAGCTGGCCTCCGGTCTCTCCTGCCCGGTGGGCTTCAAGAACGGCACCGACGGCACCATCAAGGTGGCCATCGATGCCATCGGCGCTGCCAGTGCGCCGCACCACTTCCTGTCGGTGACCAAGTACGGCCACTCCGCCATCGTCGCGACCCGGGGCAACCCGGACTGTCACATCATCCTGCGCGGCGGCCGTGAGCCGAACTACAGCGCCGCCCATGTGGACGAAGTGGTGAAGGGGCTGGACAAGGCCGGTCTGCCGCAGAAGGTGATGATCGACTTCAGCCACGCCAACAGCAGCAAGCAGTTCAAGAACCAGATGCTGGTGGCCGAGGACGTGGCCGGTCAGCTGCGTGCCGGCAGCCGGGCTGTGTTCGGCGTCATGGTGGAGAGCCACCTGGTGGAGGGTCGTCAGGATCTGGTGGAAGGGTGCGAACTCACCTTCGGTCAGAGCATCACAGATGCCTGCATCGGCTGGGCCGACACCGAGACCCTGCTGCGCAATCTGGCCGATGCGGTGGCCACCCGCAACGCAGGCTAATTTCGGGCAGGCTGCGCCACGTGGCGCGCCTGAGCTACGACACACAAAACAAAAGCGCGACCCTGGGTCGCGCTTTTTTATTGGCCGCCGCGGGCGGCAGGCATGATCACCAGCGGTAGGTCTTGAGCAGCTGCTCGAGCTTGCGGCACTGCTCCACCAGCTGGACGCTGGCGAGATTGGCGGCGTGAGCCTGGCCCAGGGTGTCGTTGGAGGTGTTGCGAATGTCGCTCACCGAGCCGTCCACCTCGCTGCAGACCCTGTCCTGCTCCTCGGCGGACTGAGCCATCTGGGCATTGAGATCGTTGATGCTGCTGATGCGGCCGATGATGTTCTGCATGGCGGCCAGGGTCGCTTCCGTCTTGTGGATGCTCTCGTCCGCCTTGGCCTTAGCATCCCCGATCACCGATACCGCGCTCTGGGCCTCGTTCTGCAGGGCGGCGATCATCTGGGAGATCTCCTCGCTGGCGGCGCGGCTGCGGTTGGAGAGGGCGCGCACCTCGTCGGCCACCACCGCAAAGCCGCGGCCCTGCTCGCCGGCCCGGGCCGCCTCGATGGCGGCGTTAAGAGCCAGCAGGTTGGTCTGATCCGCGATCCCCTTGATCACCTCCAGCACCCCGTCGACCGCCAGGCAGCGGTTGTCGAGCTGCTGGATCACCTTGTCGACCCGCTCGATCTCAGCCGACATCTCGCCCATGTCGTTGATGGAGTGCTGGGCGAGGCGACTGGTGTTGGCCGCATCCTGGTTGGTGAGGGCGGAGAGTTCGGCGCTCTTGCGGGCGTGTTCGCGCACCTCGTGAGAGCTGGCGGCCAGCTCGCTGACGGCGGCGGCCACCTGTACCGTCATGCTCTCCTGCTGACGGGCCGAGCCTTCGGTCTGGGTCGCCACCTGGCGGATCTGGTTGGACTCCTGATAGAGCTGGTGGGTGGCGCTTTCCACCTCCTGCAGGCTGTGGCGAAAACCCTGCACCATGGCGCTGACGGCACGGGTCATCTCGCCCAGCTCATCCCGGTTGGGGTTTTCCAGGGGGAGGGAGAGATCCCGCTCCTTGGCCATGCGGGTCATGGCCAGTTGCAGGTGGCGTACCGGCCGCTTGATGTAGCGCTGCAGCACCCAGCCCAGCAGGCCGAAGCCCAGCCCAAACACCGCTACCAGGCTGCCGCTCAGGATCAGGTTGTTGCGATGGATCTCGCCAAAGGTGTGGCTGAGATCGTAACTGATGCGCACCGCCCCCATGACGGTGCCTTCCGCCACCTGGTGGCAGGTGGTGCACTGGGTACCGCGGTACTCCTTGTAGGCCTTGAAGGGCTTGATCAGGGTGAGCTGGTTGCCCTGCTGCTCGAGAATGGTCTCCCCCTGCTGGATGGCGCGCTCGTCCAGCTTGTCTTCAATCTGCTGATCCGGGTGGCCTGGGCCGAACAGGCTGGTGACCGCCGGGGCGCGGATCAGGCGGGCCTCGACGATGCCGGCCTCGCTCTTGAGCTTGGTCTGCACGATCTGGCGATTAGCGATGGCCCCCGTCATCATCAGCACGTTGAGCTGATCCATGTAGGTGTTGGCGGCGCTCTCCACCTTTTCACCCGCCAGCCGGATGGCGAGATCCCGTTGCAGCCAGGCGGAAAGCTCGAAGCTGAGGGCGAAGGTGCAGCCGATGACCAGGGCGAGGGGGAGAAAGATTTTCCAGTTCAGAGACAGATTTTGCATCGTTGGCAGGTCCATGCGCAGGTGAGCGATCGTCAATGGTTGATGACTCTCCCCCGTTTGCTCATCAGAACGGGGGAGATGGTTCTCTATCGGCTCACCCTACCTCATCTTGAGTAAATTAACTGTTAACTGGATCCATGATGGAGGTTAATGGTGCGTAGCAAACGAGGGTTGTTCGTCATTGAGTTGATCCAGCACAAACTTGGCACTTATTGATAGTGGTTATCATTTGCATTATTTCACTCGATAGCCTGCCTGCGATGACACCACTGCTGACCCCGACCATGACAGGTCTTGCCACCCCGGATCCCCTCAAGTTCGCCTTTGGCGCCAAGACCTCGGCCCACGCCAGTCGTGGCGGCATGCGTCCGCTCACCCTCGACCATGCCGACTGGCAAGCCTGGTGGCGCCGCGAGAGCGAGGCGGACGAGCGGGCGCTCTATATCCACATCCCGTTTTGCCGCAAGCGCTGCAGCTTCTGCAATTTCTTTGAAAATGGCGCCAACCCGGCCCGCATCACCCGCTATGTCAACGCGCTCTGCGGCGCGCTTGCCCGGGCCGCCGAGACACCCTTCACCCAGAGCCGCCCCTTCTCGGCCGTCTATGTGGGGGGCGGCACGCCGACGGACATGAGCGCCGACGAGCTGGCGATGCTGGCCGCCGCCATCCGTCGTTTTCCCCTGACCCCGGATGCGGAGGTGACCCTGGAGGGGCGCCTCAACGGTTTTGACGATGCCAAGTGGCGCAGTGCGCTGGCGGGCGGCTTCAACCGCTTCTCGTTCGGGGTGCAGAGCTTTGATACCGAGGTGCGCCAGGCGGCGGCCCGCTTCGACGACCGGGAGACCCTGCTGACCCGGCTGGGGGAGTTGACCCGTCACGATGATGCGGTGATCGTGGCCGATCTCATCTTCGGCCTGCCAGGCCAGGACGATGCGGTGTGGCGTCAGGACATCGCGGATGTGATGGTGAGCGGGGTGCACGGAGTGGATCTCTATCAGCTCATCGCCATGGCCGGCACCCATCTGGCCCGTGCCGAGGCGAAGGGCAAACTCGGCTGGGCCGCCGACGGCCAGCAGCGGGCCGCCATGTATGCCTATGGCGCCCAGACGCTGGAGCAGGGGGGTTGGCAGCGGCTCTCCTGCAGCCACTGGCGGCGCTGCGAGGCCGAGCAGAGCCGCTACAACCAGATGGCCAAGCGCGGCGCCGAGATCCTCCCCTTCGGGGCCGGGGCTGGCGGCAACGTGCATGGGCACGGCCTCATGTATGGCCGGGATCTGGCGCTCTGGCACGAGGCGCTGGCGGCGGATCAGCGGGCCCCCGGCATGGTGATGGGGCGCAATCCCAATGGCCGCCTCGATGGTCTGCTGCGCGGCGCGCTCGACAGCGGCTGGCTGGCGCTGGCCCGCCTGCCGACGCCGCTGCGGGTACATCTGCAACCCTTGTTCGAGGCCTGGCAGCAGCACGGGCTGGCGACGCTGAGCGAGGTGCGGCTCGAGCTCACTCTGGCGGGGCGCTTCTGGAACGTCAATCTGCAGGTCGGGCTGTTTGAATACTTGCAGCTCAACCCGCTGGCGGGGTCGGGTACGGCGCCTGCCGATCCGGCGCAGGCGGTACGCCATTCGCTGGTGTGAGTGTGCTGGTGTGAGTGCACTGGCCAAGAGGGCCGGGCAAAGAGAGATGATAAACAAGGGGGCACCTGATGTGCCCCCTTGTGCGTTATGGCTGGTGGACCTCTTCCACCCGCACCCGCAACTGCCCCTCTGCAAGCTGGGTGACCAGCGTCTGGCCGGCATCGACCTGGGCGGCGCGGCTTATCACCTCACCGCTTTGGGTGCGGGTGATGGAGTAGCCGCGGCCCAGGGTGGCGAGCGGGCTCACCCCGTCGAGGCGGGCGCTGAGCATGGCGAGGCGGTGGCTAGCAAGGTCTTGGCGCTTGGCGATGAGGGCATGGAGGCGCTCCTCGGCCAGCTGGTGGCGACGCTTGCCGGCGGCCAGCAAGCGCTCCGGGCTCTTGCCCTGCAGGCGCAACTCCAGATTGGCAAGGCGCCGCTCCCCCTGATGCAGTCTGTGGTTCATCAGCTGCTGCAAACGGGCGGAGAGCTCGTCGAGGCGCTGGGATTGCTGCTCCAGCCGCCGCTTCGGATCCTGATGGTCGAGCCGCTTTTGCAGCAGGATGAAATCGTGGCGGGCGGCGGTCTGCTGGCGGTTCATCGCCTGCAGCAGTTGCTGCTTGAGATGGGCGAGGCGCTGGGCGCGAGCGCTCTGATCCGGCGCCACCAGCTCGGCCGCCGCCGACGGGGTCGGGGCGCGCAGGTCGGCGGCAAAGTCGCTGATGGTGACGTCCACCTCGTGGCCCACCGCGCTCACCACCGGGATGGCGGAGTGGGCGATGGCGCGCGCCACCGCCTCTTCGTTGAAGCACCAGAGATCTTCCAGCGACCCGCCGCCGCGTCCGACGATCAGCACATCCACCTCGGCGCGGCGGTTGGCCAGGGCAATGGCAGAGACGATCTGGCCGATGGCGGCGCTGCCCTGCACCTGGGTCGGGTAGATAAACACCGGCAGATCCGGCGCGCGGCGTTTGAGCACCGTCAGCATGTCATGGAGGGCAGCACCGGTGGCGGAGGTGATGAGGCCCACCGCGCGCGGTTCGCGGGGCAGCGGTCGCTTGCGCCCCTCGTCGAACAGTCCCTCGGCGCCGAGGCGGCGCTTGAGCTCCTCAAAGCGCAGCGCCAGCACGCCATCACCCGCCGGCTGCATCGATTCGATGATCAGCTGGTAGTCGCCGCGCGGCTCATAAAGCGAGACCCGCGCCTGCACCAGCACCTGCATGCCGTCCTGAGGGCGGAAGGCCACCCGCCGGTTGTTGCCCTTGAACATGGCACAGCGCACCTGGGCCGACATGTCCTTGAGGGAGAAGTACCAGTGGCCGGAGCTTGGCATCGCCAGGTTGGAGAGCTCGCCGGTCAGCCACACCAGCCCCAGATCCTGCTCCAGGATCATGCGCACGGCGCTGTTGAGGCGGGTGACGGTAAAGACCTGCTGTTGTCTGCTTTGACTCGGTTCGTTGCGGTAGTTCAAGGCTGGTCCTGCACTGTGTGCCCCGTCTTGGGGGCGGGGGCATAAAACAATGGCGCCATCTTAACGCAGTTCGGGGCGAACGCCGAGCGGCGCTGCCCCTGGCGGGTTCAGCGTGCGTCCGGATCCTGAGGCTGCGCCCGGGCCTGAACGGTCGGGGCACTGGTCTGGCTGGTCACCAGCCAGACCGAGAGGCAGACGACCAGGCCCCCCAGTACGAAGCCCTGGCTCAAGGTCTCGCCCAGCACCAGCGCGCCCCACAAGATGCCGAAGGGGGGGATCAGGAAGGTGACGGTGAGACTGCGCAGCGGGCCGATATCGGCGATCAGTCGAAAATAGAGCAGGTAGGCGAGGGCGGTGCAGACCACGCCGACCGCCAGCACGCTGGCCCAGGCGGTGGGCACGGCCCAGTCGACCGCGGGGCCGGCCGCCAGCTGGTAAGCGAAAAAGGGCAGCAGGAACAGGCTGGCACCCAGCTGGCTGCCAAAGGCCACCAGCTTGGCATCGAGCCCTCCGCGATGGGTGATCCAGCTGCGGGTGAGAAAGCCGGCGAGGCCGTAGCAGGCGGTGGCAAACAGGCAGGCCAGCACCCCGGGCAGCAGATGCCCATCGGCACTCACCTCACCGGTGGTGGTGATGAGGCTGATCCCGATCACCCCCAATACCACCCCCAGCCATTTGCGCCGGTCAAGGTGCTCGTTGAAGCAGGAAAAGCCGATGAGGGCCCCCATCAGCGGCGTGGTGGCGTTGAGGATGGCCGAGTAGCCGGCCGGCAGCCAGAGGGCGGCGATGGCGTACATCAGAAACGGAATGGCGGAGTTGATGACGCCGAGCAGCATGGCGGACTTGAGCTTGCCCTGAAACCCCATGGGGGCGCGCAGCAGCAGGAGCATGACGGCAAGCCCGATAAGGGCGAACAGTACCCGCAGGAAGGTGGTGTTGACGGCGCCAAACGCCGGGGCGGCGATGCGCATGAACAGGAAGCTGGCGCCCCAGATGGCGGCCAGCAGAAGCAGGCGCCCATAATCGGCAGGTTTCATGGTGTCGTCCTTGCGGTGATGGTGGCCAATATTGACGCTGCATCGGCATGATGCCGACAAGGTGCCTGTGCTGGCAACTGCCTGGATGGCAGCAGGGCGTCCATGCCCTGGCGTACCGGTGTGTGGGTGACGGGAGCGTTACGGCTCCGGCTGGCTCACGAAGGCAATCTTGTGCAGGCCGTGCTGGGAGGCCTGGGCCATCACCCTGGCGATGATGCCGTACTCCACCTTGCGATCGATGCGCAGCTGGATCTCGGGCAGCTCCCCCTCGGCCTGGCCGGCGCTCTCCATCTTGGCGAGCAGGGCGGTCTCATCGACCTCCTGATCGTTCCAGTAGATCTTGCCGGCGCCATCGATGGCGAGGTTTATGTCCTGCTTGTCTGGCTGGTTGAGCTGGCTGCTGGCCTCTGGCAGCTCCAGCTTGACCGCGTTGGTGAGCAGGGGGGCGGTGATCATGAAGACGATGAGCAGCACCAGCATGACGTCGATCATCGGGATCATGTTGATCTCGGAGAGGGGTTGATCGTCCCCCTCGTCCGACAGTTTGCCAAATGCCATCAGCCGCGCCCCTCTCTGGCTTTCCGCTCCATCAGCGGAGTGACCTTGGTGGTGGCGATCTGCTCGCAGCCGGTCACCAGCAGGGTGAACAGATCGTGGCCAAACTCCTCCAGCGCCGCGAGCCTGAGGCGATTGCGCCGCACGAAGAAGTTGTAGATGAGCACGGCCGGCAGGGCGACCGCGAGGCCGAAGCCGGTCATGATCAGCGCCTCGCCCACGGGGCCGGCAACCTTGTCCAGACTGCTCTGACCGGCGGCGCCGATGGCCAGCAGGGCGTGGTAGATGCCCCAGACGGTGCCGAACAGCCCGATGAAGGGGGCTGCCGAGCCCACCGAGGCGAGGAAGGCCAGCCCCTGCTCCAGCCGCACCCGCTCCTGGGTGATGGCCCGGCGCATGGCGCGCAGCAGATATTCATCCGGAGAGCCCAGCTTGCAGCTGACCGCACGCTCCTCGGCCCGGTTCAGCTGGGCCACGGCCGCCAGCGCTGCGCCGGTCAGCCGGCCATAGGCCTCCTGCGGCGGCAGGTGGGCCAGCTGGCGCTCCATCTCCTGCACGTTGTCGTGTTGCCAGAAATCGGCAACGAAGCGGGCGTTGAGGCGTAGTTCCCGCTGTGCGAGATAGCCCTTGAGCAGGGCGTAGTAGCAGGTGCCAAGGGACATCAGTACCAGCAGGATGAAGGGGATCAGCCCCACGCCGCTGTTCTGGCTGAGCAGGTGGGCGATGCCCATACCGTTGCTTGCGATTTCAGGATCCATGTTCAAGCCCATAATTTGAAAATGATGGTGACGTTTGCCGAGGCCTCGACGGCCAGGTTGTTCTGTCTGGCAGGAATGAATTTCCAGCGGCTGACGGTCTTGCGGGCCGTCATGTCCAGCCGCCGATAGCCGCTACTCTTGGCCACCTCCACCGAGGCGGCGGTGCCCTCGGCCGTCACCCGCACATTGAGGATGACCCGCCCCTCTTCTCCCCGTCGTCTCGACTCATAGGGGTATTGGGGCTCGGGGTTGTTGAGCCGTGCATCGCGGGCGATGGGGGCACTGTTGCCCGCGTCGCCGCCAGCCTTCTGGGCAGGATGCTGACTGGCACTTGCGCCACTCATCTGTGTGGCTGTTGCCGCCGCAGGGGCGGGCACGGTGACCGGTGGTTGCGGACTGCTCATCGGCGTGACCTTGGTGGGCTGTACGGGAGGCGTGCGGCTTTCAAGCGGTTTGACCAGCGGCTTGATGCTCTTTTTGACTGGCTTGAGCGGCGGTTTTTTGGGTAGTGGCAACGGCCTGGCCTTTTGCTGCACTTTTTGTATTTGCTGCGTTGTGGTAGCAGGGGCGGGGGCCGCCTTGGCCGGTGCATCATTGGTCGCTGCCTCACCGACCCAGCGGGCCGACAGGGTCAGCGGCAAGGGCGGGGTGATGGGCGCAGGCTGGTGCGCATAGAGCCACCAGAAGGCGGCAAGATGCAGGGCGATCGCGATGGCAAGGCAAACGAGACGGGCGGCGCCGGGATCGTTGGCAGGAAGTGTTGGTCTCGGGCTGCAGGCGTCCATCACTGGGCTCCCTGACGAGTCTTCATATACATACTCGAACGGCTAGTGTGAAGGCGCCCGAACCGGCGCCGATGCCGCAAGCTTGCCCGACGAACAACCTATCAAACAATAACTATTATCAATCGTGTTTTAATCGTAACAGGATGAAAAACCTGGGGATAAGCATCGATACTGGGCTCCCTTTAGCGCCTCACAGGTTGCAACGCCGCCTTCTGGTAATGAGTGGCGGCAGCGGGTTACAGCTCCAGCAATACCCCGAGCTCCACCACCCGGTTGGCAGGAATATGGAAAAAGTCGGTGGCCTTGAGGGAGTTGCGGTTCATCCAGACGAACAGGCCCTCTCGCCAGCGCGCCATGCCGGGCAGATCTGTGCTGACAAGGTGCTCGTGGGAGAGGAAGAAGGAGGTCTTGGCCATGGTGACCTTCAGATCCTCCTGGGCGCAGGCCTGGAAGATCTCCTCCATGGAGGGCACCTCCTTGTAGCCGAAGTGGGCGATCACCTGCCAGAACCCCTCGCCAAGGTGGGTGAGTTCGATGCGCTCCTTGAAGGAGAGCCAGGGCTCGTCCTTGATCTGAACGGTCAGGAAAATGACCCGTTTGTGCAGGATCTTGTTGTGTTTGAGGTTGTGCAGCATGGCGTGGGGCACCACCTGCACCGATTTCGAGAGAAACACGGCGGTGCCGGGTACCAGCAGCGGCGGGTCTGCCTGCATGTTGTCGACAAACCCTTTCAGCGCCAGTGACTTGTGTTCCAGCTTGTCGAGCACCAGCTCCCGTCCGCGCTTCCAGGTGGTCATCACCAGGATGGCCAGCAGAGCAAACAGGATGGGGAGCCAGCCACCGGCCAGAAACTTGGTGGTATTGGCGGCAAAGAAGGTGACATCGACCAGCAGCAGCGGCGCGCATACCAGCGCAATGAGCCAGCGCGACCACTTCCAGCGGCGGGCGGCCACCACCATCAGCAGCAGGGTGGTGAGCGCCATGGTGCCGGTCACCGCAATGCCGTAGGCGGCCGCCAGGTTGCTTGAACTCTGGAACCAGAAGATGACGATGACGATGCCCCCCAGCAGCAACCAGTTCACCAGCGGCAGGTAGATCTGGCCTATCTCGTGCTCCGAGGTGTGGCGGATCTCCTGGCGCGGCAGGTAGCCGAGCAAGATGGCCTGGCGCACCACCGAGTAGGTGCCCGAGATCACCGCCTGGGAGGCGATGACGGTGGCCAGGGTAGCGAGGATCAACAGGGGAAAGGCCAGCCAGGAGGGGGCGAGCAGGTAGAAGGGATTTTCGATGGCGGTGGGATTGCGCAGCAGCAGGGCCCCCTGGCCGAAGTAGTTGAGCAGCAGGGCCGGCATCACCAGGGAGCCCCAGGCCAGCCGGATGGCGCCACGGCCAAAGTGGCCCATGTCGGCGTAGAGCGCCTCCGTGCCGGTGACGCAGAGCACGACGGCCCCCAGGGTGATGAAAGCGACACCCGGTCGGCTGGCCATGAAATCGAGGGCGTAGAGCGGATTGACGGCCTGCAGGATGGCGGGGTTTTGAGCGATCTCATAGGCCCCGAGCGCCGCCAGCACCCCGAACCAGAGCAGCATGACCGGGCCGAACAGGCGGCCGATGCCGGCGGTGCCGTAATGCTGGGCCCCGAACAGGATCACCAGTACGGTGAGGGTGATGGGCAGCACGAAGGGCGCCAGCTCCGGGGTGATCACCTGCAGCCCTTCGACCGCCGAGAGCACCGAGATGGCGGGGGTGATCACCGCATCCCCGATGAAGAGCCCGACGCCGACCAGACCGAGCATCATGAGCAGGGCGCGCGGCTTGGCCGGGAGGCGGCGGGAGGCCAGCGAGGCGAGGGTGAGGATCCCCCCTTCTCCCTTGTCGTCGGCCCGAAGCACCAGCAGCACATATTTGAATGAGACCACGATCATGATGGTCCAGAAGAAGAGGGAGACGATGGAGAGGATCCCCGCCGGCGTAGGTTGCAGGCCCAGGTGTCCGGCGAAGCTCTCCTTGAGGGCATAGAGCGGGCTGGTGCCGAGATCGCCATAGACGACCCCCAGTGCCGCCAGGGTAATGGCCATGCGCCCTTGCGGGTGTCCGTGATTCATCATGAAATTCCATTTCAATTCAGAATGTTAATCATGATACGTAGGCGCCGGCTCAAAGCAAACCCGCGTCATCAAAAGGTCATGTCGCCTGAACGTACCGGCTCGGGGAAACCAGCCGGATACGGCGCAGCTTGGCTTAGTTGTTGACGAACTTGCCAGAGGCGAGTGACCCGGTTTGCGAGGGCGCTCGACAGGTACCAACGGGTCTGTGACGGGGGAGGGGTTGCGGGGCTGCCTGAAAAAATTAAACGGGGGCTTTTTTGCATAAAACCGCAATGAGGCAACTCTTTTGCCTGCAAACGGCCGTTTTATGACGAAAATTGTTGGGTTTTTAGCGCCTTGGCGGCTGAAAAGGTCAAAACGCCATAAAAAATTCAAAAAACTTCTTTACCAGTGACCAATGCGTGAGTAAACTTCGTCGGCAATATTTTACACCCCCACTTCCTCAACGGTGAGATATTGCCATGCTCAGGATTGCCAAAGAAGCGTTAACCTTCGACGATGTACTGTTGGTTCCCGCCCACTCCGAAGTTCTTCCCAATACTGCCGATCTGCGTACCAAGCTGACCTCTGCCATCAGCCTGAACATCCCCATGATCTCCGCTGCCATGGACACAGTGACCGAAGCCCGTCTGGCTATCGCACTGGCCCAGGAAGGCGGTATCGGCTTTATCCACAAGAACATGTCCATCGAGCAGCAGGCTGCAGAAGTGCGCAAGGTCAAGAAGTACGAGAGCGGCGTGGTCACCGACCCTGTCACCGTACGCCCTGACCTGACCATCGCCCAGATCAAGGAGCTGAGCCACAAGAACGGTTTCGCCGGCTATCCGGTGGTAACCGAAGGCAACCAGCTGGTGGGCATCATCACCGGTCGTGACGTGCGCTTCGTGACCGATCTCTCCCAGACTGTCGAACAGATCATGACCCAGAAGGATCGTCTGGTCACCGTGCGTGAAGGGGCTCCTCGTGAAGAGGTGGTCGGCCTGATGCAGAAGCACCGTATCGAGAAGGTGCTGGTGGTCAACGCCGACTTCAAACTCAAGGGCATGATCACCGTCAAGGACTTCCAGAAAGCCGAGCGCAAGCCGAACGCCTGTAAAGATGACAAGGGTCGTCTGCGGGTCGGCGCTGCCGTCGGTGCCGGTGCTGGCAACGAAGAGCGCGTCGCCGCCCTGGTGGAAGCCGGTGTGGACGTGCTGCTGATCGATTCATCCCACGGCCACTCCCAGGGTGTGTTGGATCGCATCAAGGCGACCCGCGAAGCCTACCCTGATCTGCAGATCATCGGCGGCAACGTGGCGACTGCCGCGGGCGCCAAGGCGCTGGCCGCTGCCGGCGTCAACGCCGTCAAGGTCGGGATAGGCCCGGGCTCCATCTGTACTACCCGTATCGTGACCGGCGTGGGCGTGCCCCAGATCACCGCCATCTCCGACGCCGTCGACGCGCTGGAAGGCACCGGCATTCCGGTGATTGCCGATGGCGGCATCCGCTTCTCCGGTGACGTGGCCAAGGCCATCGCCGCTGGCGCCAGCTGCGTCATGGTGGGCTCCATGTTTGCCGGTACCGAAGAGGCACCGGGCGAGATCGAGCTCTACCAGGGCCGCTCCTTCAAGTCCTACCGTGGCATGGGTTCTCTGGGCGCCATGTCCAAAGGCTCCAGCGACCGTTACTTCCAGACCGACAACGCCGCCGACAAGCTGGTGCCGGAAGGGATCGAAGGGCGCGTGCCGTACAAGGGCCGCCTCAAGGAGATCATCCACCAGCAGATGGGCGGTCTGCGCTCCTCCATGGGCCTGACCGGCAGCGCCACCATCGACGACATGCGCACCAAGGCCGAATTCGTGCGCATCTCGGGCGCCGGGATGAAAGAGTCCCACGTGCACGACGTGACCATTACCAAAGAAGCCCCCAACTACCGGATGGGCTGATAAAACGGGGCTGCGGCCCCGTTTCTCCACCCCTTTTTTATCCCGTGCTTTTTGTGACAACAGCAGCCTGATGCAGGAATAAAATGACTAAAGACATTCACCAGCACCGTATCCTTATCCTCGACTTTGGTTCCCAGTACACCCAGCTGATCGCCCGCCGCGTGCGCGAAATCGGCGTCTACTGCGAACTGTGGGCCTGGGATGTGACCGAAGAGCAGATCCGCGAATTCAATCCGAGCGGCATCATCCTCTCCGGCGGCCCCGAGTCCGTCACCGAAGCGGGCAGCCCGCGCGCCCCCGAGTACGTGTTCAACGCCGGCGTGCCGGTGTTCGGCATCTGCTACGGCATGCAGACCATGGCCGAGCAGCTGGGTGGCAAGGTGCAATCCTCCACCGAGCGTGAGTTCGGTTACGCCAAGGTGGAAGTGCTGGGCAACTCTGGCAAGACCAGTGCCCTCTTGCGCAACATCGAAGATGCCATCGCCGACAACGGCAATGCGCTGCTGGATGTCTGGATGAGCCACGGCGACAAGGTCACCACCATCCCGGCCGACTTCACCACCATCGCCCAGACTGCCACCTGCCCGCACGCTGCCATGGCCAACGAAGCCAAGCGTTTCTACGGCGTGCAGTTCCACCCGGAAGTGACCCACACCCGTCAGGGTGCCCGCATGCTGGAGCACTTCGTCAAAGACATCTGTGGCTGTGAATGCCTGTGGACCCCGGCCACCATCATCGACGACGCCGTTGCCCGCATCCGCGAGCAGGTGGGTGACGACGAGGTGATCCTGGGTCTCTCCGGCGGGGTGGACTCCTCCGTGGTCGCCATGCTGGTACACCGTGCCATCGGCGATCGCCTCACCTGCGTCTTCGTCGACAACGGTCTGCTGCGCCTGAACGAAGGTCAGCAGGTGATGGAGATGTTTGGCGATCACTTTGGTCTGAACATCGTCAAGGTCGATGCCGAAGAGCGCTTCCTTTCCGCCCTGGCGGGTGAAGATGAACCGGAAGCCAAGCGCAAGATCATCGGCCGCGTCTTCGTCGAAGTGTTTGACGATGAAGCGAAAAAGCTGAAAAACGCCCGCTGGCTGGCACAAGGCACCATCTACCCGGACGTCATCGAATCTGCCGCCAGCAAGACCGGCAAGGCCCACGTCATCAAGTCTCACCACAACGTCGGCGGCCTGCCGGAAGAGATGAAGATGGGTCTGGTCGAACCGCTGCGCGAGCTGTTCAAGGACGAAGTGCGCCGCGTTGGCCTCGAGCTGGGTCTGCCTTACGACATGCTCTACCGTCACCCGTTCCCGGGCCCGGGTCTGGGCGTGCGGGTACTTGGCGAAGTGAAGAAAGAGTACTGCGATCTGCTGCGCAAGGCCGATGCGGTCTTTATCGAAGAGCTGCGCAAAGCCGACCTCTACAACCAGGTCAGCCAGGCCTTCGCCGTGTTCCTGCCGGTGCGCTCCGTTGGCGTGATGGGCGATGGTCGCAAATATGACTGGGTCATTGCCCTGCGCGCCGTCGAAACCATCGACTTCATGACCGCCCACTGGGCCCACCTGCCGTACGACTTCCTCGGTCACGTGTCTAATCGCATCATCAACGAGATCAACGGCATCTCCCGCGTGGTGTACGACGTCTCCGGTAAGCCGCCTGCAACCATCGAATGGGAATAAGCGGCGCACGCCCTTTCACCCTTCAAGCATAAAAATGTAAAAAAGACGCCCTTGCGGCGTCTTTTCTTTTTCCAATCGTTTGCGCCTCATTTTTCCCCTCGCTAGCCGCTTTCTCGCCTCCCTGCCTCTGTCATATCTGACAGGGGGTGTTTTATGGATCTCGCACTAGGCTCAGCCATGCCAATTGAGACCGACTCTGTGAGGCGGCGGTCGCGGCAGCAGGGGAGGGTGGCGACAGCAAAGTCTTCATGGGCACTGTCGACACCGGACATACCGATATCTGGTATGGCCCCCGGTGGAGTCCGGACACCACTTGAATAAACGGGGCGGAACCCGAACAGCCAAACGAGTAGGGACAAGAGATCACGGAGGGTTTGTTATGTCAGAACAAGCAGTGTTGTTGGGCGGATGGACTGCCTACCACAAGCTGAGCGCAAAAGATCAGGCCGTATTCAACCAGGCGCTGGAAGGATTTGTCGGGGTGCAGTACACCCCCTTTGAAGTTTCCACCCAGGTCGTCGCCGGCACCAACTACCGTTTCAAATGCAAAACCACGGTGCCGCTGCCCAACCCGATCCACGGGGAAGCCGTGGTGCAGATCTTCCAATCCCTGGATGGCTCGGCCCATATCACCTCCATCACCCCGATCTGATAGGGTTGTGGGCAAGGCGGGGAGGGGGAGTAGCTTCCAACCTGCTTGCTCCAGATTCTAGAAATAAGAAAGACGCCTTAGGGCGTCTTTTTACTCAAACTAAAGACATAAATGATTCCAGAAAAAACGCTTATTTCTAATGTGAGTGAATTTATTTTTATGTTGAGTGCCAAATATTATTAGCATAGCACCCATGAATACCCGAGTTGATGATGAGTAAAATAAAGTCTGCTATAAAGTATTGTTTTTATGTTTATAGTTACTTTACTCATTTATAAAAGAAAAATTTTCTTATGAACTATAACTAGGTGGAAAGTAAATTTATATATTCTAACTAGTTTTTTTTCGTCTAAGCAATCGATGAAGATCAGTGAATGATTTACTTATAAACAAGTCATAAACTAGTTTTAATGCAGATGTTAGCAAGGATGATATAGCTGATATTTGTAGAAAGAAGAGAAACCAAACTATTGTGGCACATGTTGCTTTTATTTTGTCGGCACTAATGGTAGGTGTAATAAGACTATGAGTGGAAAAAGTTAAAATTAAATCGCAACATAAGGAGGTTACTAGTGCTGTTGTACTAAAAAGCAATACTAAAACCAAGCTTTTTAGTACGCTAAGGTCTACTCCACTATAAATTAACCCAACATTTTCTTTTCCTTGAGCTTTCTGCAAAGCAGTTGGGTAAATTAGAGCCAACCATGCACCAATAACACCAAATAATATAGCGGAGACATTGATTAGTATTCCTATTTGAGATTTGATTAAATCAACTTTTAGGCTTAATGCAAAGTCAAATAAATATTGATTGGCGAGCATTATATAGCCAAAAATAGCTAATAGCCATAAAATCGGCTTGACCAATTTGCAGTAGTGTACGATATTATCGTTCATGCAGCCCTTCTTTTTTTCTGTTTCCTAGGAATTAATATACGATACTTAGCCTCTATATAGTTAAGTAGCTCAGATGCTCCAAAGGGATTTTTCTTTTTACGTACAATTTCAAAACCATGCTCAGTTCGGAGATGCTTTCCATCTAAAAATATTTTCTTCCCATTTTCCCCTTTTATTACAAACCCTAGATTGTTATATCTTTCAGGGTCAGTAATTTGCTTTTTATAAGCATTTACTATATTAAGGAAGTCTTGTTGTGTTGCAGGGGTGAAATCAAGTTCAATTTCTACATTTGCATCTTTATTGTCAGGGATTCCTCTATTAATTGCGTTGCTAGCAAGATTGTGGAAAAAGCCTTTTAGTTCAGTGTTTACTGCAGATTTCTTTATTCTGCGAACAATTTTAGTTATTCGGTCATATTTTTCTGTCAATTCCTCTATAGTCAATTCATCAATTTTTCTTTTTAGTTCAAATTTAAAATAGCCTAACTCACCGTCATTGTCAGGGTGACGATAACCGATAACTTTATTTTCATCTTCCTCATGAGTGATAGCAAACTCAGAGTAGCTTTGAACATATGAAGTAATGTAGTTTTTTAGTGCAGCTAATGATGTTATTGCATGGTCAAAAGCTATTGTCGCGACGAAGCCATTATTAAGTGATATCCAGTAATAGCTAGGTAGACCAGGTATGTCATCTTTTGAGTTTACACCAGATTTAACTTTGGCCTTTCCAGGTTTTGAGTCCTTGCTTACGGTTAGGATTTCATTTTCAGCATTAGTCAGCTCATTCCAAAGAATAATGACATACTCTCCATCCTGGCCAGTGATATCATAACAGTAAACGTTAATTTGCCCAGTGGTCTTTTCAGCCACTTTGGTGCTAGTGTTAACTAAGTTTGGCCTAGAATTAAACCAATCAATTAATGAGTTGATGATTAACTCGCTTGAGTCAAATAATTCTTGGTCTGAACCTCTTTTGTAGATTCCTAACTTGTGGATGTTGTAATACTGTAGAGTTCCGTTCATTCAAACCTCAATATTTTTATTACTAGCACTGGCGCCATGATTACAACTTAACATCTTTCCCTCATTACCTGTTTGGGGCACGACGAGGGTCGAATGAGAATTATATCAAATGCATCGCTGCTTAGTGAATGAAAATGTAACTATTTCGTAGTTTTCTAGGTAGGAAATGATTGATTTTATAGTGAGGTAGTGAGGTAGTGAGGTAGTGAGGTAGTGAGGTAGTGAGGTAGTGAGGTAGTGAGGTAGCGAGGTAGTGAGGTAGCGAGGTAGTGAGGTAGCGAGGTAGTGAGGTAGTGAGGGTAGGGGGCAATGCGCTGCGCTTATTGCACCCTACGTCTCTTCGTTAATTCGCCGTGGTGGTGTGGCTGAGCGCCGAGCCTTGCCAAAGCAACAAAAGGGGCGATTTGCGCCCCGATTCTTCTGATCTCCCTGCTTTATATCGCCGCATGTTTGTCTGGCGCTGCCTGATTATCTGCTGACTCACTACCAAGATTCCTGTTTTCCTCATCAGGCCGAGCGGAGAAAGCCACTTTCACTCATACCTCGCCGCTTCCCAGGCGTGTATCGCCTGTTTGCGGGTCTCGCCCCAGTGATAGCCGCCGAGTTTGCCGTTTTGCTGGATGACTCGGTGACAGGGGATCATCAAGGCGACGGGGTTGGCGCCCACCGCCAGCCCCACGGCTCGGGCGGCCTTGGGGTTGCCGACGGCGCTCGCCACCTGGGCGTAGCTCACCACCTTGGCGGGCGGGATCTGCAATAGCGCCCGCCAGACGCTGATCTGAAAGTTGGTGCCGCTCACGTGCAAGGAGATGGGGCGATCCGGTGCCTTGCTGGTGTCGAACATGGTGTGGATGACCCCCTGGGTGCGTGATGGCGATTCTCGCAGCTCCGCCTCGGGCCAGCTCTGGGCGAGGGCGGTCAGCGGCGCCTGCGGTGTCTGGTCATCGAGAAACGAGAAGTTGCATACCCCCCGCGGGGTCAGGGCGACGAATGCCTGACCGAAGGGGGTGTCGTGCACCCCGTGATCGATGACCAGCCCGGCCCCGCGCTGCTTGTATTCGCCCGGCGTCACCGCTTCGAGCTGTACGAAATGATCGTAGAGCCGCGAGCCGCTGCTAAGGCCCAGGGTATCGGCCACCTCCAGCAGCGGGCGCGACTCCTGCAGCAGCGCCTTGGCCCGCTCCAGAGTCAGCACCTGCAGATAGCGTTTGGGGGTCACCCCGGCCCAGCGGCTGAACAGCCGCTGGAAGTGAAAGGGGCTTAAGTGAACGTGCGCCGCTATCTCGTCCAGGGTGGGCTGGCGCGCCACCTGGCTTGCGATAAAACGGATGGCATCGGCGATGCGGGCGTAATCAGACATAAGGCGCTCTCACGATAGGTTTGCAGCCGCAGTATCTTGGGTGTGACAAGGTCATGTGCGACAAATAGATACCCCACCATCGGCCAGCAGGGCAATGCCGGTGGTAAAGCTGGATGCATCGGACGAGAGATAAAGGGCCGAGCGGGCGATCTCCTCCGGTTGGGCCAGCCGTTTGAGGGCATGCATATTCTGCACAAAGGCGAGACTCTCCGGCGTATTGGTAAAGGCCTGCCCCATGGGGGTGTCGGTGCCCCCCGGCAGCAGGGCGTTGACCCGCACCCCTTGTGCCCCATATTCGGCGGCCAGCACCTGGGTCAGGCCGATGAGGCCGGCCTTGCTCGCGGCATAGGCCGCCATGCCGGGCAACCCCAGGGTATGGCCGACGAAGGTGGAGGTAAAGATAAGCGAGCCGCCGCCGCGTGCCTGCATGGCGGGGATCTGGTACTTGGCCCCCACAAAGGCGCTGGTGAGGTTGGTATCCAGGGTCTCTTGCCACTGCGCCAGTCCAAGCGCCGGCACGCTGCCCGGTGTCCCCGTGGTGCCGGCGTTGTTGAAGGCGATATCGAGCCCGCCGAAACGGGTCAGCGCGAGATCCACCAGGGCGCGGGCGTAAGTCTCGCTTTTCACATCCCCCGCCAGGCTCACCGCCTGTCCCCCCTCATGGCGGATCTCCTCCACCAGCAGATCCAGCTCGGGCTGGCGGCGGGCGCCGACGACCACGCTGGCCCCTTCCCGGGCAAACAGGATGGCGCTGGCGCGGCCGATGCCGGAGCTGGCGCCGGTGATGATGGCGACCTTGTTGGACAGT
Organism: Aeromonas sp. s2; assembly: GCF_040907935.1. Classification (NCBI taxonomy): domain Bacteria; kingdom Pseudomonadati; phylum Pseudomonadota; class Gammaproteobacteria; order Aeromonadales; family Aeromonadaceae; genus Aeromonas; species Aeromonas sp. s2. The sequence continues at coordinate 430,918 of NZ_JBFOCR010000005.1, read as the reverse complement.
AATGACATGGCAGTTCCCTCGCAGGTGTGTTGTGCGGGCGCACAGGGTTGGCAGTGGGTTGGACCCTCAATGGGTTCAACTCCAAGCTGGTTTAGCCCCACTATGGCAACCGGCCCTCGCAGACACGACCCGGATCTTGCTCTCTTTGCCCCCCTATCACGGCACCGTGCGCAGATAGCGGCCCTTGCGGCAACAAAACAGGGGATCTTCGGCCGTCATTCTCTATAATGCCCCCTCTTTTTTTGACTGCCGGTTTGACTGCCGGGCCACACCGGCAGCGCCGCTGGCCGCGAGCCGGCCACCCCGATAGAGATGATGTCATGCATACCCTGGAACAGCTGCGCGCAGGTGAACTCTGCGGCGCCCGCCACCTCAAACTCGCCGAAAACCTGACGGAGTTCCCGCCCGAGATCCTGGCTCTCAAAGAGACGCTGGAGGTGCTGGATCTCACCGGCAACCAGTTGAGTCGGCTGCCTGACGAGCTGGCCGGGTTTAGCAAGCTGCGCATCATTTTCTGCTCCGAAAACCGCTTTACCGAGCTGCCCGAGGTGCTGGGGCGCTGCCCGGCACTTACCATGGTGGGCTTCAAGGCCAACCGGATCGCCACTGTGTCTGCTGCGTCGCTACCGATGGGGCTGCGCTGGTTGATCCTGACCGACAACGTGGTGGAGCAGTTGCCCGATGAGCTGGGTCAATGCGGCGCCCTGCAAAAGCTGATGCTCTCGGGCAACCGCCTGCGCGAGCTGCCGGCAAGCCTTGCCAACTGCCAGCGTCTGGAGCTGGTGCGTATCGCCGCCAACCGGCTCGACGCGCTCCCGCATTGGCTGGTGAGCCTGCCGCGCCTCGCTTGGCTGGCGTATGCAGGCAACCCCTTCAGCGACAGGCAGGAGCAGCGGCTGGGCCAGTGCGCCTCGGTGGCCGACATCCCGTGGGCTGCGCTGACGGTGGGCGAGCTGCTGGGGCAGGGGGCATCCGGCGTCATCCATCGCGCCGAGCTGGCAACGCCGACGGGGCCGCGGGCGGTGGCGGTCAAATGCTTCAAGGGGGCCGTGACCAGCGATGGGCTGCCCCGCTGCGAGCTGGCGGTGTCGCTGGCGGCCGGCCGTCATCTCCATCTGGTCGGGGTCGAGGGGCGGGTGGGCGATCACCCCTCCGGCATCCCGGCGCTGGTGATGGCGCTGATAGACCCTGATTTTATCAACCTGGCGGGGCCGCCGAGCTTAGACTCCTGCACCCGCGACATCTACCCGGCCGATGCCCGCTTTACCCCGGCGGCGCTGCTGGCCATGGCGCAGGGGGTGGCGAGCGCCGCGCTGCATCTGCACAGGCGCGGCATCCTGCACGGCGATCTCTACGCCCACAACATGCTGCACTCCTTGCAAGGGGAGGGGCGGCTGCTGCTCGGGGATTTCGGCGCCGCCTCCTGTTACGAGCGAACCAACGGCGAGCTGGCCGGCTTGCTGGAGCGACTGGAGGTGAGGGCCTTCGGCTGCCTGCTGGAAGAGCTGCTGGCCCGCTGCGCTCCCCGTGATGACAGGCTGGATGCCCTGTATGTGCTGGTGGATGAATGTCTTGCCGAGGTGGTAGCGGCGCGCCCCGACTTTACCGAGGTTGTGGCAAGGCTTGCTGCGGTGGCGGCGGTCATCTGTGCCGAGCCAGTCTTGCTCTGATCCGGCTCGCCCTGCCGTCGCGGTAGCAAGCGGGCGCAAAGCTGGCGAGCAAGAGCAGGAGTGGATGACAAAAAGATGTCAAAAGGGGGCCTTGGGGCCCTTTTTTGTTTTGCTGTGCTTTTTTGGGTAAAAGTTGTGGCTGTGGCCCTGTTGGTGCTTGCGCGCAGCGGGCTAAGTTGTGATATTGAGGCATCTTTACATGACAGGGGTGACAGGATGGAAGCGGCTTTTTGGCATCAGCGTTGGGAAGAGAACCGGATCGGCTTTCATCAGGCGGATTTCAATCGCTGGCTGCAATCCTGGTGGTCGGCCCAGCAGCAGGGCGAGCCCGTGCTGGTGCCCCTGTGCGGCAAGTCCCGCGACATGCTCTGGTTGAGCGGGCAGGGTCATCCGGTCGACGGGTTCGAGCTCTCGTCCGTCGCCATCAACAGCTTTTTCAGCGAGAACAAACTGAGTGAAACGGTGAGTGCCGAGGGGCCCTATCAGTGCCATCAGCACGACAGCCTGCGCATCTATGAGGGGGATTTTTTCGCCGCCCCCGAACTTGGCCGCCGTTATCGGCTGGCTTACGACAGGGCGGCCCTCATTGCCCTGCCGACCGCCATGCGCCGTCAATATGCCGAGCTGATGAGCCGGCTTATCGAGGCGGGTGGTCAGATCCTGCTGGTGACTCTGGAGTATCAGCCGGAGCAGCAGCGCCAACCGCCGTTCTCGGTGGGGGAGATGGAGGTGCGCACCCTGTTCGAGCGCCACTTCCAGGTAGAGGTGCTGGGGCGAGCGGCGGAGCTCGATCATCCCAGGGTGCTGTCGGGTCAGCTCTCCTACTTCGACGAGGTGGCCTACCGGCTGGTACGCCGTCCAGAGGCCTGACCAAAAGCGTGACCTGAGGCCATAAAACTGGCCATAAAGCTGCAGCTGGTTGACTCTTTATTACCTCCTTTGACATAGATCAACGTGACAAGGGAGGGGAGTGCCTAAGATGAGCCTGTTTCTCAATCACTGTTGTCATCGGCAGGCGCGCTCTGGTTTGGGACTGCCCGCCGACCATCAACTCAGTGTCTGATTTTCACGCTCATGTTCACTTTTGGCGGCTCTGGTCGCAATTGATTATGGTTTTTCCAGCCGACCCCACGGGGTCGGCTTTTTATTGGCTGCAAGAAGGGGAAAAAGAGGCCTGATCAGGCCTCGAAGGTGGCGGCATTGAGCCGGAACGCGCGCGGGTCGTCGATAAACTGGCCGGTGATGCGCTCGTCGTGCTCGTGGCCCTGACCATAGCTGCAGAGGATCAGCCGATCCGACGTTCTCGATCTCAGCTGGGTGATAAAGCGCACCAGATCGGCGCGGCTCAGGTTGCCGACCTCCTCGCACACCCTTTCGCGCTGATCAAAGCCGAGATCCTTGTTGCCGATGCTGACCCACAGGCGCTGGCCGCGGCTGCGCAGGTTGGCATCCCGCTCGCTCAGCTGGGCCTGCAGGCCCGCCTTGCTGTCCTGCCACTGCTGGGCGGTGAGTTCGAGCATGGCCAGCGGAAACAGGTCGATGAACTCCTCCACCGCATCCAGCAGGATCTGCGGCCCGGCCACCGGCGACTGAATGTAGAAGATGAGGCCGGGATGGCGATTGAGGGGCAGGTTGCCGGCCCCCACCACATAGCCGAGCTGCTGACGAGTGCGCAGCTCGTGAAAGAAGGTGGAGGACATGATGTGGTTGGCCAGGGTGAAGCAGGCCAGATCCCGCGCCCGGGTGGTGCGCGACTGGTAGTAGACCAGCAGGGCCGAATCTTCATGCTCGCAGCCCTGTTCGCGAATGAGGGTGCCCCTGTCCTGAATGGAGATGAGCGGGCGACGGGTCTCGGCACTGGGCTGGCTGTTGACGCCGAGGTGGCGCTCCAGCAGGGCGGCGAGTTCGAGGGCCTCGGCGGCGGTCCAGTCGCCGTGCACCAGGGTCTCTACGTGCACCTCGGCAAAGAGGCTCGCCACGAAGGCGGGCATCTCGCCCAGCTCGACGCTGCGCAGGTGGCGCAGCAACTGCTCGAACGGCGGGTTGTTGGGCTGCAGCAGGCTGGTGAGCTGGTTGAACAGCTGGGAGATGGGGCGCGCCTTGGACTGGTTGTCCCAGTTGCGGATGAGCTGCTCCTTGATTTCGGCAAAACGGGCCGGATCCGGGTAACCCAGGGTGCGGTTGCCGAGGATCATGTCGAGCAGCAGCGGCTGCTTGTCGGCAAAGCCGCTCAGGTTGATGGTAAAGCCGCCCTGGTGGGCATAGATCTGATAACCGAGCCCCGCCAGCTCCGCCGGGTAGGTGAGGGCGTTGAGGTGGTCGGTGAGCAGCTCCACCGCCAGGCGTGCCATGGCGATGTGGCGCGGGCTCTTGACCGCGTGCTCGCTGTCGATGGAGATGTAGAGGTTGCCCTTGGGCACGCTGAACTGATGCTCGTGCAGGTGCCAGAGCCGAAAGCCGGGCCGATCGATGAGGCAGGCGGGCATGTCGGCGGCAAGCTCGGGCGTGCGCACGTCGAGCCGGTTGCTGATGAAGGGGTTGGGCAGCGGCAGGGCCAGCGCCGGATCCGGCTCGCTCTGCTGCCAGCGGATCTTCTCCGCCTCGGTGATGATGGAGACGCTGTAAGGGGTCTGATACCAGCGGGCCAGCCGGTCCGTGCCGAGCTCCGGCGCCGTGACGGTCATGCGCAGGTTGTGGGGGGTGAGCTTGGCGAGCAGGCGGCGAATGAGCGGCTCGTCGTATGCGCGCATCATGTAGTCGCCGTAGAGCAGGTCATCTGGGGCGTAGCTGAACAGGTTCAACACCAGCCCGGAGACGGTGTCGAGCGCCCGGCCCCGCTCCTGAAAACGAAACGCCGATTCGAGTACGGTGCGTTTCTCGTCATAGCGCCAGGCTTCCACTCCGCCGCGCTCGATGAGCTTCAAGTAACCGAACAGGGCCGTCACTATCTCGTTGACGTGTTCGAGCCCGAGCGGGGTCAGCCCGAAGTTGACGCCAAAATCCTTGAAGTTGGCGCCGCTGATGCCACCGCCGGCGGAGAGCTGGTTGACCCAGCCCTTCGCTTTCAGCAGGGAGAGCAGGCTGCCGTCCCCTTCGTAGCCGATGAGGTGGCTCAGGAAGGTGAGGGGCTTCTTGTCGTAATACTCATCCACGTTGGGCAGCGGGAAGGTGAGCGCGAGCTTGCGGGTCTCCTTGACCGGGTTGATCTGGATGCGAATGCCCAGGTCATCGAGCCGGTAGAGGGGCATGTCTAGGGTCGGCGTTCCCAAATTGCGATTCAAAATGGGAGCGAAAAAGCGATCGCACCAACCCAGCTGGGTCTCGATATCCGCTGGCGAGATCATCACCAGCGCCATGCGATCCGCGCTGTAGTGGGTTTCGTAAAACCGGATAAGGTCGGAGCGCAGATCCCGGCCGGGCAGATCGGCCAGAGTATCCAGGTTGCCCACCGAGAATTTGGCGAAGGGGTGAGCCGGGTTGACCGTCTCCTTGTGCACCTGGTAGCTGCGGCGCACGTCGTCCTGCAGCTTGAGGCGGTATTCGGAGTCGACCGCGTTGCGCTCCTTGTCCACCCACTCGGGATCGAAGGTGGGGCAGATGAAGAACTGGGAGAAGCGATCCAGCCCTGCCTCGAAGAAGCCGTTGTCGATTTCGAAGAAGAAGTTGGTGAACTCGGTGCCGGTCCAGGCGTTGTTGCTGCCGCCATGACGGCTCATAAATTGCTGGTATTCACCAGGTTTGGGATAGGTGCAGGTGCCAAGGAACAGCATATGCTCAAGGAAATGAGCCATCCCCTGCCGGTCCGCCGGATCGTCGAAGTGGCCGGTGTTGACGGCCAGGGAGGCGGCGGACTTGTCGGTGTCGGGATCGCAAATCAACAAGACCCTGAGCCGGTTCGCCAGCTCCAGATAGTGGTATTGCCGATGGTCGTTGGGACTGGCATATGGGCTCATTGGCGCGTGACTCTTGTTGGATTTATTTGAATTTAAACATGATTATCGACCCCGCTACCCGGTGAGGCAAACCCTTTTCTGAGAGGTAGCGCAATTGTTTCCCCCGGCATGGCGGGGTAAGATCCCCCCGCTATCAAAACAGGCCCGTTGGGCGAGGTTGTAATGAAAATCTACATCATGCGTCATGGCCAGGCTGGCATGAATGCGAAAACAGATGAACAGCGTCCACTGACCGAGCAGGGAATCGAAGAGTCCATCCACATGGCCCGCTGGCTGGCCCCCCAGCTTGGCGGCAAGCTGGATCGGGTGATCCACAGCAACTACCTGCGCGCCAGACAAACCTGGCAGAGCATATGCAGTGAATTACCCAAGGCGGGGGCCGTCGAAGAGAGTGGTGACATCACCCCTTATGGCGATCCGGCCTTCGTGGCAAGTTACCTCACTGCGCTTGCGGCCAAACATGACAGCATCCTGATGGTGAGCCACCTGCCGCTGGTGGGATACCTGGTGCAGAGCCTCTGTCCGGCGGCCGGTGCCCCCATGTTTGCCACCTCGGGCCTGGCCTGTATCGAGTGGCAGGATGGCAAGGGGGCCTTGCTCTGGTTGGAAGGACCACATACAATACGCTAAAAGTTAATAAAAAGTTATAGATTGGTTTTTTGGGGAAGAGAGTTGCGATTTTTCCGGATTTTTATACAGATTTGACGGAATTATTTCGCAGAAGCTGCTGTCATACGGATACAACTGCAAGAGGTTGCAAACGATGAGAGTATTCAAGAAGTACCTGCCACTGATGGTGGCAAAACATGTCAAAACCTTCTTCAAGGGGCGGATTTACATCCACGGCAGAGGACGCTTCGACTTCCAGTCCGGCTTGCTGATGATGCCCACGTCGGCGGACATTCCCCACCGCCAGACCGTGGTCGAGGTCAACGCGTTGATTTCGAGACTGCACATGGATGCGGCGTGATAGCTTCGTCACCTCGCTGATCCGTATCATGCCCGCCACTGTGCGGGCATGATTGTTTTTGGGGCCATTCCGGCCTCTTTGGCGCTGTTCGGTTCCCCTTTTTGTCAGGCAATCCACCCCGGACGGCCTGATGCTTGCTAATCCTGCCGGCCTCCCTATACTCCCGCCTGAAATACCCGCTGGTTTTTTCTGGATATAGCGATGCCCCTTGCCTTCTTGTTTCCCTTCTCCTGCATGGCCATCTGGGCCGGCAACGCCATCGTCAGCAAATTGGCGGTGGGGGTACTCTCACCGGCGGCGCTTGCCTGGTCGCGCTGGATGGTGGCCGCCATCGTGCTGACCCCGTTTCTGGCCCATCGGGCCTGGCGCGAGCGAGCCAAACTGCGGGCCGGCTTCTATCAACTGGCGGCGCTGGCCCTGCTCGGCATGGTGCTCAACCAGACCTTCGGCTACTACGCAGCGCAGACCCTGGGGGCGACCGAAATTGGCCTGATGATGGGGCTGACGCCGTTGATGACTGTGCTGCTCAGCATCTGGCTGCTGCGCGAACGTCCCACCTGGGGGGCGCTGCTAGGCGGCGTCATCTCCATTCTGGGGCTGGCCATTTTGCTGGGGCAGGGGGATCCCGCCCGCCTCTTTACCCAGGGCATCCACATCGGCTCCGTCTATATGCTGCTGTCGGCGGGCACCTATGCGCTCTACAGCGTGCTGCTCAAGAAGTGGGATCTGGGGCTCGACAACTGGTCCATGCTCTACGGCCAGGTGCTCTGCAGTCTGCTGTTCCTCACCCCGTTTTATCTGCTGGTGGATGGGCACTGGCCGGACGGGCGGGCGCTCTGGCTCATCCTCTACGCGGGGATCCCGACTTCGGCCCTGTCCCCCTGGCTCTGGATGCAGGGCATTGCTCTGCTCGGGGCGAGCCGCACTGCCATCTTCATGAACCTGCTGCCGGTGATGACAGCGGGCCTGGCCATCAGCTGGCTCGGCGAGAGATTGACCAGCTACCACCTGATCGGCGGTGGCATGACCCTGTTTGGGGTCTTGCTGGCCCAGCTGCTGGTACAACCTGTGGTGCTGCGCCGGCGCAGGGTGGCACTGGCCGCCTGCCAGGAGGATTGAAAAAAAGACCGCCGAATGGCGGTCTTTTTTTATGCGGGATAGCTAGCCTCACTGCGCGGTGAGGTAGAGGTCCTTCGAGTAGACCAGATCCTGCGGATTCTGGTAGGGGTAGCCCTTGATGTTGGGCTTGAGCAGGCGGGACTTGACGTAGAAGTAGACCGGGGCGATGGGGGCGTCGGCCTCGATCACCGCTTCCGCCTGTTGATAGAGGCGGTTGCGCTCGGCGCCATCCTGCGAGTCGTGGGCCTTGCTCAGCAGGGCGTCGTACTCCTTGTTGAACCACTTGCCGCTGTTGGCGCTGCTGCTGGAGGTCAGGATATCGAGGAAGGTGGAGGCGTCGTTATAGTCCCCGTTCCAGGAGTAGCGACTGACCCCGAAATCCCCTTCGTTGAGGGCCGAGACCATGGTTTTCCACTCCATGTTGTTGAGTTTGGCCTGGACACCCAGGTTGTGCTTCCACATGGAGGAGATGGCCAGCGCTATCTTCTTGTGCCCCTCGTTGGTGTTGTAGAGGATGTCCACCGTCAGCGGCTTGTCCGGGCCGTAGCCCGCCTCGCCGAGCAACGCCTTGGCCTGCTTGATCCGCTCCTCCTTGCTCATCAGCTCGCTGGCCGGTCGCTTGAGCTCGAAGCCGTCGACGATGGGCGGGGTCAGGCTGAAGGCAGAGATCTGACCCTGTCCCAGGATCTTCTCGGTGATGGTGTCCCTGTCGATGGCAAGCGACAGCGCCTTGCGCACCTTGGGGTCATCGAACGGTTTACGCTGGGTGTTGAACACGTAGTAGTAGGTGGCCAGGGTCGGTACGCTCACCAGCTCCTGCGGACTCTGCTGCTTGAGCTGCTTGTACTGCTCGAGCGGGTAGCTGGTGTAGTGCAGCTCGCCGGCGCGGTAGCGGTTGTAGGCGGCGGTGTCGGAGACGATCTCCAGATAGAGCACCTTGTTCAGCACCGTATTCTTGTTGTCCCAGTAATGGGGGTTGCGCTCGGCGATGAGGCGTTCGTTGGGAGTCCACTCCTTGAGCACGAAGGCGCCGTTGGAGACGATGTTGCCCGGCTTGACCCACTCATGACCGAACTTCTCAATGGTCGCCTTCGGTGCCGGGAAGGTGGTGTAGTGGGAGAGGGTCTTCAGAAAGAAGGGGACCGGGTTTTTCAAGGTGATCTGCAGGGTATGCTCATCGAGCGCCTTGATGCCCAGCGTATCCGGGCTCTGCTTGCCCTGGATGACCTCGGCGGCATTGGTGACACCGGTCAGCTCGATGAACCAGGCGTAGTTGGAGGCGTTCTTGGGATCCGCCGCCCGCTGCCAGCCATAGACGTAATCGGCCGCCGTCACCGGCTCGCCGTTGGACCACTTGGCATCTGGTCTGAGCTTGAAGGTGTAGACGGTGCCGGTGGGATCGAGCTGGTAACCCAGGGCGCCGGCAGGCTGCAGCTTGCCGTCCCCGTCCAGGGTGTAGAGCCCCTCGAACAGATCGTTGACGATTTCGCTGCCCGCGCTCTCTTCCACCATCTGGGGATCGATGGAGGCGGGTTCGGTACCTATGTTGCGGATGAAGGTTTGCTGTTCTGCGGGTAACAGCTTGGTACCGGCCGGTACCTGGGCCGCCAGGACGGGGAGTGCGAACAGAGCGGCCACCGTGCCGGCAATGAGAGTCCTTTTCATTGAATATCCTTATGTTTTTTTGCTTCCAAAGCCTGGCCAGTGTGCGGGATTGATGGCGAGATCTCAAGAGGCAGGCCGGTCTCCTTTGGCATGCGCCCCAGATAGGGGGCAGAGCGGGGATCTTGGCGCCTTCATGGCAACATCTTCGTGATTTTTTGCCACGAATTAACATTCGAAAAGTTACCGATTGAAACCAGTTTATGGCGAGCGTCGGGCAGAAAAAATGGCGGGAATGTGCATTTATCAAGCGGCTTAATTCGCTGCAAAAACAAAAAACAGACGTTACATTAGGTTACAAAACAACGCTGTCGAGGATCGGCACTTTTTTTGCTGATGCTTGCAAACGTTTTCAATGCCAACGGAAACGATCTTAAAGGAACCATAATGCGAAACATGATCACCATGGGCGAGTTCATCGTCAAAAAGCAGGCGGATTATCCCACTGCGACCGGCGAGCTGACCTCTCTGCTCAGCTCCATTCGCCTGGCTGCCAAGGTGGTGAACCGGGAGATCAACAAGGCGGGGCTGGCGGACATCATCGGCTCCATGGGTGCTGAAAACGTGCAGGGCGAGGTGCAGCAGAAGCTGGACGTCTACGCCAACGAGCGCTTCAAGGCTGCGCTGGAAGCCCGTGGCGAGGTGTGTGGCATGGCCTCCGAAGAGGAGGAGGATTTCGTCTCCTTCGATTCCGAGCTCTCCCGCCACTCCAAGTACGTGGTGCTGATAGATCCCCTCGACGGCTCCTCCAACATCGACGTCAACGTCTCCGTCGGGACCATCTTCTCTATCTATCGCCGGGTCAGCAAGCCGGGTGCCGGCGTCACCCTGGAAGACTTCCTGCAGCCGGGCAACCGTCAGGTCGCCGCCGGTTACGTGGTCTATGGCTCCTCCACCATGCTGGTCTACACCACTGGTTTTGGCGTCAACGGCTTTACCTACGACCCCTCCATCGGCTGCTTCTGCCTCTCCCACGAGAACATCCGCATTCCGGAGGAGGGCAAGATCTACTCCATCAACGAGGGCAACTACATCAAGTTCCCGGACGGGGTGAAGAAGTACCTCAAATATTGCCAGGAGCGGGACGAGGCGACCCACCGCCCTTACACCTCCCGCTACATCGGTTCCCTGGTCTCCGATTTTCACCGCAACCTGCTCAAGGGTGGCATCTACATCTATCCGTCCGGCACCAACTCGCCGAACGGTAAGCTGCGTCTGCTCTATGAGTGCAACCCCATGGCGTTCCTGGTGGAGCAGGCGGGTGGCAGAGCCTCCGACGGCTTCAACCGCATCATGGATATCCAGCCCACCGCGCTGCACCAGCGCACCCCCTATTTCGTGGGCTCCACCAAGATGGTGGAGCGGGCCGAGGCCTTCATGCGGGAGTTCTCCGCCCACGAGAACCCGGCCGAGCAGTCTTGACCGCTTGTGTCACGGGATAAAAAACGGGAGCCAATATGGCTCCCGTTTTATTTGGATGAGCGGCTAGCCGCTCAATCACCGCCACCTCAGGGGCTGGCGTGGTTGGCGAGATCCGCCAGCAGACCGTCCACCAGCTTGAGGCGCATGGCCCGCTCCTGGGTCGGCACCTGGAAGCGCAGCCGGGTCGGCCCGTCCATCTTGTAGATGCGCGGTTGCTCGGAGAGCAGCTTGACCAGATAGGCCGGGTTGACGCGGGTCTCCTGGGTAAAGTCCAGATAGCCGCCGCGCTCGCTCATCTCCACCCGGCGAATGCCCAGCGCCGTGGCGCGCTGGCGGAAGGCGGCCAGCTCCATCAGGGTCTTGGTCGGTTCCGGCAGCAGGCCGAAGCGGTCGATCAGCTCCACTTTGAGTTCGCGCAGCTCCTGCTCGTCCGCCGCACTGGCGATCCGTTTGTACATGGAGAGGCGCATGTTGACGTCCGGGATGTAGTCGTCCGGGAGCAAGGCCGGCAGGCGCAGCTCCACCTCGGTGTGCTGACTCATGAGCTGTTCGAGCGACGGCTCCTTGCCATGTTTGAGCGCCTCCACCGCCTGCTCCAGCATCTCCATGTAGAGGGTGAAGCCCACCGATTCGATCTGGCCGCTCTGATCGTCGCCAAGCAGTTCGCCGGCGCCGCGGATCTCCAGATCGTGGGTGGCGAGCGCAAAGCCGGCGCCGAGATCTTCGAGGGACGCGATGGCCTCCAGCCGCTTGGCCGCGTCCTTGGTCATCAGCTTGGGATGGGGGGTGAGCAGATAGGCATAGGCCTGGTGGTGAGAGCGGCCGACCCGGCCCCGCAGCTGGTGCAGCTGGGCCAGGCCCAGATGATCCGCCCGGTCCATGATAATGGTGTTGGCGCTCGGCACGTCGATGCCGGTCTCGATGATGGTGGTGCAGACCAGCAGGTTGAAACGCTGGTGGTAGAAGTCCGACATCACCCGCTCGAGCTCCCGTTCGCGCATCTGGCCGTGGGCGATGCCGATGCGCGCCTCCGGCACCAGCTCGGCAAGATCCGCCGCACACTTCTCGATGCTCTCCACGTCGTTGTGCAGGTAGTAGACCTGACCGCCACGCTTCAATTCCCGCAGCACCGCCTCGCGCACCACCGCCGGCTCATGCTGGCGCACGAAGGTCTTGATGGCCAGGCGCTTGGCGGGCGGGGTGGCGATGATGGAGAGATCCCGCATGCCCGACATCGCCATGTTGAGGGTACGCGGAATGGGGGTAGCTGTGAGGGTGAGGATATCCACGTCGGCGCGCAGCGCCTTGATCTTCTCCTTCTGGCGCACCCCGAAGCGATGCTCCTCGTCGACGATGAGCAGGCCGAGATCCTTGAAGGTGAGCTCGGCGCCGAGCAGCTTGTGGGTGCCGATGATGATGTCCACCTTGCCCTCGGCCATCTCCTTCATCACCGCGCTCTGCTCCTTGGCGGAGCGGAAGCGGCTCAGCACCTCCACCCGCACCGGCCAGTTGGCGAAGCGGTCGCGGAAGTTGTCATAGTGTTGCTGGGCCAAGAGGGTGGTGGGCACCAGCACGGCCACCTGCTTGCCGCCGTGCACGGCCACAAAGGCTGCCCGCATCGCCACCTCGGTCTTGCCAAAGCCCACGTCGCCGCACACCAGCCGATCCATGCTCTTGGCCTGGCACATGTCGCCGAGCACAGCATTGATGGCGTTGAGCTGATCCTCGGTCTCCTCGAACGGGAAGCCGGCGGCAAACTGGCGATAGGCCTCGCGGTCGTGCTTGAAGGCAAAGCCGGCGCGGGCCGCGCGGTGGGCGTAGACATCGAGCAGCTCGGCCGCCACGTCGCGCACCTTCTCGGCCGCCTTGCGCCGCGCCTTGACCCAGGCCTCGCCGCCGAGCTTGTGGCTGGGCGGATTGTCGGAACCTGTGTAGCGGCTGATGAGGTGCAAGCTGGTGACCGGCACGAACAGCTTGTCGCCACCGGCGTACTCCAGGGTCAGAAACTCGGTGGGCAGGCCGCCGGCGTCTATGGTCTCCAGCCCCAGATAGCGACCGACCCCGTGATCCAGATGCACCACCGGCTGACCCTGGGTCAGCTCGCCCAGGTTTCGGATCACCGCATCGGAGCTTAAATTCTTGCTCTTCTCCCGTTGCCGTTTGCTGCGGATCTTGCCGCCCAGCAGTTCGGTTTCGGTGATGAGCGCCAGCTCCTCTTGCCCCGGCTCTCGCAGCAAGAAACCGCGTTCGAGCGGTGCCACCAGCAGGCCGTGGCGGGCCTTGCTGGTGATGAAGGCATCGAGCGAGGTGAACTCCTTGGGTTGCAGCGCAATGCGCGCCAGCAGGTCCCCCAGCACCTCGCGCCGTCCTTCGGACTCCACCGCAAACAAGGTGCGGCCGGCAAAATCTTGCAGGAACTGGCTGAGGGCCAGCAGCGGCTGCTCCTTGCTGTGATCGAGCTGAAGGTCCGGCAGCGCCGAGAGAGGGAGGTCGTGCTGGCCGGCATCGCCGGCGGTGGGGGCCTCCTGCAGCCGTACGGCCGCGTACTGACCCAGAGCGGCAAACAGCTGTTCCACCGGCAGGTAGATCTGCTGGGGTGGCAGCAGGGGCCGGGTATTGTCCCAGCGCCTGTCTTCGTAGCGCTGGCCGATGTCGTTCCAGAAGCGCTGGGCGGCGGGGTAGATCTCCCCCACGGTCAGCAGCAGGGTGTTGTCCGGCAGGTGATCAAACAGGCTGGCGGTCTGCTGGAAGAAGAGCGGCAGATAGTACTCGATGCCCGCCGGCCAGCGCCCCTTGCTCACCTCCTGATAGATGGAGCCATCGGCGCGGGAGATCTCGAACTGTTCGCGATACTGGCCGCGAAACAGCTCGATGGCGGCTTCATCGGTGGGAAACTCCCGGGCCGGCAACAGGCTGACGCTCTTGACCGGCTCGCTGGAGCGCTGGGTCTCGGGGTCGAACGGGCGGATGGAGTCCACCTCGTCGTCGAAGAAGTCGATGCGATAGGGGCTGCTGCTGCCCATGGGGAAGAGATCGAGCAGTGAGCCGCGGGCGGCAAATTCGCCGTGCTCCAGCACCTGCTCCACCGCCACGTAACCTGCCTCGGCCAGGCGTGCGCGCAGCTGCTGCAGGTTGAGGCGCTGGCCGCTCTTCACCATCAGGCTGTACTTGTCGAGATAGACCCGGGGCGCCGTGCGCAACATCAGGGTGGAGATGGGCACGATCAGCACGCCGCTGCTCATCTGCGGCAGCTTGTAGAGGGTCTCGAGCCGCTGGGAGATGATGTCCTGATGGGGGGAGAAGGTGTCGTAGGGCAGGGTCTCCCAATCCGGGAACAGCAGCACCGGGCAGCCCTTGTCGGCCAAGAGGTACTGCAGTTCCTGTTCGAGGCGCAGGGCACTCGGGGTATCGGCGGTCACCAGCAGGACGGGGCGATGAGCCTCCTCGGTGAGGCGAGCGGCCATCAGCGAGAGGCTGCTGCCTGTCAGCTGGCCGAGCGTTAACTTTTGGCCCGCCTTGGCGGGCAAGGCGGGGAGCTTCATTGGCATCATTCGATTCTTTTAACGTTGACGGTCTTGCGCACGAAGTTTGAGTTGTTTGGACTGGATATGCAGGCTGGCGCGTACCAGCAGTTCGCGGTCATCCTCGCGGATCCGCACATAGTCGAGCACCACCTGGGTGCCGTGCTCGCTCGGTTCCAGCTGCTTGACCTGGCCGTAGCAGTAGATGGCGGAGGCCTCTTCGCGCAGGAAGATCTTGAGCCGCACTATCTGGTGCAGGTGCGGTGCCTCGCCGTGGCCCTGGCGCGGGTGCAGATAGGTGAGCTGGCCGGCGCCAAAGCGCAGGGTGTGGAAGCGGTGCTCCGGGTGATCCTGCACCGACAGCACATAGCCCATGATCATGTCGATCTTGCGCGACTGCTGGTTGATGATCTCCACCAGATCGTGCATCGACTCACTCTGGTTGCGGAGCAGGCGGCTGGTCACCATGTCGATGGAAGTGATGGAGGAGGCGATGCGAAAGGGTTCGGGCAGCTCGGCTTCCAGTGCCTCCAGCGAGGGCAGGTGAAAATCGCCGGGCATGGGGATCACATTGACCGGCGTGGCATGGGTGACACTGAAGAACTGTTCCTGCATGGAGGCTATCCCTTGTTGTCATAGACGGTTTCCCTTTATTATCCGGTATCTTATTTTGTTGGCAACGTAGATATCCTTGAAGACTGGACTTTTTCAGCCACTGTCGCTGGCCATCGGCCTGCGTTACGCAGGCTCGCGACGCAGCAATCGCTTCGTGTCATTTATCTCCCTGTTTTCCACTTTCGGCATTGCCATCGGGGTCGCGGCCCTGATGGTGGTCATCTCGGTGATGAACGGTTTTGAAGGGCAGCTCAAGGGGCGCATCCTCGGGGTGATCCCCCATGTGGTGGTGACCAGCCCGGCGGGGCGCATCGACGCCGCGCCGCAGGGGCTGCCGGACTTGGCCAGGTTGCCCCACGTGATCGCCCATGCCCCCATGCTCGACAGCGAAGGCATGTTGCAAAGCCCCGGTCAGCTCACCGGTGTGAGCGTGCAGGGGATCGATCCCGCCCAGTGGCCCAAGGATGACATCCTGCACGCCCAGATGCAGATGGGGCGTCTGGACAGCCTGCAAGCCGGCGAATACCACATAGTGCTGGGGCAGGGGGTGGCCAATCGTCTCAAGGTCTCCATGGGCGACCAGGTCCGTCTGATCCTGACCGAAGGCACCCGTTTCACCCCGTTTGGCCGGGTGCCGGCCCAGCGCCTCTTCACCGTCTCCGGCATCTTCGGGGTCGGCGCCGACGTGGACAGCCAGGTTGCCCTGATTGCGCTGGGAGATGCCCAGCGTCTGCTGCGCCTGCCTGCGGACAAGGTAGGCGGCATCCGCCTCTGGCTGGATGATCCCTTCGCCGCTGATCAGGTGGTGAAGACGGCGCTGCCGGACGGGCTGGAGTGGCAGGACTGGCGCCGCGAGCGCGGCGAGCTGTTCCAGGCGGTGGCCATGGAGAAGCGGATGATGGGTCTGATGCTGGTGCTGATCATCGCGGTCGCCACCTTCAACATCCTCTCCGCCCTGGTGATGGTGGTGACCGACAAGGAAGGGGAGGTCGCCATCCTGCGTACCATGGGCATGAGCGAGTCTGGCATCGTCAAGATCTTCATGGTGCTGGGGGCCTCCAGCGGCGTCATCGGCGCCCTGTTCGGGGGGCTGGCGGGGCTGGCACTCTCCATGGGGCTCAACCCTCTGCTCAATGCGGTGGGGCTCAACCTCTATATGACGGCCGGCGGCTCGGGCCTGCCGGTCATCGTCGAACCGGCTCAGGTCGTGACCATTTTGCTGGGCGCCGTGCTGCTCAGCTTCAGCGCCACCCTCTACCCGGCGGCCCGCGCGGCCCGGGTCAAACCGGCGGAGGCGCTGCGCTATGAATAATTCATCTTCTGTTGTTACTGGTGCAAGTGGAGCCCCCTTTATGAATCAATCCGTCTCCTGCGAGCCGCTGCTGCGCTGTCAGGCCCTCAACCATGTCTACAAAGAGGGCGATCTGGAGACCCAGGTACTCAAGGGCATCGATCTTAGTGTGGCGCCCGGCGAGATGCTGGCGGTGGTGGGCAGCTCGGGCTCCGGCAAGACCACCCTGCTGCACCTGATGGGGGCGCTCGACAACCCCTCCAGCGGCGCCGTGCTGTTCAAGGGGCAGGATATCCACCGCTGGGACAGCCGCACCCAGGCGAAGTTTCGCAACCAGGAGCTGGGGTTTGTCTACCAGTTCCACCACCTGCTCTCCGAATTCAGTGCGCTGGAAAATGCTGCCATGCCGCTGCTGATCGCCGGCGAGTCGGTGACGAGCGCCACCGAGAAGGCGAGCAAGATGCTGGGGCGGGTAGGGCTCTCCCATCGTCTCAACCACAGACCGTCCGAGCTCTCCGGTGGTGAGCGCCAGCGGGTGGCCATCGCCCGCGCCCTGGTCAACGAACCCAGCCTGGTGCTGGCGGACGAGCCCACCGGCAACCTGGATCACGCCAGTGCCACCGCCGTCTATGAGCTGCTCTGCGAGCTCAACCGCGAGCTCGGCACCGCGTTCGTGGTGGTGACCCACGACTTGAGCCTGGCAGCCAAGCTCCATCGCCGGGTGACCCTGGTGAGCGGCGTGATGGCGGAGGTCGCCTGATGTTCAAACCGCTGCCCCTGTTTCTGGGCCTGCGTTACAGCCGCTCCCGCCGTCGCAACGGCTTCATCGCCTTTATCTCCGCCTCCTCCCTCATCGGCATCGCCCTCGGGGTGATGGCGCTGATCCTGGGGCTCTCCGCCATGAACGGTTTTGAGCGGGAGCTCAAAAACCGGGTGCTCTCCGTGGTGCCCCACGGCGAGCTGATGGGGATGGAGGCGCCGCTCCCCAACTGGCCCAAGCTGCGGGATTACCTGCTGGCCCAGCCCGGGGTGGAGGCTGCCGCCCCGGTGATCCGACTCGACGGCTTGCTGGAGCACGGCAGCGCCCTCAAGGGGCTGCAAGTGCGCGCCGTGCTGCCGGAGCTCGAGGCCAATCTCTCCGATGCGGGCAACTACATGACGGGGCGCGGCCTGCGCGAGCTGCAAGCCGGCGAGCACGGCCTCATCCTCGGCAAAACCATTGCCGACAAGCTGGGGGTCAAGATAGGGGATACCGTCACCCTGCTGCTGCCTCAGGGGGGCGATGCCACCGGCATCAAGAACCCGAAGCGGGAGACCCTCAAGGTGGTGGGGCTGCTCGAGATCGGCGGCCAGCTCGATGGGGTGCTCGGCTTCATGCATCTGGCGGATGCCCAGGCCATCACCGGCATGGGTAGTGCGGTGGAGGGCTTCAGTCTCAAGGTGAACGATGTGCTCAAGGCGCAGTCCATCACGGTGGCGGCCGCCCAGAAGTTTCCGCACTACGTCTACATCAGCAGCTGGATGAGCCGCCAGGGCTATCTCTATCAGGACATCCAGATGGTGCGCACCGTGATGTACGTGGTGATGCTGATGGTGGTGGCGGTGGCCTGTTTCAACATCGTCTCCACCCTGGTGATGGCGGTGAACGAGAAGCGCAGCGAGATCGCCATCTTGAAGACCATGGGGGCGAGCCCGGGCCAGATCCGGCTCACCTTCGTCATTCAGGGGATGGTGAACGGGGTGGCAGGGGCTCTGCTCGGCGCCCTGCTCGGTGGCCTGCTCTCCAGCAAGCTGACCCAGATCCTGAGCGCCATTGAAGGGGTGATCGGCCACCGTTTCCTCAATCCGGACATCTACTTCATCGACTTTCTGCCGACCGAGCTGCACATGCAGGACTTGCTCATTGTGACCGGCGCCGCCATCCTGATGAGCCTGGTGGCGACCCTTTACCCCGCCTGGCGGGCGAGCGGGCTGGTGCCGTCGCGCGAGCTGGGGCACTGATACGCGGCATCTTGTCTGCTGAGAAAAACGAAAGACCCGCCGGCGCAAACCGGCGGGTCTTTCTGTTTTGAGGGGAGCTGGCTGGTTTAATGGGCGTTGAGTTCATCGAGTGGCAGGGAGAAGCTCGCCACGAAGATGTCGATGAAGTAGCGCATCTCGTCGCTCATCCGGGCGGCCAGCATCTGCTCGAGGCGCTTGCGCGCCGGCTCGAACTCCCGGTTGCCGGCGTTGATCTCCTCCAGGCACTTGGTATAGGCGCAGAGAGTGTCGGCATCCTTCACCAACCTGGCCAGCTCGCCGTCCTGGGCACCCGAGTCCAGCAGCGGGCGAAAATCCTCTACCAGCTCAGGCGGCAACATGCCGAGCAGGCGCTGCTCGGCCGCCAACTCAATCTTCTTGTATTCGCGGGCAATCTCGGGATTGAAGTACTTGACCGGGGTGGGCAGATCGCCGGTCAGCACCTCGCTGCTGTCGTGATAAAGGGCCATCACGGCGGCGCGATCGGCATCCACACTGCCGCCAAAGAGCCGGTTTTTGATGAGGCCGAGGGCGTGGGCCACCATGGCCACCTGCAGGCTGTGCTCGGCGATGTTCTCGGGCTGGATGTTGCGCATCAGCGGCCAGCGGTAGATGAGTTTCATGCGGGCGAGATTGGCGAAGAAGTGGCTGGGCAGCATGGGGTACCTCAAGATGGCAATGAAAAAGGGCAGACCCTAGTCTGCCCTTTTTTGCGGTCGGCGGCATCGCCCTTAACGAATATAGCGACCGGATTCGGCTTCCTGATTGGTGACGATCATCTGGCCGATGGGGGCCAGGCTGATGAGCGCCAGCTTGAGGTGCTGAATGCCGAACGGGATGCCGATGATGGTGACGAAGCAGGCCAGCGCCGAGGCGATGTGGCCGATGGCCAGCCAGATCCCGATCAGCACGAACCAGATGATGTTGCCAATCAGCCCCATGGTGCCGGTGCCCATGTCGCTCAGCCCCGTCATGGTCTTGCGGTTGACTGCCTGCTTGCCAAACGGGAAGAAGGTGAAGGTGCCGATGACGAAGCAGGCGCGTCCCCAGGGGATGCCGATGAGGGAGATGAAACAGATCAGTCCGGCCAGCCACCAGGCCAGCCCCATGAAGACGCCTCCCAGTACGAACCAGAGCAGATTGAACAAGAAGCGGAAAAAGGCCATGTCGGTGACTCCAGACTTATCAAGATGGCTGCCACCATAACGAGCGATGGTCATGGACGCAATGGTTGAAGGGGCGGGGCGGACAATTTGGGTCGCAGCCTGCACGCCGTGGCCGGTCTGCCGGCTGATGAGCTGAAAAAGTAGGCTCTTGCACGAAAAAAGGTGAGCAAGTGCAAATTCTTGCAGTCTGCATCCTTGAAGTCGGGCTCGGTTTTCCCCATATAAGGGGCAGTTTTGCGCGAATTGTGCCATTGCCAGCCCGGTTTAGGGACGTGTGGCTCGACTCGATCAAAGTGCGCCGCTATAATGTCGCGTCATATTTTCTCATCACAAAGACAGTCGTTGTCTTTATAAACAGGAAGACTCCGGGCTTTGCCCAGGGGCAATAAAGGGTCAGCACGCAGTGCTGAGTTGAACGAGGTAGAAGAATGCAAGTTTCTGTAGAGACAACCCAGGGTCTGGAACGCCGTCTTACCATCACCGTACCGGCCGCTACCGTTGACGCCGCCGTGCGCAAAGAATTGAACGGCCTGGCCAAAACCCGTCGCATCGACGGTTTCCGTCCTGGCAAGGCTCCGGTTGCCATCATCAAGAAAATGTTCGGCGCCATGGCTCATGCTCGCGTTGCTGACGAAATGATGCAGAGCAACTTCATCAAGGCCATCATCGACAACAAACTGAGCCCGGCTGGTGCCCCGACCATGGATCCGAAAGAGATCAAAGAAGGTCAGGATTTCGAATTCACCGCCACTTTCGAAGTGTATCCGGAGTTCGAAGTTGCCGGTCTGGAGACCATCAAGGTCGAGAAGCCGGTTGCTACCGTGAAGGATGAAGATCTGGCCAACATGATCGACACCCTGCGCAAGCAGCACGCTACCTGGAGTGAAGTGGACGCCGCCGCTGCCGATGGCATGCGTGTGACCATGGACTTCGTCGGTTCCATCGACGGTGAAGAGTTCGACGGCGGCAAGGCCGAAGGCTTCAACCTGGTACTGGGTGCCGGTCGCATGATCCCTGGCTTCGAAGACGCCATCATGGGCAAGAAAGCAGGCGACGAGTTCACCATCGACGTGACCTTCCCGGCTGACTACCACGCTGAAAACCTGAAAGGCAAAGCTGCCAAGTTCGCTTCCAAGCTGAACAAGGTGGAAGAGCAGATCCTGCCTGAGCTGACCGAAGAGTTCGTCAAGCGTTTCGGCATCGAGAGCGGCAGCGTTGAAGAGCTGAAAGCCGAAGTGCGCAAGAACATGGAGCGTGAACTGGCTCAAGCCCTGAAAAACAGCGTGAAAGAGCAGGTGCTGAACGGCCTGGTTGAAGCCAACCAGATCGATCTGCCGAAGGCTGCCGTTGCTCAGGAAATCGATGCCCTGCGTCAGCAGGCACTGCAGCGTTTCGGCGGCTTCCAGGGCGGCAACGCACCTGAACTGCCGGCCGAGCTGTTCCAGGCCCAGGCCGAGCGTCGCGTACGCGTAGGTCTGCTGCTGGGTGACGTGATCCGTACCAACGAGATCAAGGCTGACGACGCCCGCGTCAACAGCATCATCGAATCCATGGCCACTGCCTACGAAGATCCGAAGGAAGTGATCGAGTACTACCAGAAGAACGAGCAGATGCTGAACGGCGTTCGCAACCTGGCGGTAGAAGATCAAGCCATCGACCTGATCCTCTCCAAGGCCCAGGTGACCGAGAAAGAAGTTGCATTTGACGAAGTGATCAACAAGTCCGGTGCCGCTGCCTAAGAACATTTGACTTAAGGTCAAGACTGTTAAGTATAATGGCTCGTGTGATCTCCACTCGGGCCATTTTATTTTAGGGACAATGCCTTATGTACAAGAACTATAACGATGTGACTGAATCCCCACGCAATGCGCTCATCCCGATGGTGGTAGAGCAAACCGCGAAAGGGGAGCGTTCCTACGACATCTATTCTCGTCTGCTGAAGGAGCGGGTGATCTTCCTGACCGGTCAGGTCGAAGATCACATGGCGAATCTGGTGGTGGCTCAGCTGCTGTTCCTGGAGTCCGAAAATCCGGATCAGGACATCAGCATCTACATCAACTCTCCGGGTGGGGCCGTCACGGCCGGCATGTCCATTTATGACACCATGCAGTTCATCAAGCCGGACGTCAGCACTGTGTGCATGGGGCAGGCCTGCTCCATGGGCGCCTTCCTGCTGGCCGGTGGTGCCAAGGGCAAGCGTTTCTGCCTGCCCAATGCCCGCGTGATGATCCACCAGCCGCTGGGCGGTTTCCAGGGCCAGGCATCTGATATCCAGATCCACGCCCAGGAGATCCTGAAGATCAAGAATACCCTGAACGAGCGTCTTGCCTTCCATACCGGACAGGACATGGCCACCATCGAGCGTGACACCGACCGTGACAACTTCATGTCCGCCGAGCAGGCCGTGGCCTATGGTCTGGTTGACGGTGTCCTGAGCCGCCGCGGCTGAGCCACGAGCTAGCCCGTACCATCATTGAGGACATCATCTGATTTGGTGATGCCCTAAATCGGCAGATCAGGCATGGGCAGGGTGTTCCGGACTGTTGTAAACTCAACAGGACAATCCATCCTCTATTGATAAAACGAGGTTGCTGAATGACAGAAAAACGCAAGGGTGAGGGTGATAAGCTGCTCTACTGCTCTTTTTGCGGCAAAAGCCAGCATGAAGTGCGCAAGCTGATCGCTGGCCCTTCCGTCTACATATGTGATGAGTGCGTCGAGCTGTGCAACGACATCATCCGCGAGGAGATCCGCGAGATCTCGCCCAAGCGCGATGGTAGCGAGCTGCCGACCCCTCATGAAATCCGCGCTCATCTGGATGACTATGTGATCGGGCAGGAGTACGCCAAGAAGGTGCTGGCGGTGGCCGTCTACAACCACTACAAGCGGCTGCGCAGCGGCAGCGAGTCCGGTGGTGTGGAGCTGGGCAAATCCAACATCCTGCTGATCGGTCCGACCGGCAGCGGCAAGACCCTGCTGGCCGAAACCCTGGCTCGTCTGCTGGATGTGCCGTTCACCATGGCCGACGCCACCACCCTGACCGAAGCCGGTTACGTGGGCGAGGACGTGGAGAACATCATCCAGAAGCTGCTGCAAAAGTGCGACTACGACGTGGAGAAGGCCCAGCGTGGCATCGTCTACATCGACGAGATCGACAAGATCTCCCGCAAGTCGGACAACCCCTCCATCACCCGCGACGTCTCCGGGGAAGGGGTGCAGCAGGCCCTGCTCAAGCTGATCGAAGGGACCATAGCTTCCGTGCCGCCGCAAGGTGGTCGCAAGCACCCGCAGCAGGAGTTCTTGCAGGTGGATACCTCCAAGATCCTGTTCATCTGCGGTGGCGCCTTCGCCGGCTTGGACAAGGTGATCGAGCAGCGCTCCGTCAAGGGCACCGGCATCGGCTTTGGTGCCGAGGTGAAGTCCAAGAGCGCCAAGGCGACCCTGAGCGAGAGCTTTGCCAAGGTGGAGCCGGAAGATCTGATCAAATACGGTCTGATCCCCGAGTTCATCGGTCGTCTGCCGGTGGTCGCGACCCTGACCGAGCTGGACGAGGCTGCCCTCATCCAGATCCTGAAAGAGCCGAAGAACGCGCTGACCAAGCAGTATGCCGCGCTGTTCGATCTGGAAGGGGTGGAGCTGGAGTTCCGTGACGACGCCTTGAACGCCATTGCCCGCAAGGCGATGGAGCGCAAAACCGGCGCTCGCGGTCTACGTTCCATCGTGGAAGCCGTGCTGCTGGATACCATGTATGACCTGCCGTCGCTGGACGGTATCAGCAAGGTGGTGATCGACGAGACCGTGATCAAGGGGGACTCCGCGCCCTTGATGATCTACGAAAATCCCGAGACCCAGGCCGCCGCATCAGAGTAAATGTCTGATTTTTAATCAAATGAAAGGGGCTTTTTGCCCCTTTCATGCTTTTTGCGGTTTCGGCGATTGAATCTCATCTAAGCGCCCCCATATACTCAGCCAAGCGCTTTGCCAACGGTATAACAAGCCGAGAGGACATATATGAACCTAGAGCGTTCAGAACGCATCGAGATTCCCGTCCTGCCTCTTCGTGACGTGGTGGTTTATCCCCACATGGTCATTCCACTCTTTGTGGGGCGGGAAAAATCCATTCGCTGTCTGGAAGCGGCCATGGAGCAGGACAAGAAAGTTCTGCTGGTGGCCCAGAAGGATGCGTCAACCGATGAGCCGACGGTGGAGGAGATCTTCTCCGTCGGGACAGTGGCCAATATTCTGCAGATGCTCAAGCTGCCCGACGGCACCGTCAAGGTGCTGGTGGAAGGGGGCCAGCGTGCCCGTC
Organism: Aeromonas sp. s2; assembly: GCF_040907935.1. Lineage (NCBI taxonomy): Bacteria > Pseudomonadati > Pseudomonadota > Gammaproteobacteria > Aeromonadales > Aeromonadaceae > Aeromonas > Aeromonas sp. s2. The sequence goes on along the minus strand of NZ_JBFOCR010000005.1, from coordinate 407,201 downwards.
TTGAGCGGATGATCGACGACCGGGACTTCTTCGTTGGCGAGGCGCAGTACATCGCCTCCAAGGCGATCGACGAGAAGGACCAGGACGTGCTGGTACGTTCTGCCATCGGTCAGTTTGAAGGTTACATCAAGCTCAACAAGAAGATCCCGCCCGAGGTGCTCACCTCGATTTCGGCGATCGACGATGCGGCGCGCCTGGCCGATACCATGGCTGCCCACATGCCGCTCAAGCTCGAAGACAAGCAGAAGGTGCTGGAAATTGCCTCTGTGTCCGAGCGCATCGAGTTTCTGATGGCCATGATGGAGTCGGAGATCGACCTGCTGCAGGTCGAGAAGCGCATCCGCTCCCGGGTCAAGAAGCAGATGGAGAAGAGCCAGCGCGAGTACTATCTCAACGAGCAGATGAAGGCCATCCAGAAAGAGCTGGGTGAGCTGGAAGACAGTCCGGATGAGTTCGAGGCCCTCAATCGCAAGATTGAAGAGGCCGGCATGCCGGAAGATGCCCGTGAGAAGGCGCAGGCCGAGCTTGCCAAGCTGAAGATGATGTCCCCCATGTCGGCGGAAGCCACTGTGGTGCGCAGCTACGTCGACTGGATGGTGCAGGTGCCGTGGAAGGCGCGCTCCAAGGTCAAGAAAGACTTGGGCAAGGCGCAAGAGGTGCTGGATGCCGATCACTATGGCCTGGAGAAGGTCAAGGATCGCATTCTCGAGTATCTGGCGGTGCAGGCGCGGGTCAACAAGCTCAAGGGCCCCATCCTCTGCCTGGTTGGGCCTCCCGGTGTGGGCAAGACCTCCCTGGGTCAGTCCATCGCCAAGGCCACCGGTCGCAAATATGTGCGCATGGCGCTCGGCGGCGTGCGTGACGAGGCGGAGATCCGCGGTCATCGTCGTACCTACATCGGTTCCATGCCCGGCAAGCTCATCCAGAAGATGGCGAAAGTCGGCGTGAAGAACCCGCTGTTCCTGCTCGACGAGATCGACAAGATGAGCTCGGACATGCGTGGCGATCCCGCATCCGCCCTGCTGGAAGTGCTGGATCCCGAGCAGAACAACAGCTTCAACGATCACTACCTGGAAGTGGATTATGACCTGTCGGACGTGATGTTCGTGGCCACCTCCAACTCCATGAACATCCCGGGTCCGCTGCTGGACCGAATGGAAGTGATCCGTCTGTCCGGTTACACCGAAGACGAGAAGCTCAACATCGCCAAGCAGCACCTGGTCTCCAAGCAGATCCAGCGCAACGGCCTGAAAGAGTCCGAGATCACCATCGAGGATTCCGCCCTGGTCGGAGTGATCCGCTACTACACCCGCGAGGCGGGGGTGCGTAGCCTGGAGCGCGAGATCTCCAAGATTTGTCGCAAAGCGGTCAAGCGCATCCTGCTGGACAAGAGCATCAAGCATGTTCAGGTCAATCAGGCCAACCTCAAGGAGTTCCTCGGGGTGCAGCGTTTCGACTACGGCAAGGCGACCGACCAGAACCAGGTGGGTCAGGTCTGTGGTCTGGCGTGGACCGAAGTGGGGGGCGATCTGCTCACCATCGAGACCACCAACATGCCGGGCAAGGGCAAGCTCACCTACACAGGCTCCCTCGGTGACGTGATGCAGGAGTCCATCCAGGCCGCCATGACGGTGGTGCGGGCCCGTGCCGAGAAGCTGCGCATCAATGCGGACTTCTACGAGAAGCGCGACATCCACGTGCACGTACCGGAAGGGGCCACCCCCAAAGACGGTCCGAGCGCCGGTATCGCCATGTGTACCGCCCTGGTCTCCAGCTTGACCGGTAATCCGGTTCGTGCTGATGTGGCCATGACGGGGGAGATCACCCTGCGCGGCGAAGTGCTGCCCATCGGCGGTCTCAAAGAGAAGCTGCTGGCGGCGCATCGTGGTGGCATCAAGCGTGTGCTGATCCCGAAAGAGAACGAGCGGGACCTCGAGGAGATCCCGGACAACGTCAAACAAGACCTTGAAATTCATCCGGTTCGCTGGATTGACGAGGTACTGGAACTGGCGTTGCAGGACAATCCGCAAGGGTTTGAGCGCGTTTCTGTCGTATAAATGTTGATGCGCCGCAAATTTGGCGCATTCGGGCGGTGGTTAAGGCTTGCATGCTCCGGATAACGGAAGTAGCCTTGACCACCGATCGGGAACTCATGATGAGTCGCAAGGCGTGATGTGGCGCGGGTTTGCGCCAGATTGTCACTTGCAACTGATCAGGAGGCTTGCTATAAAACCTCCACTTGTTGTGGCCAGGGAAATCGGCGCCGCAGCGATGTTCGATAAAAGGGGAATATAAGAGTGAATAAATCTCAACTGATTGACAAGATTGCAGACGGTGCTGATATCTCCAAAGCCGCTGCTGGCCGTGCGCTGGATGCTTTCATTGACGCCGTCGGTGAAGCTCTGAAAGAGGGTGACCAGGTTGCTCTGGTTGGTTTCGGTACTTTCGCCGTGCGCGAACGTGCTGCCCGTTCTGGCCGTAACCCGCAAACTGGCGCGACCATCGAAATCGCCGCTGGTAAAGTTCCTGCCTTCAAAGCCGGTAAAGCCCTGAAAGACGCGGTCAACTAAGCCGGGCGCTGATTCTACATCGGCTACCGTCCTTGGTCACAGACCAGACAAGTGAGAGGGCTCTCCCTCATACTGATTGACCAAGGCGCATCGCAATCGGTGCGCCTTTTCATTATTTACGCCCATCGAGTTCGGGAGCATAAGTACAAACATGATGTTGGATAAACTACGCGAAGGGGCGCAGGGCAAGGTGGCCAAGGTTATCTTGGGCCTGATCATCCTCTCCTTTGCCTTGGCCGGTGTAGGTAGCTATCTGAACGGTCCGGCCCGTACCGCCCCCGCCACCGTCAACGGCACGGATATCACTGCCGCGGCACTGGAAAATGCCTACCGCAACGAGCGCGCCCGCATGGAGTCCCAAATGGGGGAGTCCTTCAATCAGCTGGCCGCCAATCCCGATTACATGAAACAGTTCCGTCGCGGCGTACTGGACCGTCTGATCGATCAGGCCCTGTTTGACAGCAAGGCCCGTGAACTGGGTCTGCGGGTCAGCGATGAGCAGATCAAGCAGGCCATCGTAGCCATGCCCGAGTTTGCCGAAGAGGGCAAGTTCAACAATGATCGCTACCTGCAGCTGATCCGCCGTGCCGGCATGACCCCCGAGATGTTCCGTGACTCCCTGCGCCAGGACATGGTGCGTCAGCAACTGATGGGCGCCCTGCTGGGCACCGAATTTGCGCTCAAGGGTGAAGCCGAGCAACTGGACAAGCTCTACAACCAGACTCGCGATCTGCGTCTGGTGCGCCTGGCCGCCTCCGCCTATCTGGGTGACGTAAAAGTCTCCGATGAAGAGGTGGAGCAGTACTACAAGGCCAACAGCAACCGCTTCATGAACGACGAGCAGGTCAAGGTCGACTATCTGCTGCTGGACGCCGCCACCCTTGGCAAAGACGTCAAGGTGAGCGAGCAGGATGCCCAGGACTACTACGATCAGCATCAGGATCTGTTCCAGCGTGCCGAGCGTCGCCACGTGGCTCACATCCTGATCCCGTTTGGCAAGGACGAGAAAGCCGCCGAGCAGAAGGCAGAAGCCGTACTGGCAAAAGCCAAGGCGGGTGACGACTTCGCCGCCCTGGCCAAGGCCGACTCTTCCGATACCTTCTCCGCCAAAAAAGGCGGCGAGCTGGATTGGTTCGAGAAAGGGGTGATGGATCCGGCGTTCGAGAAGGCGGCATTCGCCCTGGCCAAGGCCGGCGATCTCTCCGCCGTCGTCAAGAGCCCGTTCGGCTTCCACGTCATCAAGCTGCTGGGGGTTGAACCGGCCCAGACCAAGCCGTTTGCCGATGTGAAGGCAGAGACCATCAGCCGTCTGCAGAGCGACAAGGCCAAGGAGCTGTTCTTTGCCGAGCAGCAGAAGATGGCCGACAGCAGCTTCGAGAACCCGGACTCGCTGGACTTGACCGCCGAGACCATGGGCCTCAAGGTGCAGTCCACCGGTTACTTCAGCCAGGCTGATGCCCCGGCACCGCTCAATGATCCCAAGGCGCTCTCTGCGGCCTTCTCCGAGCAGCTGCGCGATGACAACACCAACTCCGACGTGATCGAACTGGCTGACGGCAAGGCGCTGGTGATGCACATCACCGGTCACCAGCCGAAAGCGGCCAAGCCGCTGGCGGAGGTGAAAGAGCAGGTGATTGCCGCCATCAAGCACGACAAGGCCAGTGAAGTGGCCCGTGGCAAGGCGCAGGGTCTGCTGGACAAGCTCAAGGCCGGTGAGAACATCCAGCCCGAGCTGACTGCACTGGGTCTGAAGGTGGAGAGCCACGATGGCGTCGCCCGTTTCGCCCAGGATCTGGATCAGAACCTGGTGGCACAGGCCTTCCGCATGCCTCATCCGGTCGATGGCAAGCCGAGCGTCGAGCTGGTGACCGAAGCCAATGGCGACCGCGTGGTGGTGGCTCTGGACAAGGTGACCGTCGCCAAGGAGCCGTCCGGCATGGCCAAGCTGCTGCAAGGCCAGCTGGGTCAAGGCAAGGCTCAGGTGAGCTACAAGTCTCTCATCGACGAGCTGCGCAAGTCTGCCAAGATTGAGTACTTCACCGACGTGGAAGCCACGGTCGAATAAGTCGAACCGATCAGTCGATACGAGAACGGCCCCTTGATGGGGCCGTTTTTTTATCTGCACGCGGCAGAAGGGGCGGGATGTGCTGCCCCTTCTGACCGAAATAAGCTGCCTGGCCGAAGATAAGCTGCGGGAGCCAAACCCTTGGCTCTTCTGGTCTGCATCCCAAGAGGGAGCCTTGCCAACAGGCATAAAAAAACCGGCACTCAGGTGCCGGTTTTTATTGACGGGATGTGCGGGCAGGGAGTTACACCACGCCCTGAGTGCGCAGGTAATCCTCGTAGGTGCCGCCGAAATCGCGGATGCCGTTTTCGGTCAGCTCCAGGATGCGGGTCGCCAGGGAGGAGACAAACTCACGGTCGTGGGAGACGAAGATCAGGGTGCCCTTGTACATCTCCAGCGCCAGGTTCAAGGATTCGATGGATTCCATGTCCAGGTGGTTGGTCGGTTCATCCATGATCAGGATGTTGGGGCGCTGCATCATCAGCTTGCCGAACAGCATGCGGCCCTGTTCACCACCGGAGAGCACCTTGACCGGCTTCTTGATGTCGTCCTGGGAGAACAGCAGACGGCCCAGCACGGAGCGTACGGCCTGCTCGTCTTCGTTCTCCTGTTTCCACTGGGCCATCCAGTCGAACACATTGAGGTCAGTGTCGAAGTCCTCGGCGTGATCCTGGGCGTAGTAGCCGATCTGGGCGTTTTCGGACCACTTGATAGTGCCGGTATCCGGTGCCAGTGCCCCAACGAGCGTCTTGATCAGGGTGGATTTACCGATCCCGTTGGTACCCAGAATGGCGACCTTCTCGCCCACTTCCAGCATCATGTTGAGCCCCTTGAACAGGGGACCGTCGCCATAACCCTTGGAAACGCCTTCGATCTCCAGGATGTTGCGGTAGAGCTTCTTCTCCTGCTCGAAGCGGATGAAGGGGTTCTGGCGGCTGGAGACCTTCACTTCCTCAATCTTGATCTTGTCGATCTGCTTGAGGCGAGAGGTGGCCTGGCTGGACTTGGAGGCGTTGGCGCTGAAACGGGAGACGAAGGATTGCAGATCGGCGATCTGGGCCTTCTTCTTGGCGTTGTCGGCCAGCAGCCGCTCACGGGCCTGGGTAGCGGCGGTCATGTACTCGTCGTAGTTGCCCGGGTAGACGCGCAGCTCGCCGTAGTCCAGATCCGCCATGTGGGTGCAGACGGAGTTCAGGAAGTGACGGTCGTGAGAGATGATGATCATGGTGCTCTCGCGATCGTTGAGCACCTGTTCCAGCCAGCGAATGGTGTTGATGTCCAGGTTGTTGGTCGGTTCGTCCAGCAGCAGGATGTCGGGGTTGGAGAACAGCGCCTGTGCCAGCAGCACCCGCAGTTTCCAGCCCGGCGCCACTTCGCTCATCGGGCCGTTGTGCTGCTCGATGGGAATGCCGGCACCCAGCAGCAGCTCGCCTGCGCGCGCTTCGGCGGTATAGCCGTCATACTCGGCGACCAGGCCTTCCAGCTCGGCGGCCTTCATGTAGTCGTCGTCGGTCGCTTCCAGGTTGGCGTAGATGGCGTCGCGCTCGGCGATGGCGGCCCACAGCTCGGTGTGACCCATCATGACCACGTCCAGTACGCGCATCTCTTCGTAGGCGAACTGATCCTGACGCAGCTTACCGATCCGCTCGTTGACGTCCAGGCTCACATTACCGCCAGTGGGCTCCAGATCGCCGCCGAGGATCTTCATGAAGGTGGACTTGCCACAGCCGTTGGCGCCGATGAGGCCGTAGCGGTTGCCGCCGCCAAACTTGACGCTGATGTTCTCAAACAGCGGCTTGGCGCCGAACTGCATGGTGATGTTGTTGCTTGAAAGCACTGGAATGTCCCGGTTGATCTGTCAAATGGCGCGCATTATGGCACAGATCCCCCGAAAGTTTTAGCAAGAACTGTGATCCGGGTCTATTGCAGGGGGGATTTGGATGGTGGTGCTGGGCACTCGCGCACCCTGGCGGCCATGGCCGCGTCGATCGGACTGCAACGGGTACTAAGCGCGGCCTGTCGGCATGAAAAAAACCGGCCCTGAGGCCGGCTTGCAACTGCCAATGGAAGGCTTAATGGGAGCTGGCGCTGGCGGCGCCAAGCCCGGTCTGGGAGCGAACGAACTGCGGGAAGAACTTGGCGTGCTCGTCGGCGGCATTTTGTGACTTGTCGGTCACCGAGAAGAACCAGATCCCGACAAACGCCAGCCCCATGGAGAAGAGGGCAGGGTACTCGTAGGGGAAGATGGCCTGGGCATGACCCAGCACCTTCACCCACACGGTCGGGCCCAGGATCATCAGGCTGACTGCACTCACCAGCCCCAGCCAGCCGCCATAGACGGCGCCGCGGGTGGTCAGGCGTGACCAGAACATGGAGAGGAACAGCACCGGGAAGTTGCAGCTGGCGGCGATGGAGAAGGCCAGTCCCACCATGAAGGCTATGTTCTGCTTCTCGAACAGGATCCCCAGCCCGATGGCAACCACACCCAGCACTATGGTGGTGAGCTTGGAGACGCGCAGCTCGTCGGCTTCGTTGGCTTTGCCCTTCTTGATGACGCTGGCGTAGAGGTCGTGGGAGACCGCAGAGGCACCGGCCAGGGTCAGCCCGGCCACCACCGCCAGTATGGTGGCAAACGCCACGGCGGAGATGAAGCCCAGGAACAGGCTGCCACCTACCGCATCGGCCAGGTGAATGGCGGCCATGTTGGTGCCGCCCAGCAGGGCGCCGGTGGCATCCTTGAAGTCGGGGTTGGTGCTGACCAGCAGGATGGCGCCAAAGCCGATGATGAAGGTGAGGATGTAGAAGTAGCCGATGAAGCCGGTGGCATAGAACACGCTCTTGCGCGCTTCCTTGGCGTCACTCACGGTGAAGAAGCGCATCAGGATGTGGGGCAGGCCGGCGGTACCGAACATCAGGGCGAGACCCAGCGAGATGGCGGAGATGGGATCGGCGACCAGGCCACCCGGGCTCATGATGGCGATGCCCTTCTCGTGCACCTTGACCGCTTCACTGAACAGGGTGCCGATGTCGAAGTTGACTGACTTCATCACCATGATGGCCATGAAGCTGGCACCGGAGAGCAGCATCACCGCCTTGATGATCTGCACCCAGGTGGTGGCCAGCATGCCGCCAAACAGTACGTAGAGCACCATCAGGATGCCGACCAGCACCACGGCCACGTGGTATTGCAGGCCGAACAGCAGCTCGATGAGCTTGCCGGCACCGACCATCTGGGCGATGAGGTAGAGGGCGACCACCACCAGGGAACCGCTGGCGGAGAGGGTGCGCACCTCGGTCTGTTTGAGGCGATAGGAGGCTACGTCGGCAAAGGTGTACTTGCCGAGGTTGCGCAGCCGTTCGGCGATCAGGAACAGGATGATGGGCCAGCCCACCAGAAAGCCGATGGAGTAGATGAGACCGTCGTAGCCGGAGGTGTAGACCAGCGCCGAGATGCCGAGGAAGGAGGCGGCAGACATGTAGTCACCGGCAATGGCCAGACCGTTCTGGAAGCCGGTGATGCGCCCGCCGGCGGCGTAGTAGTCAGCGGCCGAACGGTTGCGTTTGGAGGCCCAGTAGGTGATGAACAGGGTCGCCGCCACGAAGACCACGAACATGATGATGGCCGGGATGTTGAGGGGCTGGCGATGCACTTCGCCGGTCAGCGCATCGGCTGCCAGCAGGGGGAACGATGCCAGCAGGGCCGGCAGCAGCAGAAACTTGCCTTTCATGATTGCACTCCCTTGAGGATCTTCTGGTTCAGTTCGTCAAACTCGCCGTTGGCCCGAAACACGTAGACACCGGTCAGCACGAAGGCGGACAGGATGAGACCTATTCCGACCGGGATGCCGCGGGTGACGGAAGATCCTTCGCTCAAGGGGGTGCCAAGCCAGCCGGGGGCAAAGGCGATGAGCAGGATGAACGCCAGGTAGAGCCCCAGCATCAGGATGGAGAGGGTCCAGGCGAAGCGCTGGCGCTTGGCGACCAGCGCCTGGAAGTTGGGATCTTGCTGGATCCGAAGATAAGGTTGCTGTTCCATTGCAGTGCTCCATGACATTGAGTGTCAGCGGTGGATGAGGGGGTTCCCTACCGGGCAGCCTAAGCCGCCCATGTAACCGGAATGTGAATCAAATGTTATTTGTGGACAATTAGACTTTGGGATAAGCCAGTGGGCCGCCCCGGGTGAGGCGCAAGAAGATGAGGGCCGCGGTGATGGCGTCACTCAGGGCGTCGTGGGCGGGCAGGGCCGGCAGACCGATGTGGCTGCTGATGGCGGCCAGATGCAGGTCGATGGCGGCATCGGGATAGCGGCGATAGAGGTGATCGTGGTAGAGCCGGCTCACTTCTATGCCTCGCTGCGCCAGGGTCAGCCCCCACAACTTGTGGCAGGCCAGGTTGAGGATGCGCAGATCATAGGCGATGTGATACCCCACCAGTTCACGGGGGCCGATGAAGGCAAGCAGCTGATGCAGCGCGGCTTCCAGCGGCATGCCCTGTTGCAGATCCTGATGGCGCAGACCGTGGATCACCACCGACTCGGCGGTGAGGTTGTCGGGTGGCAACACCCGCAGGGAGAGCGCTTCGCCGGTCAGCAGCCGGTTGCCCCGAATGCGTACCGCCCCGATGGCGACGATCTCGGCCTGGGTCGGATCCAGGCTGGTGGTCTCGAAGTCGAGGGCCACCCACTCGTCGGCCGGGGGGGCGGCAAAGAGCGGGGCGAACGCCGAGGCGTGAAAGCGGCGGCCAAGCCAGTGACGACGCAGGCGGCTCAACACGCTATTGTCTCAGACGAAAGTGCAAGGTGAGCCACTGCTGGAATTTCTTCACCTGATGCAGCGCCTGGCGCAGCAGGTCCCGCTCGCCATGGCTGAGATCATTGACCTGCACCCGGCTCTCCCCCTCCTTGAGCTGGCTGCGCAACCTGAGCCGCACGAACAGTCTGAACGCCTCCGCCAGATCGGCGCCAAAGCTGGCGCTGAGCCGCTCTGCCGTCACCAGCGCCTCGATCCGCCCCAGGGTGGAGGTCTCCAGGATGGCGGCTTCCAGCGCCAGCATGCGGATGCCGTGCACCAGCGGGAAGAGGCCGCCACGTTTCAGATCCAGCCCCTCCGGTGCCCGTTCCAGCCGGCCAAACAGGGTGAGGGGGGTGTGAAAGGCGACCGCCGGTCGTACCATCTCCGCCAGCAGATCTCCCCGCTCGGCCAGCTGCTCGTGCAATTTGCGGGCAACGGGGGGAAGGAGGGCGCGATCGCCGGCGATGGGGTGGGCGTCGGCCAGGGTGGCCAGCCAGAGCAGATCCGCCTCCCTGGCTTCGACGCAGGCCCGCTCGATCTCCTGCAGCCAGCCGTCGAGGGGTTTGACCCAGGCGGGGTTGTTGACCATCACCCGGCCGGGGCAGGGCGGGTAGCCGAGCCGGGCCAGCAGCTCGCTGAAGGCGGCCAGATCGGCCTGCTGGGTTGGCCAGTGCAGGTCGGCGGGCAGGATCAGGGCATTGTCCTGATCGGTTTTGAGGATCTGCTCGCCGCGCCCCTCCGAGCCCAGCATCAGCAGGCAGACCCGCTCCTGCACCTCGGGCGGGATCACCAGCGCGAAGGCCTTGGCGATCAGCTGCTCGTTGATGGTGGCGATGAGCTTCATCAAGAAGGCGGTGTGGATCCCCTGGGCGAACAGGGAGCGGGTCAGCTGCTGCTGTTCACGGGCCACCGCCTCCAGCGCCGGCAGAGTGTCGGCACGGGCGATGCGCAGGGTCAGCACGTGGGAGTGGGTGGAGAAGAGGCCGAGCACCTGGGTCAGGTGTAGGATCCCCGCCACCTCCTGTCCCTGCCAGACAACCAGCCGCTTGATGCGGTGGCGGGTCATCAGCAACAGGGCATCGAACAGATAGCTGTCAAGTGGCAGGCCGATCAGCGGGGTGGGGGTCAGCACCGCCAGCGGCGCCGTCAGCGGTAAGCCCTTGAGGGTCAGGGCGTGCAGCAGGGTCTTGCGGGTCGCCAGGCTCAGGCTGCCGTCCGTGGCGGGGTAGAGCAGGCAGTCGGTGCCCCTGGCCACCATGGCCTCGGTGGCGGCCAGGAGCGACAGGCGGCTGTCGACGATGAGCGGCGGCTGCAGATGGCCGGGTTCGATGCGGGTCAGGATGAACTCCGCCAGATTCTTCTGACCCAACTGGGCGCGCTGCTCCTGCAGCTGCTGCCGCTGTGCCAGGCTGGCGGTGAAGTAGCGGGCGAAGGCGTCGTTGCCTTCACACAAGGCCAGGAAGGTATCGCGGGGGATCAGCTGGCAGAGCAGATCTTCCAGCGCGTTGAACCGGTGGCGACAGTGGCCGTCGAACTGGGCGCGCACGTCGAACATGTCCCCCTCACCGTAGTCGCCGAACTGATGGTGGGGGGTCGACTCCTCCACCGCCCCCTTGATGACGAGGTAGAGGCCGGGCGGGGCGTCGCCGGCCTTTAACACCGGCTGGCCGGCGCGAAAGTAACAGATGGAGAGGGCCTGCCCCAGTTGTTGGCGCTCAGGCTCGGTCAGGCACTCAAACGGCGGACGGGCAAAGTTGAACAGAGTGGTCATGGCAATCCTTGGCCGGTGGCGTCAAATCAGTCTGACAAAGCGGCGTGCTGCCGGCCAGCCGACTTTAGTCGCACGGCCAGCCGATCCCATGGGCCGCTGTACCTGATGATAACACTCTGATAACGTTGTGGTATGACCAGTGTGAGCTCAGGAGAGGACAGGGGAAAATGGAAAAACCAAGGGTCAAATGCGAGATCCGGGACGGCATCGCCGAGGTGATGCTGGCGCGGGGCGACAAGCTCAATGCGCTGGACAGGGCCATGTTCAGCTCCATCGACGAGGTGCTCGAGCAGTTGCGCCAGCACAAGGGGTTGCGGGCGGTGATCCTGCACGGGGAGGGGCGGGCCTTTTGCGCCGGGCTGGATGTGAAATCCATGCTCAAGCAGCCGGTGGCGGCGCTCGAGATTTTAAAACGCGAGGCGGACGAAGCCACCAATCTGGCCCAGCGGGTGGCCTATGGCTGGCATCAACTGCCGGTGCCGGTGATCGCCGTGACCCAGGGGGTCTGCTTTGGCGGTGGGTTGCAGATCGCCCTTGGCGCCGACTTTCGCTTCAGCACCCCCGATTGCCGCTTCTCGGTGATGGAGATCAAGTGGGGCATCATCCCCGACATGAGCGGCAGCGTCACCCTGCGCAACCTGATGGGGGTGGATACCGCCATGGAGCTGGCCATGAGCGGGCGCGAGCTGCCGGCGCCGGAGGCCAAGTCCCTCGGGCTGGTGAGCCGGGTCTGCGACGATCCGCTGGCCCAGGCGCGGGAGTTTGCGAGGACCCTCATCACCAAGTCCCCCGACGCGCTGGCGGGGATCAAGCAGCTCTACAACCAGGCCTGGGCCCGCAGCGACGAGGCGATGCTCAAAGAAGAGACCCGGTTGCAAAAGCAGATCCTGGGACGCCCCAACCAGTGGCGCGCCACCCTCAACAGCCTGTTTCGCTGGCGCCTGCCGTTCGGACCGCGCCGCAATGCGCTCTGAGAGACAAGGATGAACAAAAGAAATGGCAGCCGAGGCTGCCATTTTTGTTGGGTGAGTCTTAAGCGATCAGGAGATCTTGCGATCCTGATCCGGTTCGAAGGCGTGACCGCTTTGCTCCTGCTCCAGGTTGTCTTCGGAGCGGTGACCAGACCAGTAGTCGGCGTTCTTGATGCCGAGCTTCTCCGGGTGGAACACCGGATCCAGCCCCTGGGCCTGCTGGGCCTCGTAGTCTTTCAGACAGGTGAAGGCGGTCTTTTGCAGCAGCAGGATGGCGATGATGTTGAGCCAGGCCATCAGGCCGACCCCGATGTCACCCATGCCCCAGGCCAGATCGGCGGTCTTGACGGTGCCGTAGACGATGGCTGCCATCAGACCAAGCTTCAGCAGGAAGGTGAGCCAGGGGCGGTTAATCTTGCGGTTGACGAACGCTATGTTGGTCTCGGCGATGTAGTAGTAGGCGACGATGGTGGTGAACGCGAAGAAGAACAGCGCGATGGCCACGAACATGCTGCCAAAGCCCGGCATCATGCTCTCCATGGCGGTCTGCACATAGCCTGGGCCCGCAGCCACGCCGGCAATACCGGTGTAGAGCGCCGCGCCATCCGGCCCCTGCACGTTGTAGAGGCCGGTGATGAGCAGCATGAAGCCGGTGGCGGAGCAGACGAACAGGGTGTCGATGTAGACGGAGAACGCCTGCACCAGGCCCTGCTTGGCCGGGTGGCTTACCGCAGCGGCGGAGGAGGCGTGCGGACCGGTACCCTGGCCTGCTTCGTTGGAGTAGACCCCGCGTTTGACCCCCCACATGATGGCCAGACCCAGAATGGCACCGAAGCCGGCATCCATCCCGAACGCGCTCTTCCAGATCAGCAGGATCACGCCCGGCAGCGCATGGATGTTGAGGGCGATGATGACGCAGGCGACGATGATGTAGCCCAGCGCCATGAAGGGCACCACGGTACTGGCGAAGCTGGCGATGCGCTTGACTCCGCCGAAGATGATGAAACCGAGCAGCAGCGCCAGACCGGCGGCGGTGACGTTCGGATCGATATCAAATGCAGTCTGCAGACTGGCGCCGATGGAGTTGGCCTGCACCCCTGGCAGCAGCACGCCGCAGGCGAAGATGGTGGCGATGGCGAAGGTCCAGGCGAACCAGCTCATGCCAAGTCCCTTCTCGATGTAGAAGGCCGGGCCGCCGCGGTATTCGCCGTTGATCTTCTCCTTGTAGACCTGACCCAGGGTGGACTCCACGAAGGCGGAGCTGGCGCCGAGGAAGGCTACCATCCACATCCAGAACAGGGCGCCCGGGCCACCGAAGGTGATGGCGGTGGCGACCCCGGCGATGTTGCCGGTACCGACGCGACCGGCCAAGGTCATGGCCAGCGCCTGGAAGGAGGAGACCCCCGCATCCGTGCTCTTGCCATCAAACATCAAGCGGATCATCTCCTTGATGTGACGCAGTTGCAAAAAGCGGCTGCGCAGGGAGAAGTAGAGGCCTACCCCCAGACACAGGTAGATGAGCGCAGGGCTCCAAATCACACCATTGATGGCATTGACGATCTCATTCATGTACAACAACTCCTTTGTTGTGCTGTCTTGTTGGCGGGGTCTCTGCCCCGCTCCCTTAAATTTCAGGTGACCATGGGGTCACTCGTTATGATTGGGGACCAGTCGGTGGCGGAAGTTTCCACTGGCCAGTCCGCGGGTTTTAACATATCGATTTGTGCTGGGGCTTCCTAGCGAAATATGTTGTCACCTTGTTAATTTGTGGATTGACATTAACAAATCGTGATGTGGTTGGACAAAATGCGGTGTCAACCCGGTATCATCTCCTCTTTCATCGGCATGCCCGTGGGGGAGAAGCAGAGCAAAATCGAGGCCAAGGATGCAAACAGAGAGAGAGACGGCGGTGATCCGCCCGGCCTGCGCCGGGGATGTGGCCGCCATGGCCGACTTGCTCGGCCAGCTGGGCTACCCGGTCAGCCCACAGGAGCTGGAGGACCGCTGGCTGACGCCGGATCCGGCTCGCGAGGTGCTGGTGGCCTGCCTCGATGAGGGGATCGCAGGCGTCTTGGTGTGGCACTGGCTGAACCCGCTGCACGTTGCACCAGAGTGGGGCCTGATCTCGGCGCTGGTTGTCGATGAGGGTGCAAGGGGAAGCGGCGTGGGGGCCGCCCTGTTGGCCGTGGCAGAGAGTCATGCACAGGCGCGGGAGTGCAGCCAGCTGGAGCTCTCCAGCAGCCTCAAGCGGGAAGGGGCCCATCGCTTCTATCTGGCGCAGGGGTATGTCGAGCGTCCGAAACGGTTTGTGAAAACAGTCTGATCAGCAAGAGGAGTCTGCGTGTTCTGGTCTCGCTTACGAAGTGTGTTTGGTGGTGCGTCCCGGCAAGATGAGCAGGGGCAGGATGCCCTGGAGTGGCAGCAGGCCCTGGCCGCAGTGCCAATTTTGCAGGGCTTTTCCCGGGAGGAGGAGCAGACCCTGATCGGGTTGGCGCAGCAGCTGCTGGCCCGCAAGACCCTCACCCAGATCGGGGTCACGCTTACCCCCCGCCAGCAGGCGGTGCTGGCCCTGCAGGCGGTGCTGCCCATTCTGCATCTGGGGCTCGACTGGTATCGGGGCTTTCACGAGATCATCCTGATCCCCGAACCTGTGGTACGCCGCCAGCAGGTACAGGACGAGTTCGGGCTGGTGAGCGAGGTGGAAGAGGAGAACGCCGGCGAATCCTGGCCCCAGGGGCCGCTGGTACTGGCTTGGAGCGAGCTGCAGCAGGACGGGGACTGGGACGGCTTCAATCTGGTGATCCATGAGCTGACCCACAAGCTCGACATGCTGGGAGGGGAGGCCGACGGGGCGCCGCAGCTGTCGGCAGGCATGGATCCGCGCCAGTGGACGAGTGCGCTGCAGTCGGCATTCGATGCCATGCAGGCGCAGCTGGATCGCCATGAGCCCACCGCCATCGACCCTTACGCCGCCTCGCACCCGGCCGAGTTTTTTGCGGTGTGCAGCGAGAGCTTTTTTACCGATCCGCTGCGCCTGCGCGACACCTATCCGGCGGTGTACCAGCAGTTCACCCGCTTCTTCGGCCAGCAGCCGGCGACGCGTTTTCCGGCGACCCGACTGCTGGCGGGTGAGCCCGAGTATCACGGCTAGTCGGGTGAACCTGGCAAATCGCGCCCAACAAAAAGGCACCCCGCGGGGTGCCCTTTTCGTGACAGCTGTGTCGGCCGGGTGCTTAGGCAGCGGCTTTGAGCTGAACGGCGGCGGCTTTTTTGTGATCGCCGATCGGCAGCACGGTGCGGCCGAACTGCTCGTTGATCACGGTGGCCATGGCCAGGTAGATGGCGCTGGCGCCGCAGATGATGCCTTCGAAACCGGCGATGGTGCCGATCAGGGTGCTGCCGGTGAAGTCACGGGCGGCCAGCAGGAAGAACAGCACGGTCAGGGAGGCGAACACGAACTGCTTCACGCGCGGGTAGTTGACGGTCCCGATCAGCATGAACAGGGTGAACATGCCCCACATCAGCAGGTACCAGCCCATGTAGGCGTGCGGAGTGGCTTCGGCCAGACCCATGGTCGGCATCACCAGCAGGAACACCAGGCTCCACCAGAAGGTGCCGTAGGAGATGAAGGCAGTCACACCGAAGGTGTTGCCGCGCTTGTACTCCATGATACCGGCGATGATCTGGGCCAGACCGCCATAGCACAGGCCCATGGCCAGGATCATGGCGCTGATGGGGAAGAAACCTGCGTTATGGATGTTCAGCAGAATGGTGGTCATACCGAAACCCATCAGACCCAGAGGGGCAGGGTTGGCCAATTTTTCGCTCACGTGGCGTTCTCCAAAAATAGAGGTGGGGGTTGATAAAAGACGCGCGATTTTAGGCAGGCTATTGGCCTCGGGCAAGAGGCGGAAGGGACGAAACAGTAAAAAAATAACGGAATTTTTTACCCGGCTGACCATTCGTGCGATCCAGGTAGACGGCTGGTGAATGAATGGTGCGGACAAGGTTGATAAATTGTATTGAGCAGAACGTTTCTGAAAGTTTCATACAGTTCGAGACGATGGTTGAGCCGCGCTGTCTACCATATTTTCATCGCCAAACCTGAGCACACCTGAGGCCAAAAAATATGCTCATATGCCATCAGACAAGAGGCGTCAATGACCGGTTCAATACAAACGACCTGACTGCCTGTCCGCGGCTTCGGCATGGTTGAGCAAGGGGCATTGCGCCGGGCGAGTGAGCTGACGAGGTGGATATCTGAAACAAGGGGTCAGGATGGGGGTGATAAAGTGTTGAACGCGAGCTTGGGTTCTGCAGTTGGCCTTATGCAGTGACGCAGATTGTTGCTGGATAGCCGAGAGGGCTGGCCGGATGAAGGGGGAAAGAAGGAACGCGGGCATGTGCTCGGCAACAGCCCTCGAAAGAAGGGCTCAATCCCAAAGAAGAGGGGGGGAATAGCATCCCCCTCATCCTGCTGATGTCACCGGCTCAATCGTCCAGGGTCAGTACCACCTTGGCCTCCTTGTCGGCCTCCCTGACCTGGCTGTCCAGCACAAACAGCCGCTCCGGCGCGATCCCCTGGCGGTCCACCAGAAACTCCTTGGTGTTCTGGGCACGGCGCATGGCCAGATTGCGCAGGGACTTGGCGGTGATGAGCTGCTGATCCCGCAGCAGGAGCACCGCCTGGGCGCGCAGGGCCGGACTCGCCTCATCGAGCTTCAGCCGATCGGCCAGATCCCCGAGATCTTCGTTGAAGCGCGCCTCATAGGCCTCTGCCAGTGCCGATTGCATGGCGGGGTCCTGCTCCAGCAGATCGAGATCCACCGGGTTGCCGGTGATCTTGGCCAGCACCCGTTCGAGCTTCTGGCGCTGCAGTATGGGGCGCTCCTCGTTGAAGTTGACCTTGCCGCGAATGTTCATGCTGAGCTTGGGTCTGTCCTTGAGGGCTTGTGCCAGCTTGGTCAGCTTCTCCTGCTGAGTGGGAGTGAGATCCGGCTCACCGGGCAGGAAGGGCAGCTCGTCCAGATCCTCGCTGCCACCCGCCAGGGAGGCGAGCAGCGAGAAGGGGGAGGTGACCGCCTTGCGCAGGGTGTTGCCAAGCACGTCCCAGAAGATGTTGCCGAGGCTGAAGTCAGGCTGATCCAGATTGCCCTTCACTTTCAGGTTCATCTGGATGACGCCGTTGGCATCGCTCAGCAGGGCAACCGCAAGCCCCAGCGGCAGATCCTTGGCTTGCTCGCTCTTGACCTTTTCCCCCAGCTGCAGCTTCTTGATGGTGATGTCGTTGTCCCCCTCCAGCCGGTTGCCGTGCAACTGGTAGTTGAGCTTCATGGAGAGCTGGCCCTTGTCGATGGCGTAACCGGCGTAGGTGCTGGAGTAGGGGGTGAAGGTGGTGAGCTCTAGGTTGTTGAAGGTGACGGCCACGTCCAGCACCGGCTGCTCGATCAGCAGGTTGGTGCCGCCGCGAATAGTTACCGGGGCGTAGCGGTCCACCTTGCCGTTGAAGGCCAGCTCGGAGCGCTGGCCCGGGATGTTGCTGATGTGACGGCTCTGGCCGCTGAGGGAGGCGATGTCCACCACGAATTCCGGGCTCAGGCTGCGATCGGCAAAGCGCAGGTTGCCCTGCTCGGTGCGCACCTGGGCGATGCTGACGCGGGGGGGCGTGCCGCTGCTGGCGGGTTTGGCTGTGGCCGGTTGCGGCAGCAGCAGTTGCTGCACGTTGGTGACCCTGTCCTCGTTGATCTCGATGCGGGCGAAGGGTTTGCGCAGCAGGATGTCGTCGATCTTCACCTGCTGGCTGATGCCGTCGTAGTGCAGGCCGCTCAGTTGCAGTTGCTCAATTTGCAGCAGGCGCTGGTTGTCGGCCCGATCCAGTACGTTGAGCCGATCGATGTCGAGCCCGCCGCTCAGCTCCAGCTTGCTCAATGCCCCCCTGGCATCGGTGGCCAGCGCCAGCTTGGTGCGACTGGCAAGCTGGCCGTCGCGTACGCTGATGCGCAGCAGATCCTGCAGGTAGGGCTGGGCCCAGCTGAGCGGCAGACCCTGTTGTTTGATCTCGCCGTTGAGGCTGAAGGGGGCGAGGGCGAGGTCGCCGTCAAAGCCCAGTTTTGCCTGGTTGTTGAGCGCCCCGCTCAAGGTGAGCGGGCTGCTCTGTCCGCTCTGACTGCCCAGCGGACCCAGGGCCAGCGTCAGGGCGGAGAGCTCGCGCAGCAGCGGCTTGCCGCTGCTCGATTCGGTCAGCTTGAGCTGGCCCTGTTCGATGCGGGTCTGCTTGAGGCTCCAACGCCAGGGTTTGGCCGGGGCGGCCGGTTTGGCGGCTTTACTGGTTTTGACCGGCGGCTGCGGGATCAGCAGGGTCGCCAGATCCAGCTGCTGGTTAGCATCGAGCACGGCACTGACGGTCGGCGCTTGGAGCGTCACCCGGTCGATCTGCAGCGCCTGCTTGTTGCCGTCGAGCGCGATGCCGGTCAGCGCCAGCTGCTTGAAGCGGGCAAATTCGCCGCCCTTGCGGCGCTGAAGCTGCCAGTCATTGAGGGTCAGCTTGCCCTTGGAGAGTTGCCAGCCCAGCCCCTGCTTGCCCTCGGCTATCTGGTAGGCAAGCTCGGCGTTGGCCTCGCCCCTGGCCAGCTTGACGTCGAGATAGGGGGCCCAGAGCGGGGCGAAGGGGGCGAGCGCCAGTTTGCCCAGGCTGATCTTGCCCTTGCCGGCGCCGCTCATGATGTCGAGCTCACCGCTCGCCTTGAGCGGACTCTGCTTATTGAGGGTGGCTCCGAGCACGAAAGGGTTGGTGCGGCCCGGGGCGGTGGAAAAGCGTGGCAATTGCAGCTCTAGCCCGCTCAGGGCCAGGGTGGGCACCCAGCCGGGGCTGCTCTGCTTGCGGCTGTCCTGATAGGCGATTTGGCCCTGCTCGGCCGCCAGCCGGTTGATCTGCACCAGCAGGGGGGCGCCACTGTCGGTGGTCGCGGCGTCACCCGGCGCGAGCAGGCTGGCCAGCGCCTCGGTCAGGTTGAAGCGAACGTCTTGGCCGCGATCCGCCAGTCGTACCAGATTGACCGTCGGCTTGACCAGCAGTGCCTCATCGAGGATCAGGGCGCGCTGGCGCCAGCTTTCCCCTATCAGGGGGGTGAGCTGCAGGCGATCGAAGGCGACGAGGGACTGCTGCTGGTCATCAAACAGGGTGGTGGGGCCGATGGCGAGGGAGGGGTGGCGCAGGCCGACGTCAATCTCCCCCAGGGTCAGGTGCAGACCGTAGTGTTTGGCCAGCCAGGCCGGCAGGTGGCGCTGGGTAAGGGCTGGGGCTTGCCATAACAGAATGAGCAGAGAACAGAGCAGGGCGGCGCAGAAGTAGAGAGCGTAGCGCAGCAGGCGGGCACGCAGGGGCTTGGGCATGAGGGTCTCCAATTGATGCGCATAGGGTAACAAACTTTCAGGTCATTATCATGGTGCCACTTGATTCTGTACGCCGTACCTTGTCCAGAGGCTTGCCAGTTTTCCGCTCTTTTCCAGCGCATCCAGCCACAGCTCCAGCTGCTGCACCGAGACCCTGCCATCCGGGCTGAGCAGGGCTCGCAGCGCGTATTGCTGATCCCATTTGTCCGATCGCAGCAGGCGTGCGGCCTGTTCCGGCTGTTCTTGCTCGAACTGGTTGAGGTAGGAGAGGTTGATGATGGCCACCTCGCCGCGCCCCTTGAACAGCCCCTGCAGGGCGCTGACGTTGTCCTTGACAAGGGTGATGTTGAAGCGTCGCTTCATGTTGCCCGGTGTCGCGTCGAAGTCGGCGATGCCGTAGTGATAGCCGCTGACCCCGATCAGCTGGCGTCGCTCCAGATGATCAAAGAAGGATTGATCCCGCCCCGGCGCCTTGAGTGCAACATAGATCTCCCCACCCAGCAGCAGCGGACGGGTCATCAGCACCTCATCGGCATGCCAGTCCCAATGGATGTCTTCAAACAGGATCAGGGAGAAACGACCGAGGGCCAGCGCCTGGTAGCGGTGAGTGGCGGAGGTGGGCACGAAGACGAAACGCACGTCCCGCTGGATGTCGTTGAGCTGGGCGATAAGATCCAGGGTCAGGCCGTGATAGCCGTCGTTGGCATCCTTGATCACAAAGGGGGCATAGGGGTAGCCGCCGACCCGGATCACAGGGTGGCCCCATGCCCCGCAGCAGAGCAGCAGCAACAACCAGCACCAGCGTTTCATCGGGGCTCCCGGGAGGGGGTAAATAACCCCAGATTCGGTTAATCTGCGCCAGTTTTCAAGCCGTTAAGGGAATTTACGCAGCGCTGCTCGGCCGCCTCCAGCTCGGCCATCACCATCTGGATATCTTCCAGCTGCTGGCGCAGGGAGTGGCGCTTGGTTTCGATGAGCTGGATCATGGAGTTGAGCTGGGTCTTGCTGGAGCGGTCGGTGTCATACATGTCGAACAGCTCGCGGATCTCCGCCAGGCTGAAGCCGAGGCGTTTGCCGCGCAGGGTCAGCTTGAGGCGGATCTTGTCCTTGTGGCTGTAGATGCGGGTCTGTCCCTCCCGGGTCGGGGTGATGAGCCCCTCGTCCTCGTAGTAGCGGATGGTACGCGGGGTGATGTCAAACTCGTGAGCCAGCTCGGAGATGCTGTAGGTCACCTCCTTGCCGGCGAGTCCGTGGGCGAGGGTATTGGGCATGGCGGGGCTCCTTAGTGCGGGGATGAGTGCGGGGATGGCTGGCACAGCCGCGTGCGCAGCCGCTCGGCGTTGGCGTGCAGGGCCCGGCCGACCCGCGAGCCGTTGGGGCGGCCGAGCTGTTCGCTGACCCACTGGCCGGTGGCGGCCAGCTTGTCGAGATCGACGCCTGTGCTCATGCCAAGGCCGTGCAGCAGATAGACCACCTCCTCCGAGGCGACGTTGCCGGAGGCGCCGGGGGCATAGGGGCAGCCGCCGAGCCCGGCCACCGAGCTGTCGATGGTGCGGATGCCGCGCTCCAGCGCCGGCAGCAGGTTGGCCAGCCCCTGGCCATAGGTGTCGTGAAAATGGACGGCCAGCCGGCCGGCCGGGATCTCGTGCAGCACCGCATCCAGCATGGGGGCCACCGTGCCCGGGGTGCCGACGCCGATGGTGTCGCCGAGGGATATCTCGTGGCAGCCCAGATCCAGCAGTCGCTCGGCCATGGCGGCGACCCGCTTGGGCCGGGTCGGGCCGTCGAACGGGCAGGCGATGACGGTGGAGAGGTAGCCGCGCACCTTGATGCCGAGGCTGCGCGCCTCCTGCACCAGGGGGGCGAAGCGCACCAGCGACTCCTCCACGCTGATGCCGATGTTGGCCCGGGTAAAGCCGTCGGAGCAGGCAGTGAAGAGGCCTATCTCGTCGGCGCGGGCGGCGATGGCGGCCTGCAGCCCCTGCAGATTGGGCACCAGGGCGCCGTAACGGGTTGCAACCTTGCGCGGCAGGGCGTCGAACAGTGCGGCGGAATCCGCCATCTGCGGCACCTTTTTGGGGGAGACGAAGGCGCCCACCTCGATGCGCTGCAGCCCGCTCTCGGCCAGCCGGGCGATGAGCTCCAGCCGCTGCACCAGCGAGAGGGTCGCAGTTTCATTTTGCAGGCCGTCCCGCGGCCCCATCTCCACCAGGCTGACCTTGTCGTCCCGGTTCTCCTGTGCTCGGTTCATGAGCGCACCTCCTGCTCGGTCTGCTCTTCGGCAAAGCGCACCAGCACGGCGCCCTGACTCACCTGTTCGCCCTGGCGGCACTGCAGCGCTTCGATCACCCCATCCCGGTCGGCCTTGAGGACGTGCTCCATCTTCATCGCCTCCAGCACCAGCAGGGGCTGCCCCTTGCTGACCGGCTGGCCGGCCTCGACCTGCAGCGCCACCACTATGCCGTGCATGGGGGCCAGGATGCCGGCGCCGCCGCCCATCTCGTGATCATGGTGCAGCTGATGATGCTGATCATCGGCCGAGAAGCGGATGCGTCTGCCCGCCAGTTGCAGCAGATAGTCGCCCTCGCCGAGGGACTGCAGCGGGTAGCGCAGCCAGTTGCCGTCCTGCTGCAGGCGAATATGATCCGGCCCAAGCTCGAACGGGATCTGTTCACCCTGCCAGAGCAGGGCGCCTGCCCGCTCGGTGAGGGTCAACACCCGGGCCTCCTCGTCGATGCGCACCGCTGCGCTGAAGCTGCGGCTGGGGCCGAGCCGAAAGCCTGTTGCCTGCTGCCAGGGGGAGGCATCGCGCTGGCGACTGGCGAGCCAGAGCGCGGCCAGCGGCCAAGCGAGCGCCGGAACGGGCAGGGTGTCGGTGGGAATGGGCCACTGGGTGTGATGGCGCATCGCCAGCACCTCGGGCTCTTCGCACAGGTGCAGCAAGAGCGGGCCGTTGTGTATCAGGGGGCCGAGATCCAGTGCCGCCAGCGCGTCGGCTAGGCTGGCAAAGGCCTCGCTGCGGCTCGGTGCATGGGCGATCAGCTTGGCGATCATGGGGTCGTAATAGGGGCTCACCGCATCGCCGGCGCTGACCCCGGTATCGATGCGCACCCCCTTGGGCCAGCTGAGCCACTGGATGGGGCCGCTGGCGGGCAGAAAACCGGCCGCCACGTCCTCGGCGTAGAGGCGCGCCTCCACCGCGTGGCCGCGCAGCACCACCTCATCCTGGGTGAGCGGCAGCGGCTTGCCTTCGGCCACTGCCAGCTGCCAGGCCACCAGATCCTGGCCGGTGACGGCCTCGGTGACCGGGTGCTCCACCTGCAGCCGGGTGTTCATCTCCATGAAGAAGAACTCCTCCCCGCACAGCAGAAATTCGATGGTGCCGGCTCCTCGATACTTGATGGCGCGGGCGGCGGCGACGGCCGCCTCGCCCATGGCACGGCGCAGCGCCGGAGGAATGTCGGGGGCGGGGGCCTCCTCGATCACCTTCTGGTGGCGGCGCTGCAACGAGCAGTCCCGGTCCCCCAGATAGATGGCGTTGCCGAGAGTATCGGCAAACACCTGCACCTCCACGTGGCGGGCGCAGGCGAGATAGCGCTCCAGCAGCACATGGTCGTCACCGAAGGCAGAACTTGCCTCCCGCTTGACCGCCGCCAGGGACGCGTCAAAGTCGGCCAGCTGATCGACCCGCCGCATCCCCTTGCCACCGCCGCCACTGGCCGCCTTGATAAGGAGCGGAAAGCCCACCTGGCTCGCCTGATCGCGCAAAAAGTCGGGGTGCTGATCCGCGCCGTGATAACCGGGCAGCACCGGCACGCCGGCGGCCTGCATCAGCGCTTTGGCGCCGGACTTGTCGCCCATGGCGAGGATGGCGGCGCCGCTTGGGCCGATGAAGCGCAAGCCCCGCTGCTCGCAGGCGGCGGCAAAGTCGCTGTTCTCGGAGAGAAAACCGTAGCCCGGGTGGATGGCATCGGCGTTCGCCTGCTGGGCGATATGCAGTACCTTGCCGGTGTCGAGGTAGCTCTCCCGGGCGGGGGCCGGCCCCAGATGCCAGGCTTCGTCGGCTTCGCGCACATGCATGGCGCGGGCGTCGGCGTCCGAGTAGAGGGCGATGGTGTGAATGCCGAGGCGCCGGGCGGTCTTGATGATCCGCACGGCGATTTCGCCGCGGTTGGCGATCAGCAGGCGCTGGATGGGAGCCTGATGTGTCATTGTTGCTCCTCGTTCATAAGGCTGCACAGTGGCCCGATGTCGTGATGCGCACAGCGATCATTCTCACCGCGGTTGGCGATAAGCAGACGCTGGATAGGGTGATATTGAGTCATGTTTCGTCCTTGAAACGGGGACGCCAGTTGGGGGAGCGTTTGTCGAAGAAGGCTTGCATCCCCTCCTGGGCTTCGAGACCGACCCGTACCCGGGCGATGGTCTCGACGGTTTTCTCTTCGTGCAGGCTGGCGCTGTGGCTCTCGAGGGCGGCCAGCAGCCGCTTGGTCTCTTTCATCGCCTCCGGCCCGTTGCGGCACAGACGCAGGGCCTGCGCGCGCCCTTCGGCCAGCAGCTGATCCGGCGGGCAGCGCCGGTGCGCCACGTTGAGCCGGCAGGCAGTGACCGCATCGAACGGTTCGGCGCTGAGCATCAGGGCACGGGCCTGGCGCATTCCCATGGCGCGCACCACGTAGGGGCTGATCACCGCGGGCACCAGCCCGAGGCTCACCTCGGAGAGGCAGAAGCGGGCGTCATCGGCGGCCAGCACCAGATCGCAGGCGCAGATGAGGCCGAGTGCCCCGCCGTAGGCGGCGCCCTGCACCAGCGCCACCGTGGGGAAAGGAAGCTCGTCCAGGGTTTGCATCAACCGGGCCAGCACCCGGGCGTCTTCCCGGTTGTGCTCGAAATCGGCGTGGGCCTGGTTGCGCATCCAGTTGAGGTCGGCGCCGGCGCAAAAATGCTTGCCTTCGGCGCGCAGCAGCAAGGCGTGGGGGCGGTCGGCGAGGGCCTGGCCGTGGGTGTGGGCCAGCTCGTCGAGGCAGTCCAGCAGCCCCAGCATGAGGTCGGCGTCGAAGGCGTTGTGGCGGGCCGGGCGCGACAGCACC
This sequence comes from Aeromonas sp. s2, assembly GCF_040907935.1. NCBI lineage: Bacteria > Pseudomonadati > Pseudomonadota > Gammaproteobacteria > Aeromonadales > Aeromonadaceae > Aeromonas > Aeromonas sp. s2. The sequence continues at coordinate 382,552 of NZ_JBFOCR010000005.1, read as the reverse complement.
AGCTCGGCCAGCGGGCCGTGTCGCTCCAGCCGAAAACCGGGCTGGACGTCGTGACTGAATGGATCGGACATGTGAACTCCTTACATCCGGAAGATGCCGTACTGTTCCGGGCCGGTCTCGGCCCCCTGACAGGCCGCCAGCGCCAATGCCAGCACGGTGCGACTCTGGGCCGGGTCGATGACGCCGTCGTCCCACAGGCGAGCGCTGGCGTAATAAGGGTGACCCTGACGCTCATACTGCTCGATCACCGGGGCGCGGATGGCGGCCGCCTCCTGCTCGCTCAACGGCTTGCCCTCGGCGGCCAGCTTGTCCCGGCGCACCTGCACCAGCACCCCGGCCGCCTGCTCGCCGCCCATGACGGAGATGCGGCTGTTGGGCCAGCTGAACAGAAAATCGGGGTCGTAGGCGCGCCCGCACATGCCGTAGTTGCCGGCGCCAAAGCTGCCGCCGACGACCAGGGTGATCTTGGGCACCCGGCTGCAGGCCACGGCGGTGACCAGCTTGGCGCCGTGCTTGGCGATCCCCTCGTGCTCAGCCGAGCTGCCCACCATAAAGCCGGTGATGTTCTGCAAAAAGAGCAACGGGATGGCGCGCCGGTTGCAGAGCTGGATGAAGTGGGCTCCCTTCTGGGCGCTGTCGCTGTGCAGCACCCCGTTGTTGGCGAGGATCCCCACCGGCATGCCGCAGATCCGGGCAAAACCGGTGACCAGGGTGGTGCCGAACAGCGCCTTGAATTCGTCAAAGTCAGAGCCATCCACCAGCCGGGCGATCAGCTCCCGCGCGTCATAGGGGCGCTTGAGGCTGGTGCCCACCAGGCCGTAGAGATCCTCGATGGGGTAGCAGGGGGGCTCGTAGCCGGGGTTGGTCTCTACCGGCTCGTTGCCCAGGTGGGTCACCAGGGTGCGGGCGATGGCCAGCGCATGGGCATCGTCGCGGGCCATGTGATCCGCCACCCCAGAGTGGGCGCAGTGCACCTCGGCCCCGCCCAGCGCCTCGGCGCTGATCTCCTCGCCGGTGGCCGCCTTGACCAGCGGCGGGCCCGCCAGAAAGATGGTGGCCTGTTCCTTGACCATGATCGATTCGTCCGCCATGGCGGGCACATAGGCGCCACCGGCGGTGCAGAGCCCCATCACCACCGCCAGCTGGGGGATGTTCTGGGCCGACATGCGGGCCTGGTTGTAGAAGATGCGGCCAAAGTGATCCCGGTCGGGGAACACCTCATCCTGCATCGGCAAGAAGGCGCCGCCGGAATCCACCAGATAGAGGCAGGGGAGGCGCAGCCGCTCGGCGATGGCCTGGGCGCGCAGGTGCTTTTTCACCGTGAGCGGGTAGTAGGTGCCGCCCTTCACGGTGGCATCGTTCACCACCAGCATGCACAGGCGCCCCGAGACCCGGCCGATGCCGGTGAGGATGCCGGCGGCGGGCACCGGCTCGTCATAGACCTGCCAGCCGGCCAGCGCCGACAGTTCGAGAAAGGGGGAGCCCGGGTCCAGCAACTGGTTGATGCGCTCGCGGGGCAGCAGCTTGCCACGGGCCTGATGGCGGGCGTTGTTGGCCGCGCCGCCGCCCAAGGCTATCTCCTCCAGACGGGCATTGAGATCGTCGACCAGAACCTGCATGGCGGCCCGATTTGCCTCGTAGTCGGGGCTGGCGGTGTCGAGGCGGGAGTGGAGCTTGCTCATGCATTCTCTCCTATCAGCTCGCGGCCGATGAGCCAGCGGCGGATCTCCGAGGTACCGGCGCCTATTTCGTAGAGCTTGGCGTCCCGTAGCAGGCGGCCGGTGGGGTATTCGTTGATGTAGCCGTTGCCGCCGAGCAGCTGGATGGCATCGAGCGCCATCTGGGTGGCATTTTCGGCGGCAAACAGGATGGCGGCGGCGCAATCCTTGCGGCTGGTGCGGCCCTGATCGCAGGCGCTCGCCACCGAGTAGACCAGCGCCCGGCTGCTGGCGAGGCGGGTATACATGTCGGCAAGTTTGCCCTGCACCAGCTGGAACTCACCTATGGGCTGGCCGAACTGCTTGCGCTCGCGCACATAGGGCAGCACCACGTCCATGCAGGCCTGCATGATGCCGAGCGGGCCGGCCGCCAGCACCACCCGCTCGTAGTCGAGCCCGCTCATCAATACCTTGACCCCGCCGTGCAGGGGGCCCAGCAGGTTTTCCTGCGGCACCCGGCAGTTGTCGAACACCAGCTCGCAGGTGCTGGAGCCGCGCATGCCGAGCTTGTCGAGCTTCTGGGCGGTGGAAAAACCTGGGGTCCCCGCCTCGACGATAAAGGCGGAAATCCCTTTGGGCCCGGCGGCGGCATCGGTCTTGGCATAGATGACGAAGGTGTCGGCATCGGGCCCATTGGTGATCCACATCTTGTTGCCGTTGAGCACGAAGTGATCCCCCTCGCGCACCGCGGTGAGGCGCATGCTCACCACGTCAGAGCCGGCGCCCGGCTCGCTCATGGCCAGGGCCCCCACATGCTCGCCGCTCACCAGCGGCGGCAGGTAGCGCGCTTTCTGCGCCGCCGTGCCGTGGCGGTGGATCTGGTTGATGCAGAGGTTGGAGTGGGCGCCGTAGGAGAGGCCGACCGAGGCGCTGGCGCGGCTCACCTGCTCCATCACCAGCACGTGGGCCAGATAGCCGAGGTTCACCCCGTCATACTCCTCCGCCACCGTGATGCCGTGCAGCCCCAGCTCACCCATCTGGGGCCAGAGATCGCGGGGGAAGACGTTGCTCTGATCGATGTCGCCGGCCCGCGGCGCGATCACTTTCTGGCAGAAGGCCTCGACCTGCTCGGTCAGGGCGCACAGGGTCTCGTCCATCACTGCATGCATCCTTGCTCTCCTCATATGAAGGGGTGACAGCCTGGCGGCCGAGCTGAAACAGGGGGCCAAACTGGTCAGTCCATTTGTGATTTAAGTTTACGTTAGCGTAAACGTAAATTGATTGTTAGTCTAAGGTAAATTTGTTGCGCCATGACGGCAAGGGCGATTGCCCGGTCGTGATGGTCCCCGTCACAGGAGTGCCCATGGCCCGCCCGCAAACGGCCCATGATGTGCCAGCAAGGAGAGAGTGCCCATGAACAACCATCAGACCCGGTTCGGTGACGTACCGCTGCACATCGGCGGGGAGGCGTACCCTTCCGCGAGCGAGCAGTGGATCGAGGTGACCGACCCGGCGGATCAGAGCCTGCTGGCGCGAGTGCCAAAGGCCACCTCGGCAGAAATTGAGCTGGCGGTGCGCACCGCTCACGACGCTTATCTGCTGTGGCGAGAGGTGCCGGCCTCCGAGCGGGCCCGGGTGATGTTCAACTACCAGCATCTCTTGAAGACGCATCACGACGAGCTGGCGGCCCTGCTGGCCCAGGAGACCGGCAAGAATCTGGCGGATGCCAAGGGGGATGTGTGGCGCGGTATCGAGGTGGTGGAGCAAGCCTGCGCCATCGCCAGCCAGACCCTGGGGGAGACCATGGGCAACGTGGCCCGCCGGGTCGACGGCCACTCCTGGGTGCAGCCGCTCGGGGTCTGCCTTGGCATCACACCCTTCAACTTTCCAGCCATGATCCCGCTCTGGATGTTCCCGCTGGCGGTAGCCTGCGGCAACGGTTTCGTGCTCAAGCCCTCCGAGCAGGATCCGCTCACCCCCATGCGCCTGGCCGAGCTGTTTACCGAGGCGGGGGCCCCCCGGGGCATTCTGTCGGTGGTGCACGGCGGCGCCGAGCAGGTGGATGCCCTGCTGGCCCATCCCGACATCAAGGCGGTCAGCTTTGTCGGCTCGGCCCGGGTCGGCGGCCACGTCTATCGCAGCGCCACTTCCCAGCTCAAGCGGGCCCAGTGCTTTGTCGGTGCCAAGAACCACATGGTGATCATGCCGGATGCCAACAAGGCGCAGGTGCTGAGCAACTTGGTGGGGGCCGGGGTCGGCGCCGCCGGTCAGCGCTGCATGGCCATCAGCGTGGCGGTGTTCGTGGGGAGTGCCCGGGAGTGGATCCCTGAGCTCGCCGCCGAGTTCGCCAAGGTGAAACCCGGTGTCTGGCACGATCCCGAAGCGGCTTATGGCCCGCTCATCAGCCCGGAGGCGAAAGTCAGGGTGGAGGGGCTTATCGAGGCGGGGATCGCCGAGGGGGCCGAGTGCCTGCTGGACGGCCGCTTCTGCGACGTGCCCGGCTACCCGGTGGGCAACTGGGTGGGGCCGACCCTGTTTCGCGGCGTGACCCCCGAGATGCGTATCTATAAGGAGGAGATCTTCGGGCCCGTGCTGGCCTGCCTCGAGGTAGGGAGTCTCGATGAGGCGCTCGCCCTCATCAACGACAACCCCTACGGCAACGGCACCTCCATCTTCACCGGCTGCGGCGCCGCCGCCCGCAAGTTCCGTCACGAGGTGGCGGTGGGCCAGGTGGGGATCAACGTGCCCATCCCGGTGCCGCTGCCGTTCTTCTCCTTCACCGGCTGGCGTGGCTCCTTCTACGGGGATCTGCACGCCTACGGCAAGCAGGCGGTGCGTTTTTACACCGAGACCAAGACGGTCACCGAACGCTGGTTCGACGAAGACATCCCGACCGGCCCCAACATGACCATCCAGCTGCGCTGACGGCAGGATGCCGCCCGGGTTGTCCGGGCGCCCAATTGACAGACACGGAACGACCGAACAAGTAAAAGGAAGCGAACAAGATGGATTTTAACCTGACCCCGGATCAGCAGGCCTATGTGGAGGCTGCCAGTGCCTTTGCCGAGGAGGCGCTCAAGCCCCACGCCGCGCGCTGGGACAAGGAGCACGAATTTCCCGTCCCGACCATCAAGCAGGCGGCGGCGCTCGGCTTTTGCGGCCTCTACACCCCGGAGCAGTATGGCGGCCTCGGCCTGCCGAGGCTCGATGCCAGCCTCATCTTCGAGCGCCTCGCCATGGGCTGCACCTCCACCACCGCCTATCTGACCATCCACAACATGGTGAGCTGGATGCTGGGCAGCTGGTTGCCTGCCGAGGTGGCCGAGGAGTGGGTACCCAGGCTGGCCAGCGGCGAGCTGCTGGGTTCTTATTGCCTCACCGAGCCGGGGGCTGGCTCCGATGCGGCGGCCCTCAAGACCCGCGCCGTGCGCGATGGCGAGGATTACCTCATCGATGGCAGCAAGGTGTTCATCTCGGGCGCCGGCAGCACCGACGTGCTGGTGGTGATGGCCCGCACCGGTGGCGAGGGGGCGAAGGGGATCTCCGCCTTCATGGTACCGGCCCAGATCCCTGGCGTGAGTTACGGCAAGGCGGAGGAGAAGATGGGCTGGAACAGCCAGCCGACCCGGGAGGTGAACTTTAGCGCCGTGCGCATTCCCGCCCGTTACAGGCTGGGACAGGAGGGCGAGGGGTTCAAGTTTGCCATGCAGGCGCTCGATGGCGGGCGCATCAACATCGCCACCTGTTCGGTCGGCACCGCCCAGCAGGCTCTCGACGATGCCCTGGCCCATGTGCAGCAGCGCCAGCAATTTGGCCACCCGATCAGCGAATTCCAGAGCGTGCAGTTCCGCCTGGCCGACATGGCCACCGAACTGGCGGCCGCCCGGCTGCTGGTACGTCAGGCGGCCGCGAGACTCGATGCCGGCGCGCCGGACAAGAGCGCCTGGTGCGCCATGGCCAAGCGCTTTGCCACCGATGTGGGCCACCGCATCTGCGACGACGCCCTGCAACTCTTTGGCGGCTATGGTTATATCCGCGAGTACCCGCTCGAGCGCTACCTGCGCGATACCCGGGTTCACCGCATTCTGGAGGGGACGAATGAAGTGATGCGGCTCATCATCGCCCGCCGTCTGCTGGCCGAGCCCGGTCTGGCGCTGGAGTAGCGAGAGGGGGCCGCCCTGACGACGCGGTTGGCGTGACTCGTCGTCAGGCTTTGTGAGCCAGCCGCAGGTCGGCTCCATTCAACCCTGTCATCATGGGGCAGGTTTTTTGACAAGGACAACGCAATGACAAGGATCAGGCTCGAATATCACGGTCACGTGGCCTACATCACCCTCGACCATCCTCCCGCCAATACCTGGACCCTCGCCAGCCTGCAGGCCTTCTTGCAGATGATGGTGGAGCTCGACGGCCGCCCCGACGTGGTGGCGCTGGTGATCCGCGGGGCCGGAGACAAGTTCTTCTGTGCCGGCGCCGATCTCAACATGTTTGCCGACGGCAACGTCGAGCACGCCCGCGAAGTGGCCGAGGCCTTTGGCCGCGCCTTCGAGGCGCTGGCCCGCTTTCACGGGGTCAGCATCGCCGCCATCAACGGCTACGCCATGGGGGGCGGCCTTGAGGTAGCGCTGGCCTGCGATATCCGCATCGCCGAGCAGCAGGCCAAGCTGGGCTTGCCGGAGGCCTCGGTGGGCTTGCTGCCCTGCGCCGGCGGTACCCAGCGCCTCACCGAACTGGTGGGGCCGGGCTGGGCCAAGCGGATGATCCTCTGCGGCGAGAAGGTGAGCGCCACCCTGGCCTACGAAATGGGGCTGGTGGAGGAGGTGGTGAAGGAGGGCCACGCCTGGGAAGCGGCGCACCAGATGGCCCAGTTGGTGGAGCGCCAGAGCCCGAGCGCCCTGCGCGCCTGCAAGACCCTAATCAATCAGGGGCGCAGCGGCCATCGGGACGCGGCGCTGCCGCTGGAGCGCAGCCTGTTCCTCACCCTGTTTGACGATGCCAACCAGCGCGAAGGGGTGGCCGCCTTCCTCGAGAAGCGGGCCCCGCGCTGGCACTATGACCAACCCACGCCGTTGAAAAGGGAGTGAAGGATGAATGAGGTAATGATGGCGGCCCGCCATGTCGCAGGGGCTGATACCCGGTCTGCGGAGGCTAGCCATGAGTGAGCCTGTGCGCATCGAGACCCACCCCACCGCGGATGGTCGCCACATCGGCATGCTGACCCTGGACAGCCCCGCCTCCCTCAATGCCCTGAGCCTTGAGATGATCCAGTTGTTGCAGGCGGCGCTGACCCGTTGGGAGCAGGATCCGGCCATCGTCTGCGTGCTGCTGCAGGGGGCCGGCGAGAAGGCGTTTTGCGCCGGCGGCGACATCCGCTCTTTTTATTACCGCAAGCAGGAGGCGAGCGAGTCGGCACTGTTCGGCTATGCTCGCGACTTCTTCGAGCAGGAGTACCGGCTTGATCACCACATCCACTGCTACAGCAAGCCCCTCATCTGCGTGGCGGACGGCATCTGCATGGGCGGCGGCATAGGCCTCTTTGCCGGGGCCGGTTGTCGGGTGGTGACCGAGAAGAGCCTGTTCGCCATGCCGGAGGTGACCATCGGCCTATATCCGGATGTGGGGGCAAGCTGGTTCCTGAGCCGCATGCCGGGCCGGCTCGGGCTCTGGCTCGGCCTCACCGGGGCCCGCTTCAACGGGGCGGACGCCATCGGTCTGGGTCTGGCGGATCACGCCATGGCGAGCCACGAGCGGATGGAGCTGCCGGCGCGCCTCGCCGCCCTAGACTGGTCTGGTGTTGCCGACGCCAGCGAGCAGATCGAGGGGCTGCTGGCCGGTTTGCAGCGATCCCTTGGCCAGACGCTGCCAGCCCCCGTGCTGTTGCCCCACCAGGCCCGCATCGATGCGCTGTTGGCCGGCCGCTCCCTGCAAGGGGTGCTGGCACGCCTCGAGGGGGCCGAGCTGGACGAACCGGCGCTGGCCCAGGCACGGGCGACTTGCCAGAGCGGCAGCCCCATCAGCCGCGCCATCCTCTGGCGCCAGTTCTGGCAGGCTCGGCGCCAGTCCCTGGCCGAGGTGTTTGCCGACGAGTTGACCCTCTCGGTCAACTGCGTGCTCAGAGGGGACTTCGTGGAAGGGGTGCGGGCCCTGCTCATCGACAAGGACAAATCCCCCCGCTGGCAGGCCCCGCAGACTGGTGAGGCCTGGCTGGATGCCTTCTATCGTTGGCCCGAGGGGGACAACCCCTTGCGCCCCCGCTGACGCGGGATCACACACAAGGAACAGACCATGACAAGGATTGGATTTATCGGGCTTGGCAACATGGGGGGCCCCATGGCCGCCAACCTGGCCAGGGCGGGGCACACAGTGCAGGTGTTTGATCTGGTGGCCGACAGTCTGACCCGCGCCATTGAGGCCGGCTGCATCGCCGCCGGCGATGCCCGCGAGGCGGTGAGCGGCTGCGAGCTGGTGATCAGCATGCTGCCGGCGGGCGAGCATGTGCGCAGCCTCTGGCTTGGCGAGAGCGCCGGTGAGCGGGGCGGGCAGGATCTGCTGGCGGCCCTGCCGCACGGCGCCCTGGTCATCGACTGCTCCACCATAGACGTGGCCTCGGCCCGCCAGGTGGGGGCGGCGGCGCAGGCGCGCGGCATCCGTTTTCTCGATGCTCCGGTGTCGGGAGGGGTAGCCGGCGCGGCGGCGGGGACGCTGACCTTCATCGTCGGCGGCGAACAGGCGGATTTTGAAGCGGCCAAGCCCGTGCTCGCCTGCATGGGGCAGAACCTGTTTCACGCCGGGGCGCTCGGCGCGGGCCAGATCGCCAAGATGTGCAACAACATGCTGCTTGCCATCCACATGGCGGGCACTGCGGAAGCGCTGGCGCTCGGGGTCAAGGAGGGGCTGGATCCGGGCGTGCTCTCCACCATCATGGGCAAGAGCTCGGGCAACAACTGGAGCCTGGAGCGCTACAACCCCTGGCCCGGGGTGATGGAGAACGTGCCGGCGTCGCGCAACTATCAAGGGGGCTTCATGACCCGGTTGATGGTCAAAGACTTAGGATTGGCCATGGCCCTGGCCGAGCATGCCCACAGCGCCGTGCCGATGGGGGCGCTGGCCCGCAACCTGTTCAACCTGCACGCCACCAAGGGGCAGGGGGCCCGGGATTTTTCCAGCATCGTCGAACTCTATCTGGACAAGACAGAGCCGGGTTAAGGGCCGCTATCTACCTTTTTACCCGATAGCCTTTGACTCGATAGTCACCGGCCATCTCACCAGGAGCATTTATGGATATCACACAGAAAGTCATCGCCATCACGGGGGCGGGCAGGGGGCTGGGCCGCGCCATCGCCCTGAGTCTGGCGGAACAGGGGGCGCAGCTTGCGCTCATCGACGTCAACCGCACCGATCTGGAGGTGACCGAGGCGGAGGTGCGCAGCCGTGACGGCCGCTGCGCCCTGTTCGTCTGCAACGTGGCGAGCGAGCCGGAGGTCGAGGCGACCTTCGCCGCCATCAAGGATCAGTTCGGTGCCCTGCACGGCCTCGTCAACTGCGCCGGCATACTGCGCGACGGCATGCTGATCAAGGTGAAGGAGGGGTTGCTTGCGGAGAAGATGAGCCTGGCCCAGTGGCAGAGCGTCATCGACGTCAACCTCACCGGCACCTTCCTGTGCGGGCGCGAGGGGGCGGCGCTGATGGCCACCGGCGGGGAGGGGGGCGTCATCATCAACATCTCCTCCATCGCCCGTGCCGGCAACATGGGTCAGAGCAACTATGCCGCCAGCAAGGCGGGGGTGGCCTCGCTGGTGGTCACCTGGGGGAAGGAGCTGGCCCGCCACGGCATCCGGGTGATGGGCATCGCCCCCGGGGTGTTCGCCACCGACATGACGGCGGCGATGAAGCCCGAAGCCATGGCCCGCATGCAGCAGGCCATCCCGGTGGGGAGCCTAGGGCAGGCGGCGCAACTGGCCCAGACGGTGCATTTTATTCTCGCCAATGACTATCTGTCGGGGCGGATGATCGAGCTGGACGGCGGCTTGCGCCTCTAGATTCTGGCTCTCTTTTGCAGATGCCCCTGGCCCTCGGCGCAGGGGCATTTTTATTGAAACGTTTGTCAGCAGTCAGGTTTGCCGAGCTCGGCTGCAAGCTGCATTCTCATGCAGGTCTTATCCGCAAAAAGGGGGCTCAGGTCATGGAAAAATGTGAAATATCAACGGGTCTTTCTTAATTTGAACCAGCTCACAGGCCCCCGGGGTCAGTGCTGTAAAATTGCGCGCGGTCAAGGCGGTGCATGATTGACGGTACGAGGGATTGCGGTCGGAATAGTCATGCAATATAGTTGCCGCCTTTTTCACGGGGTACGGATTTCTAGCCCCTCCCATATTGCGCGCAGTATGAATACGGACGCTCTGCCGCCGCCTAATTAAACAGGATTGAGATGGACAAGAAACTGGGGCTTGGCGCCCTCATCTCGCTGGTGATCGGCTCCATGGTCGGTGCCGGGGTCTTCAGTCTGCCGCAAAACATCGCCGCTCATGCCAGTGCCGGGGCCGTCGCTTTGGGATGGGCCATCACAGGTATCGGCATGATCTGCCTCGCGCTTGTGTATCAGAACCTCTCCATGCGTCGCCCGGATCTCGATGGCGGCATCTTCAGCTATGCCAAGGCCGGTTTCGGCGATTTCATCGGCTTCAACGCCGCCTGGGGCTACTGGCTCTGCCAGCTGCTGGCCAACGTCTCCTACGCCATCGTGGTGTTCAGCGCACTGAGCTACTTCTTCGATACACCTGACAACGTCATCTTCGGTGACGGCAACACCCCGGTGGCCATCACGCTCGCCTCCATCCTCATCTGGTCGGTACACGCCCTGGTGCTGCGCGGCATCCAGGTGGCGGCGCTGGTGAACATAGTCACCACCATCGCCAAGATGGTGCCCCTCATCGTCTTCTGCGTGGCCATCCTGCTCGCCTTCAACATGGATACCTTCACCCTGGACATCTGGGGTCAGGGTACCCCTGAGCTGGGCTCCGTGATGGATCAGGTCAAGTCCACCATGAAGGTGACGCTCTGGGTCTTCATCGGCATCGAGGGGGCCGTGGTGGTCTCCGCCCGTGCCCGCCATCGCAAGGACGTAGGCCGTGCCACCGTGCTGGCACTGCTGGGGGCCCTGACGCTCTACGTCATGGTGACCCTGTTCTCGCTGGGGGTCATGAACCAGCCGCAACTGGCGGCCCTCAAGAACCCCTCCACCGCCATGATCCTGGAAGCCGTGGTCGGCCCCTGGGGGGCCTGGCTCATCAACATCGGCCTGGTGATCTCGGTGATGGGGGCCCTGCTGAGCTGGACCGTGCTGGCGGCGGAAGTGCCCTACATCGCGGGCAAGACCGGCGTCTTCCCCGGCTGGTTCGCCAAAGAGAACAAGAACGGCTCGCCGCAGGTGTCGCTCTGGTGCTCCACCTGCCTGGTACAGACCTTCCTCATCATCATCTACTTTCAGAGCAGCACCTATCTGGCGCTGGTCAACATCGCCACCTCGGCGGCGCTGGTGCCCTACGTCTTCTCGGGTGCTTACGGGCTGAAGCTGGCGCTGAAAGGGGAGACCTACGCAGGCCAGCCCCATCAGCGCAAGCGCGACCTTTTCCTGGCGCTGGTGGCGACCGTCTATGGCTGCTGGCTGGTCTATGCCGCCGGGGTCGAGTACCTGCTGCTGGTGGCGCTGCTCTACAGCCCCGGCATCTTCATCTACTGGAAGGCGCGCCAGCATCACGGGCTGCGCGGCCTCAACCGGCTGGAGCAGGGGATGACGGCGGCCCTGCTCGGTTGCGCCGTGCTGGCCTTCTACAAGGTGATGGACGGTACCATTCCCTTGAGTTAACCGGCACAATAAAGAGATGGCCCAAGGGCCATCTCTTTTTTTATGTGCTGCACACGCTCCGGTGCGCGGCAGAGCCTCGGAAGGAATTTTTATGCTGTTTATGGGTTATCTGCTGCTGGGGGCATTCGCCGGCATGCTGGCGGGATTGTTCGGCATCGGCGGCGGTCTCATCATAGTGCCCGTGCTGGTATTGAGTTTTCATGCCCAGGGGGTCGCCCCCGACATCATTACCCATCTGGCGCTCGGCACCTCGCTGCCCACCATGATCTTCACCGGCTTCAGCTCCCTGCGTGCCCACCAGGAGGCCGGGGCGGTGGACTGGGTGATGATCCGCCGGCTTGGCGCCGGCATGCTGGTCGGGGCCTGGCTCGGCGGCATGACCGCCAATCTGCTCAGCGCCAGCACCCTCAACATCATCATTGGTTGCTTCGCCTGGACCATGGCGCTGCAGATGGGGCTCAATCTCAAGCCCAAGGCGGAGCGTCATCTGCCGGGGGCGCTCGGCACCGGCATCGCCGGCACCCTCATCGGCTGGATGTCTGCACTGTTTGGCATCGGTGGCGGCTCGCTGACCGTGCCTTATCTGAGCTGGAACAGCGTGCCGATGCGCAACGCCGTGGCGGCCTCCGCCGCCTGCAGCATGCCCATCGCCCTGGCCGGCAGCCTCAGCTACCTCTATGCCGGCTGGGGCAACCCGGATCTGCCAGAGTGGAGCCTGGGTTATATCTATCTGCCGGCGCTGCTTGGCATAGTGCTCACCAGTACCCAGTTTGCCCGGGTGGGGGCCAAGCTGGCGCACCGGCTCTCGCCCCAGCGGCTCAAGCAGGCGTTCGCCCTGTTGATGCTGCTGGTGGGGGCCAAATTCATGCTGTTTAGCTGAACCCTTGGCCAGATTGTTGAAAAATAAGGCGAACGGCACGAGCAAGGGCAGAAAGCCGTTGCATTGAGGGACCAGTTTGCCTATTCTCCTCGCCGGTGGTCCTATTGGTCCTCTCGCATTGATAACCCGTCGACCTGGTCAGGACCGGAAGGTAGCAGCCAAGGCGGGGGACTCGAGTGCCGGGATGTGGCTGGTAGGGCCACCACTTGTTTCTGCCATTCAATAAGTTACCTATCAATCTCTCTTCAGGCCTCTTGGTCATCCATTTGATGTGGATGAGTCTGGCGTCTTCATCCCATATTTCCGGCTCTCTGCCGCAAGCTCTCAGGTGCGACCGCAAGGTGGCTCTGGAGTCTGGCGCAAACGTCCTCTTGATCTTCTACGCAGTTCCCTTGGGATCATGTTTCCCTCAGTCACTGCCCGTGGCCTCTATTGCCTTTGCATTCTCTTTGTTCTCACCACGCTACAACCCCTTTTCGAAAGAAAAGGGTCTACCGTGCGCCTACGGCCAGGCGCTGGAAAGCGCCAGACCGTCGGCAATCCCGGGCACTTGACTGGTGGCGCGTGAACCACTTGTTGACCTGACGGGCAACGACCGGCGCAGGGGCATCAGGCCAGCTGCGCTCGCTTCTCGATCAGGAAATCCATCAGCGCCCGGATCTTGGCCGGCATCTGGGCCCGCGAGGGCACATAGAGATAAAACCCAGGGAAGGGGGGGCACCAGGGGGCGAGCACCCGCACCAGCGATCCATCACTCAGGTACTGGCGCACCCGCAGATCCAGGTGTTTGACCAGCCCCACCCCCTGCAGGGCCGCCTGCAGCATGCTGTCGTCGTCGTTGAATACGGCGTTGCCCTTGGGATCGACGATCTGGGTGTGCTGCTCCTCATCGGGGGAGGTAAACGACCAGCGGTCTATGGTGTTGCTGGAGGTGAAGCGGTAGGCCAGGCAGTTGTGCCGGGTGAGATCGCCCGGGCTCTGTGGCGTGCCATGCTGCCTGAAATAGTCGGGTGAGCCGACGATGGCCATGGTCAAAGGCGGGGTGATGGGCACCGCCACCACGTGTTCATCCAGGCTCTCCCCCAGGCGAATGCCGGCATCCATCCCGTCGGCAATGATGTTGGAAAAACCGTCCGCCATCACCAGCTCCAGCCGCAGCTTGGGATGGCGCGCCAGAAACTCCCCCATGTGCGGCTCGAGCAGCAGCCTGGCGGCGATGCGCGAACTGTTGATGCGAATAAGGCCCGAGGGCTCAAGGTGGGAGTCATTGAGCTCGCTCACCACCCGCTCGATGGCCGTGAGGGAGGGTTGCAGCACATCCAGCAGGCGTTGCCCCTCCTCGGTTAGCGACATGTCGCGGGTGGTACGGTTGAGCAGCCGCACCTGCAGCTGCTGCTCCAGCCCCTTCAGGTGCTGGGAGAGGGCGGCGCGGGTCACCCCCATCTCGGTGGCGGCCTTGGTGAAGCTGCGGTGACGGGCGATGTGGGCAAACCACGTCAGTGACGCGACGAGTGAAGGTTCTATGGGCATTTGTTTAGCCTGGCTAATCAGTCATGTCTGGATAGGTGCGTATATCTAGCTCAATAGACTTACTACTATTAGCTCGAACTCGCGTCAAGCATGACGCCCCTGAACCTAACGGAGAGCCCGACCATGTCCCATGTCACCTTCCCCAATCGCAACGGCCAAGGCATCACCATGGCCGCCATCGTTCACTTCCCGCCGCACTTCGATGAGCGCAAGCAGTACCCGGCGGTTGTGGTTTCCCACCCCGGCGGCGGGGTGAAGGAGCAGACCGCGGGCCTGTACGCCAGCAAGCTGGCCGAGCAGGGCCTCGTTGCCATCGCCTTTGACCGCTCCTATCAGGGCGAGAGCTCGGGCGAGCCGCGTCAGCTGGAGAATCCCCACGTCAGCACCGAAGATGTCAGCGCCGTGGTGGACTACCTGACCACGCTGCCCTATGTCGACGAGAACCGGATCGGGGCCATGGGCATCTGCGCCGGTGCCGGCTACAGCGCCAATGCCGCCATCCAGGATCGCCGCATCAAGGCGCTCGGCATGGTCAGCGCGGTCAACATCGGCCAGATGTTCCGCAATGGCTGGGACAACAGCGTCAAGGATGCCGATGCCATGGGCTATCTGGACTTCGGCTCCCAGGCCCGCACCGCAGATGCGACCGGCACCGCCTACGCCACCATCCCCTTGGCGCCCCTGCGTGAAGAGGATGCCCCCAATGAGGAGCTGCGCGAAGCCTGGGAGTACTACCACACCCCGCGCTGCGAGCACCCCAACGCGCCGGGCTTTGCCCTGACCCGCAACCTGAACCAGATCATCACCTACGACGCCTATCACAAGGCGGAGGCCTTCCTGACCCAGCCCATTCTGGCGGTGGCTGGCAGTGTGGCCGGCAGCAAGTGGATGAGCGATGACCTGCTGGCGCGCGCCGCGAGCACAGACAAGACCCTGCATGTGGTGGAGGGGGCCAACCACATGTCCCTCTACGATGTGCCCCGCCATGTCGACGAGGCCGTCGCCAAGCTGGCCCCCTTCTTCCTGCGAACCCTGAACTAATCGGCCCGCGAGAGGGGGAGACCCCTCTCGCTTATCGAGGAGCATCATCATGAGCCATGTATTGAACCTGACCTATCAGAACCTGGGCTGGCAGACGGCGGCCGACCTCTACCTGCCGCCCGATTTCGACGAGCAAAAGCGCTACCCGGCCATCGTCAGCACCCACCCCATCGGCAGCTGCAAGGAGCAGACCGCCGGCAATGTCTACGCCAAGGGGCTGGCCGCGGCAGGGTTCGTGGTGCTGGTGCCCGACGCCAGCTTTCAGGGCGCCAGCGGCGGTGAGCCGCGCTTTATCGAGGATCCGGCGATTCGGGTCTCCGACATCCGCTTTGCGGTGGACTACCTGCAATCCCTCTCTTATGTGGACAGCGATCGCATCGGCGCCATCGGCGTGTGCGGCGGCGGCGCCTACACCATCCATGCGGGCATCACGGATCACCGCCTCAAGGCGCTGGCCTCCATCACTGGGGTCAACTATGGCCGCCTGATCCGCGAAGGCTTCGCCCAGTTCAAACCTCTTGAGCTGGCCCAGGGCATCGCCCGGATGCGCACGGCGCAGGCGCAAGGGAGCTCTACGGAACCCGCCGATCTGCTGCCAGCGTCCGTGGCGGCGGCCACCGCGGCAGGCATCACCGACATCGACGTGCTGGAGGCCACCGAGTACTACAAGACGGCGCGCGGCCAGCAGCCCCATGGCGCGACCCGCCAGCTGATGTCCTTCACCGGCGCCGCCATGGGGTGGGATGCCTTCCTCCATGCCGAGGTGCTGCTGACCCAGCCGTTGATGGTGGTCATCGGCGACAAGGCGGGGGGCTTTGGCGCCTATCGGGATGGCTGGGAGATCTACGGCCGCGCCGCCTCCACCGACAAGCACATTGTCGTGGCCGAAGGCTGGTCCCATTACGACCTCTACGACAAAGCCGAGCCGGTGGCCATCGCCATGGCAAGCCTCGTGCCCTTCTTCCAGCGCACCCTGTGATCCCGCGGTGGGGGCATCCCCCACCCATTGATGAGACAAACGAAAGGTCAACCGATATGCGAAACGTACTGATCCTCGGCGCCAGCGGCCAGATAGCTCGGTGGGTGGTCAAGGGGCTCGCCGGGCAGGGCGACATCCGCCAGACCCTGCTGCTGCGCGACCCAAAGAAGTTGAGCGGCCGTGAGCCGGCCAACGCCAGGGTGGTGATCGGCAGCGTGCTGGACAAGCCGCTGCTCAAGGAGGCGATGGCAGGACAAGAGATCGTCTACGCCAACCTCAGTGGCGACAACCTGGACAAGCAGGCCCAGGCGATCATCACCGCCATGCAGGCCGCCGGAGTGAAGCGCCTGGTCTTCGTGCTGTCCCTTGGGATCTACGACGAGGTGCCCGGCAAGTTCGGCCAGTGGAATCGCGGCATCATCGGCGAGGAGCTTAAACCCTACCGACGTGCCGCAGACGCCATCGAGGCATCGGGTCTGGATTACACCATCTTGCGCCCGGCCTGGCTGACCGATGAGGATGACGTGGATTACGAGCTGACCGCCAAGGGTCAGCCCTTCTTGGGCACTGTGGTGTCGCGCAGGAGCGTGGGGGATCTCATCACCCGGATCCTGGTCTCCCCCGAACTGCACGTGAGGGAGAACCTTGGCATCCACCAACCCGGCAGCGAGGGTGACAAGCCGTACTTCATGTAAGGGGAGGCGAGGGCGCTGGTCTGCGGTGCCGGGACGGGGGCGCTGGCGTCATGTTGCTTGCAGCGACGCCATGCCGGCCCGATGGGCCTGCTCCAGCTCATCCAGGTCGAGCACATAGGCGCGGTTGTCCGCGAGGCTGGCTATCGCCAGATCGATGAAGTGGCGTACCCGAGCGGGCTGGGCGGCGCGACTGCCGTAGTAGAGAAAAAGGCCGAGCCTCTGGGTCATGTGCTCGAGCAGCAAGGGCACCAGGCGGCCGGCGCGGATATGCGCCGCCGCCGTAGGCCCGGCCAGCTGGCCGATGACGTCGCCAGCCAGCACGGCCCCCAGCTCCACCATCTCGTCGTTGGTGGAGAGCGCCGGGCGCACCGGATGCTCCTGCAGTTCGTCCCCCATCTTGACGTACCAGGGGATCAGGCGCCCGTTGCCGGCGTGGCGAAAGGCACTGCAGCGATGCAGGGCAAGGTCGTGCAGGGTGAGGGGCACGCCGAATTTGCGCAGATACGCGGGGGCGGCGCAGATGATGAGCTGCATGGGGAACAGGCGGCGCGCGATCAGCCCCTCCTGGGGCGAGATGCCGATGCGCAGCCCCACATCGACCCGCTCCTCCACCCAGTTGCCGACCCTGTCATCGAGCCGGATATCCGGCTGCACATCGGGATAGCGGCGGCAGTACTCCTCCAGCAGCGGCCCTATGACCGTCTGTACCACGGAGCGCGGGCCCACTATTCGCAGCGGGCCGGCGAACTCCTCACGGGTCTGGCGCGCCGCCGTCAGGGCCTGCTGCAGGCCGAGCAGGGCAGGCTGCGCCGCCTCCAGAAATCGTTGCCCCTCTTCGGTCAGCGACATGCTGCGGGTGGTGCGATGAAACAGGCGCACCCCCAGATACCTTTCCAGCTGCCCGAGCGCCTTGCTGGCGGCCTGGGGAGAGATCTGCTGGGCCTCGGCCGCCTTGCTGAGGCTGCCCAGCTCGGCCGTGTGTACGAAGGTGGTGATGGAGCGCAATTCGTTGATCATGGTCTGGCTCATGGATTTACATCATTTGGTTGTAACTGATTCCGCCATTTACCGTCTAGTTCGATGTTTATCCCATCTCTATAGTGCGTCCATCGACCGCGCCAGCCTTAAGCGCTTGACTCCCCTTCGGGTTGGTTGAGACAAGGGGCTGTGCATCCATGGTTACCAGGGCAGTTCCGGCTGCATTGTGAGAAAAGGAGCAAGCATGCAAACACGTCAATTGGGTAACAGCGGGCTGACGGTATCCGCCATCGGTCTGGGCTGCATGGGCTTGAGCTTTGGTTATGGCCCCGCCACCGACAAGGCGGAGGCGATCGCCCTGATCCGGCGCGCCCATGAGCTCGGGGTCACCTTCTTCGATACCGCCGAAGCCTATGGCCCTAGCGACAACGAGTTGCTGCTGGGGGAGGCGCTGGCCCCGTTTCGCGACAAGGTGGTGATCGCCACCAAATTCGGCTTCAAGCACGGCAAGGTACCCGATGGGCTGGACAGCCGGCCGGAGAATATCCGCGCCGTGGCCGAGGCATCCCTGCGCCGGCTCAACACCGATGTCATCGATCTCTTCTATCAGCACCGCGTCGATCCCGAGGTGCCGATGGAAGAGGTGGCCGGCACAGTACAGGATCTGATCCGCGAGGGGAAAGTGCGCCACTTCGGTCTGTCCGAGGCCGGCGTCGATTCCATCCGCCGTGCCCACAAGGTGCAGCCGGTGGCGGCGCTGCAGAGCGAATACTCCCTCTGGTGGCGTGAGCCCGAGCAGACGATCCTGCCGCTGCTCGACGAGCTGGGGATAGGTTTCGTGCCGTTCAGCCCGCTCGGCAAGGGCTTTCTGACCGGGGCCATCAAGGCCGATACCCGCTTCGAGGCGAACGATTTTCGCAGAATAGTGCCGCGCTTTGCCGAGGAGGCCCGCGCCGCCAACCTGCGCCTGGTGGAGGTGCTGGGGGATCTGGCCGCCAGCAAGGGGGTGACGCCGGCCCAGATTGCGCTTGCCTGGCTGCTGGCCCAGCGGCCCTGGATCGTGCCCATTCCGGGCACCACCAAGCTGCACCGGCTGGAAGAGAACCTGGGGGCCGCCGCCATCAGGCTCGGCAGCCGCGAGCTGGCCGACATTGACGCCGCCGTGGCAGGCATCGAGCTGGAAGGGGGGCGCTACCCGGCGCACCTGGGAAAACTGGTGGGGCGCTGAGGCGCCCTGTTTGAAAGCGAGTCGTGCAAGGCACCCGGCCACTGCCGCGTGTCTTGGCAACGCTCGCGTCGCCCCGGTTCGCCGGGGCCCTTATGTTGTTATGACTCACAGGAGCCGCGATGGCCGGTATTATCTCGTCTGTATTGCAATCGGGTCTGCCCGAACACCAGGACTCAACCCAGTATCGGGCAGGCCGGTTTCACAATCTGGTGGCGCCCCCCGCGCGCAGTGTCTGGAAAGAGGTCGGGATCTGGCGTGACTTCCTGTTTGGCAAGCCCGCCGGCACCCTGCCGGATCGCGCCATCCCGGTGCAGGCCATGACCCTTGCGGATGTCATGGCGGCTCCGGATTTCAGCGTCTGGCGGCTGGGTCACTCCAGCCTGCTGCTCAAATTGCGCGGCCAGTTCTGGTTGACCGATCCCGTCTTCAGCGAGCGCGCCTCACCGCTCTCATGGCTTGGCCCCAGGCGCTGGCACGCCCCGCCCATGGCCCTTGAGGATCTGCCGCCCCTGGCCGGGGTGATCCTCTCCCACGATCACTATGACCACCTGGATCACGCCACCATAGTGGCGCTGCAGGGCAGGGTGGCGCACTTCATCACCCCGCTCGGGGTCGGGGCCAGGCTCCGCGCCTGGGGCGTGCCGGCACACAAGATCAGGGAGCTGGACTGGTGGCAGCAGACCCTGGTCGATGGCATTGAACTCATCGCCACGCCGGCCCAGCACTTCTCCGGCCGCGGCCTGAGCGATGGCAACCAGACTCTGTGGGCCTCCTGGGTCATTCGCAGCGATGAGTGCAAGCTGTTCTTCAGCGGTGACAGCGGCTATTTCGCCGGCTTCAAGGAGATAGGTGAGCGCCATGGCCCGTTTGACATCGCCTTCCTCGAGACGGGGGCCTACAACGAGCGCTGGGCCCATGTGCACATGTTTCCGGCCCAGACCGCACAGGCGTTTCATGATCTGCGCGCAACCTGGCTCTATCCCATCCACAACGGCACCTTCGATCTTGCCATGCACCCATGGGATGAGCCGCTGGAGCAGATCACCCGGCTGGCGGCCGAGCAGCAGATCCCGCTGACCACCCCCATGATGGGGGAGTCACTGACCTTGCAGGCCCCCCATGGCGGCAGCCTCTGGTGGCGGGAGTGAACCTGGGTCTGGCTCAAGCGTGAAAACGGGCGCCCATGGCGGGCGCCCGCATCGTCGAGCCAGCGCCTGCTACCTTTACGCCGCTGCGTTCGGGCGCAGCGGCGCCGCTTCAAGCCTGATTGCCCAGGGTCATGGTGCGCTTGCGCTGTTCACGCACCAGGTGACGGTTGATCTCCCCCAGCAGCGTCTCCTTGCTGATGGGCTTGGTGATGTAGCCGTTCATGCCGTGAGACAGGTAGTACTGCTTTGATTCGGGCATGGCATCCGCGGTCAGGGCGATGATGGGAATGTCGGCCCAGCTCTGGCGCGAGGCGCGGATATGGGTGGTGGCTGCCAGCCCGTCCATCACCGGCATCTGCACATCCATCAGCACGATGTCGAAGGTCTCTTGCGCCAGTCTGGCCAGCGCCTCTTCCCCCTGCAGCGCCAGCGTCACCCGATGACCGGCAGATGCGAGCATGGTACCGATGACCTTGCGATTGGTGGCGTTGTCGTCCACCAGCAAGATGCGATAGCTCTCCTGACTGGTCGGCTTGCTGGGCAGGCTGGTCATCGACGGGGTGGTCGCCTGGGCAGGCCAGAGATAGGTAAAGGTGCTGCCGAACCCCTCGTGGCTCTCGACCGAGATGTCGCCCCCCATCAGGCGGGCGAGGTTGCGGGAGATCTCGAGGCCCAGCCCCGAGCCACCATATTGGCGGGTGATGGAGATGTCGGCCTGGGAGAATCGCTGGAACAGGTTGCCCATCTGGTACTTGCTCATGCCGATGCCGGTGTCCTGAATCGCGATCCGAATCGAATGACGCTCCTTGTCCAGCGGCTGGCTGTCCACCCTGATGTTCACCTCGCCCTGGTGGGTAAACTTGATGGCGTTGCTCAGCAGGTTGAACAGGATCTGGCGCACCCGCAGGGGATCCATCATCAGCCATTCCGGCGTGTTGGGGGCCAGGGTCAGGCTGAGCTTGATCCCTTTCGCATCGCAATTGCTCTGCATCAGGGCCCGGATGTCCTCCAGCAGCTTGGGCAGATGGTGGGGCACGAGTTGCAGCTCGATGCGACCCTCTTCCAGTTTCGAGATATCCAGAATGTCGTTGAGCAGCCCCAGCAGATGGTTGGCTGACTCCCGGGCCGTTTCCAGGTACTCCCGCTCTCTGGGGGCCATGGTGCGATCCGCCAGCAGCGACAACATGCCGAGTATGCCGTTCATGGGGGTGCGGATCTCGTGGCTCATGTTGGCCAGAAAACTGCTTTTCGCCCGCTGACCCGCTTCGGCCTCGCGGTTGGCCCGCACCAGCTTCTCGTTGAGCTGCTGCATCAGCTTGTGCTGCAGGAACGAGATATTCATCTGCCGCCAGATGAGCAGGGCCAGCACGAACAGCAGGGCAAACTGCAGGGCCGCGATCAGGCTGGTGGTGATGATCTGCTGGCGAACCCCCTCGCGGCGGGCGACGTCAAGCAGGGTCGCCTGCTCGTTGACCTCCAGGGTCAGCTGGTGGAGCTGGGGGAGCAGGGCGGTCAGCTGTTGATCAAGTTGCTGATGGGCCGCCTGATCCAGCGGCTTGTGCTGGACCGGCCCGAGCCAGAGATCGGCCAGGGCGATGAAGCGGCGCATCTCCTTGCTGGCCTGCTGATAAATCTGGGTATGTTGCAGCAGGTTGCGATCCTTGCTCTCCAGCACCAGCTCAATCCGGCTGACCAGAATGTCGTATCTGAGCTGGAACTTGACCTGCGGCTCATTTTTCAGGGCATTTTGAAAGCGCAGCGCCTCGTTGTAGAGCTGGAAATAGTTCCACATGACGTTGTCTTCACCCTGACTGGTGCTGTGCTGCAGCTCTTCGAACTGCCGGTACTGGACGGTACCGATACCGGCAAACGCCAGCAACAGCACGCAGAGCACGACGAACAGGGAGCGCTGACTGGCTGCCATGGATTGCATGATGCGGTTCACTCCACCTTGATCTTGTTGATCTGCCAGATGGCACGACCGTAATAGAGCTTGTTGCGAAGCTCGGGGTATTGATCAAACGGGTAGATCAGGAACAGGGGCCCCTTGTCACGCACCGAGAGCGGCTTGCCATCGATGCTGCGGGCCAGGATCACCTGATACTGGGCGGCATCGCTGGTGGGCACCTGGATCGAGTAGTCGTTGAGCGCCGTGATGGTCAGCTGCTTGCCGCTGGCGCCCACCTTGGCCAGCAGATCGCTCAGACGGGGGCCGCGGAAGGTCTTCTCTTCGTCATACCAGGGGGTGTGAGTCTTGATCTCGTATTCGGGCAGTTGATCCAGCATGGCGGTGTCCCACAGGGCGTCCTGCTGGTAATTGGGCTGGGTAATGGCGCCTTCCACCCTGAGCTGGGCGCTGTCGGGATCGGGAGTCGCCTGGGCGGTAGCGCAAAGAATGGCCAGCAGGGGAGCAACATAAAAATTGAGTCTCATAACCTTCCTCCATGGAACCGTGAGAAGCAGATGCCAGGGCAACGGCGGGCCTGGCATAGAGGCAAGGCAATAAGCGTGCCTGATAGTGGAAAGTGGCAACTGGCGTGGCTTAGACGGGGGTGAAGAGGGGGTGAGAGTGCCTTTTCATCGCATTTTGCAATGAGAAGGATGAGCCATGTTGCAAATTGGCAAGGAATTCTCCCCTTGCCGTGGCCGATGTGCTTCTCTAGTTAAGGTGAAAAACAGGGTTTCTTTGGGTCTTTTTCTTGCCAGGCACGGCTCTTGCTTTACTGGGTATGGCATGGAACTAAACCGTCCTGGCATAGACAAGGAGCTTCAACATGGAAAGCATGACCTACACCCTTAACGACACTCAGGTTGTGGCATTGGAAAGCGAGTTTGATGCGATGGCCGTCAGTGAATTGCGCCCCTTATTTGAAAAGCTGTCGGAGTACACAGGTGATGTGCTGGCGGATCTGCGAGACGTGCACTTCATCGACTCCTCGGGGATCGGGGCCCTGGTGTTTCTCCACAAGCGGCTGGTGATGAACGGGCATCATCTGGAGATCATCTGTGGTCCGGGGCAACCCCGCGATCTGCTGGACATGCTGCACATCAACCGGGTCATTCCCTGTCATGAGAACGTGAAAGCCTATATGCAGTCATCCGGCATGGTGGTGGCATCATGAAGCGCTGGCTTGTGCTCGGGATCTCGCTGCTGATGGCGGGTTGCGCGCAATGGCCATCCGAGGGCAAGGGGGGAATGGCCGATCTGAGACCCACCTGGTTACCGTTAAATGAGGATGAACAACGCCTGCTGTCAGGTTATGATGAGCGTCAACAGAAGCTCGATCAGCAACTGGTCAGCCTGCAGCAGGCGGGTCTGCGCGACTGCATGCCGGCTGGGCTAAAACAGCTACAATCTCAACGAGTTGATATAGTACGGGATGTACATGGCCGGCTCTGGGCCGACGTAGCCTGGCGTCAGGCCATGCTGGCCGAGTCGTTGAAGCAGGTGCGTTTGCAGCTGGAAAAGACCACCAGTGGGGGTTGTAGCCGGAGCTGGTCTGGACTTCCGTTGCGTCAGTGGAGGCAAACGTAACAATAAAAAGGATGTCTATGGATCGGGGCGCTATCAAGGGATTTATCGCGGTTGTTTTGTGGTTGTTTACCTGTCCGCTGCTGGCAAGCACCCTGCTGGCGCCGGGGGATCGGCTCTCAATCGTGCAGCCGGGGGAGGCCGCCTTCGACAAGCCCTTCCAGATCGACAAGCAGGGTGAAATCAAACTGCCCGAGGTGGGGACCGTGGTGGTGGGCGGCAAGACGCTCCCAGAGGCGGACGCCATCATTCGCACCGCCCTCAAGCCCGTCTACAACAACCTCTCCCAGCTGACCATCACCCTGTTGGAAAAGCGGTTGCTCATCAGCGTCATGGGCTATGTCAAAAAGCCCGGCAGCTATGATCTGGCGCCCGATGGCAATGTGCAGATGGCGCTGGATGCGGCCGGCGGCCTGGTGCCGGGGGCCCAGCTCAACAACATGCAGGTGCGCCGCGGCGACACCGTCTCCAGCTTCGACTACAAGCGCTATCTCGATACCGGCGATGCCGGTCTCTTGCCCCCGCTGCAATCCCTCGACGTGGTCTTCGTGCCCGCATCCCCCCTTATCGGCAACGTCCAGATTGACTTCGATGCCGCCACCCTGGCCGCCGGCGGGGATGGCGACACCGGCAAGGCGATCAAGGTGTTTGGCGAGGTGAACAGCCCGGGCGCCTTCAGCTTCAAGAGCGGCAACTCCATCGTCGATCTGCTGATGCGGGCCGGCGGGGTGACCCGCTTTGCCGGGGTGGAGCGGATCCGGGTGATCAACGGGGACGCTCCCGAGCTGTTCGATCTCAAGGCCTACCTCGATTCGGGCAACAACAAGCTGCTGCCGGCACTGGCCCCCGGCGCCACCATCTTCGTGCCCAAGGACGAGGAGCAGATCAAGCGTGGGGCGCGCACCATCTACATTATGGGGGAGGTGTTCAAGCCCGGCGCCTACGAGGGGCGGGAGGGGGATACCTTCCTCGACATCCTGGCCAACGCCGGCGGGCCGACCCGCTATGCCGAGAGCCGCCAGATCCGCTTGCTGCGCACCAATGGCGCGGTCGAACCCATCGATCTGCAGGCCTATACCGAGGGCATGCAGAAAAACCTGCCGCAGATAAGGCCGGGTGACGCCATCTTCGTGCCGGAAAAGACCGACATCAACGAGAAGTCCTGGTTGAAAGTGGCGCCGGGGCGGGCGGTGATGGTGATGGGGGCGGTGCGCATTCCCGGCCGCTATGAATGGTCTGACGAGATGTCGCTGCTCGATCTCATCGCCCATGCCGGCGGCCCCAACGAGCGGGCCGACATCGCCAAGGTGCAGATCCTGACCTCGGAGGGAGGGATGGCGACCCCGACCATCTTCGATCTCGACAAGTTTCTCCATCAGGGGGGGGCCCTTGGCAGCCTGCCCAGGATCCACGCCGGCTTCACCATCATGATCCCCGAGCTGCCCACCGATCCCAGCGACAACAAATCCCAGTGGGTACGCCAGTCGCCGGACAGCTCCATCTACATCTTCGGTCAGGTCGGCGCCCCCGGTCGCTACGCCTTCAACGAGGAGATGGGCTTTATCGACATCCTCTCGGCGGCAGACGGCCCGACCCAGGCGGCAGACCTGCGCAACGTGCGCATCGCCCATCGCAACGGCAGCACGGCGCGGGTGAGCAAACTGGATCTCTCCCTCTACTTCGAGACCGGCGACGAAACACTGTTGCCCAAGGTGTTGCCGGGGGATTCCATCTACCTGCCGGAGAAGAATCGCCCCTGGCTCGACGAGCCCAAGGAGAACACCATAAGGGTGCTGGGGGCCATCGCCCGGCCGGGCCGCTATCGCTTCAACTCCTCCATGACCCTGCTGGATCTGCTGGCGGAAGCCGGCGGGCCCACCAGCTCGGCCTACATCAAGAAGATCGTGGTGATCAACATGGCCGTCAGCGGCCAGGGGGATCAGGCCCGTACCTTCGATCTGGACGGCTTTGCCAAGGAGCCCGATTTCAGCCAGCTGCCGGTGCTCAGGGCAGGGGACACTGTCTTCATCCCCGACAGCAAGAGCAGCAACTGGGCCATCTTCATGGACGGGATGCGTGACATTCTCACCACCATCTCGGTGGTCGCCCTGGTGGGAACCCTGTAACGTGAGCATCCCGATCCAGTACCTGGAACTGGAGTCGCTCTACGCCTCGACCCTGGCGCGGGGGATCCGTTCCCTGGCGGTCACCTCGGCCGAGGGGGGCGAGGGGGTCAGCACCATCTGCGAGGCGCTGGCCCGGCGCGCCGAGGCGGACGGCCTCAAGACCCTGCTGGTGGATCTCAACCTCTATCACCCGGGCCGGCCCGCCGGCCAGGCCTGGGGGCCCAACGACGTGCCCGAGCCCCAACACCAGGGTCACGCCCTGGCGGTGCTGCCGGCGCCGGGCAAGGATCTGATGGCCTTTCGCAACAAGGAGACCCTGCGCGCCCTGCTGGTGCGCTGGCTCGAGCACTATGATGTTGTGCTGTTCGATACCTCCCCCCTCAATGCCCTCAACCGGGGCAATATCCCGGCGGATCAGGTGTGCGCCGCCTGCGAGGGGGCCCTGCTGGTGGTGCTGGCCGGCGTGACGCCGACTACCATGGTGCAGAGCGCGGTGGAGAAGCTGACCCGGGCCGAGGCCAATCTGCTGGGGGCCGTGTTCAACGACAGGGTCAATCCGGGGCTGGCCAGCGAGATCCTGCGTGAACTCAACCGGCTGCCGAGCAACCGGCTGACCGAGTGGCTCAAACGCTGGTGCCGGCGCAGCATGCTGCTCAACTTCCGGATCTGAGGGAGACGATATGAAAGAGTGGTTGCGATCCGCCCCCGCCACCCTGCAGTCGGTACGCGAGCTGCGCGGCCGTCTGGCGCAAGGGTTGGCGCTGTTTCAGGTTGCCCCCGAGGAGCAGGCCAACTGGCTGCTCTGCTTCAGCGAGCTCGCCACCAATATCGTGCGTCATGGGGAGCCGCCGGCGAGCCAGCTCTGGCTCAGCCTGCTGCAGGATGAGTCGGGCCTGAGTCTGCAACTGGATGACGACGGCGGGCCCCAGCCCGCGCTGGCGGCCAACCCCCTGCCGGCAGAGCCGCAGGAGGGGGGCTATGGTCTGGCGCTGGTGCACAGCCTGTTTGAGGAAGTGAGCTTCAGCCACCAGCAGGGGCGCAACCGGGTGATCCTGCGGGCCCGGCACGCTCCCCGGCGGATGCCCATGGTGGCGGTGATCGACGATGACAAGGTGATGCGCACCCTGCTCACCGGCTATCTGCACGACAACTATCAGGTCGATAGCTTTGCCGATCCCCTGGCGGCCCTGCAGGCGCTGGGACGCCAGCCGCCGGATCTGGTGCTCTCCGACATCGAGATGGAGGGGATCGACGGCTTCGCCCTGCGCCAGCAGCTGATGAAGGATCCCAAGATGCGCGGGGTCCCCTTCATCTTTCTGACTGGCCACCATGATCAATGGACCCAGAGCCGGGCTGGCGCCCTTGGCATCGATGATTTCCTGATCAAGCCCATAACCAAGCAGGCGCTGCAGCTGGCGGTCGCCCGGGTGCTCAAGCGGTCGGCCCAGCTCAAGGCCCAGTGGGGGGATCAGCTGGATCAGCGGATGACCTCGGCCCTGCGCCCCCTGCTGCCGGCCAACCAGCTGCACGGCTATCAGCTGGCGCTGCAGACCCGTGCCGCCGCCGTGGGGGGCGGGGATTTCCTGCTGGTGAAGGAGCGGGTGCTGTGGCTCGGGGACGTGATGGGGCACGATGCCGAGGCCAAGTTCTTTGCCCATGCCTACGCGGGCTATCTGCGCGGTCTGCTGACCGCCCAGAGCGAGCAGCGATCCCCTGCCAGCCTGTTGACCACCCTCTCCACCGCCGTGCACAGCGATCCCCTGCTGGGGGCGACCCTGCTCACCACCCTCTGCATCGAGCTGGGGGAGGTGGGCCGCGTCCGCTGGGCCAGTGCCGGGCACCCGGCCCCCTGGCTCATCGGGGCGGACGGAATGCACCCGCTCGGCGTGACCGGTCCCTTGCCCGGTCTGCGGCCGGATCCCCACTTCGAGACCTGCGAGCATCAGTTGCAGCCGGGCGAGCGCCTGCTGTTCTGGACCGATGGCCTGCTGGAGAGCCGGGACCCCGCCGAGCGCCAGTTGTGGGAGGCGCAACTGCAGCAGATCTGTCTCACCCCCGCACCCGGCCTGGAGCAGCTGGCCCTGGCCATCGCCACCTGGTTTGACGAACGGGCCGACAAGGCCCCGGATGACATGACCCTGCTGCTGGTGGCATTTCCTGCCGACTGAGGCCCCCAAACCGCTGGCACACTCTATGCAAAACCCCCGCTGCAGGTGGCCCGACGCCACCAGAGGAGGTTGCCCATGTTGCCAACACATCAGGTCTGGCTCGCCATCGATGCCCGCCAGGTCGGCGGGATAGAGATCCACATCACCCACCTTGCCCGCGATCTGCTGGCGCGGGGTCTGAACACCACCATAGTGCTGGTGGCGGATCACGGTATGACCCCCTTTGTCACTCTGCTGAGGCAACAGGGGCTGCCATACCGGGTCTGTCGCAACAGCCGTGACTTCGTGCGGGTGCTGGCAGGCCAGCCCGGCTTCGTGCTGCTGCACACCCACGGCTACAAGGCCGGGATCCTGGGGCGCCTTACCGCCTGGTGCAGCGGCAAGCCGGTGGTCTCCACCTTTCACAGCGGGGATGACGGGGAGGGTTGGCTGAAACTCTACAGCTGGCTCGACCGGTTCACGGCCCGCTTTGCGAAGTGCATCGCAGTGAGCGAGCCCATCGCCCGCAGATTGCCTGTGCCGAGCACCGTCATCAGCAATTTTGTCCCCATGCCCTCAGCGCCCGTGGCGGTGGCGGGCAATCGCATCGCCTTCGTCGGTCGCCTCTCCGCCGAGAAAGGGCCCCAGGCGTTCTGCCAGCTGGCTGCCTTCTGCCCGGAGGGGAGCTTTCACCTCTATGGTGAGGGGCCGCTGATGGGGGATCTCAGCATGCAGTATGGAGATCGCGTCGAGTTTCACGGTTTTCGCCGGATGGCCGACGAGTGGCAGCATATCGATCTGCTCTGCATCACCTCCCGCTTCGAGGGGCTGCCGCTGGTGGCGCTGGAGGCCATGGCCCACGGCATTCCGGTCTGCGCCTTTGCGGTGGGGGGGCTGGTGTCGCTGATTGACCACAAGTCCAACGGCTGGCTGGTGGAGCCGGGCCAGGTGCAGGACATGGCGGCCATCGTCAACTACTGGCTGAGTCGCGACGAGCAGGCGCGGGGCGCCATGAGCCTGGCTGCCCGCCAGACCATCGCCCGGGGTTACAGCGTCAATCACAGGGTGAGCGACATCCTGGCAGTCTATGGCGGCTGATCCCGAGCCGCCGGCACACAGCCAGCAAGTGCAGCGAGTGGTGAGGCCACTCGCTTTTTTTATGGCTGTGAGCTGCGCCTTCGGTCAACCCCTCTCCCTGTCAGCCTCGCGCTCTCTGCTCTGCCTATCTGACGCTGGAGATGGTGCGGCTGGATGCCTCCTCAGTCCGTCAGACGCCTGACGAGGTGGCACAGCACAGGCGTTGCCAAGCCGCTTGCCCACGAGCACCTCGCTATAGAAGCAGGCCGCGACCTCTGGCTCCCCTGGCTGGGAGCCACAGCAGGCGCCGGGGGAAGGTTGCGATGCAAACCGCCCCGGGATGGCGAGGGGGGTCGTTCTGGTAAGAGATGCGAGTGAGGGCTGCGTTGGCGCGGCTCGCTGTCAGCAAGAAGATGAAAAGGGGATGCAGGCCCGACAGGCTGGCGTGGTTGAAGGTGAAAAGAATCGGGCCACCGCCTAGGCAGTGGCCCGAAATCCGGCAGCAGGGTGAGGCTCAGCGCCCCTTCTTGCCCAACATGATGGCGACCGTCTTGCCGATGATCTGCATGTCCTGCAGCAGCCAGCGCCAGGGGTGGAGCAGGGTCACCGAGTAGGCGAGATCGAAGGCGAGCTTGCTGCGCACATCGTCAAGCGACTCGTCATAGCCCTGATTGACCTGGGCCAGCCCTGTGATGCCGGGCGCTATCTCATAGGTGCGCTCGATGAAGAAGGGCACCGCATCTTCCAGCCGGTTGGCGATGCCGGGGCGCTCCGGCCGCGGTCCGATGAGCGACATCTCCCCCTTGAGCACATTGAGGAACTGGGGCAGCTCGTCGAGCCGGGTCTTGCGCAGGAAGTTGCCGCTGCGGGTGATCCGGCTGTCGGCCTTGCCGCACCAGACCGGCCCGGTGCCTGCCTCGGCATCGGCGCGCATGGTGCGAAACTTGATCATGAAGAAGAGCTCGGTGTGGCTGGCGTGGCTGCGGCCAATGCGCAGCTGGCGAAAGAACACCGGGCCCGGGCTGTCGAGCCGTATGGCCAGCATGATGAGTGGCCACAGGGGCAGGGTCAGCAGCAGGCCGAGGCTGGCACCGGCCAGATCCATGATGCGCTTGAGCACCTGGGTCGCTTTGGGGATGGGGTGTTTCATGCTGCTCTCTCCTGTGTGGTGGGGCGGGTCAGCATCCGCAGGCCGTAGCGCAGGGAGCCGATGCCGTTGTACCAGTGTCCGAGTACCAGATAGTGGATCTTGCGAAACAGACCGGGCCAGTTGTGCAGCGGGGTGAGCTGGATCAGCAGCACCAGGGCGTAGCCCAGCAGTTGAGCGGCCAGCAGCGCCACGAACAGGGGCGAGTAAATGGCCAGCGGAATGGCGCACAGCCACAGCAGGGTCAGGCAGAGGGGCATGAGCACCCGCAAGCCCTTGCCGCTGGCGAAGTTGAACGCCACCCAGCCGAATCTGGGGTGCAGCAGCGGCAGCAGACGCAGCAACTGCTGGGTGTTGCCGGCACCGATGCGCTTGCGGCGCTTGGACTCCAGTTGGGCATCGGAGACCTCCAGCTCAAGGGCGGCGCAGCGATTGTCATAGACCGCCTTGTAGCCCCTGGCGATGGCCTGCATCGGCAGGATGAAGTCGTCGTTGATGGTATCGGGCGCCAGCGGCGCCAGGCAGTCACTGCGCATCACGTAGAAGGCGCCGTGGGCCCCCAGCATGCTGCCAAGGGCGGATTCGCACAGCTTGATCTGGCTCTGATAGCGCCAGTAGCTGGCCTCACCCTGGGAGCCTGGCTGCCAGAAGCGATAGGCTTCGCCCACCACGCCGACGGCGGGATCCTGAAAGTGGGCGGCGGCCAGCAGCAGGCTGTCGATGGGCAGCAGGGCCGACACATCGCTGAAGGCGACCAGGGGGGTGTCAATCTGGGTCATCGCCTCGTTGAGCACGGCCACCTTGCCACGATTGCGCGGGTGCTCGAACAGCCGGATCTGCAGCTGCAGCAAGGCGGGATCGCCGAGCTGGCAGAGGGCAATGGCATAGCTGTCGTCGGTGCAGCCATCAAAATGCAGGTGCACCGCCAGCTTGTCGGCCGGGTAGTCGAGGCTGGCCAGATTCTGCAGCTTGGCCGCCAGGGTGGTCGCCTCGTTGTAGATGGGCATTACCAGGGTGATGGCGGGGAGCTGCTCATCGCCGACCTCTTCCCGAAAACCCCGTTGGTGCGGGGTCGGTTGGTGCTGGCGCGAGCAGGCCCGTTTGCCGACCCATTTGAGCAGCAGGGGGTAACCCACATGGTGGTACACCACCAGGGCTGCACACAGCCAGAACACGATCATGATCCATTCCATGGGAGGCTCCTTTTGCTGTCTCTTCGCGTGTCGGTGGCATCGCCTCAGTGGGCGTACAGCGCCTGATAGGCTTGAGCCATCCGGCTCAGGCTGCCCTGTTCACAGACAAATTCCCGGGTGACGGTGCGCAGGCTACGAGAGTTGAGCAACCCCTGTGCCAGAAGTTGCGCCAGCAGAGCCGGATCTCGC
Organism: Aeromonas sp. s2; assembly: GCF_040907935.1. Classification (NCBI taxonomy): domain Bacteria; kingdom Pseudomonadati; phylum Pseudomonadota; class Gammaproteobacteria; order Aeromonadales; family Aeromonadaceae; genus Aeromonas; species Aeromonas sp. s2. The sequence continues at coordinate 351,139 of NZ_JBFOCR010000005.1, read as the reverse complement.
GCCTCCAGCAGCTGACCGCTGGCCGGGCAGACGATATCGGCGGCGGCCCCCACCGCGCTCATCACCACTGGCACGCCGCAGGCCTGGGCCTCCAGCACGCACAATGGCATCCCCTCCGCCAGCGACGGCAGGCAGAAGAGATCCAGCCCCTGATAGAAGCGGGGCATCTGCTCCACCAGACCGAGAAAGTGCACCCGATGGGCAATCCCCAGCAGTCGGCACTGCTGCTGCAATGCATTTTGCAAACTGCCCACCCCGGCCAGTGCAAGATGCACCTCGGGGGAGAGCCGCGCCACGGCCTCCAGCAGCAGGTGGTGACCCTTGACCGTCTCAAGGCGGGCGGCGCAGCCGATGAGCCTGACCCCGAGGGGCAAGCCCAGCGCCTGGCGCGCCAGCTCGGCGGGGCCCGGGACGAAGCGCCCCTCGTCGATGCCGTTGGGGATCACCTGGGCCTGGATGGCGCCGAGCCTCGCCTGCAGCTGGTGCGCCACCGGGGTGGCGTCTGCCACCAGGGTGGGCCGCAAGGTGCGCAGCCCCAGCCCGGCCAGCTGGCGCTGGCGGGGATCGTCGAGATACCAGGCGTCATGCTCGGTGTGGATAAGACTCGCCACCCGGGCCAGCCGGGCGGCCAGCCCGCCATAGATCAGCGGGCCCAGATGGTGGGTGTGCACCGCTGCCGGCCGCAGCTGGCGCAGCAGGCGGATGAGGCGATAGAGGGTGGCCAGCGACCAGCCGGCGGGCTTGTCCAGACAGTGGATCCGCGAGGCGAACGGCCCCAGGGCGGGCCAGGCGGCGAGCAGCGCCTCCTTGCTCCCCTCCAGCGAGACGATGTGCATGGGTTGGTGGCACTCGTTGGCCTGGCTGAGGTTGAGCACCATGGTCTCCAGCCCCCCTGGCTGCAGGTGCTGAACGATTTGCACGATGGCGGTGCTGGCTGACCGGGTGGTGGTGGGCATGGCGCTCTCCTCACAGTTGTCGGCCCTTCCCGGGCCCTGAGCGGGACTATGCGAATCCTGTACCACAACGTCTGCCATGTTGGCCCGCTTGCTGGCATTACCCTTGCATTTCCTCCTCCATTCGTGGAATGCCATACCTGCCTTGAGGGGAGTGACGCCATGCCGGTCCAGTTCTACTACAACCTCTACATCATCCTCTTCGCCGCTTGGCGGCGCCGTTATCTCATCCTGATGCCGGCCCTGGTCATGCCGCTGGTGGGGGTGGGGATAGGCGTGCTCAGCCCCAAGGTGTACGAGAGCCGCACCACCTTCATGGTGCCGCAGGATTCCAACCAGACGCCGACCCTCAAGGATCTGATCACCCAGGAGAGCCTCAAGGATCGCTTCGCGGTGCTGGAGGCCATGCTGCGCAGCCGCTACGTGATGGATGGGGTGGCGCGGGACCGCAAGCTGGTGGATGACAACACCCCGCCGGCCAAGCGCGACGCCATCATGGACTGGCTCTCGGCGTCCGTCTCCATCCGTCTTATCGGGGACGAGGTGATCGAGCTGAAGGTGAAAGCCGACTCGGCAGAGAGCAGCGCCGGCCTGCTGGAGGCCGTCTCGCGCCGCTTCTTCTTCAACCTCTTGAACAAGGGGCGCCAGTCGGCCGAGTCCTCCGAGCGCTTTCTGCAAAGCCAGCTCGACAGCCGGCGCAGCGAGCTGCAGGGGGCCGAACAGCTGCTGGCGGATTTCAAGCGCGAACATGCCAGCGCCCTGCCGGATCAGCAAAATGCCAACGCCGCCCGGCTCTACGGCCTGAAAGATCGCCACGCCGAGAGCCTGCTTCAGTTGCAGCAGGCCAAGACCCGGGTCGAGCAGCTCTCCCACGGCCAGGAGGGGGCCACGACCCGCAGCCTGGAGGAGAAGTTGCAGCAGATGCAAACCGAGCTGGCCCTGCTGCGGGTGCGCTACAGCGATCAGCACAGCGAGGTGCAGAGCCTGCGCTACCAGATTGAACAGTTGCAGCAGGAGCTGGAACAGCAGAAGAGCCAACCCGGCGTGGCGGTCGGGCCAGAATGGGATCAGGCCAGGGCCCAGCTGGCCGAGGCCGAGCAGAATGCCGCCGCGCTGCAGGCCCAGCTCGACGATCTGAACAAGGTGGTGGCCTCCCAGGGCGAGACGGAGAGCCAGCTGGCGGAGCTGGAGCGCGATCTCGAGGTCAAGCGCTCCCTCTATCAGGATCTGCTGCTGCGCTACGAGAAGGCCAAGGTGACCGGGGCGCTCGGCAGTTTTGAGCCCGGCGAGCGGATCAAGGTGATCGACAGGCCCTTCGCCCCGAGCAAACCCAGCAACTACCCGCTCTGGCTGTTTCTTATTGCCGGCATGGTGGGGGGCCTGGGGCTCGGCTGCGGGCTGGCGCTGCTGATTGAACTGGCGGATACCAGCCTGCGCCGCACCGATCAGCTGGCAGCCCTTATCAAGGCGCCGGTGCTAAGCCGCATTCCCTATTGCGAGCCTGTGCATGCCCACAGCGGCCAGGCAGCCCATGCCCAGCCGTCACTGGTAGAGGTGCCGGGTTGATATTTGCCAGCCGCCGTCAAGGCAGACCACCACTCTGAACCCGAATATTTCTGATAAGGCCTCGTAATGAGGCCTTTTTTATGTCGTTCAAATAGCGCCTTGGTCAACGACTATGGTTTGCATCGAATTGGGATGTGTTTACGGCGATCAAGTCTGGTGGCAGTTTCTGATTCTGTTTCTTGACTGTGATTTATCGCAGTGATACAACTGGAACCGCATTAGGTTATTGATAATACGTTTATAAATCAGAAGCTGGTTGGTTATGTATAATTTTAAAATGATTTATTGATTGCGTTATCGAATGGAAAGGCGGGGTTAGATGGAAAGCGAAAATAATATGTTTGTAGTATCTTTCATCTAACTGTTGCTATATTTAAAAGTTTGTTTTCAACAGGGAAAGGAAATGCAAAGTAGAAAAACACTCGGAACAAAATATGAATTTCGCTTGGTTCAAGTGGATGAGGTAGACGGAAATGGAAGTATTATACGTACTTCTTATGAGATCGTAGATCCGGATGGGTATGTTATTGGTCTGTTCAACTCGTTGAAAGAGGCTCAAAATTTTCTCAAGACGGTTTTACCGCAAGAACCTGAGCCACCTAGACGCTCTAGTCTAAGAATTTAAATATAATGACTCAAGTAAGATGGTTGCTAAAAAACGGCGTCCCTTCTTGATGCGTTATAAAGCGCGCAATTTATTAGTATTGTAAAGTTTGACCTTACAGGCTTAGCCTGCTGATGAGCTGGTGAAATTCTGGCGAAAAGGGCGTTATTACCTAATCAAAAAAGGAGAAAGTCATGGCGGTAAAGCATACACCAACTGGCATTGTACATTCCGGGAACAAGGGCGGTACTACTGGGTGTGGTACCGATACTAAGAAAAATTCTGACCACTGGGTGCAATCCTCTGAACGTATTACTTGCGATAAAAATGGATGCAAGAATTGATGTCGCTTTTATAACAAATCGAAGCAGTCAGGGACTCACTACGCGGGTCCCTATTTGCGCCGTTATGTATTAGCTTTATTAAACACAGCAAAATAGTTAAAAATATAGGTGTAGGCCTAATTTAAATCGGTATAAGAAACAGAAGTAGAGAAATATTTGTCTCGCCTGAATATGAGCATGGTGGTAGAATTGGTTGTTTTTTTCTCGCTTATGATTGATTACAACGACTTAAATAAAGTTGAACTTATTGAGCGGGCTAAGTTAAAGCACATCACGGCTTATACGAAGGTAAAGTTTTACATAAAGTGCCAGCAAATGAAATCATTGACTTTATTCATAAGTATTGTGCGAAACTATGCTCGAAAATGATAGCGATAAATATGAGCTGTATTTAGAGGCAATTGGGGTAGCCGAAGAGAACTATGTTGAATAAGTAAGTAACGAATAACAAGTAGATTGAGTCATTATCACCCCATCACATAGATGTTATAAGTCTCGGATAGATCGTAGGTTCGATTATCCGGTAGGCGTAATCGGACGCTCGCGGTGACACTCTCCGATAATGTTGTAAGCACATCCATAACGGTGACTTTTACAGCTTATTCGAGAGTTAGTCTCAGAGCGCAGAAGAGGCAATGTGAGAGTTCAGGAAACATCTTACAGAAAGGACTAGAACGTCCGATTACAATGCGCTAATCGAACCTACTGCACCGGACGCTAACGCGTGCCGGTTATTGAAGCGTTAGGTTCCTTACCATAAATAAACTATCAATACGATTAATTAGGAATAACATGAGAATTAACTTTACACCTTCAGTTAAAAAAGAGATTGCTCGAAGAGCTATGCATATATGCTCAAATCCAGACTGTTTGAGATTTACTGTCTATTCAACTACAGAAGAAAACACAAGAAGCATTGCTGAAGCCGCTCATATTAATGCGGCTAGCGGTCAGGGACCTAGAGCAATAATAATGGACGAAGAAGAGCTAAAGAAAGCTGAAAATGGAATTTGGTTGTGCAGCATCTGTCATACAAAAGTTGACAATGATGCATGCTATTATGATGAAAAAAGACTCAGAGCTTGGAAAGTAAACCATGAAGATATTTTACGCCGCATTGTAGGTAAAGATTTAGAGTCTGCTTTACTAAATTTGAGGAATCACAAGCGATACTACGATGAAGCTAGAGAGCTTGTGTCATATATAGAAAGTCGAAGAGTCCTGCATGAGGGATTAGATATGGAGTTTCCACCAAGAGTGTTGGAATCTTTAAATAATATCCGTGAGAGGGTTAGTCAAACAAAAGCCAAAATAAACCCAGATGCAAGCCTATTTTATGCACTAAACAAAATTCAATTGGCTATAGACGAATTTCTGCGAACAATCGGCCCTGAAACAGATCTAAAAACTTTACGCTGTAATTGTAATGACCCTGTATGGGTCAAATTCTCTGAAGAACTATTGAAGTTACGATGTGGAATTATAATTATACTCAAGGTGGTTTCATATGATGCCGACTACCAGCTTCGCTGGTAGCGCCGGTCTAAAAAACGCCTCAAAAGGGACTTCGATCCCTGCACCTATGATCCACTGCGTCATGGTTGCGGTAATAAATCAGGGAGCCATAGCTCCCTAATCGCTGCACAAGGGGTGACAAACTAGCCGACGGCTGGTATCGGTTGCCAACCGGCGTGCTGCTGGTTCCCCTGATTATGGCCTTGAGTTCGACGCTGATAACGCCAGGCCAGCAGCAAGGGCATGCCCAGCAGCAGCTGGGCCGCCAGCGGGATCTCCTCGATGGGGGCCGCCAGCGCACCCTCTGGAATGATCCCCCCCTCAATCTCGGCCGCGAGTTTCAGCTCCAGGGCGCTGCCAAAATCGGCGAAGGTGGTGGCGTTGATGACGAACGCATCCTCGCCGCCGGCGATATTGTTCAGATACCAATCCTGCAGCACCCCATCGGGGTAGTCCTGGCCTATGGTGATGCCGTTGATGGTGTCGATGCCGGAGGCGAGCAGCTGATCCCGTACCGTTGAGGTATCCAGCCCTGCGTTCTGGATCCCGTCACCTGAGACATCCATCACCTGGCGCGTGGCGGTGAAATCGTTGGTATCAAACTGCAGGGCGCCGAATTGCATGGCCGAGCCCGGCGCCGTCATCCCCGAGTAGGGGCGTGTCAGGGCGTCCAGGGTGGCGGCAAACTCGTTGATGGAGGTCATGTCATAGAGGTAGAACCAGTCGGTCATCACCGCCTGCTGGGTCGAGCCGCTCCACATCACCATCTGCACGGCGATGGTGCCCAGCTTGCCGTCGCTGGTGTCCAGGATGGCGTCTTGCACCGCCTGGCTGTAAAAGGCGTCCACATAGCCCTGCAACTGCAGGTTGAACTCGGATGCGCTGACGCTGCCTGACACGTCCATCAGCAGTTGCAGCTCGGTATCCACTTCGGTCAAGGCGTAGGCGGGGGCGCTGACCAGCAGCATCCCCACCAGCCCTGCCAACGGTTTTAGTCTCATTGCTCACTCCTTCTCCTTGAGGCCTGGCCCTGATCCTCAGTGCCGATGGGGAGAATGAATAAAGCGTGCCACTTTGCAGGTGTCAGCAGCAGGCATGAAATTTGCGGTCTTTGCACAGGATGAAAACGAACAAGTGCGGGGTGAGGCGATGGAGATCCGTCCCTGGCAGTGGGCGCCCAACTGGTTGCTGTTGGGGCTGGTCAATCAGTGGGCCATGGTGTGGCTCAATACGGGCCATTTCAACCTGCTGGTGGTGTTGCTGATTGCCATCTGGTGGCAAATTGCATCGCGGGTTGCGCCAACGTGGCAACCTGGCCGCGCCGCTCTGCTGCTCTTCTCGCTGCTGCTGTTGATCCCGAGCGCAAGTTGCAAGGCGCTGGCCTGCCTGCTGCTGGCCGCGAGCCTGTGGCGGCGCCAGCAGCCTTGGGACGAGCGCGCCGCGCTGCAGATAGTGGTGGCCTTCACCCTGGCCGTGCTGTGGGGGCAGCAGCTCTTTGCCCTCTGCTCCGGCCCCGTGCTGGCGCTCGATGCCTGGGGAGTGGGCCAGTGGTTGCAACTGCTGGGGTGGGAGACGGTACAAAGCGGCAATCGCATTGAGCGGGTGGGGGGCCATGCCTTGATCGTGCTCAAGGGCTGCTCCTCGTTTTCCCAACTCTATCTGGTGGCGCTGGCCTGGCTGGTTTCCTCCTGCTGGCTCGCCCCGGGGCGGGCGCTGCACCATCAGCTGCCCCTGCTGGGGCTGGTCTTGCTGCTCTACATCGGCAGCAACCAGCTGCGGCTGGTGCTGATGAGCCTGGATCTGCGCTGGTACGGCTGGCTGCATACCGGTACGCTCGCCCAGCTCTACCAGTGGCTGGTGCTGTTGTTGCTGATGACACTGCTGTTTCGAAGGGGGCGCCATGTCACCACCGATTAGGGGCTATCTCTGGCTGGTGCTGCTGGCACTGGCCTCTACCGGCGCCATGGGGTGGCGCTACCAGCACCGCCAGCCGGTGGAGGGCGCGCGCCAGATGCTGCAGGAGCTCCGCCAGCTCGGCTGGCAGCGGCAGGGGGCCAGCCCCTTGCTGGGGGGCACCTATGTGGGCTACCGGCTGCGCCACCCAAATTGTGACGGGGTCTTGCAGGCGATGGCGGTGGCCCCGGATCGGGAGGCCATGTCGGTAAGACTCGCAGGCGCTGGCCAGCTGCAGGGGGTGATGTTTCGGGGGCAGTGGCACCCGGAACCGCCACTGCTGGTCTATCGGCTCAATCAGGGTTGGCACAAGCTGTGGGGCGACGCGCCGGCTCCCCTCTATCGGGTGGCGCTGCCTGCGACCTGTCTTGCCCTTATTGCGCCTGACCAGCCTCGCTGAGGGGGCTCGCCGCGTCGGCCGGCAGCACCCGGATCAGCAGGCTGTTCGGGGCCAGCATGGGGTCGTAGCGCGGTTCGAGCTCGATGGCGCGGGCACTGAGCAGGCTGGCCAGTTTGCCAAGGCGACTGCTGGCAAGGCGCGCACTCTCCAGCATGTCGGTCTGCGGCCCGGGACCGCTGATAAGGGCTATCTTCGCCGGATCCCGCTGGCCGAGAAACTGGTGCAACTGCTGCTCCTGATCCGCCGCCAACATCACCGCTTCCTCCTGATAAGTCAGCGACAGCTGGGCCTGCTCGGCCAGCTGCTGCTGGCGCAGTTGCGCCAGCATGGGGAAGGGATCCTCGGTGGGCGTCTGGCGGGCACAGCCAGTGAGTAGCAAAGAGGGTAGCAAAGAGGGCAGCAAGGAGAGCAGCAAGCCTGCGGCAAGCTTGATGTGGTGGGGACGACGCCCGGCACTCTGGCGCCCAAAAGCCTTTATGTTGGTGACGTTCTGATGCGGCATAAGCTGGCCAGTCAGGGGGATGAATTGGCTCCAGTTTGCAATGTTTTCAAGCGCTTGGCCAGTTGTTCAATCTCGCCGCGAAAGCTGGCCCAGCGGCTGGCGGGGAGTGCTTCGGCCTGCTGCCAGCGGGTGGGCACCGAATCGCGCAGCCGCTGCAGCAGCAGGGCCGCCTCCACCTGTTGGCGCGCCGCCTGCTCGAGCCAGGCGAGCCAGCGCAGATCTTCGATGCCCTGTTGCAGCAGCAATAGATCGTAGGAGAGGCGATGGGCCTCACAGGCCTGCGGGCCCAGCAGCAGAAAGTCGCTCTCGCGCCCGTCGGTGGGGTTGTAGGGCAGGGCGGTGGGCATGCGCCCATGCCACTGCAGATAGCCCTCGGCCCCGCTTTGCCAGAGGTAGAAGCCGGCGGCGCGCGGGGTGCCGAGGTTGTAAAACCAGGGGGTGGCCCCGGCGGCCCTGACCCGTTCCACATCGGCCTTGTCGGCGCCAAAGCCTGCGTTGATCAGGGCTATCTCCACCTCGGCAAGCAAAGGCGCCTGGGCGGGGTGGTTGAAGTGACCGGCTCGCACCACGGCGGGATCCCGCCGTTTCATCTCGCGGGCCATGGCTTGAATGGCGGGCAGGGCGCCGAGATCGGGCTCGTCAAACAGGCTCCAGGCCAGGGGGGGCAGCCCCTGGGCGCGAAAGGCCGCCTGGCGCTGCTGCCAGGCATCGAGCCGGCTGTTGGTGTCGCTGCCCCAGCGCTTAAGCGAAGCGTAGGCCAGCAGCGGCGTGTGAAAACCAAGGCCGATGGCCTCCTCCTGGGTGGTGCGCATCCCGGCTTCATCCTGGGGCAGGGCGGGGGCCACGCCGCTTATCCCAAGCCCGGCGAGCCGCTCCAGATCGCAGCGACTGGCGGCCAGCTGGGCGCTGGCCAGCTCCTGGCCCTGACCGAACCAGCCAAGGTAGGGGGGCGTGTCGAGGTAGATGCCGACCGGCTTGCTGGCGGCGGGCAGGATCAGGGGCAGCACCTCGACGTCCAATGGCAGTTGCACCAGCTGCTGGTGGCTGAGCAGCTGGATATTGCCTTGATAGCGCCCAGCCGGTGCATCCTTCGGGATGGGAAGATGCAGCACCAGGCGCCTTGGCACCCCGCGCTTGAGGGTGAGCCCCGTCACCCCCTCCACCAGTTCCTGATCCGAGGGGAGCAGCAGGGTGCCGCTCGCCTGGGGGCGCACCAGATGCCACTGGCTGTGGTAGGGGGTCAGCGGCAGGGTAACGCCGTTGGCCGCTGGCGGCTGGATCACCAGCAGGGGGGCGGCGTCATCCTCGGGCGTCTCGATGACAAACTCCAGCAGCAGCTGGCTGCCTTGGGCGGCCAGTACGGGAGTGGCTGGGGCTGCCGGGCTGGCCCTGGCACTCAAGGTCGGTTGCCCCGGCGCGATGGGGGTCAGGGTGAGGCGAGCGAGGGGCTCTGGCAGCGAATAGGGGGCCAGGGCCCACTTTTCCGTAAAGAGCTGACGCTGCTTGGCCAGCACCAACCGGGTGGCTTCGGCCAGCGGGTGAGGGTTAGCCTTGGTATCAGCCTGCTTGTCCGCCGCCGGATAGGGGGCAAGCAGCAGGCCGGCGAGGAATTTCGCATCCGGCGAATTGCCCCCCAGGGTGAGGGTGAGCGGGCCGCCCGGGTGCTCGAGCACCAGGCTGACCGGCCCCCCCTGGCGGGCACCAAACAGCAGCCAGGGATCGGGATTGGGCAACGCCTCCTGCTGCTGGCCGGCGAGATAGCGCTGGGCCAGCCACTCGCCCGGCTGCAACCGCTCGGCCCAGACCGGCTCGCCATCGATCAACACGCTGCGCTCGAGGGGGTGGGGCAGGTACTCCCACTCGCCCGGATCGTCGAGCCAGAGGGTGAGCTGGTAGCGCCCCTTGGGAACCTCCAGCCTGACGCCGTCGAGGTTGCGCAGCCCGTCGCGGATCAGCGCATCGCCGGAAGGGCGCAAGATGGGGCTGGGGTGGCCAAGCAGACGCGGATCCCCCGGCGCCAGGGACTCGAAACCGGTGAAGCGGGGGGCATCGCTCGCCCCCAGATCGAGGGCTATGGTGCCGGCGGGCAGGGTCAGCCCGGGGGACCAGTACCAGCGTGTCAGGGTGAGCGGCGTCGCCCCGTCAGCCATAAAGAGATAGAGCCTGGTGAGCTGGTCGAAGGCCAGGGCCCTGGGCTGGGCGGTGCGCCAGTCGCTTAAGGAGAAGCGCAGGGTGAAGGGACCCGGGGGGATGATCCGCTCCAGATTGACCCGGCTGCGGTAGTTGACCGAGGCGGCGTCGTCGACCCGCAGGATCAGGGTCTGGGGGGCGGCCGCGGGATTGTGACCCTCGATCACCAGTTCGTCATCCGCCTCGACGGGCCAGGGCAGGCGCTCGAAGGTGAGCCGCTGGGGCGTCTGCTCGCCGCTCAGCGGCAAGGGGGTGGGGCCATCAAGGCGGCTCGCCGCCAGAACAGTGCTTCCTATTGCCAAACTTCCCATTGTCAAACAGAGGGCCGGCAGGCTGAGGGTGAGCAGGCCGAGTATCCGTAGCCAGCATGTTCTGTGTAAACGCGCCGCCAGCCAGATCATCAGAGCAGCCCCGCCAGCCAGTTTTTCAGCTCATCGGCCCTGTGATCCCAGCTCTGCTGTGCCACCGCCTGCTGGCGACTCTGGCGCCCTTCGCTGCGAGTCAGCGCCTCCCACTCGTAGTACTGAAACCAGTCCTGGGCGGGGGCGTCGAGGGCGGCGCGCTGGATGGCCTGGGCCAGGCTGTCGCCCGGGCTGGGCAGATGCACCAGCTCCCGATAGCCGTCCAGCGCCGGAAAGTCAGTGCTGACCACGGGCCGCCCTACCGCCAGGTATTCGCGCAGTTTAAGCGGATTGCAGGCCCTGATCTGGGCATTGTCGACAAAGGGCAGCAGGCTCACCTGCCAGTGCTGGGCGTAGGCGGCCAGGGTGTGGTGTGGTCTGGGGCCGAGCAGGTACACGTTCGGCAATCCTGCCAGCGGGCTCAAATCGGTTTGCTGCGGTCCTATCAGCACCAGATCCCAGTGGGGCAGGGCGCGGGCGGTCTCCGCCAGCAGGGGGACGTCTATCCAGTCGCTCAGGCTGCCGTAAAACCCGGCGATGGGGCGTCCGCTCGGCAGATCAGCCGGCCTGGGTTGGGGTGGCATAAAGAGCCCGAGATCCACCCCGTGGCTCAGCAGCCGGGTTTTGTGGGGGGGAAAGCGGCTGGCCAGCGCCGGACTGGCGGCCAGGATAAGGTCTGCCTTTTCTACCAGCCTGGCCTCGCAGCGGGCGATGGCGGCGTGATCCACCCCCGCCAGGGCCGAGAAGTCATCGCCGCAATAGTAGATCACTGCCCGTTCGCCGAGCTTGCCTACCAGATCAACGGCGCTTGGCAGGGAGATCCAGAGCAGCGGCTTGTCGAGCTCGGGCTGCTGGCGGCGGATCTGGGCCGCCAGCCAGTGGCCGTTGATCCGCCCCGCCAGCGGGCTGCCGGGCAGGGGCAGCGCCAGCGGCGGCATCACCTGGGGGGTCGGCCCGCTCTGGATGGCGGCTGACTGGGCCTGGCCCTTGGCTGGGCGGCGCAGCACGGCCCCCAGCTTGCGGCCGAGGCGGCCGAGGTCGCGCACATTGAGGCGGGGGCGGCGCAGGCCGATGGAGTTGACCCAGAGCACCCGATAGTCCGGCAGCAGGCGCTTGATGAGATGCTGGGTGCTGGAGGGGTGCTGACCCCAATCCTCCCCCAACACCACCAGCTGGGGCTGTGCGCTCGACGGTTTCATGGCTGTTTCTCCTCACTCAGGCGGCTGGCGGCACTCTCTGCCAGTGCGTCGCGGCAATCTTGCGCATCCAGGGGGCGCAGCACCCGGGCCGGCACCCCGGCGGCCAGCACCCCGGCGGGCAGGCTGTGGGTCACGATACTGCCGGCGGCGACCACGGTCCCCGCGCCTATGGTCACCCCCGCCATCACCATGGCACCGGTGCCGAGCCAGACGTCGTGTTCGAGTACGATGTCGCCGACCTGCTCGTCCCGATCCGGCAGCCCCCGGGCCCGATCTTGCGCATCCAGCGGGTGGCCAGGGTAGCCCGCGAGAAAGGCGCGCCCGGCGATGCGCACGTTGTCGCCGAGCACCACCTGGCTGCCCACTGCTATGGTGGTCTGCCAGCCGATGCCGACATTGTTGCCAATCCTGAGAGCGGGCCCCTTGCTAGAGGGGCGCCCGCTGATGGTCATGGCGGCGCTGAGGCGACAATCCGCCCCCACCTCGATCGACACGGGGCCGCTGATAAAGGGGATGCCGCCATAGAGATAGAGGCGGGGGGCGGGGGCGCGCAGGCGGGACTGGAACAGCGGCGTCCACCAGAGGGTGCGGGCCAGGGTGGCGAGTGTCTGGCTTGCCAGCCGATAGAGGCGATAGAGCAGGCCGTGCAGGGGCGGGATGAGCGGGAAGCTCCAGCTACGGGCCCCCTTGGCGAGGCGCCACAACAGGCGGGCCAGCGGCGTCTCTCCCTGCTTGGCCCAGGTTTTCATCCGGTACAGGCTGATGCTGTTCATGGTGTGCTCTCCCTTGGCTCTGTTGCCGTCATGGCCGACCAGTCAGGCACTAGCAGGGATCGGGCCAACTGACGCTCAGCACGCTGCCGGCTCGCGCCGGCCGCCTGCCAGGGGGTTGGATGGCAAGGCGCTGTGCAAATTGCGCCGGCCGGGCTGCAAAACGCAAAAATCAGATTCATTTTGGGCCTGATGTGCGTTGCTGTGAGGGTCGAGAGCGCGACATGCAGGGCTTCGCGGGGAATTGCACCGGCTGGCGTGCCCCTTGCATTGGCTGATCACAGATGACCCAAGATCCGTTGCCTGGTGGCTGGGAGGCCCTATGAGACTCGGAGTAAACCAGATAGCCATGCTCTATTACGCCGCCGGCCTCTTGCTGATGAAGGGGATCTCCCTGCTGATGCTGCCGGTGCTGACCCACCTGCTGGCGCCGCGGGAGTATGGCCAACTGGAGGTGCTCTTGACCATCATCAACCTGGGCTCCCTCATCCTGGGGTTCGGGCTGGTGGACGCCCTCTATCGTTTCGCCGGGATGGCGGCAGATGAGGGCGAGCGCAAGCAGGTGGTGGCGCGGGTGTTCGGCCTGGTCTGGATCATCGCCTTGGCCAGCCTGGTGCTGCTCTGGTGGCTGGCGCCCCTGGTGCAGCGACTGCTGCCAACCGAAACCCGCCTTGCCGATGTGCGCTGGGTGCTCAGCGCCCTGCCGTTCGAGGGGGTGATCGGGGTGCCGCTGGCCTGGCTGCGGATGCGCAATCAGGCCCGCCTCTTCTTCGTGGCAACCGCTGGCAAGGCGGTGATCCAGTCCCTGCTGACCGCCTGGTGGCTCTGGCTCGGCTGGGGAGTGAGCGGGGTGCTCGCCTCCGGCACCCTCACCTGTGTCGCGCTGGCGCTGCTGCTGAGCCTCTGGCAGTGGCGCGATGGTGGCATTCGCTTTGACTGGCAACACTATCGCCCCCTGCTGCGCTACGGCCTGCCGCTGGTGGTGAGCGGGCTGGCGGGCTTTGCCCTGAGCGGGCTGGATCGCTGGCTGCTGGCCGAGCACGTCGGCGAGGCCCTGCTGGCCTACTACGCGGTGGCGGGCAAGCTGGCGCTGGCGGTGGGACTCTTGCTGCAACCCTTCGCCCTCTGGTGGTATCCGCGCCGCTTCATGCTGCTCAAGGAGCCGGACGGCCTGCGCCTGAACGCCCACTACAGCGTGCTGGGCTCCGTGCTGGGGTTCGCCACCGCCGGGGTGGTGGGGCTCACCGCCCCCCTGCTCATTCGCTGGCTCACCCCCGAGAGCTACCACGGGGCCATCGCCTATATCCCGCTGCTGGTGTTGGGGATGGCGGTGCGCAACGTCTCTGACCTGCTCAACGTCGGCTGCTTCAGCGGGGAGGAGAGCAAGGCCCAGATGGTTATCAATCTGGGATGCAGTTTGCTCGGCGTCATTGGCTTTTTGCTCGCCATTCCGCACTTCGGGGTGGCCGGGGTGATCTGGACCCTGCTGCTGGTCTACCTGGTGCGGGCGCTCGCCTTCTATCTGGTGAGCCAGCGGTTGCTGCCCTTGCCATATCGCCTCTCGGCGCTGTGGGCGAGCGGTGCCGGTTCCCTTGCCATGATGTGGCTCGGCCAGTGGTGGGCAGGGCAATGGGCCGCCTGAGCCACGCCCTCTGGGGGCTGACCGCCACCCTGCTGGTGGCCGGACTCTGGTGGCGGCTGCCGCACCCGCTGCTGCTGCCGGTGCTGGGGCTGGCCATCCCCGCCATCTGGTTTGCCCTGCGCTGGCCGTTTCTGATGGTGCTGGGGTTCGTTACCTTCTCGTTTTTCCGGCTGCACGAGGTGTTTCCCCAGCTCTATCCCCTCAAGATCCCGCTGCTCTTCTCGCTGGCGGCCATCGGTGCCCTGGTTTGGCACACCCTGCTCACCGGTCGCATCAGGCCCTACTGGAGCCAGCCCCTCAGCTGGTTGACCGCCTTTTTCATCGTCGTCTCCATCGGGGTGCTGTTTGCCAGCAACCGGGGGGAGGCGATCGCCACCTGGACCGGCAGCTACAGCAAGATCTACCTGATGACGCTCGCCACCGCCTGGCTGGTGCGCAGGCCGGAGGACTTCGCCCTGGCGGTGCGGGCCTTCGTGGTGGCCGGCTGCATGGTGGCGCTGGTGGCGCTCTACAACAAGAGCAGCGGGATCGGGCTGGTGGAGGGGACCCGGGTCACCATAGGGCGCGAGCTTGGCTCTGTGCTGGGGGATCCCAACGATCTGGCGCTGGTGCTGCTGTTTCCCGCCGGCTTCTCCTTGAGCCTGCTGCTCAACCAGAACGGCCTGGCCGGGCGCATCCTGGGGGCGGTGGGGTTCGTGCTGGTGGCTGCCGCCATCATCGCCACTCAGAGCCGCGGCGGCCTGCTCGGGATCTGCGCGGTGAGCGGCATTTTTGCCTGGCAGCGGGTGCAGTCGAAAACCGTGCTGATCCTGTGCGGCACCCTGGCGCTGCTGGTGCTCTTCGCCGCCGCCGGGATAAGCGACAGGGCTTCCGGCGGGGCGGCGGAGAGCGGGGTGGATGCCTCGGCCATGGGGCGGCTTTATGCCTGGCAGGCCGCCTGGGGCATGGCGCTGGCCCATCCGCTCATCGGGGTGGGGCTCTCCAACTTCTACTACAACTACTTCTTCTACAGCCCCCACTGGGACGGCCTCAACCACGCGGTGCACTCCACCTGGTTCGGGGTGCTGGCGGAGACCGGCTTCGTGGGGCTGACCCTGTTTGTCGGCATGGTGGCGGTGACCCTTTACCGGGCGTGGCACTGTCGCCTGGATGGCATGCCTCCTGCAGTAGTCACAGCCATGCAGGGGGTGATGGCGAGCATGGTGGGGTTCGTTATCTCGGGGTCCTTCCTGACCCAGGGCTTTACCTGGCCCATCTATCTGGAGCTGTCGCTGACGGTGGCAGCCATCAAATATGTCCGGCAGGCCAGAGAAACGGAAATGGCCATGGCCGAGGCGGAGCGGGATAAACAGGAAAAGGGAGCAGAATCATGAGCGCAACCCCCATTTTGCTGGTGCATTACGGCGAGAACTGGATCCGTGGCAGCGAGCGCTGCCTGCTGGATCTGCTGGCCCACCTGGATCGCAACCGCTTTGCCCCCCTGCTCTGGTGCAACAGTCAGTTGTTGGCGGAGGAGGCGGCGCGCCTCGGAGTGAAGGCGGTGGTCGAGCCCTTTACCCTGCTGCTGGGCTGGCAGGCTCCCCGCTTCGATCTGGCCGCCCACCGGGCTCTGTGCCAGCGGGCGCAGGCGCTGATAGGCGAGCACGGCATCACCCTGGTGCATGCCAACAGCGCCGCCCCCTGCCAGTGGCTGGCCGGGGTGTGCCGCAAGATGAAGGTGCCGCTGGTGTGCCATCTGCACGCCCGTTATCAGCCCAGAGACAGGTTTACCCTGCGGGTGCATCAGGCCAACGTGCTGATCGGGGTGAGCCAGCCGGTGCTGGCCCCCTGGCGTGAGGATGGCTGCGAGCACAGACGGCTGGTTCACATCGCCAACGGGGTGGATGGGGTGCGGCTCAATCGGGGTGAACCCTGGCCCGTCAGCAGCCTGCCCGGGCTGCCTGAGGGAGAGCTGATCCTGGCCACCATAGGGTCGCTGATCAAGCGCAAGGGGGTGGACTTGCTGATCCGCTCCCTGGCCGAGCTCTGCGCTCAGGGGGGCAAGGCGCAGCTGCTGGTGATTGGCAGCGGCCCCGAACTGGCCGCGCTCACGGCATTGGCCGCTGAACTGGGAGTGGCCGAGCGGGTGCACTTTCTCGGCGAGCGGCCTGACAGCGCCGCCATCCTGCGCGGCGGGGTGGATCTGCTGGTCTCCGGCGCCCGCGAGGAGGTGTTCGGCCTGACTCTGGCCGAGGCGGGCACCCTGGGGCTGCCGGTCAGCGCCTATCGGGTGGGGGGGATCCCCGAGGTGGTGGAACACACGGTGACGGGCCTTCTGGCCGACCCTGGTGATTGGCGCCAGATGGCTGCCCATTGGCAGCGGCTGGGCGATGCCGGACTGCGCTATCGGCTGGGGCGGGCGGGGCAGCTGCGCGCCAGCCAGCTGTTCACGGTCAAACGCTATGTGGAGAAGGTGAGCGAGCTCTGGTCGGCGGCACTCTCGGGGCGCTGGGACAATCCCGAGCTCCCCCCCTACGGGCGCATGGTGCGCTGGCTCGGCCAGCGGCTGCTGGCGAGGGTGGGTCTGGCGGGGGAAGGGGGGCTGCTTGGCGGGCGCAGGGCGGCGATCGGGTCGGATGAAGGAGCACCATCATGAAGCCGCACCATGAGTCGACTGTTGGCAAGGCCGGGCGGGGGGAGGCGCTGCTGGTGGTGGATCCCATCTCTTTTCGCGGCGGCTCCAAGGTGGCCACCGAGGTGATCCTGGCGGGGCTGGCCGACCGCCTGCCGGCCCTGGCACTGCATGTTTTGACGCCGGACTTGGACTCCTGGCCCCGTTGCCGGCACCATTCGCTCTGGGTGCCCGCCCTGCTGCGGGGGCGCGAGTCGGGCCTGGGGTATCTGCTCAAGCAGGGGTGGCAGAGCCTGATGATCCTCTGGCTGATATGGCGGCTGGGGGAGGTGCGCGGCCTGCTGGCGGCCTCCGGCCCCGGGGTGGATCTCTGCTGCTACTGGGCTGCCCGGATCGCGGGGATCCCGGTGGTGCAGCTTATTCACGGCCCGGTGGGCTGCTCCGGCATGTCGGCAAGGGCCCTGTGGCGCGCCAGCCAGGTCTTCTATCTGGAGGCCGCCCGCCCTTCGCTCTCGGCCCTGATCGCCCGCCTTGGCGAGCGCGACTTTCCGCCCCGCTGGCAGCCCTTCATCAACGGGCTGTGCGAGGCGAGCTGGCCCACGGCCACGACCGGCGGCTCCGGCATCTTGTGGGCCGCCTCCTTGCTCAAGTGGAAAGGGCTGGAGACCATGCTGGCGGCGCATCAGCAGCTTGCCGAGCCCCGTGCACCGCTGACCGTCTGCTATCTGCAACCGCGCAACATACTGCAACCTTGCAGCGACCCCCGGCCAGATCTGCCCGATACCCGCTGGCATGAAAACCCCGGCAACCTTGACGAGATCAGGGCCGGCTGCGGCATCTTCGTCTCCACCAGCCATCAGGAGCCCTTCGGCCTCTCCATCCTGGAGGCCATGGCTGCCGGCCTGTGCGTGGTCATTCCGGCCGATGGGGCCTGGTGGGATCGCCACCTGACCGACGGGGTGAACTGCCGCAAATATCAGCCGGACAGCGCCGATGAACTGGCGCGCGTGCTGGCGGCGCTGCAGGAGGCCCCTGCGGTGGCCATGGCCATAGGGGACAATGCCAGGCTGCATGCGGCGGCACATTACAAGGCGAGCGAGACAGGCAGAGAGATGGTGGCGGGACTGGCACGACTGCTAGAGCGGGCCGGGCCTGAGTGCGCCGCGAAGCGTCCTGGCCCGGCGCTGTAGCGGCGCGTCACTCCCTGCATCGCGACCTTGCCCGGGCTTTGACCTTATGGCAGGTCCGGCTCGCTCATGCTGGCGACTGTCTGCCAGAAGGCCTCGATCAGCGGCCCCTTGCTGTGGGGCGGGCGAATAAGGCCTATGGTCCAGCAGGCTTCTCCTTCGGTCAGCGGCAGGGTCAGCACGTCCGGGTGCTCTATGGTGGTGGAGGAGGGCACCAGGGTCCAGGCGATATCAGCGGCGGCGGTGGCGACCCCGGCGGCGAAGTCGTTGACGTACTGGATATCGCGAAAACGCAGCCCGCTCTGGGCCAGGTAGTGCATCAGGTGATCGTAAAACGAGGGGGCCTTGTCCCGGCGCAGGATCGCCAGCGGTTTGTCCACCAGATCAGCCAGCTTGCTCACGCCGGCGTAACTGGCGGGCAGCACGGCGACAAAATGGGCCCGCACCACCGGCAGGCACGGCCACCCCTTGGGGGCGGGCAGGCGGCAGAAGCCGAGATCCAGCTTGCCCTCGCTCAGGGCCAGCAACTGATGGTGGGTGGAGAGATCGTTGAGCTCTATGGTCACCTGGGGGCGTTCGGCCCGAAATTGCGCGATGGCGGCGGGCACCAGCAGCTTGGTGGCAACGCCAAAGCCGATGCGCAGGGTGCCGCTGTTGCCGGCCAGCACGTCGCGGGCGCTGCGTGCTAGCTGCTCGCTGGCCGCCACCAGGGCGCGGGCATCCTCATAGAGGGCGCGCCCCAGCACGGTGAGACGGGTACTGCTTGCATTGCGCTCGAACAGCTCGCCGCCCAGCTCCTCTTCTAGCCGCCGGATCTGCTTGCTCAGCGCCGACTGAGTGACGTGCTGGCGCACCGCCGCCTGACCGAAGTGCAGTACCTCCCCCAGGGTGACGAAGGCCTTCAGATCCCGCAGCTCCATGTCGGCTCCTTTGATTCCTGTTTGGAATGTTGAATGGTTAAATTTGTCATTGGACGGAATTTTAGAACTGTTCGATGCTAATGCCAATTCCATTGGGCACCGCCAGTCGGTGCGATCAAGGTGGCCAGCCCACCGCCGCAGAAGGAGCAACCCCAGATGCATCACCACAAGTTCAATGACTTCCCGAAAGATTTTCTGTGGGGCGCCGCCTCCGCCGCCTATCAGGTGGAAGGGGGCTGGGACGCCGATGGCAAGGGGCCCTCGGTGTGGGATCTGTTCACCAAGCTGCCGGGCAAGACCTTTGAGGGGAGCAACGGCGACGTGGCGGTGGATCACTACCACCGCATGGAGGAGGACGTGGCGCTGATGGCCGAGATGGGGCTCAAGGCCTACCGCTTCTCGGTGAGCTGGCCGCGCATCTACCCGACCGGTCGCGGCGAGGTGAACGAGGCGGGGCTCGCCTTCTATGAGAAACTCATCGACACCCTGCTGGCCCACCAGATTGAGCCGGTGCTCACCCTCTATCACTGGGACCTGCCCCAGGCGCTGCAGGACGAATATGGCGGCTGGGAAGACAGACGGATCATCGCCGATTTCGAGCACTACTGCGTGACCCTCTATCAGCGCTTTGCCGGCAAGGTGAAGTACTGGGTGTCGCTCAACGAGCAGAACTACAACCTGACCAACGCCTATCAGCTCGGCACCCATCCGCCTGCAGTGCAGGACCGCAAGCGCTTCTTTGCCGTCAACCACATCGCGTTTCTGGCCAACGCCCGGGTCATCAAGGCGTTTCGCCAGCACGTGCCGGGGGGACTGATCGGCCCAAGCTTTGCGTACTCCCCCGCCTATCCGGCCTCGTGCGATCCCAAAGACATGCTGGCTTACGAGAATGCCGAGGAGTTCACCAACCTCTGGTGGCTGGATGCCTACTGCTTCGGCCGCTACCCCCAGGCGGCGCTCGCCTACTTGCGGGAGAACGGCGAGGCGCCCCAGATCCTGCCGGGCGATCTCGAGCTGTTGCGGGAAGGAACCCCCGACTACATAGGCGTCAACTACTACTACACCCTGACCTATACCGACAACCCGCTCGGCGGCCAGACGATGCAGCGCATCAACACCACGGGCAAGAAGGGCACTACGCCGCCAAGCGGCATTCCCGGCCTCTACAAGACGGCGCCCAACCCGCACCTGGAGACCAGCAACTGGGACTGGGCCATCGATCCGACCGGGATGCGCATCGCCCTGCGCCGGCTCTCCTCCCGCTACGGCCTGCCGCTGATGATCACCGAGAACGGCCTCGGCGAGTTCGACAAGCTGGTAGAGGGAGATCGGGTGCACGACGACTACCGCATCGACTATCTGCGCAGCCACGTCAAGGCGTGCCAGGAGGCGCTGCAGGACGGGGTGGAGCTCCTGGGCTATTGCGCCTGGTCGTTCACCGACATCCTGAGCTGGCTCAACGGCTACCAGAAGCGCTACGGCTTCGTCTATGTTGAGCGGGACGAGCAGGGGGGCTCCCTGCGCCGGCTCAAGAAGGACAGCTTCTACTGGTACCAGACGGTGATAAGCTCGGGCGGCAAGACACTGTAACCAAATCCATCCCCTCGACGGGCCCCGCCAACTGGCGGGGCCCGTTTTTTTTGTCCGTCTGCCGGGCCGACCCGCGCCGCATCCGGGCATGGCACTTGCCGGATTGATCTAACTCATCTTTTTGTCAATTAGCGTGTGCGGATGGCGGCTGCAAACCGGCGGGAGGGGCAATCTGGTTTAGATTCAATATGTTTACGCGGCCCCGAAGAGGGATCTATCACCTTGGCAGAGGTGGAAGCGCATCATGCACCACAACAGCTCTCATCCCCGCTGCGGCGGGCCGGTTGCCCAGCAGGTTGATCTGCGCCAGCTGGTATATGCCCTGTCGGCGTCGCTGGATCTGGTCGGCATCGGCGATGTGGCACACGGCAAGCGGGTCGGCATCATGGCCGCCGAGTGTGGCAAGGCTCTGGGGGCCGGTGAGAGCGAGCAGGCCTGCCTGTTCGAGCTGGGGGTGCTGCACGACATCGGCGTCTCCTCCACCTTTATCCACAGCCATCTGGTCAGCGAATTCGACTGGGAGTCTTCCCAGCGTCATTGCGAGGTCGGTTACGATCTGCTCAAGGATTTCCCGCCGCTGGCCCCGCTGGCGGAGCCCATCCGCTATCACCACACCCACTGGCATCAACTTGTTCGGCAGCAGGGGGTGACAGCCACGGTGCGGCGCCAGGCCAACCTCATCTTTCTGGTCGACCGGGTCGATGCCCTGGCGGCCCCGCATTATGGGGACGGCTCCCTGCTGATGCACACCCAGGAGATCCGGCAGCGGATCGAGGCGTGCGCCGGCGAGTTCTTCGACCCCGAGCTGGTGGCGGCCTTTTTGCGGGCCTCTCTGCCGGAGGCATTCTGGCTGCAGCTGGAGGGGCGCGCCATCACCGACTACATGCGCGGCATGCTGAGCGAGCGGGAGCCCTGCCTCACCAGCAACGGCGAGCTCAAGCAGCTGGCGCGCATCTTTTCGGCCATCGTCGATGCCAAGAGCCCCTTCACCGTGGCCCACTCCCTCGGGGTGGCCAGGCTGGCCCGGCGGCTGGCCCAATGGATGGGGATTGAGGAGGGACGCTGCGAGCAGCTGGAGATCGCCGGGCTGCTGCACGATCTCGGCAAGCTGCGGGTACCCGACGAGATCCTCGACAAGGCGGGAAAACTCGATGAGCGGGAGCGGGCCATCATCAACACCCACAGCTTTGAAACCTATCAGATTTTGCGCCACATCGACGGCTTCGAGGAGATTGCCCTGTGGGCCTCCTATCATCACGAGGAGCCCAATGGCTGCGGCTATCCTTTCCACCTGACCGCCGAGGCGATGCCGCTGGAGGCGAGGATCCTGCGGGTGGCCGACATCTTCCAGGCCATGGTGCAGCACAGACCCTATCGGGCGGGGCTGAGCGCCGACGCGGCGCTCGGCTTCTTGCAACAGCTGGCGAGCCAGGGGCGGGTCGATGTCGACGCCGTGGCTACCCTGGCGGCGCACCTGCCCGAGGCTCACCAGGCCGCCAGCGGTCAGACGCAGGCGGCCCAGAGAGTCCTCGGCGTCGGTGAGCGGACGCCTTAGAGGAACATGCCGCCGGAGGCCTCGATGCGCTGGGCATTGATCCAGCGGCTGTCGGGGGAGAGCAGGGCGGCGATGACGCCGCCGATGTCCTCCGGCTGGCCCACCCGACCCAGCGCCGTCTGGCTGGCGATGAAGTCGTTGACCGCCTGATTGTCCCGTACCACACCCCCGCCAAAATCGGTCTCGATGGCTCCCGGCGCCACCACGTTGACGGCGATGCCGCGCGGCCCCAGCTCCTTGGCCAGATAGCGGGTCAGCACCTCGACCCCTCCCTTCATGGCCGCATAGGCGGCATAACCGGGCAGCGCGAAGCGGGTCAAGCCGCTTGACAGGTTGAGGATGCGCCCGCCATCGCGCAGAAGCGGCAGCAGCTGCTGGGTCAGAAAGAAGACCCCCTTGAGGTGAATGTTGAACAGGGTGTCGAACTGCTGCTCGCTGGTCTGCTCGATGCTGGCGTGAATGCCGATGCCGGCGTTGTTGACCAGAAAATCGAACCGATCCCGCTGCCACGCGCCCAGCTGCTCGCGCACCTGGCTGGCGAAGGCGGCAAAGCTGCTGCTGTCGGCCACATCGAGGGGCAGGGCATGGGCTCTGACGCCGAGGGCGGTCGCCTCGGCCACCACGGCCGCCGCCTCTTCGGCCTGACTGCGATAGGTGATGATGAGGTCGACGCCGCGGGCGGCGAGGGCCAACGCCGCCTGTTTGCCAAGGCCGCGGCTGGCGCCGGTGATGAGTGCGATGGGATGGGTCATGAGAGGACTCCTGTCTGTGGTCATGGGCTCGGGATGAGCCGGTGTGATCACTCTATTGCCCGTTGTTGATTGGATAAATAAGGCGATAATGAATGCACTGTTCCGATTAGCGAGACAATGGCGCCATGGATCAACTGGATGCGATGAGGATGTTTGTACGGGTGGCGGAGCTGGAGAGCTTTACCCGCAGTGCCGAACAGCTGGGGATCCCCAAGGCGACGCTCTCGGCGGCCATCCGCCGGCTGGAGGAGCAGATGGGCACCCGCTTGCTGCAGCGCACCACCCGGCGGGTGCAGCTGACCACGGATGGCCGGCTCTGTTATGCCCGTTGTCAGGATCTGCTGGCGGACATGGAGGAGTTCAACGGGCTGTTTCGCCAGCAGGGGCAGCTGAGCGGCCAGCTGCGGGTGGACATGCCGGGCCGGATGGCCCGCCATCTGGTGATGCCGGCGCTACCCACTTTTCTGGCGGCGCATCCCGCCTTGCAGTTGATGCTGAGCAGCACGGACCGGCGGGTCGACCTGGTGCGGGAGGGGTTTGACTGCGTGATCCGGGTCGGGGCGCTTGAGCCCTCCAGCCTGGTGGCGCGCCCCCTCGGCCACTACCGCCAGATCAATTGCGCCAGCGCCGCCTATCTGGCCCGCCATGGGACGCCCCGCAGCCTGAGCGAGCTGAGCGGCCATCGGCTGGTGCACTACGGCAGCAGCAGCGGGCCCAGAGAGAGCGGTTTTGAGTATCTGCAGGCGGATGGCTCGCGCGCCGTGCTGGCGATGAGCGGGGCGCTCACGGTGAACGACAGCGAATCCTATCTGGCGGCGGCGCTGGCCGGGCTTGGCATCATCCAGCAGCCGCGAGTCGGGGTGGAGCCACTGCTGGCCAGCGGCGAGCTGGTGGCCATCCTGCCAAAGTGGCAGGCGCCCCCGCTGCCCATTCACGCCCTCTATGCCCATCGCCGTCAGCTGGCCCCTAGGGTGCAGGCCTTCATTCAGTGGCTGAGCGGCATCCTGGCGTCAGCGCTGGGCCCCGACGGCCCGCGCGATGGCCTGGCGACGCGGGCAGGGATGGACGCAGCCGATTGATGGCTTGACGCCAATCCCCACCTGCGGCGGGTCTCTCTATGGCTGCCATCGACAATCCCGGTTTGGCGCCGGCCGGGTGGCTTGGCATAATGGCGCCCCACACGGGTTGGCCGCCCCTTTGCGGTGTGGCCGGCCCCAGCAACAGTGCAGAGGAGATGTGATGAAATTTATCGGAGCCCACGTCAGTGCGGCCGGCGGGGTGGAGAACACCATCGCCCGCGCCCAGGCCATCGGGGCCAACGCCTTCGCCCTGTTTACCAAGAACCAGCGCCAGTGGCAGGCGGCGCCGCTCTCCGAGACCAGCATTCGCGCCTTCAAGCTGGCCTGCGAGAAGGGGGGCTTTCGCCCCGAGCAGATCCTGCCCCACGACAGCTACCTCATCAATCTGGGTCATCCCGACCCCGATGGCCTCGCCAAGTCCCGCGATGCCTTTCTGGACGAGATGAAGCGCTGCGAGCAATTGGGGCTTTGCTACCTCAATTTTCATCCGGGCAGCCACCTGAAGCAGATCCCGGAGGCGGCCAGCCTCAAGCTGGTGAGCGAATCCATCAACTGGGCGCTGGAGCGCAGCGAAGGAGTGACGGCGGTGATCGAGAACACCGCCGGTCAGGGCACCAACCTCGGCTGGTCGTTCGAGCACCTGGCCACCATCATCGACGGGGTGGAAGACAAGAGCCGGGTTGGCATCTGCTTTGACACCTGCCACGCCTTTGCCGCCGGCTACGATCTGCGCACCGCGGAGAGTTGTGCCGCCGTCTTTGCCGAGTTCGACCGGACGGTGGGTTTCCAGTATCTGAAGGGGATGCATATCAACGGCGCCAAGTGCACCTTCGGCAGCCGGGTCGACCGCCACCACAGCCTGCGCGAGGGGAACCTGGGGGAGGCGGTGTTCCATCACATCATGAATGATCAGCGTTTCGACGACATTCCGCTGATCCTGGAGACCATCGACGAGTCCATCTGGGGCGACGAGATCCGCTGGTTGCGCAGCCTGGCGCAGGCATGATGATTGACCGGCAGAGCGCATAAGGAGACAGGGATGCAAGAGAGAACAAGCGAACAGCCGCTGCGCTGGGGCGTTGCCGGCGCGGGGGCCATCGCCCGCCGTTTTTGTCAGGATGTGAACGGACACGCCAGTGGCAGCCGGGTGGTGGCGATCGCCGCCCGTGATCAGGTGCGGGCGCAGGCCTTTGCCGACGAGCAGGGCTTGCCCCACGCCCATGGCAGCTATCAGGCGCTGGCGGCGGATCCCCTGGTGGAGGCGGTCTACGTGGCGGTGATCCACCCGGAGCACGCCGCCCTGATCGAACGCATGCTGCTGGCGGGCAAGCACGTGCTGGTGGAAAAGCCGGCGGTGACTCGCGTCGCAGATTGGGACCGGCTGGTGCGGTTCGCCGCCGAGCGGGGCCTGCTGCTGATGGAGGCGATGAAGGTGATGTGCTTCCCCGCCATGCGCGCATTGCTGGGGCGCCTGTCGGCCCTGCCAGCCCCCGACAGGCTAAAGGCTGCCTTCGGCTCGGTGCAGACGCGGGACGGCAAGCTGTTCGATCCGGCGCTGGATGGCGGCGCCGCCTGGGATGTGGGGGTCTACCCGCTCTGGCTCTATGCCGCCCTCTGTCACCAGTTGGGGCTGGCGGCGGGTGAGCCCGAGGTCACGCTGTCTCGCCGTGAGGGCGAGGTGGATGAAGCCGCCCGCTTTGATTTTGCCGGCCCGCTCAAGGCCGAGCTGGTGGCCTCCATCGTCGAGGATCTCGACAAGTCGGCCTGGCTGTCCGGGCCCGGCTGGGCGCTGGAGCTGGTGGGCAAGTGGTGGAACCCCCAGCAGATCGTCTGGCTTGGTGGTGACCCTCTGCCGGCCTGGCCCCACGACATCGCGCTGCCGGTGGCGGGCGGTGGCATGCAGCACGAGGCGGATCACTTTGCCGCCTGCGTGAGGGCGGGCATGACCGACTCCCCCTGGGTGCCGCAG
This sequence comes from Aeromonas sp. s2, assembly GCF_040907935.1. Classification (NCBI taxonomy): domain Bacteria; kingdom Pseudomonadati; phylum Pseudomonadota; class Gammaproteobacteria; order Aeromonadales; family Aeromonadaceae; genus Aeromonas; species Aeromonas sp. s2. The sequence continues at coordinate 325,437 of NZ_JBFOCR010000005.1, read as the reverse complement.
GCACTGACCAGACAGGTGCTGGGCTGGGTCGAGCGGGGATTGCAGCCCGCTAAACGCTGAGTCACCAGGCCGAATGACCAAGAGGGAGAGCCAGGGCTCTCCCTCTTCTATTGCTGCTATTGCTGCCGATACCTGGCGGCAAGGGCCATGCCGGGCAATAGGCTGCCCGATCATCCCATTGGCTCAGGTGCTGCTGATCTGGCTGGGCAACACATCCTCCTGGGCGCGGCAAAATTGCAGAAAGCGGCGCAGGGCGGCAGAGTGATACTTCTGCCGGTGCCAGATGAGGGAGAGCTGGCGGGGAAAGCGGCGGGCGAGGGGCAGGGCCATCAGACGGCCCGCCTGCAGCCGATCGGTCACCGCCAGGTGGGAGATGAAGGAGATGCCGAGCCCCTTCTCGACCGCCAGCATCACCGCCTCCAGGGTGTTGAGCTCGAGCCCCGCCTGCCAGCGGGGCAGTTCGGGCTGGATCTGCTGCTCGAACTGCTCGCGGCTGCCGGACTGGGGCTCGCGCAGCACCCAGGTCTCGTCGCTCAGCTGGGCGAGGGAGAGGCGATGGCGGCCGGCGAGGGGGTGAGCGGGCTGGGCCACGATCAGCATCTCGTCGTGGAGCCAGGGCTCGCTGACCAGATCCGGGTGGTGGTTCTCCCCCTCGATCAGCGCCAGATCCAGCTCGAAGTTGGCCAGCAGGTGGCAGAGCTGATGGGTGTTGGTGATGGTGACGCGGGGCGGCTGTCCCAGCTCCTGCTTGCTGGTGGCGAGCAGGGCCGGCAGCAGGTAGTTGCCTATGGTCTGGCTGGCACCCAGACGCAGCTGGCCGCTCGGTTCGGCATCCGGGCTGAACAGGGTTTCGATGTCCTGCATCCGGGTCAGCAGCTCTTCGGCCGCCGGTTGCAGCAGGCGTCCCTCGTTGTTGAGCTGCAGCCTGGGGTGAATGCGATCGAACAGCGGGGTGGCGAGCTGACGCTCCAGCTCCTGCAACGACTGGGAGACGGCGCCCTTGCTCAGGCACAGTTCATTGGCGGCCAGCCCCAGATTGCCGTAACGGGCGATGGTGGCAAAGACCTTGAGTTGTTGCAGGGTCAGCTTCATGTTTGGAAATCCTGAACGATTGATTTAATTCATTTAGATATCGTAAACGATGGCCGCTCATTATCCTATGCCCATCGTCTCTCACATGAGGTTTCAGACATGATCGCAAGAACCCGTCAATCCCTGGCCGCTGCTCCGACCCCCATGGCAGGACTGGCGCTCGGGATCGCCAGTCTCGGTTGGTGCTGGGAAAATGCCGGTCACTTCGATGGCCGCCTGCAGTTGCTGGGCGCCGCCGTTGCCGCCGTGCTGCTGGTGATCCTGACCTTCAAGTTTCTGCTGCACCCGCGCCTGCTGTGGCAGGATCTGGCTCACCCGGTGGTCGGCAGCGTGGTGCCCACCTATGCCATGGGCACCATGGTGGTCTCCAAGGCGGTCGGCATGCTCAACGCCGGTCTGGGGGAGGGGCTCTGGCTGTTTGCCGTGCTGCTGCACCTGGGGTTCCTGGCCACCTTCGTCTGGCATCGGGCCAAACAGTTTGAAATCCACCACATGGTGCCGAGCTGGTTCGTGCCGCCGGTGGGGATCATAGTCGCAGACGTCGCTTTTCCGGGCGGCCAATACGCCGCGCTAGCCAACGGCCTGCTCTGGTTCGGCATGCTCTGCTACGGCCTGATGCTGCCGCTGATGCTCTATCGCCTCATCTTCAGCCATGAAGTGCCGGATGCCGCCAAACCGACCATCGCCATCCTCGCGGCGCCCGCCAGCCTGTCACTGGCCGGCTACCTCACCGTGAGCGAGCAACCTTCCCTGCTGCTGGTAGCCGTGCTGCTGGGGATCGCCGTGCTGATGACCGGCATCATCTATCTGGCCTTCATCAAGCTGCTGCGTCTGCCGTTCTCGCCGGGCTACGCCGCCTTCACCTTCCCGCTGGTGATCGGTGCCACCGCCCTGTTCAAGGTGAGCCATCTGGTCGAGCAGTGGCCCCAGGCAGCCGAGTACGTCGAGCAGATCCGGCTGCTGGCCCATTTCGAACTGGGCGCCGCCACCCTGATCGTCGGTTACGTGGCCCTGCGCTACCTGATGTTCTTCCTGCCGCTGGGCAGCGACGAGCTGGCATCCGGCATGGTTCGTCGCTAGGAAATGGCCGCAAGAGGGCCGGGATAAAGGGTCCGGTGAGCAGGTCCGCACAAGACGGACGCCACCGAACAGATGACGACAAGGCGCTCCACCTCGGGTGGGGCGCTTTTTTTATGGGCTTGCCTGCGCAAACCCGCCCGCTTTGTTGGTCCCGACCGGGGTGGCTCCTTCGCCAAAGCCATGATGAATTTAACTGGTATTACCTGTCAGGATGAATACAATGCAGCTCCCTTTCCCATGCTTGACCCCATCCATGTCTTCCCATGATCCCGTGTTTGACTCTCGTTTCGAGACCCGATTCCTGCATCCGCGTTACTGGTTCAGCTGGCTGGCGCTTGGCGTCCTGATGCTGCTGGCCTTCGTGCCGGTGAGGCTGCGCGATCGGCTGGCCGCCGCCCTGGCGCCGCTGGTGTTTCGCATCTCGAAAAAGCAGGTCTACATCGCCAGAACCAACCTGGCCCTCTGTTTCCCGCAAAAGAGCGAGGCCGAGCGCGACGCCATCCTGATGACCTCTATCCGGGTCGGCCTCAAGAGCCTGCTCGGCTTTGGCGAGTTCTCGGTGCGCAGTCCCGCCTATCTGATGAAGCGGATGCGGGTCACTGGCTGGGAACATATCGAGGCGGAGCAGGCGGCCGGCAGACCGGTGATCCTGGTGGTGCCCCACAGCTGGCCGGTGGACGCGGCCGGTTACTACTTCACCCGACGCGGGGTGCCCATGTGCACCATGATGAAACGGGCGCGCAACCCTGTGTTCGACTGGCATCTGAACCGTGCCCGTGCCCGCAATGGCTGCCGCGTCTATGAGCGCAGCGCCGGCATCAAGGCGGTGATCCGCACCATCAAGGAGGGGAACAGCTTCTTCTATCTGCCGGATCAGGATCATGGTCGCGAGAAGAGCATCTTCGCCCCCTTCTTCGGTCAGCCCAAGGCAACCCTGCCGGCCCTGCCGCGACTGGTACAGGTGAGCGGCGCCAAGGCGGTGCCGCTGCTGGCCTGCTATGACGAGGCGCATCACTGCTACCGGCTGGAGATAGACGCCCCCTTTGACAACTATCCCACCGACGATGTGATGGCCGACACCTGCCGGATGAACGACATGGTGCAGCAGCAGCTCAGCCGGGATCCGGGCCAGTACATGTGGTTTCTCAAGATCTTCGACACCCGCGAGGATCAGGTCGGGCTGGATGGCCGCTACGAGGCGGGGATCCAGCGGATCCGCCGCGGGTTGCAGCCGCTCTCCTGATGAGCAATTCCTTGTTGGTACCATGGCCCTGCGGGGCCATTTTTATTGGCACTCTGCCGGCTGGCAAGGCGAGCAGTCGAGCCGGCGCCCGCCCCAACCGGGCCCGCGCCAGCCCAAAGTGGAAAATTTTGTCAGGATAATTAAAATAACCGTTTATTTTCTATGACTTGATGGCGGCCATGTCCTCACACGATCCGGTTTTCGACACCTCATTTCATCCCCGTCTGCTCCATCCGCGCTGGTGGGGCAGCTGGCTGGCGCTCGGCCTGCTCTGCCTGCTGGGGCTGCTGCCCCATGGCCTGCGTGACCGGCTGGCCGACCGGCTGGCTCCCCCCCTGCTGCGTCTGTCCAGGAAGCAGGCCTATATCGCCGACACCAACCTCAAGATCTGCTTTCCCGAACTTGACGAGGCGGGCCGCCAGGCCCTGTTGCTGAAATCGATCCGGGTGGGGCTCAAGACCTTCATGGGCTTTGCCGAACTGACCCTGCGCAGCGCCGATCACCTGGCCGGCCGCATCAAGGTGCGCGGCTGGGAGCACATCGAGGCAGAGCAGGCTGCCGGCAGGCCGGTGATCCTGGTGGTGCCTCACACCTGGGCGGTCGACATGATAGGCCGCTACTTCGCCATCCGGGGCATGTCCATGTGCACCATGATGAAGAGCGCCAAGGATCAGGTCTTCGACTGGTACATCAACCGCGAGCGGGCCAAGGGGGGCAAGGTGTATGAGCGCAGTGCCGGCATCAAGCCGGCCATCAAGGCGATCCGCGGCGGTGCCAGCTTCTTCTACCTGCCGGATCAGGATCACGGCCGTGAGGCCAGCATTTTCGTGCCCTTCTTCGGCCACCCCAAGGCGACCCTGCCGGCCCTGCCCAAGCTGGTCAAGCTGACCGGCGCCAAGGCGGTGCCTATCCTCGCCTGCTATGACGAGGAGGAGGGCTGCTACCGGCTGGAGATCGAGGCCCCCTTCGAACCCTATCCCGGCACCGATCTGGAGGCCGACGTTCGCGCCATGAACGTCATGGTGGAGCAGCAGCTGCGCCAGCACCCGGAGCAGTACATGTGGTTCCTCAAGATCTTCGAGACCATGGAGCATCCCCAGGGGCACGAGGGCTTCTACGAAGAGGGCATTAAGCGGATCCGCGGCGACCTGCCCCCCGAAAACTGACGCAATGGAAGGACCGGCGCCCGGGCGCCGGTGACACGGCACAATCTGGAATAGGCAAGCGCACCGGAAGAGGCTATCTTCGGGGGCGCACACAGGGTGAAAGGGCGGGCATGAAAACTCCAAATCGAATCCAACCTCTGGTTGACGACGGCCTGGTTGACGAGGTGATCAGCCGGCTGATGAGCGGCAAAGAGGCCGATGTTTACGTGGTGCGCTGCGGCGACGAGATCCGCTGCGCCAAGGTGTACAAGGAGGCCGCCAAGCGCAGCTTCAAGCAGGCGGTGGTCTATCAGGAAGGGCGCCGGGTGCGTAGCAGCCGCGATGCCCGCGCCATGGAGAAGGGCTCCAAGTACGGCCGCAAGCAGCACGAAGAGGTGTGGCAGAACACCGAGGTGGATGCCCTGTTCAAGCTGGCCGCCGCCGGCGTGCGGGTGCCGCGGCCCTATGTCTGCCTCGACGGCGTGCTCTTGATGGAGCTGGTGACCGATGCCGATGGCAACGTGGCGCCCCGCCTCAACGACGTGGCCCTCAGCCGCGAACAGGCGCTGGCCGACCACGCCAGGGTGATCCGCTACGTGGTGCGCATGCTCTGCGCCGGCCTCATTCACGGCGACCTGTCGGAGTTCAACGTGCTGGTGGATGAAGAGGGCCCGGTCATCATCGACCTGCCCCAGGTGGTGGATGCCGCCGCCAACAACCAGGCGAAGTCCATGCTGGAGCGGGACGTCGACAACATGCGCAACTACTACGGCATGTATGCCCCCGAGCTGCTCAAGACCCGTTACGCCAAAGAGATGTGGGCCCTCTATGAAGATGGCAAGCTCACCCCCGACAGCGAACTGACCGGGTTGTTCGAAGAGAGCAACGAGCGGGTGGATCTTGACGCCGTACTGCACGAAATCGAGAGCGCCGAGGAGGAGGCCCTGGCCCGCCAGGCGCGGCTGAGAGCTGAGCAGGAGGAGGGCTACTGACGCCCAGGCTCCTTGCAACCAAGAGACGACTGAGCGCCTGCGGGCGCTCTTTTTATGGCTGCGAGTCAGCGGCGCCTTGCTGGCGGGCGGGGTGGGGCTGGATCTGGTAAAAGTTCACCCAGCAGCGATCGCCGGCATGGTAGCGACGATCCAGCCATTGCCCGCCGGCGGCGGCAATGACCTTGAGGGAGGCGGGATTTGCCTCGTCACAGCTGATGAGCACGGGTTCGCTCAGAACATGGCGTTGCAGCCAGCCGAGCAGGGTGCGAGCCACCCCTTCACCGCGGCGGGAGGGGCGGGTTTCGTATCCGATGTGGCCGAGCCACTGGCGGGTCGCCGGGTTGTCGCCGTGGCGCAGGCGCAAGGTGGCGAGGATCTCTTCCCCCTCGAGGGCAAAGTAGGTGGTGGTGGGCGGGTAGTCCGGCGGCAGGCGCTCGCCAGCGGCGTGGGCGAGCAGGTCCTGCAGCCACTGATCCGGGTCGAATTGCGCCACCTGATAGAGGGGCAGGCCGGCGGCGCCACACTCGGCCACGTAGCGGCGGTAGGCGGGGGCATCGGCAGGTTGCGCGGCCCGACACTCGATGACGGCTGTCACGGGTGCAGCTCTGCCGCTTGCAGCAGGCGTGGCTCGCTGTGGTGGGCCTCGCGGATGCAGGCGCGCATGCGCCCGCTCTGCTTGGCGGCATAGAGCGCCTGATCCGCCCGCAGATAGGCCTGCTCGAAGCTCTCTCCCGTCTGCAGCGAGGTCAGCCCCATGCTGAGGCCGATGGGGCCGCCCGCCAGCGGGCGGGTGGCCTCGGTGACCCCCTGCTGCAGGGCGTGGCAGTAGCCAGGCAGCGTCTGCGGCGTCTCCATCACCAGCAGCGCCAGCTCGTCGCCACCGAGGCGCCCGGCCAGTGCCGCCGGCGGCAGGCTCTCCCGGATCACCCGGCCCACCGCCCGCAGCATGGCATCGCCGGCGGGATGGCCGTGGTTGTCGTTGATCTGCTTGAAGTTGTCCAGATCGATCAGCAGCAGCTGCCAGGGGCGAGCGCTGCGGCAGGCCCGCGCCGCCAGCTGCTGTTCGAAATGGTGGCGGCTGTCCAGTCCGGTCAGGGCATCCTGGTTGGCGCGCCGCTCCAGCTCGCGCTGGGTGGCGAGCATGGCCTGCTGCTGGCGGGTGTGCACCAGGCTCAGCAGGATGAAGCTGCGGGCAATGGTAAAGAGCAGGCTGAGCAAGATCACCGGGCCGAGCAGGGGGTCGGTCAGGCTGGAGGCGGCCGACTCCGGCCACCACTGATGCTTGGCCATCCTGAGCAGCTGCAGGGCCAGTTGCAAGGCGAGCAGCAGGATGGCGAAGCGCAGCACCCGGTAGGCGGGGGCCAGCCGCTGGTAGCGCCAGAGCTGCCACAGCAGCAGGCCAATCTGCAGCGAGAGCACGCCGGAGAGGGTTATGATCCGGCTGTGCACATCGGCCAGCGGTTGCTGCGAGGCCACCAGGGCAAACAGCAGAAAGCCGGCGAGGGCGAGGAGCGGGCAGAGCCAGCCGAAGCGGTCGGCCTCGCGCCGGAAAAAGTGGCGCAGGCCCCGCTCATAGAGCAGCGGGGTGGCGATGATCAGCAGGTTGGTGAGCAGGATATTGGCAAGGGATGTCTCCCCCGTGAGGGGGCGCAGCAGCAGGCAACCAAAGGCGGCGGCGATGGCCAGCTCGCTGGCCGACCAGTAGAGCAGGGCGCGCAGCGGTCGCTGGGTATGCCACAGGTAGGCGAAAATGGCCGCGACCCCGACGTGGGACAGGCTGACAAACAGCACCAGGCTCAGCAACTGGGCCGAGGAAAACAGACTCTGCATCAAGGGTGTGGGCTCTTCCTGCCGGTAACGGCGCTGTGGTCTCAGGGCCGGGTGACTGGGGCGGATCACAGCATGAATTGTGCCGCTGAGCAATGGCTTGGATGGTCTGGGCAGGATAGTGCCAACACCACCAGTTGCCGGCGGCTGACACGATTAATCAGGGGCGGGGAGTGACGAAGGGCCATCCCCCGCACACGTCGACCTCAGTCGACCACCACCGGCAGCCGCATGACGGTGGCTTCCCGGCCGAGGTGGGCCAGCAGACGGCGCACGTCGTCGAGGCGAATAAGCAGGGTGGCGGTATTGACCAGCGGGTGGCACTGCACCCGCTCGGCCTGCCAAATCGTCTCATCCACCACCAGCTCCACCGCGCTCTCTCTGTCGCGTACCATGGCGAGCAGGGTGACCGAGCCCGGAGTGAGGCCAAGCACCGCCTCCAGTCGCTCGGGCGAGCCGAAGCTCAGCCGTTTGACGCCAAGGGCACTCGCCAGCGCCTTGAGATCGACTCTGCTCTGCTCAGGGGTCACCACCAGAAACAGCCGTTCGCTCTTGGGATCGCGCAGGAAGAGGTTCTTGGTCTTGGCGGCGGGCAGGTTGGGCAGCAGCCGGCTGGCCTCCTCGCAGGTGAAGACGGGGGCGTGATCGATGCGCTGATAGGGAATGGCCAGCTGATCCAGCAGAGAATAAAGCGCCACCATGACCTCCTGATGTTGGCTGACGAGCGGGGTGAGTCGATGGGCGAACACCACTGCCACCGGCAGCGCGTGTCCGTCTGGCCGAGCATACCAGTTTGCGCCGCCCCTGGCAGCCTGCGTGGTAATGGCAGCCTGGCGTGCCAATTGCAGTAAAGCACTGTATGAACGTACAATAGTCCCACACCTATGTTGATCCCGATGACTGGCATGACCGACCACCCCCCCATCCCTCCCGTTACCCCGCCGCGCGACGGCTTTATCCTGACCCGTCACGGGCGGGATGTGCGCGGCCGCGGCGAACAGCCGGAGCGCACCGAGATCGTGATGTGGCTCTGGAGCGAGCAGGGGCCGGTACGGGTGGTGGTGCCGGGGCAGGAGCCGGTCTTCTTCCTGCCGCAGAGCCATATGGCGGAGGCGGCGGAGCTGTTCAAGGGGGCCGGGGTGAGCGGGCGGTTTCGCCGCCTGCCCATGCACACCTTCGACGGTCGCGCCGTGGTGGGCTGCTATTTTGCCACCCTGAGCGCCTTTCACCGCGCCATCGAGCTGTTGCTCATCCGCGGGCTGGAGCACTTCGAGGCGGATATCCGGCTGCCGGAGCGCTTCCTGATGGAGCGTTTCATCACCGCCGGCGTGCGCTTCGAGGGGCGGGCGCGCAAGAAGGGGGGCAAGCAGGGCTACTGGGAGGTGAACGAGGCGCGCTGCGCGCCCCAGGCGGTGACGCCGACCCTCTCCTGGGTGTCGCTGGACGTGGAGTGCGCCATGGACGGGGCGCTTTTCTCGGTGGGGCTCTATAGCGAAGAGGATGCGCGGGTCATCATGATCGGTACGCCTGAGGCCGATGCTGACAGCTGGGGTACCCAGGTCGAGTGGGTGGCGGACGAGAGCGCCCTGCTGAGTGCGCTGGAGCGCTGGTTTGTGCGGCACGACCCGGATCTGGTGATCGGCTGGAACGTGGTCAACTTCGACTTTCGCCTGCTGCTGCGCCGCGCCGAGCTCAACAAGCGGCGGCTGCGACTCGGCCGTGGTCACGAGCTCTGTTTCTGGCGCTCGTCGCGCAACGACCCCCAGAGCGGCAGCGTCATCATTCCCGGGCGCATGGTGCTGGACGGCATAGATACCCTCAAAAGCGCCACCTGGCAGTTCCCCAGCTACAGCCTGGATGCGGTGGCGAGCGAGCTGCTCGGCCGCGGCAAGGACATCGAGGACGTGGCCAACCGGGGGGAGAAGATCACCGAGCTGTTCCACTCCGACAAGGAGGCGCTGGCCCGCTACAACCTGGAGGATTGCAAGCTGGTGTGGGAGATCTTCGACTACTGCCACCTCATCCCCTTTGCCATCGAGCGCGCCTCCCTCACTGGCTTGGAGCTCGACCGGGTAGGGGGCTCGGTGGCAGCGTTTACCAATCTTTATCTGCCACGGCTGCACCGCGGCGGCTACGTGGCCCCCAACCTGCCCGCCGATGGGGGGCTCGCGAGCCCAGGCGGCTATGTGATGGACTCCAAACCTGGGCTCTATCGCCACGTGCTGGTGCTCGATTTCAAGAGCCTCTATCCCAGCATCATCCGCACCTTCTGCATCGACCCCATGGGGCTCATCGAGGGGCTGCAGCATCCCGACCATGCCATCCCGGGTTTTCGCGGCGCCTTGTTCTCCCGCGAGCGCCACTTCCTGCCGGATCTCATCGCCACCCTGTGGGCGGCGCGGGATAGAGCCAAGGCGGCCAGCAACAAGGCGCTCTCCCAGGCCATCAAGATCATCATGAACTCCTTCTACGGGGTGCTGGGCTCGGGGGGCTGCCGCTTCTACGACCCGCGGCTTGCCTCCTCCATCACCTTGCGCGGTCACGGCATCATGCAGCAGACCCGGGAGTGGATCGAAGGGGAGGGTTTCGAGGTGATCTATGGCGACACCGACTCCACCTTCGTCCACCTGGGGCGCGAGACCAGCCCCGCCCAGGCGGACGAGATCGGCCGGCGATTGGCCAGTATGATCAACGACAACTGGACTGCGCTGATCAAGCGGGAGTTCGATTTGCCGAGCTATCTGGAGATCCAGTACGAGACCCACTATCGCCGCTTCTTGATGCCCACCATTCGCGGGCTGGAGAAGGGGAGCAAGAAGCGTTATGCGGGCTTGGTGGCAGGCCATCAGGCAGGTGAAGAGGAGCAGCTGGTGTTCAAGGGGCTCGAGTCGGTGCGCACCGACTGGACGCCCCTTGCCAAGGCGTTCCAGACCCGCCTCTACGAGATGGTGTTTCACGACCAGGATCCCAGCGGCTATGTGCGCACCATGGTGGACGAGACCCGCGCCGGCCTTCACGACGAGCTGCTGGTCTATCGCAAACGGCTGCGCCAGAAACTCGAGGAGTACCAGAAGAACGTGCCGCCCCACGTGCGGGCGGCGCGCCTGGCGGACGAGGAGAACCTGCGCCGCGGTCTGCCCCAGCGCTACCAGCACAGGGGCTCCATCGCCTACCTGGTGACCCTGAATGGCCCCGAGCCGCTCGAATACCGGCGCAGCGCCATCGACTACGAGCACTACATCGACAAGCAGCTCAAACCCATCGCCGATGCCATCCTCCCCTTTATCGGCGAGTCGTTCGAGCGGATCTGCGGCCAGCAGCTCGATCTCTTCTGATTGGGCAAGGGAACGCTTCGGCCATGGCTCGACAATGGCCGCAGCGGGTCAAGAGGGGCTGATGAGAGGGGAAAGCATGGATCGTCAGAGAAGAGAAATGCAAAAAGCCCGCTCGAGGAGCGGGCTTTTCAAATCTGGTGCGTCCTAGTGGATTCGAACCACCGACCCCCACCATGTCAAGGTGATGCTCTAACCAGCTGAGCTAAGGACGCAGGGTGCGCAAGGCGACTTTGTGTGATTGCAGGGGAGTGGTGGGTTTAATTGGATTCGAACCAACGACCCCTACCATGTCAAGGTAGTGCTCTAACCAACTGAGCTATAAACCCACATCAAATTCATATCTGCAATTTATTCAAACTGTTATGGTGCGTCCTAGTGGATTCGAACCACCGACCCCCACCATGTCAAGGTGATGCTCTAACCAGCTGAGCTAAGGACGCATAACAGTGTTCCGGATGGTGCGTCCTAGTGGATTCGAACCACCGACCCCCACCATGTCAAGGTGGTGCTCTAACCAGCTGAGCTAAGGACGCATCGCGGAAAAGTGGTGGGTTTAATTGGATTCGAACCAACGACCCCTACCATGTCAAGGTAGTGCTCTAACCAACTGAGCTATAAACCCACTTCATAAACCGGATTGAAAACCCGTTTTATCCCGCCAGCACTGCTGGCGTGGTCGGCATACTACCCATGCCCCCCAAGGCTGTCAACAGGCCGCACGCACAAAGGAGACTGTTTGCCCAGTTCTTGCGCAGCCTGTTGATTTTGCAGGCGAGTTTCCCCTTATTGCGCCTTGGAGAGGGCGCTGCAGGCCTCCGGGCTGGCAAAGCGACCATAGATGTAGCGCAGCCGGGTACCCAGCATCAGGGCGGCGGAGGTGAGGCCGACGATGAAGCCGACCCAGAAGCCCTGGGGTCCCATCTGCGGTACCACCCAGTCGGTCAGGCCCAGGATCATGCCGGTGGGCAGCCCCAGTCCCCAGTAGGCGACGATGGTGACGTAGAAGATCGCCTTGGTATCCTTGTAACCGCGCAGGGCTGCGGCTGCCACCACCTGTACCGAGTCGGAGATCTGGTAGATGGCGGCGAAGAAGAGCAGGGTGGCCGCGAGGGTGATCACCTGCAGGTCTTCGGTGTAGATGGTGGCGATCTGCTCGCGCAGCAGCACGGTGAGGGCGGCAGTGGCGGCGGCCACCGTCATGCCCAGCATCAGGCCGGTGCGGGCGGCGACCCGGGCGTGATCAGGCAGTCCTTCGCCGATGCTGTGACCGACCCGGATGGTGACGCCCACCCCGATGGAGAGCGGCAGCATGAACACCAGGCTGGAGAAGTTGAGCGCTATCTGGTGGCTCGCCACCGTCTCCGCGCCAAAGGGGGCCAGCATCAGGGCCACCACGGTAAACAGGGTCACCTCGCAGAAGATGGCCATGGCGATGGGGAAACCCAACCGGAACAGGCGCCAGATCCGGCTGCCATTGGGGCGCGCGAGCTGGGCGAACAGGTTGATCTCCTTGAAGTGGCGGGAGAGCTTCACATAGACGATCATCGCCAGCAGCATGGCCCACAGCACGATGGCGGTGGCCACGCCGCAGCCGACCCCACCCAGTTTCGGCATGCCGAACAGGCCGTGGATGAAGATGGTGTTGGCCGGGATGTTGACCGCCAGCCCCACGAAGCCGATCACCATGGTCGGCATGGTGTGGGAGAGCCCCTCGCTGAAGTTGCGCAGCACCTGGAACAGCACGAAGGCGGGCAGGCCCCACAGGATGGCGTGCAGGTAGCCGGTGGTCTTGGCGGCCATCACGGGATCCACCTCCATGAACTGCAACGCCAGCGGGCTGAAATAGAGCGCCACCATGGCGATGGGGGTGACCATCAGCGCCAGCCAGAAGCCCTGGTGCACCGCCGGGCGCACCTCGTCCCGTTTGCGGGCGCCATTGAGCTGGGAGACGATGGGGGTGAGCGCCATGATGATGCCCTGCACCAGCAGGATCACCGGCAACCAGAAGCTGGAGGCCACCGACACGGCGGCCAGATCGACGGCGCTGACCTGTCCCGCCATCACGGTATCGACAAAGTTCATGGCGATCTGGGCCACCTGGGCGACCAGAATGGGGCTGGCTAGACGAACGAGTTGCCTCGCCTCGGACCAATAACGTTGCACTGACACCTCCGAGTGGATCAGATAAAGCGTAAAAAGAGCGGGTATCGGGAAGAGCCTTTGCACTCCAGAAGCGGGAGTGCAAAGTGCGGGGGGGTCATTCTAGCCTGAAATTCATCCGGGACGAAACGATTGGTGCAAGCCCGGGATCAGGCGTCTTCGTGATCGCTGATCAGCAGGTTGGCGGCGGCGTAGGCGGCCTGTTCGCGCAGATCCGCCGGCACCCGCTCGTCCGATGCCACGGCGTTGAGCGCCCTGATGGTGGCGGCGATGGCCTGCGGCACATAGCCCTGCTCACCGGAGCCAATCTGGTTGTAGGCGATGCGAATGGCCTCACAGCATTGATATACCTGCATTTTTGTTTCCTTGTCAGCACTTGGTTTGAATGCCGTCACTATAGCGATCGGCCGCCTGCTTGTCAGCGGTTGCGCTTGTCTGGGGTGCGCGGCGAGGTTACCCTGCCTTTTTTCGTAGCAGGAGACGAGACATGTTCACCGGCATAGTGCAGGGGACCGCCGAACTGGTGGCCATCGAGGAGCTGCCCAACTTTCGTACCCACGTGATCCGCATGCCGAGCCCGGCCTGGGGCGAGGGGCTGGCGCTGGGTGCCTCCGTGGCCCACAACGGCTGCTGCCTGACCGTCACCCGGGTCGAAGGAGATCTGGTCAGCTTCGATCTGATGCAGGAGACCCTGCGCCTCACCAACCTCGGCCAGCTGCAGCTGGGGGACAAGGTCAACGTGGAGCGTGCTGCCCGCTTTGGCGACGAGATTGGCGGCCACGCCATGTCCGGCCACATCATGGGCACCGCGCAGGTTATCTCGGTCATCGATACCCCCAACAACCGGCAGGTGTGGTATCGCCTGGCCCCAACGCTGATGAAATACGTGCTGACCAAGGGCTACATCGGCATCGACGGTATCAGCCTTACCGTGGGCGAGGTGCGCGGCTGCGAATTTTGCGTCAACCTGATCCCCGAAACGTTGGCCCGCACCAACCTCGGCTGGGTCAAGGCTGGCTGGCAGACCAACATCGAGATTGACCCCCAGACCCAGGCCATCGTCGACACGGTGGAGCGGGTGCTGGCGGCCCGCCAATAAGGCGCAGAGGCGGCCGCTTAGGCGAAAAGGAAAGCGGGGCCCAGTGGGCCCCGCTTTGTTTTGCGCTATCCCCTGTCAGGGCGACTCAGAACATCTGTTCGTCGTCAGCATCCACGAAGAGTTGCAGGCAGTCGCGCGCCTCATCCCGGTGCAGTCGCAGGTGGATGGGGTTGCAGCAGGCCATGCAATCCTCATAAAACTCCTGATCCCCCTGGCTGGCATCCAGCTCGACCCGGGTATGATGGCCACAATGGGGGCAGACGATGCGCTTGCTGGTGTACTCGATCATGATGACCTCCTCGGGCCCGTGGGCCGCCTCTCTCCCCAGATTCTAGCTGGATCGCACCTGCCTGACCGCGAGCAAGCGCACGATCATGACCGGGATCAAGGGAGGCAGGAGGTCAGTCCGCCAGAGCGTGGTTTATTTGACCCAGCTGGCCAGCATCTGGGCATCCAGCTCGGTGAGCGAGCGCAGCTGATGATTGGCAATGGCCAAGCGTGGGTCACCCACCAATGCCGGGTACATGGGAACGATCAGCGCCTGCTTGTCGTTTACTTGACCCAGCTGGTCAGCATCTGGGCATCCAGCTCGGTGAGCGAGCGCAGCTGATGGTTGGCGATGGCCAGACGGGGGTCACCCACCAGCGCCGGGTCCGGCACAATCAGCGCGGTCATGGAGGCCGCCTTGGCCGCCAGCAGACCGGTAAAGCTGTCCTCGATGGCGAGACAATGCACCGGCTCGACTCCCAGCTTCTCGGCGGCGTGGATATAGACATCCGGGTGCGGCTTGCCAAAGCGCTCCACCTCGGCAGAGTGCACCGCCAGGAAGCGATCGCGAATGCCGAGCTTGCCGAGCACGGCCTCCACCATGGCAAAGGGGGAGGAGGTGGCCAGACCGATTTTAAGGCCTTGCGCCTCGATGAGGTCGAGTGCCTCCAGCACGCCAGCCTTGGCCTGACCTTCGGAGAGGATCAGGGCGTTGACCCGATCCAGGATGCGCTGCACCACCTCTTCCTGGCTGGGGCCGCTCCAGGGGCGCAACCGATACCAGTGGGCGACCAGCTGATCGATGCGCACGCCTATGGTCGATTCGCAGTCTTCCACCGTGTGGGGATGGCCCAGCTCGGAGAAGACAGCCATCTGGGCCCGTTGCCAAAAGGGTTCCGAGTCGATCAGAACTCCATCCATATCGAAGATCACAGCAGTTAACATCTTGTACTCCTGACATAGGTGAAGGGGGGATTATAAACAAGGTGCCTCAATGCAAAAGGGGCATTGCCATGCCCCTTGCGCTGGATCATGCTGGCAAACGTTTGATTTCGTGTGCCAAAAAGTGGGCTTAGAACAGCACCTTGACGCCGGCCGCAACCGCTTTGGCTTTTTCTACCGCTTCGCTGCACTGCTTGGCTCGCGTCAGTGCCACGCCGAGCCGGCGGCGACCGGCGATCTCCGGCTTGCCAAACAGCCGCAGCTGGGCACCCGGCACCAGAGCCAGCGCCTCGCCAATCCCCTGATAGCGGATGTCCTGGCTGTGACCTTCGCGAAGCACCACGGCGGAGGCGCTCGGCCCGTACTGGGTGATGGTGCCGATGGGCAGCCCCAGAATGGCGCGCACGTGCAGGGCGAACTCGGAGAGATCCTGGGAGATGAGGGTCACCATGCCGGTGTCGTGGGGGCGCGGCGAGACCTCGCTGAACCAGACCTCATCACCCTTGATGAAGAGCTCGACCCCGAACAGGCCGTAGCCGCCCAGCGCCTCGACCACCTTGGCCGCTACCTCTTTGGAGCGGGCCAGAGCAAGTTCGCTCATCGCTTGCGGCTGCCAGGATTCACGGTAGTCGCCATCCTCCTGGCGATGGCCGATGGGCTCGCAGAAGTGGATGCCGTCTACCGCGCGTACCGTGAGCAGGGTGATCTCGTACTCGAAGGGGACGAAGCCCTCGACGATCACCTTGCCGCGACCGGCGCGACCGCCCTCCTGGGCATAGGTCCAGCTCTCGTCGAGTTTGGCGAGATCGCGCAGCAGGCTTTGGCCCTTGCCGGATGAGCTCATCACCGGCTTCACCACGCAGGGCAGGCCGATGGTCTCTACGGCGGCGACGAACTCCTCCTTGCTCTGGGCAAAGCGGTAGGGGGACGTGGGCAAGCCCAGCGTCTCGGCGGCGAGGCGGCGGATCCCCTCCCGGTTCATGGTGAGCTGGGTGGCGCGGGCGTTCGGCACCACCTTGACCCCTTCCTGCTCCAGGGCGGCCAGGGTATCGGTGGCGATGGCTTCCAGCTCGGGGATGATCAGATCCGGTTTGACCTCGTTGACCAGGGCGCGCAGGGCGGCACCGTCCAGCATGTCCAGCACATGGGCTCTGTGCGCCACCTGCATGGCGGGGGCATCGGCATAGCGGTCGGCGGCGATCACCTCGATGCCGAAGCGTTGCAGCTCGATGGCGACCTCCTTGCCAAGTTCGCCGGAGCCCAGCAGCAGGGCGCGGGTGGCGCCGGGGCGGGTAGCGGTTCCAAACATGTGATCTCTCCTGATGTCGTGGGTGGTGATTGAGGGCCGCTATCGCACGAATAGCGGGCAAAAAAAGAGGCACGCATGGCGTACCTCAGGAAACGGATTTGTGGGCGCGCTGCTCCAGATGGGTGAGCAGGGTGATGGCGCCGATGATGATGGCGGCGCCGAGCCACAGTCGGCCAGGCGGCGCCCAGCCAAACACCAGCCAGCCGGCCAGCACGTTCATGGGCAGCTTGGCAAAATCAAAGGGTTGCACGAACGAGGCCTCGGCCACGCTGTAGGCGCGGGCGATGGACATCTGGGCCAGCGCCGACAGCACGCCGGAGGCGGCCACCAGCAGCCACTGGGCTTCGCTCGGCCACTGCCACTCCGGCAGCGCCAGCATGGCGTTGAACGGAGTGCTGAAGATGAGCAGGTAGACGACGATGGTGTGGGACGACTCGCTGGCCGCCTGATAGCGCACCAGCAAGGAGTAGCCGGCCCAGAACAGGGCCGCCGCCACCGGCAGCAGGGAAGCCCAGCTGAAATCGTCGGTCCAGGGGGCCAGGATCAGCATGGCGCCGACAAAGCCGGCCAGGGTTGCCAGAATGCGGGCTCGGCTCACCTGTTCCTTGAGAAAGAGGGCCGACCCCAGAGTGGCAAACAGCGGCGAGGTCATCAGCAGCGCTATCCCTTGCCAGATGGGAACGGGGACCGCCAGCGCCCACAGCCAGAACTGGATGCCGACCACCGCCAGGGCAACCCGCAGCAGGTGCAGCCGCAGCTGGTTGGTCATCAGCGACTGGCGCAGGCCGTGGCGAATGAGCCAGGGCAGCAGACAGACCAGGGCAATCAGATATTGATGGAAAGCGACCTGGGTCGAGGGGAGGCCGAGCTTGAAGCTGACATATTGGCTCAGGCTGTTGACGGCGGCGAAGCAGAGGCCCGCTACCATCATCCAGACTGCACCGGCAAAGGGGGAGTGCCTGCGCGAGGGTGTCATGGGATCCGGGTCGCTGAAAAAAGTGCGGCGGATCATAACGGCAATCGTTTGTTCTGCCAAGCCTTGGCGGGGCGTGAGAGAGGCGGCTGGCGAGAGAATGCACTACCATCAAAATTTTTGAATAAGTTGAGCATCTATTTTCGCTATCTGTATAGAAGCCCAATGTTTAGAGTGACCTCCATCGACAGCACTGCTGTTCAACCGACAACCTAATGGAGTTTCACCATGGCCAATATCCTCGTACTCAAGTCCAGCATCCTGGGCCAATATTCCCAATCCAACGCCCTGATCGACGGTTTTCTGGCCGACCATCAGTCCGACACCGTCACCGTGCGTGATCTGGCGGCCCTGAACCTGCCGGTACTGGATGGTGAGCTGGCGTCTGGCCTGCGCGGTGGTGAAAACCTCAACGAGCGTCAACTGGCCGTGCTGGCGCAGTCCGACGAGCTGATCGCAGAGCTCAAGGCGAGCGATCTGGTGGTGATTGCCGCCCCCATGTACAACTTCAACATCCCGACCCAGCTGAAAAACTGGATCGATCTGGTGGCCCGTGCCGGCGTCACCTTCCGTTACACCGAAACCGGTCCGGTCGGCCTGGTGGAAAACACCCGCGCCCTGGTGATCAGCCCCCGCGGCGGTATGCACGTCGGCAGCGCCACCGATCTGGTGACCCCCTACATGCGCACCGTGCTGGGCTTCATCGGCATCAAGGAGGTGGACTTCATCTATGCCGAAGGCATGGGCATGGGTCCGGATGCCCAGGCCAAGGGCATCGAGCAGGCCAAGGGCCAGCTGGAGACCCTGGCCCTCTGATCAAGAGAGCAACCAGCCATACGCCAGAAAGCAACAACGCAGCCCGAGGGCTGCGTTGTTTTTTTGGTGCCTGACCTGATGAAGCGGCCCGTCAGGTCAATCCCGCAGAAAGCGGCGACAGCCGCTGCCGACCATCAGGCAGACCACCACCAGGGAGCCCAGCAGCAGGGTAGTGAGCCACTGCTCGGCGCTGTCGGGCAGGCGGGGCGAGAGGAGGCTGATCATCAGCAAGGCACAGAGGGTGATCAGGCTGGCGGGACGGGTCAGAAACATCATGGGTCATCCTTGGCTACGGCTGGTGAAGAGAAGGCTAACCGCGGTCTGTGACAGCAAGATGTATCCATACCTCTTGCCGATGGTCAGTTGACCGGGGTAGCCATCACCATAGCAGCTTTTGCCGTCGGAGCCAGCGGCATGGGCCGGGTTGTGATCCGGATCCCTATCTGAACTGCTTCTGATCTTCCTGATAGTGGAAATCGCCGCTGGCGAGCCGGGCGACCAGCGCCTGCTTGTCGAGATCCTGCGCCTTGCAGAGATCATCGAGATCATCGTAGCGATCACGCAGCTGCATGTTGACCAGGCTCAGCAGCATGTTGACGTCCATGGTGGCAAAGTTGTTGAGGTTCATGAGGGTCGCTCGTTATCCAGCAGGTGAAGTTGTTCGATGGCATCGCTGACGCTTTGCAGGTGCAGACGGATGGATTGGCGCGCCTCGGCCGGCAGGTAGTCGGTGAGGGTGTGCTGCCAGCTGCCCGCTTCGCTCTTGAGCTGCTGGAACAGGGTGAGCCCCGCCTGGGTGAAGGAGACCAGGCTGACCCGCTTGTCGTGCTCGCTGCTCTCGGTGAACAGGATCCCTTTTTCCACCAGCCGGTGAATTTCGCGGGAGATCCGCACCTTGTCCATCCCGCTCGCCTCCACCAGCTCTTTCTGACTGATGGGGTAGTGGGGGCCGAGCACCATCATCAGGCGCCATTGAGGCACCGTCAGCTGATAGCGTTGCTGGTAAAACTGTTCGAAGGTATCGCGCACCATCTCGGCGGCGTGTACCAGCTGATAGGGGGGATAGTGGGCAAGCAGCTCTATGATCTTTGACATATGACATCCTGCTGTGACGGCTGCATCGGGTGCAGTTTCTCTTGATACTTTGACCTTGATGATACGTAACACAGGGCCGTTTGTCTGAACAAGTACCAGAGAAATGTGCGGTTGCGCACGTCATCCGCCGCAACCGGGTCTATTCGAAGCTGGTTTTACTGTCGCCGGCTCAGCCTTTGCGCAGCCAGAGAAGGGCGTTGTGCTTGAGCCAGGCCTCGCGGCTTTGCAGGGTGTAGAGCGCCGCTTCGTCACGGCTGCCCGCCTGCCAGCTGTGGGGCTCCTGTTTAGGCAGCTTGCGCTGGCCCAGCAGACAGGCCGGTACATGGGCGTTGGCCTTGATGGCGGCGGCCAGCAGCGGCTGCGCGGCCTCGGCGCCAGCGCAGACGAACGTCATCAGCGCCTTGTTGTAGAGCAGCCAGCTGGAGGCTTCATCAAAGCGCACCAGCAGAGCCTGCAGGGCCGACCAGTCCCCTTGCAGGGTATAGAGGCTGGAGAGGGGATAACGGCAACCCAGTTCATCGGCCACGCACAGCTCGAGCAGGGCCAGATATTCGCTGCGCGCCTGTGCCAGCTGGCCGAGGCGCAGCAGGCAGTCGGCCCGCCCGGCGCGGGCGGCCAGCAGAGGGCGCGCTTCGTGGGCACTCCAGCCATGGCCGGCAATCTGCTGCCAGAAGGCGGCGTCAAACAGCGGTTCGGCGTCGGCGATCACCTTGTCAAACCAGCCGAGGCGGCTGTGCGGATCGCGGCTGGCATCGGCCAGTTCGAACCACTGCTGCCACTGCTCGGCCTGCTGGCTGTCCAGCGCCTGCTCCGTGCTCGGCACGGCCTGATACTCATCTAATTGCAGCAGCTGGTTGAGGGCGGTCTTCATGTTCTGGCGCTGACGCTTGCAGAACTCCATGAAGGGAAGGTCACTGCCGGCGGCCGCGTGCAGCATCTGCGCCATGGGCTTGTCGCGAAACAGGCTCAGCTCGGCGGCCAGGCTGAAACGGTACTGGGTGGTAGGGTCGTTCAGATCCCTGGGCTTGGGCCAGGTGGCAAAGCCCTGGCTGAAGCCGTAACACCATTGCCCGAGGGGGTGGCTCTGCTCGAACACCTGCTCCGGGCTCTCGGTGGAGAGGCGGCACTGGCTCGGCAGGGCGAGCTGGGCCTCATCGGCCTGGGCTTCCAGTTCGGCGATCAGGTGGCGCAGCGCCTCGGCGCTTTTTTCATCCAGCTCGGCGTCATGGGGCAACAGACCGGCCAGCGGGGCCTGCCAGTCAGGGGCATCCGGCCCGACCAGGCGAGCACACAAAAAGCCGTGCAGCGCCGGGTAGGTCATGTCCTGCCCACTGTGGGTCTGGATCCATTGATTGAGATGACGGGTACGAGTGGATGGATTCATCGACAGTTCCTCTGGATTTTGACAGCGGCGAAGTCTACCCAAAAGTGGGGTTATTTGCAGCAAAAGGGCGGCTGACTGGCGATTATATGGACACGCCCCGGCCAAAAGGCCCTGAAAATCACCCGCGAACAGGGCAAGGGACTAGGCCCTGTTACCGCTCTTGGGGTAACATGCGCGCCCATACAGGCAATGAAAAATTGGCCATCCGGACAATGAAAGAAGAGAACACCATGCTACAGATTGGCAAGATGAACACCCTTACCGTAGTCGAGCTCGAAGATCGGGGCGCCTGGCTGGCGGCTGGCGAAGAGTACGGCGAGCTGCTGCTGCCCAAGCGTCAACTGCCGGAAGGGGTGGCGGAAGGGGACGGCGTCAAGGTCTTCCTCTATCTGGATGCCGACTGCGAGCCGGTGATCACCACCGACAAGCCGTTTGCCATGGTGGACGACATCGTCGGCCTCAAGGTGGTCAATGCCAACAAGATTGGCGCCTTCCTCGACTGGGGCATGAAGAAGGATCTGTTCGTACCAAGCCGTGAGCAGAACAAGCCGATGCAGGTGGGCCATGTCTATCTGGTGCGGCTGATGCTCGATCACGAGGGGCGCATGGTAGGCACCAGCCGCCTCGAGCGGTTCCTGCGCACCGACAAACCTCCCTTCAAGGCCGGTGACGAAGTGACTGCCCTGCCTGGCGAGCGCACGCCGCTCGGCATCAAGGCCATCGTCAATGGCGAGTACTCCGGCATGCTGTTCAAGAACGAGGTGTTCGGCCGGGTGACCACGGGCCGTCCGCTGACCGCCTGGGTCAAGCAGGTGCGTGATGACGGCAAGCTGGATCTGACCCTGCAAAAGCCGGGTGTGGCGCGGCTGGACGATGCCGGCGAGCAGATCCTGGTCCGCCTCAAGAAGCAGGGCGGCAGCCTGGCGGTGGGCGACAAGAGCGAACCCGAGCTCATCTACAAGCTGCTCGGCATGAGCAAGGGCACCTTCAAGAAGGCCATCGGCGGCCTCTACAAGCAGGGCAAGCTGGTCATCGATGACTACAGCATCACATTGACGGGCGACGATCAGCGCGAAGGCGGCGAGTAAGTGCCGAGCCCCTGCGTCGGTGCGTGCCGGGCGAAAGACGGTCTCTGCCTTGGCTGTGGCCGCACCCTGACCGAGATTGGTCACTGGTCCGCCATGGCTAGCGAGGCCCAGCTGGCGGTGATGGCGCAGCTGGATGGTTCCACCAGCACCCACCGCTGCCCCGGCTGCGGTGAACCGGCCTTTTGCGCCGTGTCGGCCGGCGCGACCATCGCAGAGTGCTGGTGTAGCCAGCTGCCGGCCCTGCCCATGGGGGAGGCCGATAGCTGCTGGTGCCGGCGCTGTCTGGCGAAGGCCATCGCGGCCCGACCTTGAGCAATGATCACCGCAAAAGAAAAAGGCGCCGAGGGCGCCTTTTTCATGCCTGTTGCTGACGGTGCCAGCGCACGTAGACATCGTGCTCGTTGCTATGACGGGGCAGCAGGAAGGTGGCAAAGATCACCTCAAACTCCTCCTGATGGTCCAGCAGACCCACCCACACTTCGACCCAGCGCTCCATGTCCACCGGCACACCGAGCTCGGTTGACCAGTCGGCATTGGGCAGGGTCGCCTCGACGGCGCCACGCTGTTCGAACTCCAGGGTGATGTCGACGATTTGTTCGGGGGCCAGCATGTCTGCGGCCTGCTCAAGAAACTGATCATAGGCCCATTCGACCAGCTGATCCGGGGTACGCTGTTCCATGAAATCACTCCAGATACATCGAGGTTCGCTACTGTAACAATTATTGGCGGTGGCGGCCAGACCAGTGGGAAGGGTGCGCCAGCGCCGGGCAAGGCAGGCCGGAGTTGGGTATGGTTGAAGAGGGGTAGGGCAAGGGAGAGCGGGCATGAAACGGCGGACGAGACGGCAGCAGATCAAGCGGCGGCGGGAGACCTGGTGGTGGCACTACCTGCCGCTGCATCGGGGCACGGTGGGCGGGCACCTGGGGCCCTCCACCGACGAGATCGGGCTCGCACCGTGAACAAGCCCGACACCCATCAGGCATCAGTCTGCCTGATGCACCTTGTTGAGGGTCACCTGCCCCAGCTGGCCCATCTGGCGGCGGATCCAGGCCGAGCGCTGCTGGACGTAGGGCGAGGGGGGCTTGACCCGGTAGCGCCAGGGGTTGGGCAGGGCCGCCGCCAGCAGTGACGCCTCGTAGCGGGTGAGACGTATCGCCGGCTTGCCAAAGTAGTGTCTGGCAGCAGCCTCGGCGCCGTAGATGCCGGGCCCGAACTCCACGATATTCAGGTACACCTCGAGGATGCGGGACTTGTCCCAGCCCAGCTCCATCAGCAGGGTGAACCAGGCCTCGATCCCCTTGCGCAGGAAGCTGCGATCGCTCCACATGAAGAGGTTCTTGGCGGTCTGCTGGCTGAGGGTGCTGGCGCCGCGCACCCGCTCACTGTGCTGATTGTGCTTGAGTGCCGAGCTGATGGCATCCATGTCGAAGCCGTTGTGCTCGGCAAAGCGCTGATCTTCGGCGGCGATCACCGCCAGCTGCAGCTCGCGGGAGATCTGCTCGAGCGGCACCCAGTCGTGCTTCACCTCGGCCACCTTGGCAGGGGGAAACAGCGCCCGCTCGATGCGCCAGGTCCACATGGGCGGATCGATGAAACGCAGCAGCGCCACCGAGACGATGGTGCTGAGCAGCGCCGCCAGCAGCAGCTTGCCGAGCCAGTTCAGCAGGCGCCGTGCCGGATTGGGCCGCACGGGCTCTGGCTCCGACTCCCAGACGTAGTGACTCGGATCATCGGGATCCGGAATTATTGGGGCAGCCATTCGATGTGGCAGAACTTCTCGTCAACACGGCGGGAGAGCAGCATGCGGGCGAACAGGTGCTCGTACTCTTCCTGCTCGTTGCCAAGGCCGATCCAGATCTCGGCGTACTCGGCGTCGCTGACCTCGAAGCCAACGTCCGCTTCCCAGTCATCGGCCGGATCGGTTTCCGCCAGCAGGCCGCGGTCGTTGAACTCCTGATTGAAGCGGGCGATCTCCTGCTCCGGCAGGTTGTCGGAGGCCAGCTCCATGAAGAGTTCGAGGGCGGTGTCGAGCAGTTCCTCGACGCTGTGCATTTCGTCATTCAAAGACATAAGCGGTCTGTTCCAGCTGATAAATAAAGAAAAACACCGACGGCTCGGCCGCACGGTGGCGCGCCGTATTCTAGCCGTCCCCTACGGGCTTGGCGAGTGCAGCAGCGCCCTTGACCCGGTTGCGGCAATAAAAAACCGGATCCTGGCAGCAGGATCCGGTCTTCATTGGGGGAAAGGGTCACGCATAGGGCGTCAGGCTCATCCCTTCTTGTCGTCGGCGAAGGTGATGTTGAGCTCGAGTACCGACAGCTCATCACTCTTCTTGTCGAGCTGGACCGTGATCTTGTCAGGGTCTATCTCCACATATTTGCGGATCACGTCGAGGATATCCTGCTTGAGCTGGGGCAGGTAATCCGGCCCCCCTCTGGATGAACGCTCGTGAGCCACGATGATCTGCAACCGCTCTTTGGCCAGTTGTGCGGTGCTCTGTTTCTTGTTGGAACGAAAATAATCCAATAATGACATGCTTAACTCCCGAACAGTCGGCTAAAGAAGCCCTTCTTCTCTTCTTCCAGAAAACGAAAATCCTTGGTGTCACCCAACAGGCGGGCAACGGCGTCCTCATAGGCCTGACCGGCATCGGACTCCTTGTCCAAGATGACGGGTTCGCCGGAGTTGGATGCGCGCAGCACCGCCTGGGACTCCGGGATCACCCCGAGCAGTTTGATGGCCAGGATCTCCTGTACGTCCTGTACGCTCAGCATGTCGCCGCGGTTGACGCGGGTCGGGCAGTAGCGGGTCAGCAGCAGGTGCTCCTTGATCGGGTCTTCGCCACGCTCGGCGCGACGGGACTTGGAGGCCAGGATGCCGAGGATGCGATCCGAGTCACGCACGGAGGAGACTTCCGGGTTGGTGGTGACAATAGCTTCATCGGCGAAGTAGAGCGCCATCAGGGCGCCGGCTTCGATCCCCGCCGGGGAGTCGCAGACGATGTAGTCGAACTGCATCTCGCTCAGCTGATCCAGGATCTTCTCGACCCCTTCGCGGGTGAGGGCATCCTTGTCCCGGGTCTGGGAGGCGGGCAGGATGAACAGGTTCTCGCAGCGCTTGTCCTTGATGAGGGCCTGGTTGAGGTTGGCCTCGCCATTGATGACGTTGACGAAGTCATACACCACGCGCCGCTCGCAGCCCATGATGAGGTCCAGGTTTCGCAGGCCAATGTCAAAATCGATGACCACTGTCTTGTGGCCACGCTGGGCTAAACCGGTACTCAGGGCCGCGCTGGTTGTGGTCTTGCCAACGCCACCTTTACCCGATGTAACGACTATGATTCGCGCCATTCTCGCTTCCTTGTAACTCTATTTGATTCGGTCTATACGGAGTTGTTCGTTATCCAGCCGGACATGAACCGGCTGCTGGATGAGGCCGGCCGGCAATGCATCGCTGAGCTGGAAGGTGCCAGCGATGGAGAGCAGCTCGGCCTGCAGTTGCTGGCAATAGATCCGTGCCTGGGGGTTGCCCTTGGCGCCGGCAATGGCCCTGCCGCGCAGAGTGCCATAAATATGAATACTGTCGTCGGCGATGACTTCGGCGCCCGGGCTGACCGAGCCCAGCACCACCAGCGAGGTGCCGGCGGCATAGAGCTGCTGGCCGGAGCGAACCGGGCCCACATGCACCTTGCTCGCTATCACCGGTGCCGGCACGGGTTTCGCTTCTACGATGGGGGCCGGAGCCGGTTCTGGCTGGGGTTCGGCCTTGCGGCTCTTGCCGGAGGCCATCACCGCCAGCCCTGCCGCCTTGGCGGCCGTCTTCATCGCCTCGTTCTGGGCCCCCGTGATCCCGACCAGCACGAAGTCTTCCGATTCCACCAGCTCCTTGAGCTGTTCGAAGTCGGGGATCTCGGTGAGCCGTTCCACATTGATGACGAGGGGGGCACAATTAAAGAACTGGGGCGCCTGGGCCACTTTGGCCGCCAGCAACTGGCGGATCCGCTCAGGCTTGCCATCGCTGATATGCAACACAGAAATAGTGAAGGTGGTCCCTTTCAATTCGTTATCGCGCTCAACCATGAATCTTCCCCGAGACAGAGACGGTAATCCGTTATTGTTATTCAATTCCTGATGTTATAGTTTGCCATCCTCAGAGGCAATAAACCGGTTGGATTATATCAATTTCCATGTTGTGTGCAGTCTATAAAAGTCGCAAAAAAGCCGAGACCTATCTTTTTGTTGAAAGAAGAGAGGACTTTTCCCGCGTACCCGAGGTGCTGATGAGTACATTCGGCCGTCCCGAACTGGTATTGATGACCAAACTGGACCCAGCCAAGCCCTTGGGGATCGCCTCCACCAGCCGGGTGATGGAGGCGCTGCAGAGTCAGGGCTTCTATCTGCAGATGCCCCCGCCGCCGGAAAACCTGCTGGAGCAGCACAAGGCTCAATTGAAGGCCGAACGTAAATGAAGAGGCGGCTGGCACTGCTGCTGATGGGGGGATTGTCGAGCCACCCGCTGCAGGCCAGCCCCGATTTTGACCATTATGTGACGGGCCTCAAACAGGAGGCCCTGGCCGCCGGGATCCAGCCCGCGACCATTGCTGCCGCCTTCGCCGATATTCATCTGATCGAGGTCGCCATTCGGCACGATAAAAATCAGCCGGAATTTAAACAGACCCTCGCCACTTATATTTCCAACGCAGTGCCGCAGTGGAAAGTCAATCAAGCCAAACGGCTATATCGTCAGTATTTGCCGCTGCTCACAAAAATAGGGGCGGAATATGATGTGCAACCCCGCTTTATTGTCGCCCTGTGGGGCATTGAAACCAATTTCGGCAAATTGACCGGCAAATATCCGCTGGTCTCGTCGCTGGCGACCCTGGCCTGGGAGGGGCGCCGTGAGGCCTTCTTCAAGGGGCAGCTGTTCGATACCCTGCGCATGCTGGAAGAGGAGCCGATCACCCCGGCCGAGCTCAAGGGCTCCTGAGCCGGCGCCATGGGACAGGTGCAGTTCATGCCCTCTTCCTACCGTCAATACGCGGTCGACCAGGACGGTGACAGCAAGAAGGATCTGTGGGGGACGCCGGCGGATGTGTTTGGTTCGGCAGCCAATTATCTGCGCCAGAACGGCTGGCACGGGGATGAAACCTGGGGGCGCCGGGTGAGGGTGCCCGCCGGTCTGGATCCTGCGCTGGTCGGGCTTGAAGATACCCGAACGCTGTCGGCCTGGCAGGCCCTCGGGGTACGCAAAGCGGATGGCGGCGCCTTGCCCGCGGTGAAGATGCAGGCCTCGCTGGTGCAGCCCGACGGGGCAGGGGGCGCTGCCTATCTCGCCTATCCCAATTATCGGGTGCTGCGCGACTGGAATCGCTCCCACTATTTCGTGGTGGCGGTGGGGACCCTGGCCGATCGCCTGGTGGAATAAGGCCGAGGCGCTCTGGCCACCAATCTCGGCAGGGCAGTAGGATGGTCCCGGAAATTAACGAGCCAGCCCCAGGGAAATGGTGCCATGAAGAAGGTGATGAGCGGGAAATAATGGGCAATAAAAAAGGCGGGAATTCCCGCCTTTTGCATTTGCCGTTATCTGCTTAGTCGCAGGCAACCTGCATCACCTTGATGGCCAGGCCACCGCGGGAGGTTTCACGGTACTTGGAGTCCATGTCCTTGCCGGTGATGTACATGGTCTCGATCACCTTGTCCAGGGAGACGCGCGGCTTGGAGGTACGACGCAGCGCCATGCGGGAGGCGTTGACCGCCTTCATGGCGGCGATGGCGTTGCGCTCGATGCAGGGTACCTGCACCTGACCGGCGACCGGGTCACAGGTCAGACCCAGGTTGTGCTCCATGCCGATCTCGGCAGCTTCACAGACGTGCTCCGGGCTGCCGCCCATCAGCTCGGTCAGGCCGGCGGCGGCCATGGAGCAGGAGACGCCCACCTCACCCTGGCAGCCCACTTCGGCGCCGGAGATGGAGGCGTTCATCTTGTAGAGCATGCCGACGGCAGCCGCAGCCAGATAGAAGCGGGTGTAGTCGTCACGGCCAACCGGCTGGATGAACTTGTCGTAGTAGGCCAGCACGGCCGGGATGATGCCGGCGGCGCCGTTGGTCGGCGCGGTCACCACACGGCCACCGGCCGCGTTCTCTTCACTGACCGCCAGGGCAAACATGTTGACCCAGTCGACGATGTTCATCGGATCGTTGGAGAGGTTCTCGTTGGTGGTCAGCTGGCGATAGAGCGGCGCAGCGCGGCGCGGTACGCGCAGCGGGCCGGAGAGGACGCCCTCGGTGCGGCAGCCGCGCTCGATCCCTTCACGCATGGTGGTCCAGATCTTGCCGAGCTTCTTGTAGATCTCTTCCGGGGTGTTGAAGCACTTCTCGTTCTCCATCATCAGGGCGGAGATGGAGAGGCCGGTCTGGCTGCAGTGGGCGATGAGCTCGGCCGCGCTCTTGAACGGGTAGCTGACGGACATGTCGCCGCTGTCGCCCTTGCCGAAGTTCTCTTCGTCAACGATGAAACCACCGCCGATGGAGTAGTAGGTCTTGCTGTAGACGGCTTCGTCTTCGATGAAGGCGGTCAGCTTCATGCCGTTTTCGTGCAGCGGCAGGGCTTCGTCATGGAACACCATGGCGTCGCGCGGGAAGCTGACGGTGTGGCAGTGCAGGCCGATGGGCAGACGACCGGTCTGTTCGACGCGGGAGATGAACTCGGGGATGCCGTCGATATCGACATTTTCCGGCAGGTTGCCCGCCAGACCCATGATGATAGCGGTATCGGTGTGGTGACCTTTACCGGTCCAGGAGAGTGAGCCGTAGACATCGACCTGGATCCGGGTGATGTCACGGATCTTGCCGCCTGCACGCAGTTCATCCACGAACTGTTTGGCTGCCTTCATCGGGCCGACAGTGTGGGAAGAGGAGGGGCCAACACCGATTTTGAAGATATCAAAAACGCTGATCATGTAACAATTACCTCAGGATAGAAGGGGGCGCCATGCCCACTCGCAGAAACGGGGTGATCCATGGGACGAGGGCGTCGTCGCCGAGGTCAATGAACCAGATAACCACAGTGTAACGGCTCAAAGCCCAAAAAAAGTTGAAATAGATCTATTTTTGTTGAATCAGAGCGGCGAGTATAAAATTTATTTTGATGCTTATCCATTTTGTTAAGCGTTTGCCCATAAAAATACCCGACACTGCCGGGTATTTAGGAACCAAATGGAGCAAGTTACCGATTTTTAACACTCGGTGATGTTAACCGCCAGGCCGCCGCGGGCGGTTTCCTTGTATTTGGTCTTCATGTCGTTGCCGGTTTCCCACATGGTTTTGATCACCTTGTCCAGCGACACCTTGTGCTCGCCGGTGCCGCGAAGGGCGAGGCGGGCGGCGTTGATCGCCTTGACCGCCCCCATGGCATTGCGCTCGATGCAGGGTACCTGCACCTGGCCACCCACCGGATCACAGGTGAGCCCCAGGTTGTGCTCCATGCCTATTTCGGCGGCGTTTTCGACAATTGCCGGGCTGCCCCCCAGGATCTCGGTCAGCGCCCCCGCCGCCATGGAGCAGGCCACCCCCACTTCCCCTTGGCAGCCCACTTCCGCACCCGAGAGGGAGGCGTTCTTCTTGTAGAGGATGCCGATGGCGGCGGCGGTGAGGAAGTAACTCAGCAGCAGCTCGTCATCCACCTTGCGCACGAAGCGATCGTAATAGTGCAGCACGGCGGGAATGATGCCGGCGGCACCGTTGGTGGGGGCGGTCACCACCCGGCCGCCGGCGGCATTCTCCTCGTTGACGGCCAGCGCGAACAGATCCACCCACTCCATCACCATCAGCGGATCCTTGTTGAAGTTGGTCTCGCAGCTGAGCTGGCGATAGAGGGCCGGCGCCCGCCGTTTCACCTTGAGCCCGCCGGGTAACACCCCCTCGCTGCGACAGCCACGCTCGACGCAGCCCTGCATCGCCTGCCAGATCTTGCGCAGGCCCGCCTTGATCTCGGCCTCAGTGCGAAACACCTTCTCGTTGGCCAGCATCAGGCCTGAGATGGAGAGGCCACTCTCCTGGCAGTGAGCCAGCAGCTGGGCGCCGCTCTCGAACGGGTAGGGAACGGGGTGGGCCGCATCGAAGCGGGCGGCCTCCTCCTTGGCGTTGGCGAAGTGGCTCTCCTCGATGATGAAGCCGCCACCGATGGAGTAGTAGGTCTGCTCGAACAGCAGCTGTTCACCGGCGAAGGCGCGCAGGGTCATGCCGTTGGAGTGGGCGGGCAGGGTCTTGCGCCGGTTGAAGATGATGGCGCCGCTGCGGGCGAACTGGCTGGGCTGCTCCCCCGCCAGCCGCAGCGACTGGCTACGCTCCACCTCGGCCAGGAAGGCGGGAATGGCCTCGATGTCCACCGACTCGGGTTCAAAACCGGCCAGCCCCAGGATGATGGCCTTGCCGGTGCCATGGCCCTTGCCGGTCTGGCCGAGGGAGCCGTAGCACTCCACTTCTACCCGTTCGGTCCGGGGCAGCAGCCCCTGTTGCTTGAGTGCGATGACAAAGGCGTAAGAGGCGCGCATCGGCCCCACGGTATGAGAAGAAGAGGGACCGATCCCGATGGAAAACAGGTCGAAGACACTGATCATGACACCACTCCGATTATGGGTTTCGTCTAAATATTGTAAATTTTTTGTAGTCGATGGAAAGCGGGAAAACCGAGGGGTGTGATGGCGGCACGCAAATGGGGGTGGTTACGGCGAAGGGTTGCCGAGACGGGTAGGGGAGCAGATGAAAAAGAGCGGACCCAGGTCCGCTCTCTTATCCACTTGGGCTGCAGCTTGTCTGCGGCTTAGTCGAGGAACTCGCACAGATAGGCGGTGGGGGTCTTCACTTCCAGCTTGAAGGAGGAGTGGCCGGCCACGTCGAAGGATTGGCCCTGCTCATAGGTGTGCCACTCATCTTCATCGGCCAGCTGGATGGTAAGGGCACCCTTGACCACCGTCATCCGCTCGGGGGCGGCGGTATTGAACTGGTAGTGACCCGCTTCCATCACACCGACGGTCGCTTTGTCCCCTTTTTGCTCGAAACCGATAGATTTTACATTTCCGTCAAAATATTCGTTAACTTTCAGCATGTTTTCATCCCTGTATGCACGTTTGCCAAGCCAAAATAGCACAATGTTTTGTTAGTTGTCATGATGAAAGCGGGAAAAATCGCCGTGTTCCTTTTGAATCTTAACTTTATTGCAAACTTATCAATAACTCCCGTTAACGATTTGGCGATTTCAAACAGCCAATAAATATGAGATAAAGCGCGCGCTCAGGAGAATGGACAGCTGTTCTTCCCCTGTTTGGTTGATTGCACTGGGAAAGTGTAAATAATTGCTACATAAAGGAACATTCTGTGTTAACAAAAGGACTCATTAAGAACGTTGGCTTCCAGGTCGTGGTTGCCATGGTGCTGGGGGCACTGGTGGGGGCGTTCATGGGTGAACAAGCCACCGTGTTCGCACCGCTCGGTACGCTCTTTATCCAGCTCATCAAGATGCTGGTGATCCCGCTGGTGGCGGTGGCCATCCTGTCGGGGGCAGCCAACCTGGGAGCCAGCCCGGCGGCAGGCAAGATTGGTGTCACCACGCTGGCCTTCTTCCTCGGCACCTCGGCGCTGGCGGTGCTGCTGGCACTGGTGATGGGGCAGATCTTCAAACCCGGGATCGGGGTCGAGTTCGGCTCCATGGCCTCCATGTTCTCCGGTGACTATTCCGACAAGGGTGCCCTGCCCGATGCGGTTGCCACCCTGCTCGGGATGATCCCGACCAACGTCTTCCAATCGCTCAACGAAGCCAACATCCTGCAGATCCTGGTGTTCTGCATGTTCCTCGGCATCGCGCTGGCCAAGCAGCCCCGCGAGCGGGCCAAGCCGCTGGTCGATGGTTTGAACACCCTGGTGGATGCCTTCGTCTGGATGATCAACAAGGTGATGCTGATTGCGCCGCTCGGCGTGTTCGGCCTGATGGCTGACGCCATCGGCACCTACGGCTTCGACGTGCTGACCCTGGTGATCAAGCTGTTCGTGGTCTATCTGGCCGCCATCCTGATCTTCGGCTTCGTGGTCTATCCGCTGCTGGTCATGATCTTCTCCAACACCCCGGTGCGCAAGTACCTGTCTGCCATGAAGAAGCCGCAGATCGTCGCCTTCTCCACCGCCTCTTCCATGGCGACCCTGCCGGTCAACATGGAGACCTGCGAGAAAGAGCTGAAGGTGAGCAATGCCACGGCCTCCTTCGTGCTGCCGCTGGGTGCCACCATCAACATGAGCGGCAACGCCATCTATTACGGTCTGGTCGCCATCTTCTTCGCCCAGGTCTATCAGATCGATCTCTCCATGGGTGCCTGGGCTGCCATCATAGTGACCGCCACCCTGGGGGCCATCGGTCAGGCCGGTGTACCTGGCCCGAGCTTCCTGGTGGTCGCCGTGCTGCTGGCCGCCGGGATCCCCATCGAGGGACTGCCGCTGTTGTTTGCGCTGGATCGTCTGTTCGACATGATCCGTACCGCCCTCAACATCACCGGTGATGCGGCCTGCGCCGTCATCGTCGACCGCTACAGCCCGGATTACGATCCGGACCGCTGGAACAAATAATCCAGTTGCAATGAACAAGGGGCCCGCGGGCCCCTTTCTTTATGTTTGTCTGTTTGCCTCAGCCGAGCTGCTCCAGCGCCTGCTGGCAGCGCTGCTCGGCGGCGTCCAGCTCCAGCAGCACCATCTTGATGTCTTCCAGCTGCTGCTGCAGGGTATCCCGCTTGTCGGCCACCAGTCCCAGCATGGTCTGCAGCTGGGTACGGCTGCTCTTGTCCGCATCGT
Source organism: Aeromonas sp. s2 (assembly GCF_040907935.1). Lineage (NCBI taxonomy): Bacteria > Pseudomonadati > Pseudomonadota > Gammaproteobacteria > Aeromonadales > Aeromonadaceae > Aeromonas > Aeromonas sp. s2. The sequence continues at coordinate 292,755 of NZ_JBFOCR010000005.1, read as the reverse complement.
AGAGATCGAACAGATCGCGGATGTCCGCCAGGCTGAACCCCAGTCGCTTGCCGCGCAGGGTGAGCTTGAGCCGCACTCTGTCCTGACGGCTGTAGATCCGGGTCTGCCCCTGACGAGCAGGATTCAAAAGTCCCTGATCTTCATAAAAACGAATACTTCGGGTCGTAACATCAAATTCACGGGCCAGTTCGCTGATGCTGTAGGTCCGTTTGTCATCCTTGGTTCGGTTCATGGCGCTATCTTGACTGTCAATCCTGGCTGGCACCTTACCCAAACGTCAACTGCCCCGCAAGTCTTGTTCCCGCGACGGCGGCGGCATATGTTAGCTCAATGTAACAAGGAGAGTGCAATTGATGGATATCGTGATTGTTGCGGCCAAACGTACCCCCATGGGGGCCTTTCAAGGGGCCCTGGCCAACCTGAGCGCCCCCGAACTGGGTGCCTGTGCCATCGCCGCGGCCATGGCGCAGGCCGGGCTCAAGGGGGAGCAGATCGATGAGGCTTATCTTGGCAACGTGCTGAGTGCCGGGGTCGGCCAGGCGCCCGCCCGTCAGGCGGTGTTGAAGGCGGGCCTGCCGGACAGCATCCCCTGCACCACGGTCAACAAGGTGTGCGGTTCCGGCATGAAGGCGGTGATGCTGGCGGCCGATGGGTTGCGACTCGGTGACACGAACGTGGTGATCGCCGGCGGGATGGAGAGCATGAGCCGTGCCCCTTATCTGCTCGACAAGGCGCGCAGCGGTTTTCGGATGGGGCACCAGAGCGTGCTCGATCACATGTTCCTCGACGGGCTGCAGGATGCCTACGAGGGTCAGCTGATGGGCCATTATGCCCAGTTGAGCGCCGATCGCGCCGGGCTGACCCGCTCCGACATGGATGCCTTTGCCATCACCTCGCTGGAGCGGGCACTGGCGGCCCAGCGCAGCGGCGCCTTTGCGGCGGAGCTGGCGCCGGTGAAGGCCGGAGAGACCCTGCTGCTGGCCGAGGATGAGCAGCCTGGCAAGGCACGCCCCGAGAAGATCCCCCAGCTCAAGCCGGCTTTCAGCAAGACGGGCACCATCACGGCGGCCAATGCCAGCTCCATCTCGGACGGGGCGGCGGCGCTGATCCTGATGCGGGCCGACACCGCCGCGCAGCTCGGCGTGCCCGTGCTGGCTCGGCTGGTGGGCTATCAGAGCCACGCGGCCCTGCCTGCCGAGTTCACCAGCGCGCCCATCGGGGCCATCGAGGGCTTGTTGGCCAAGGTGGGCTGGCAGGTGGGCGAGGTGGACCTGTTCGAGGTCAACGAGGCATTCGCCATGGTGAGCATGCTGGCCATGGCGGGTTGCAAGCTGTCCCATGACAAGGTGAACGTGAACGGCGGCGCCTGTGCCCTCGGTCATCCGCTGGGGGCGAGCGGCGCCAGGATCCTGGTGACCCTGATCCATGCCTTGCGCGAACGTGGCCTCAAGCGCGGGATCGCCAGTCTGTGCATCGGGGGCGGGGAGGCGACCGCAGTCGCCATCGAGCTGGGTTAATCTGTCTCCGCCATCGCCTGGAGTTGCTGGTTGACCCAGGCGGTGGCGGTCAGATAGAGCTGGCTGACCTTCTCTTCATTGAGCCCGAGCCGGGCCGTTCTGGCGGTGATCCGCTGCCAGTTCGCATTCTCGTAATCTTCGCAAAACGACAGGTAGAACCCCAGGTTGCCCTTGCGCTCGAGCAGGGCGACCCGGATCTCCTCGATCAGCGGAATGGTGCCGAGCAGCTTGTCCATCGGCTGCTCCATCAAGACGTCGAGCAGGGAGAAGAGGCCGGTGATGAAGGCCTGCTGGGCCTCCTGGGTCGGCGCATGGGTATGGGCCAACAGCTCGCAGAAACGGGCCCGGATCATCGACATCTGATAGAGCTCGGCGCTCTTGCCCTGGCCGGCGCTGGTGGCGGCCACCAGGGTCACGAAACGCTTGAGCTGGGTGTGGCCGAGATAGACCGCCGCCTGGCGAAAGGAGGAGATGGGGTTGGCGTGGCTCTTGAGGTGGTTGACATAACGCAGCAGCTTGAGTGACAGGGAGATGTCCTGACTCAGCAACTGCTCGATGCGGTTGAGATCCGGCTCGGCCTGGTTGACCACGTTGAGCAACTGCATCACCACCACCTGGGCCGGCTCCATGGTGGCCTGCTTGACCATTTCGGGGCGGCTGAAGAAGAAGCCCTGGAACAGGTCGATACCGAGCCGCTTGGCCCGTTCGAACTCCGCCTTGTCTTCCACCTTTTCGGCCAGATAGGTGAGTTTGAGCTGCTGATGCTGCTGGATGAACACCTTGATCCGCAACAGGGAGGTGGTGCGCAGATCGAACTTGATGATGTGGATATAGGGGAGGAAGCGCTCCCAGTCCGGCGACAGGGTGAAGTCATCGAGTGCCAGCTGATAGCCCAGCTCGTGCAGCTGCTTAACCTTGGCCAGCAGGGCGTCGTCGGGTGCGGCGTCTTCCAGGATCTCGATCACCACCTTCTCCGGCGGCAGGCATTCGGCCAGCCCTTCCAGCAACAGGGAGTGGGGGAAGTTGATGAAGCAGGGGCGGCCGCCGAGCAGCTGATCGATGTTCTGTTGCAGGAACTGTTCGGCCACCAGCCTGGCCGTGGCCTGCTGGGAGGAGATGGGAGGAAACACGTTATCCAGACTGTCGCGAAACAGCAGCTCATAGGCGTGGGTCTTCAACTCCCGATCCAGGATGGGCTGCCTTGCTACGTAGGAATACATGCATCTCTCCAGCGGGTGTACTGGATTGATTTTATTGTGAAGCAGAGCACTATGCCAGCGCGTGAAGGCCAGAAACGGTCAATAACTGGCATAGTGCTTGAATAGACGGGCCCAGGAGGCCCGCCGGATCAGAACAGGTAGTTGAGCTGCAGGCCGGCCAGCCAGGCGTCCCCTTCCGAGGTGCCCTGGAAAGTGGAGGTAGTCTGCGGGATGCCGGGTTTGAGCAGCATGGTTTCGCTCACGTCCACCTTCTTGCCGTCGATCAGGGTGACCCCCAGATCCAGCGAGAGGTTGCGATCGAACTGATAACCCACCCCGGCGCTGTACCAGACCCGATCCGAGTCGGGGATGGAGATGGTGCGGCGATCTGCCGGCACCGGGCTGCGGTCGTAGGCAAGGCCCGAGCGCAGTGTCCATTGCGGCGCCAGCTGGTAGGTCAGACCCAGCGCATAGCGCCAGCTGTCATTCCAGTGTTCGTCCTTGATGTGCATGACGCCGTGGTGGTCGAGCTCGGACTCCAGCTGTACGAACTTGCTCCAGTTGGTCCAGTTGATGCTCGAGTGCAGTGCCAGCGCCGGCGTCAGCTGATGGAACAGGGCCAGCTCGGCGGTGGCGGGCAGCGGCAGATCCAGGCTGCCGGTATCGGTGAAGGGCTGACCGTTCTGATCGATGCCGATGGCATCGCCCGAGAGCTTCAGGGTCACGTCGTGGCGATAGGAGAGGCCGATGCGGGTCGCGTCCGACAGCTCCAGCAGGGTGCCCAGGTTCCAGCCCATGGCCCAGCCATCACCTTTGAGGTGCTTGGCAATCTGGTTGTTGGAGGGGAAGGTGCCGCCCACTTCCCCTTCGCCCCGAATGGCGGAGAGGCCGGCCCCGACGGACCAGACGCGGTTGACGCGATAGGCCAGCGAGGCGCCCAGATCCACGGTCTTGATGTCGGAGACGTTGCCGAAGTGGCCGGCATTGTAGTTGTCCGGCATCTTGACGCCGAGCCCGTAATAGGAGGTGGCGGCCAGCCCCAGGCGCCACTGATCGTTGAGCGGCACTATCAGGTAGGCGTTGGGCACCCAGGCATCATCGGCGATGTCGTGGGCCGCCGCATCCAGGTCGACCGGCCCTCTGGCGGTCGGCACCCGGGTGGTGCCCTCGATGTTGACATCGGGGTGCACATAGATGAAGCCACCGGAGAAGGCCATGGTATCGAAACGGGTCATGGCGGCGGCATTGCGGGAGAGCACGCTGGCATTGTCGGCGATGGCGGCTTCGCCCGCGAAGGCGCGGCCCATGCCGGTGGCGGATTGCTCGGCCAGCTGGAAACCTGCCGCCTGGGCCTGGCTCGACAGCACCAGCAGGGCGATGAGAGACGGCTTCATGATGGAGTGCATTGCATTGTCCTTGAAAGTGAACCTTGGGTTCGAACGTTTTTCTGATTGGATGCAGGATTTTATATGGTACGACCAGTAAGGCAACGGGCGCGGAAGCTGGCGGACGAAAACGGGATTAAATGCTGGAGGATGTGCAGCTAATAGCTTGATAAAAAAAGAAAAGCGTACAGTTGTTTACTACAGATGTACGCTGAAACAGGCATTGAGCATAAAAAAAGAGCGCCCGTAGGCGCTCTGGTCAATTCGCTGATGATCAGAATTTCATGTTGAACTGAGCGGAAGCGAGGAAGGCGTTGCCGTGGGAGGTGCCTTTCCAGCGCAGGGCTTCGTTGCTTTCAACCAGCTTCTCGTTGACGTCCACTTTCTTGCCGTCCAGATAGGCCATGCCGAAATCGACGCTCATGTCCTTGTCGATGTGGTAGGTGGCACCGGCGCTATACCATACGCGGTCGGAGTCCGGGATGCTCAGGCTGCGGTATTCCGGCTCGATCGGGGTGTTGTCGTAGGCAAAGCCGATACGCGCTTCCCAGGACGGGTTGACGTACCAGGTACCGCCCAGAGAGTAACGGGTGGAGTCCTTGAACTTCTCCGGCTTGTAGAGGCAGACACCGGCACCATCGGTGCTGTTGCACTGACCGCTGGTGGCCTTGAGCTCCTGGAAGGCGCTCCAGTCGGTCCAGTTGACGGAGTAGTGCACCGCGAACTGCTGGTTCAGACGGTGGTAACCGGCGAACTCGGCCTGGGCCGGCAGATCCAGCGGCAGCTCGCCACCGACGGTCTTGAAGCCGGAAGAGGTACCCTGGTAGTCACCCTTGAACTTCAGATCTACCTGGGAGCGGTAGGTCAGGGCGAAGCGGTTGTTTTCGTTGACTTCGAACATGGTGCCCACGTTCCAGCCGTAACCCCAGTCGTCACCCTTCAGGTGGCTGACGATGGTGTCCTTGCCGACACCCGGTACGCTGCTCAGCGGCGGCACGGCGGCCAGTACGCCGGCACGGCGGTTCAGTTCAGCCTTGGCATAGACCAGGTTCACACCGGCACCGAAAGTGAAGTGCTGGTTGACGCGGTAGGCGATGTTCGGGTTGATGTTGAAGGTGAGCAGTTCGGTGTTGCCGGCAATGGAGCCACCGTTGAAGTTCTCGGTGTACTCGGTCGACAGACCGTAGTTGGAGAACAGGCCGATACCCCAGGCCCACTGATCGTTCAGCGGCTGGATGAAGTAGGTGGCGGGAACGAAGGCGCTCGGTGCGATGCCGCTCTCGCTGGCGCCGGCCATCTTGGCGGAACCTGCATAGATGTCACCATTTACATCCACGTCCGGCTTGATGTAGGTGCCGGATACGGAGAACGCCATCTTGTCAAACTGGGTCATGGCTGCCGGGTTGCGGGACAACACGGAGGCGTTGTCTGCCACGGCGGCTTCCCCGGCGTACGCACGGCCCAGACCGGAGGCTGAGTGTTCGTTCAGCTGAAACGCGGCGGCGAAGGTTTGGGTACTGGCCAGAGTGACGGCGGCAGCGATCAGGCTCTTTTTGAAAAAGGCAGTTGTCATAGTGTTCTCTCTTGTAGGCAGATTTTCTGTCAGCATCGGGGCTTTTTTGCCTCCGTATGTGACAAGATCTGTTGTTATTTCAGCTTCTTCCCATTCAATTCTGGCGTGATTCTATGGATCTGGTAGGAGGTAAGAAATCAGACCAGTGACAGCAGAATACATAAAAGTTTCTGGAGTGTTAATCATTTGTTTGAATGTGCCGCATAAATAGTCTCTTTTACCATTTATTGGATAAAAAACACGCACATAGGGCGATCTGCATCACAAAAATATTTTTCGGCACTTGCTGTGAATGAGCCGGAAATGGCGGCAAATCGTGGGGGATAAGGGCGGAAACGGGCAGCCAAGTTGTCTGGTCTGCCCGTTGGGTTGACCCGAGGTCGTTCGGGTCAGGATTGCGTTAACACCTGTTAAATCGACCAGTGCAGCCGGGATTCCAGCTGCTGCGCCACCGGTGCCAGCGGCTCTTCCATGTCACCGATCAGCACCATGTTGGCCCCCTTCAACTGCAGGATCTCCCCCTTGAGCTGGCCATCCTCGAAGGTGGGCTGCAGGGTGAGCGGCACATGTTTGGGCACCAGGAACAGGGTGACCGGGCCCATCTTGCCCTGCAGCACCATGTGCAGCGCCGGCCCCTGATAGAAGGAGCAGTGGTTGACATAGGTGATCGTCAGCCCCTGCATGCCCATCAGGGTGGCGCCATATTTCTCCATCTTGGCGTTGATGGTGCGCAGGCTCACCTGCTCGTCCACATCCTTGATGAAGGGCTCCTCGCCATAGACGTGGGCCATGGCGACCTGGGCCAGCGAGAGCTCGTCCGGGGTGGCCTGCGGCCAGCTCAGCCAGCGGGTGCTCATGCCGAGCAGGAAGGCGACCGAGGCGGCCATCGCCAGCGCACGCCAGTTGCTATGCGGGCGCAGGGGCACCACCTGCTCCTGATCTGCTTCCAGTGCCTGCCTGAGCAGGATTCGCTCGGCCAGGCCGGCCGGTACCTCGACCTCCATCGCCCGCTGCAGGCTGCGATCGAGCTGCTTCATCTCCTCCAGATGCTTGCGGTTGGCGGGGGAGCGCTGGGCCTGCTCGAGAAACGTGGGATCCTGCTCATGTGGATGGGCTATAGCCCGACGGCGAAATTCCAGCTCATCCATTGGTGTGTCCTCTCTGTTGGGTCGTTGACTCCATGGCCTCTTTGATCTGGTTGCGGGCCCGAAACAGGCGGGTCATGACGGTGTTCTTGTTGAGCCCCAGTTGCGCCGCGATCTCGTCGCCGCTGAAGCCTCCCAGCACCTGCAGCAGCAGGGGCTCCTGGTATTCTGCCGGCAGGCGGGCGATGTGGCGTCTGAGCCACTCGTTCTCCATCTCCTGCTCGCTGTGCAGCGCCTCCTGATCGCTCTGTGGGTGCTCGTCGAGATCGACGAGATCGAACTGCTTGCGCTCGAAGCGCCGGGCGTTCTCCCGCCGCAGTATGGTGATGAGCCAAGCCTTGGCGGCCTTGTCATCCACCAGGGTGTCTATCCCCTTCCAGGCGCGCAGGAAGGTCTCCTGCACCAGGTCTTCCGCCACTTGCGGATCCCGGCACAGCCAGTAGGCGTAGCGGTAGATGTCCCCGTGCAGGGCATGCACCAGGGCTTCGTATTTGGTTTGTTTGTCGGCCATACCTCCATAGACCGGAGAGGTCGTGGGATCCTTTCCGACCGTGGCGCCTTTTTTTCTGAAAAATCCTAAAGCCATCGCTGGGCTTCCTTATTTAAATGAAGGCCCGGATCCACCGATCCGGGCCAGTTGCCTGAGGCCATAGGCTATCGCAAAAGTTTCATGGCCGCATAGGGCCGCGGCAAAGCCGCGCCAGTCGTGCCCATCATGGCCAGCGGGGGCGACGGCGGCAAAACAGGCTCGCTCCAGGGCGGCGAAGTGGGGCGCAAGAGCGGGATCGCGGCGACAGGGCAGGGTGTCGAGACGAAGATGGGGCTGAGGCCAGCGCAGGGCGGCCCAACCAAGCAGGTGTTGGCGGATCGGCTCGGCCTCGGTGCGGGCCAGCGCCCGCTGCAGGCGATAAAAGGCGTGCCAGCGCGGCCCGTGGCGCCAGCAGGCGCGCAGCAGCAGGGCCCAGATGACCCAGCGCAGGCTCTCGTCGTTCGGCCCATCCCGGGTCGGTTCCCCCTGCGCCCCTGCGGTGATGTGCAAGGGGACGGCGGGCAGGCGCGCGTATTCGATGCGCTTGTGTTGGGTGTTGAACCAGGCCAGCTCGATGGCGGGCAGCAGGTAATCGCCGGGCTCGTCGACGGTCAGGGCCTGGCGCCACTCGCGCTCGAAGCGCAGCGTCCCCTCGGCGAGATAGCGCTCCTGCTGCTGCTCTCCATCCGGTCTGGCCTGCACGCCGGCGGGCAGGGCTGTGCTTCCGAGCACTCTGGAGAGGGTGAGGCGGTTGCCATCCCCCCCCTCCAGGGTGAGGGTCAGGGTGCGGATCACCGGTTCGCCCGCTCTGGCGCCGGTGGGGGGATCCAGCCGCTGGCTCAGGGTGAGTCGGCTCGCCACCGGTTGCAGCGGGGGCTCCTCGATCTGCACGAACAGGGTGGCCGCCCGGGCCGAGAGGGGGTCGCTGCCGCCGTCATCCTGCGGCAAACGCCCCTGAAAGCGGGGGGACTCCAGCGGATGGCGCCCGGCCTCCCTGGCCTGCAACAGCCAGCTGCGGGTCAGCCGGCCCGGCAGGCCGGGGCTCGCCGGGGGCTGCCACTGATCGTTGCCGAGACGGCGGATGGTGAAGGCATCACTGGCCGGCTCGGTGAGGTTGGGGGCCTCCATGTTGGCGGGCAGCCAGAGGCTGAGCTGATAGACAAAGGGCTGGCCTGGGTAGAGCGGTCCCTGTTGCAGCACCCGGGCCTGCAACTCGATGGGGGAGATGGCAGGGGCTGGCACCAGGCTGCCGCTCTCGGAGCGCGGCGGAAAGGGGATGGACGGTGTCTGCTCCTTCCCCAGCGGCAGAGCCGGCACCTGCTGCTCTGTGTCGTCCAGCAGGTGCAGGGGGATCTGCCAGCGGGTCAGGTTTTGCTGCGGGGTGGTGACCCGGCTCATGGTCACCTTGCCCACCGCAAAGCGGCGCAGCAGGGGGGTGATGGCGAGTTCATCGCTCTGGCGCTCGCCGTCCGCTTCGATGATCAGCAGCCAGTCGCGGCGATCGGCACCCGGCAGCAGCTCGGCCCGGGGCGGGGCGGCAAAGAGCTGCGCCGGCAGCAGCCAGAGCAGCAGAAGGCAGAGCGCATGGCAAGGGGCAAAGAGGCGCGTCACCAGGGATCCTCCCCTCTTGTGGGGAGAAGGCCCTTGTCGGCCTCCTGCTCGCGCCTGCGCTGATCCTCCTTGCGCAGCCGCTGCTCCAGCAGCAGTACGGGGGGAGATGGAGGCAGCGGGGCATCCGGGGTAGCGGCCTGTTCGGGGGGATCGACGGGCTTGGGATCCTGCGCCTCTGGTGCTGCCGCGGGCGGCTGGGCGCGCAGCAGCGCCAGGTTGTAAAGTGCGTCTTCATGGTTGGGGGCCAGTGCCAGCGCCGCCAGATAGGCCTGCTCGGCGGCGGCCAGCTGGCCCAGCTGTACCAGGGCGTTGCCCCGGTTGTAGTGGGCGGTGGCGCTGTTGGCCCGGCCGTAGGCGGCAACGGCCCGGCCGTAGTCGCCGGCCCGATACCAGGCATTGCCCTGCCAGACGGGATCGGTAAAGGCGCGGGCCGCCTCCTGATAGCGTCCCTGCAAGAAGGCCTGCCAGGCCAGGTTGTCCCCGACCGGGGGCGTGCTGGCAAGCGCCGGATTGGCCTGCAGGGAGGGGGGCGTCAGCAAGAGTGTCCCCATTACCACCAGCCATAGGCTGCCGATGCGGGCCAGCAGTGCCAGCGGCAGCAGGGGCAGCAGCAACCAGGGGCCGAGATCCTGTGCCTGGTGTGCGCCTGTGGTCTGGCTCATGGGCAGGGGGGCAAAGCGCGGCAATCCTTGCTGCAGCCACTGCAGCTGACCGCCGAGATCGCCGGCCAGCTGTTGCAGCGCCGCCACATCCGGGGCGGGCAGCTCGCGGCCAAGGCCGCCGCCCAGGGTGGCGGGCAGTTGACTGGGCTGGCCTGCGTTGACCAACAGGATATCGAGACGGGCTTGCACTTCGGGGTGGCAAAAGAGGTTGCCCTGGCAGGGCCAGCTCGCCTTGATCCGCTCGGCCTGACGGGCGGTCAGGTCATCGGTGATCAGCAGCAGGCGGGCTTGCCGGCCGGCGGGGATCTGCTTGAGCGCCAGTGCCACGGCGCGTTCGGGCGCACTGCCCTGTCTTGGCATGATGGCCGGGCGCAGGTCGGGCAGCAGCAGGGCGATGGCCTGCTGATCCCGGGTGGGCGGCATGGCGAGGTAGGCATCCCCGGCAAACAGAATGAGGGCGATGGGATGGGCTGCTTCCTGCCGCTCGCTGTCGGCCAGCAGATCCTGCAGCAGTACCCGCACCCGGGTGGCCCGATCCGGCAGCAGGTCGGTGGCCAGCATGGAGCGGGAGAGATCCAGCAGCCAGATGTCGAGGGCCGGGCTTGGCACGCTCAGGCTCTGCTGACGCAGGGCCGGGCCGCTCAAGGCCAGGATCACCGGCAGGCAGGCCAGCCAGAGCCAGGGGCGCTGGCGCCGCTGCCCCGGCAGCAGATAGGCCTGCATGGCGGGGGCCAGCAGCGGGGCCTGGCGGCGACGGCGCCACCCCTGCCACAACCAGGGCAGCAGGGCCAGCAACCAGAGCGGGCGCAGCAGGGTGAGCTCCATCATGGGGCGCCTCGGGACGGCTGATCAGGCTGGGCCTTGCGAGTCAGCCGCACCGGCCAGCGCAACCGGGCTGGCCAGCTCAGCAGCAGCCAGGCCAGCGCCAGCGGCCAGGGGTAGAGCTCCACGTTGGGGCGATAACGGGTTTGCGCGGTGGCGACGGGTTCCAGGGTATCCAGCGCCTGATTGATGGCCTCGAGATCCCCCTGGGTGCGCGCGCGGAAGTAACGGCCATGGCCCACCTCGGCCAGTTGCTGCAAGAGGGCTTCGTCCAGCTCGGCGCTGGGATCGCTCTGGGCCGGGGCCAGCGCGGGTGCCATCGCCTCGGCAAAGGTATCCGGATCGGCGCCCACCCCCAGGGTATAGAGGCGAATGCCTGCGGCGGCGGCTCGTTTGGCTTCGCTCAGGGGATCGGCGCTGCCGGCGGTGTTGCGCCCGTCGGTGACCAGCAAGAGGGCGGTGGAGCGGTTGGGAGCCTTGTGCTGGCGAGCAAGCAGGATGGCCTCGCCCAGCGCGGTGGTGCGCCCCACCAGCTCGAAATCGAGCTCACGGGTGAGGCCGAGCAGGGCGTTGGTCTCCTGGGTCAGGGGCGAGAGCAGGTAGGCGTGGTCGGCGAACACGATGAGGGCGATGAGATCGCCGGGGCGGGCGGCGATGAGCCTGTCTATCTGCTGGCGCACCGCGCTGAGCCGGTCTTTTTGCTCCCCGTCGTCCAGCATGTCCTGGGTGCGCATGCTGTCGGAGAGATCCACCGCCAGGATGAGATCCCGGCTGCTCTGATAGCTCACCTGAGGCGGCTCCTGCCACTGGGGGCGGCAAAGCGCCAGCACCAGGGCGCACCAGCACAGCGCCATCCGCCACAGGGGCTGGCCGGCATGGGGGCGCAGCAGAGGAAAGCCGGCATGGTTCAGCACGCCGGGGTCGTGTGCGCTGCTGGGGCGGGGTGGCAGACCGAAGCGCACCAGCAGCGGCAGCACCAGCGCCAGGGCAAACCAGGGCCAGGCGAGGATCATGGCTGCCTCCGGATGTGCACATCTCTTGTATGGCTTCGCCAGCGAGTGCGCAGCGCCAGCAACCAGGCTGGCGGGCAGATGCAGTGACGTCCCCAGGCGAGGTAGGCCCGGCGCAGCGCCTGGCGCTGCTGCGCATCCGGGCTTTGACCGCCGTAGAGCCAGGCAGACCAGTGCGGGGCCAGCTCGCGAAAGCGGCTGCCCCCCAGAGAATCAAGCCCCAAAGAATCAAGAAAGATGAGCCAGGGCTCGCCCTGCAGGGAGGCCGCCTCGGGCCAGCGCGGCAGCACGGCCTCGCGCATCACGGCCTGCAGCCTAGGCACCAGATCGGGGGCCTGCCAGTCGAGCTGTCGCTGCCAGCGGCGATAACGCAGCAGACTCTGCACGCCGAGGATGATCAAGGTGCCGACCAGCAGGGCGATCAGCAGCCACCACCAGCCCAACAGGCGGGGATCAGAGGCGAGCTGCAGCGGTGGGCCGGGATGAATGTCGCGCAGCTGGGCCGCCAGCGGGGAGGTGGGCACATTGCTGCCCGGCACGGCGCTGGCAAGCCAGTTCAGAATTGGCGGCATGCACCCTCCTGCCACTGGCGTTGCAGCGGCTGGCCGTTGTCGAGCCGGTAGAGGCGCTGCACCAGCGGCAGCAGTTGCTGATGGCTCTGGCGAGCCAGTTGCTCGGCGGCCACTTGATAGCGCAAGGCAAACCCGGGTTCGCCGGCCTCGAGCCAGCCGCTCTGCTGGCCGGCATGCACCGCCAGACGGCCCTGGGTGGGCAGGGCCGCCTCCAGCGGATCGCGGATCTGCCAGCAATGAATGTCGTGGCGCCGGCCGAGCAGCTGCAGCTGGCGGCAGAGCGCCTCATCGAGAGGGCTGTGATCGGTGATCAGGGTCAATCTGGCGCCGTGGGGCAGGTTGAGCCGGGCCAGGGTATGGGCCAGGGCGTGGGGGGACGGCGTGCGTGCCAGCCCCAGCCGGTAGTGGTGGCAGAGGGCCTCTAGCAGCGGCACCAGCGGGCCGCGCTGATGTTGCAGGTGTGTCTCCACGCCGTGGCAGATCAGGGTGTTGGCCTGTTTTTCCCCTTGCCAGAGCAGGGCGGCAGCCAGCTCGCAGCCCAGGCGTGCCTTGAGCTGGTGGCGTGAGCCGAAGTACATGGCCGGGGAGAGGTCGAGCAGCAGCCAGTGGGCCTGATCCTGCTCTTCGCTGTAGAGGCGGGTATAGGGGCGACCGAGGCGGGCGGTCACCCGCCAGTCGATGTGGCGCACCTCGTCGCCGGCCTGATAGGCGCGCAGCTCGCGAAAGGTGAGCCCCGGCGTGCGGCCAAGCCGCCCCTGCGCCACCGGTTGAATACGCGAGCGCGGCCCCTGCCGGGCCCACAGCCTGATCGCCAGCAACCTGGCAAGCGGCAGGGCGATATCGGGATGGGCGAGGGGATCGGCGGCGCCCGTCATGACAGCAGGGCCTGCGCAGAGGGTGCGAGCGAGCTCAGGGGCATGGGATCGCATCCAGCAGCAGGGTGATGAGCGCCTCGTTGTCGAGGTTGTCCGCCAGCGCCTGATAACTGGGGATGAGGCGATGGCGCAGCACGGCCGGTGCCAGCTGCTGAATGTCTTCGGGCAGCACGAAATCCCGCCCGACCAGCCAGGCCCTGGCGCGAGCCGCTCTGGCCAGACCTATGCTGGCCCTGGGGCTGGCGCCCACCGCGACCAGGGGTTCGAGCTCCGGACAGAGGCCGCTGCCAGGGCGGGTGGCGCAGACCAGCTGCACCAGATAGTGCTCGAGGCGCCCCTGCATCTGCACCGCCTGCACCGCGCTGCGGGCCGCCAGCAGATCGGCCTGGCTCAGGGTGAGCGGCGGCGCCGGCAGGGTGTCGCCCTGGGCGTTTAACTGGAGGATGGCGAGCTCCATGGCGGGGCTCGGGTAGTCCACCAGCAGCTTGAGCAGGAAGCGATCGAGCTGGGCCTCCGGCAGGGGATAGGTCCCCTCCTGTTCTATCGGGTTTTGCGTGGCGGCCACCATAAATAGGGGCGGCAGGCGCCAGCTCTTCTTGCCCACGGTGATCTGATGCTCGGCCATCGCTTCCAAGAGGGCGGATTGCACCTTGGCCGGCGCCCGGTTGATCTCGTCCGCCAGCACCAGTTGGTTGAAGAGGGGGCCGGGCTGAAACACGAAGCTGGCATCCTGAGGGTGAAACACCTCACTGCCGGTGAGATCGGCGGGCAGCAGGTCGGGGGTGAACTGGATGCGGGCGAAGCGTCCCTCCACCGCGCCGGCCAGTGCCTTGACGGCCCGGGTCTTGGCAAGACCGGGGGCGCCCTCGATCAACACATGTCCTTCACATAACAGGGCGATCAGCAGCCCCTCGATGAGGGGGCCCTGTCCCAGAATCTGACTACCAAGATAGTCCCCAAGCTGTCTGAACTCGGCCGCTGCCATGCAATAAACCCGTTGTTTTCATAGAAGTTGATCTTTTTATACTCCAGTTGGCGCACAAGGGCGAGGGAGGGGGCCAAGATGGCGGCAATTTAGTTTCAATCAGCCGTATGAAATTTGTGAGTGGATTGTTAAGATGTGGCGCAATGAGGTCAGACCTCTCCCTTTAGTCTTCTCGTTTAACCAAGGAGCCAGGATGAAAGAGCCATTGAAACTGACGACTCGCCAGGGCGAACGGATTGCCGTCGTGGCGGGTTTGCGCACTCCCTTTGCCAAGCAGGCCACCGCCTTTCACGGCGTGCCTGCGGTGGATCTGGGCAAACTGGTGGTGAGCGAGATGCTCGCTCGCACCGATCTCGATCCCAAGCTCATCGACCAGCTGGTGTTCGGCCAGGTGGTACAGATGCCGGAAGCCCCCAACATCGCCCGCGAGATCGTGCTCGGCACCGGCATGAGCGTCAGCACCGATGCCTATAGTGTGTCGCGCGCCTGCGCCACCAGTTTCCAGGCCGTCGCCAACGTCACCGAATCCATCATGGCCGGCACGGTGGATATCGCCATCGCCGGCGGCGCCGATTCCTCCTCCGTGCTGCCCATCGGGGTGAGCAAGAAGCTGGCCCGCGCCCTGGTGGATCTCAACAAGGCGCGCAATCTGCAGCAGCGCTTCAACATTTTGCGCCAGCTGCGGGTCAAGGATCTGCTGCCGGTGCCGCCCGCCGTGGCCGAGTACTCCACCGGCCTCTCCATGGGCCAGACCGCCGAGCAGATGGCCAAGAGCCACCAGATCAGCCGCGAGGCGCAAGATGCGCTGGCGCACCGCTCCCACACCCTGGCCGCTCAGGCCTGGGCCGATGGCAAGCTCAATGGCGAGGTGTTCACCGCCCATGTGCCTCCCTACAAGGCGCCGCTGGAGCGAGACAACAACATCCGCGAAAGCTCGGATCTGGCGAGCTACGCCAAGCTCAAGCCGGTGTTTGACCGACTGCACGGCTCCGTCACCGCCGCCAACGCCACCCCGCTCACCGACGGCGCCGCCGCTGTGTTGCTGATGCGCGAAGGGCGGGCCCGCGAGCTCGGTCTCGAGCCGCTCGGCTATATCCGCAGCTTCGCGTTTTCTGCCATCGATGTGTGGCAGGACATGCTGATGGGCCCCTCCTACGCCACCCCGCTGGCGCTGGACCGCGCCGGCATCACGCTCAGCGATCTCACTCTGATCGACATGCACGAAGCCTTTGCCGCCCAGACCCTGGCCAACCTCAAGATGTTTGCCAGCCACGAGTTTGCCCAGAGCAAGCTGGGGCGCGATCAGGCCATCGGCGAAGTGGACATGGACAAATTCAACGTCCTCGGTGGCTCGCTGGCCTATGGTCACCCCTTTGCCGCCACCGGTGCGCGCATGATCACCCAGACCCTGCACGAGCTGCGGCGTCGCGGGGGAGGATTGGGGCTGAACACCGCCTGTGCGGCGGGCGGTCTCGGCGTGGCCATGGTGTTGGAGGTAGAGTGATGAGCGAGAAGACTTTTTCCCTGGCGGTGCGCCAGGATGGCATCGGCATTCTCACCATGGATGTGCCGGGCGAGAGCATGAATACCCTGAAAGCCGCCTTCGTGGACGAGATCCGCGCGGTGCTGGCCGAGGTGAAAGCCAATAAAGAGCTGATCGGCCTGGTGGTGGTCTCCGGCAAGAAGGACTCCTTCATCGCCGGCGCCGACATCAGCATGCTGGCGGCCTGTACCAGCGCCAAGGATGCCGAGACGCTGTCGCGGGAAGGGCAGGTGATCTTCGCCGAGATCGAGTCGCTGCCCATCCCGGTGATCGCCGCCATTCACGGCCCCTGCCTCGGCGGCGGGCTGGAGCTGGCGCTGGCCTGTCATGGCCGGGTGGTCACCGATCACGGCAAGACGGTGCTCGGCCTGCCCGAGGTGCAACTGGGCTTGCTGCCGGGTTCCGGCGGCACCCAGCGTCTGCCGCGCCTCATCGGGGTGGCCAAGGCACTCGATCTGATGTTGACCGGCAAGCAGGTGCGGGCCAAGCAGGCCAGGAAACTGGGGCTGGTGGACGATGTGGTGCCCCCCTCCATCCTGCTGGAGGCTGCCATCAAGCTGGCCAAGAAGGGCAAACCCCGCCACGAGCTCAAGCGGGATCTGCAGGGCAAACTGCTGGAGACCAACAAGCTCGGCCGCAAGGTACTGTTCGATCAGGCCCGCAAGGGGGTGAAGGCGAAGACCCGCGGCAACTACCCGGCCCCTGAGCTGATCCTGGAGGTGGTGCGCATCGGGGTGGAAGAGGGGATGCAGGCAGGCCTTGCCGCCGAATCCCGACACTTTGGCGAGCTGGTGATGACCAGCGAATCCGCCGCCCTGCGCTCCATCTTCTTTGCCACCACAGAGATGAAGAAGGAGGTCACCTATCAGGGGGCCGAGCCGCGCAAGGTGGGTCATGCCGCCGTGCTGGGCGGCGGTCTGATGGGGGGCGGCATCGCCTTCGTCACCGCCACCAAGGCGGGCGTACCGGTACGGATCAAGGACGTGGCCAGTGCCGGCATTGGCAACGCCATGCGCTACAGCTACGACATCCTGGCCAAGAAGCTCAAGCGTCGTCATATCCTGCGCAGCGAGCTTGAGAAACAGATGAGCCTGCTGACTGGCACCCTCGACTACTCCGGTTTCCACCGGGTCGACATGGTGGTGGAAGCCGTGTTCGAAGATCTCGCCCTCAAACACCAGATGGTGCAGGACGTGGAGCGCGAATGCGGCGAGCACACAGTGTTTGCCTCCAACACCTCCTCCCTGCCTATCCACCAGATCGCCTCGGCGGCGGCACACCCGGAGCGGGTGGTGGGGCTACACTACTTCAGCCCGGTGGACAAGATGCCGCTGGCGGAAATCATCCCCCACGCCGGCACCAGTGCCGAGACGGTTGCCACCACCCTGGCCTTTGCCCGGGCTCAGGGTAAGACCCCCATCGTGGTCAAGGACGAGGCAGGCTTCTATGTGAACCGCATTCTGGCCCCTTACATGAACGAGGCGGCGCGCCTGGTGCTGGAAGGGGAGCCGGTGGAGGTGCTGGACGGCGCCCTGCTCGATTTCGGCTTCCCGGTGGGCCCCATCACCTTGCTGGACGAGGTGGGGATCGACGTGGGTGCCAAGATCTCCCCGATCCTCGAGAAAGAGCTGGGGGGCGAGCGCTTCCAGGCGCCGGCGGCCTTTGACAAGCTGCTGCAAAACGATCGCAAGGGGCGCAAGAACGGCAAGGGCTTCTACCTCTACGGCAAAGCCGCCAAGGGCAAGAAGAAGGTGGACGACAGCGTCTACGGCGTCTTGGGCGTCAGCCCCCAGGCCAAACAGGCCAAGGCGGAGATCGCCGAGCGCTGCGTGCTGATGATGCTCAACGAAGCGGCCATGGCGCTCGACAGCGGCGTGGTGGCCTCGGCCCGCGATGGCGACATCGGCGCCATCTTCGGCATCGGCTTCCCGCCGTTCCTGGGGGGCCCGTTCCGCTACATGGACAGCCTTGGCATCGAGCACCTGGTGGCGCGCCTTGAGCACTACCAGAAGCGCCATGGCGATCGCTTCGCCCCTTGCGATCGCCTCAAGGCGATGGCGGCGGAGCAGCAGCGCTTCTATTGAGGGTGCGCCGCTCGCGGCAACAGGCCAACCGACAAGGAGGCGACCCCGGGGTCGCCTCCTTCTTTATTGGCGCAGCGATGGGAGAGGAGAGGGCCGCAGGCTGACAACGGGTTGAATTGCGTCCATATTTT
Organism: Aeromonas sp. s2; assembly: GCF_040907935.1. Classification (NCBI taxonomy): domain Bacteria; kingdom Pseudomonadati; phylum Pseudomonadota; class Gammaproteobacteria; order Aeromonadales; family Aeromonadaceae; genus Aeromonas; species Aeromonas sp. s2. The sequence goes on along the minus strand of NZ_JBFOCR010000005.1, from coordinate 275,112 downwards.
TCCTCGGCAAGGGATAAATTGTTGATCCAACGCAAAGTAGCCCCCTATTTATTACTTTGGTGGCATAGGACTCAGGCGCTGGTTGGGGTCAAATAGCATCATCAGGAACGGGGAATAACCCCGTCACGAAAGGGACACCCATTTCACTGGATGAAGGACACATAATGAGTCTGCTTGAACAAACCATCTGGACTGTATTGGGATACGGGGCCATGCCCTTTATCTTCCTGAGCGGGTTTGTAGCGGTGGCAGTGACCTGCTGCTTGCTGCTCAATGCCTTCGGGGTCAAGTCCGCCGAGAAGTGATCCGCTTCTTTCGTTCATACCGCCAAATGCCAGTCTTCGGACTGGCATTTGTTTTTGGAGCCTCTGCAGGCCGTTATCTGCACGAGCCGGGCCAAATGTGTGCTGCTTGAGGTCGAACCTGCCGCCGATTTTGATTACACTGGCGCGCAATTTTTCGTTTCGGCCCGCTTCCCAAGGTATTCAAGGTTTTCTATGGCTCTCAAGGCAACCGTATTCAAGGCTCAGCTCAGCCTGTCCGACATGGATCGCAATCTCTATCAGGACTTCTCTCTCACCCTGGCCCGTCACCCCTCCGAGACCGACGAGCGGATGATGATCCGGCTGGCCGCCTTCGCCTGGCACGCCGCCGAGCGGCTGGAGTTCACCAAGGGCCTCTCTGCCGATGATGAGCCCGAGCTCTGGCGCAAGAACTATTCCGACGAGATTGAACTCTGGATCGAGCTCGGCCAGCCCGACGAGCGCCGTCTCAAGAAGGCGTGCAACCGCTCCCGTCATGTGGTGCTCTACCTTTACGGTGGCCGTGGCACCAGCGTCTGGTGGAAGCAGAACCAGGGCAAGCTCAGCCTGCACGACAACCTCACCGTGATTGAGCTCTCCGACAGCCAGACCCTGCCGCTGACCGAGATGGTCGAGCGCACCATGCAGCTCACCTGCACCATCTCCGACGGCCAGCTCTGGGTGAGCAACGGCCGCCAGGAGGTGACTCTGGATCCCGTGCTGCTGATGGGAACCCCCGCCCGCGAACTGTAAAGGACTCGCCCATGTTCAGCGCCCTGCTCAATATCGTCATTCCGGTGTTTGCGGTGGTGGGGCTCGGCGCCCTCTACGGCAGGTTGCGTCCGGGCGGCGCGCTGGGTTACGTCAACCGGGCCAATATCGAGCTATTCACCCCGGCGCTGGTGTTCTCGGCGCTGGTCAAATACCCGCTGGATCTGATGGCTCACCTCTCGCTCATCGCGGCGGGGGCCCTGGTGATCCTGCTGCCGGGGCTGCTGCTCTCCCTGCTCAGGCTTCGCAGCATCAGCCGACCGGCCCTGATCCTGCCCGCCATGTTTCGCAACACCGGCAACCTCGGCATTCCGCTGATGGTGCTGGCCTTCGGCGAGCAGCAGCTGGGCGCCATCATCATACTGTTCGTGCTCTCCAACCTGCTCCACTTCTCGGTGGGCATGTTCATTCTCTCGGCCAACACCTCCCGCTGGCTCTGGCTGCGCAGCCCTGTGCTGTGGGCCGCCCTGGCCGGCCTGCTGGTGGCCAATCTGCACATCCCGCTGCCCGAATACCTGGTGACCAGCGCCTCCCTGCTCGGCCAGATCTCGGTGCCGCTGATGCTGTTTGCCCTGGGTATCCGGCTGATGGAAGGGGAGCTGGATCACCTGGGGCTGGCCCTCAAGTGCAACCTGCTCTATCTGCTGGCCGGTGGCATCTCCCTGGGGCTGGCGGTCTGGCTGCTGCCGCTGCAACCGGCCTGGGTTCCGCTTCTGATGCTGTCGGTGGCACTGCCGCCGGCGGTGCTTAACTACATGCTGTGCGAGCAGTACCAGTGCCAGCCCGAGAAGGTGGCCAGTATCGTGCTCGGCGGCAATGCGCTCTCGGTGCTGGTGATCCCGCTGGCAGTCTGGCTGGCCCTGCATCTGGGCAGTTGAGGCGTCCTTTCTCACCGTTTTCGCGCACCCCAGATGATGTCCGTGGCCTGCTCCTTGGCTTTTATCTTCCCCACTCTGCGCCATCTCTCACTCCGGGGAGAGGGGCGGGTGCAAGTTCCCTTTTCGTGATCCTCGGCGAAGTCGCTGTCGTTGAATTGGCATAGTATCTGGCCAGCATGAATCCCACCCGGGGTGGGAGCCAGGGGATTTACAACATGATGTCCGTCAGTAACCAATGTTTGTTGATGCAGATCCAGCCCACCATTTTGCGCTTTGCCAAGATGCTGGCCAGCGTGCTGCAACTGGAAGTGGAAATCGTGGACGCCAACATGGTGCGGGTGGCGGGAACCGGCCCTTACGGCAAGTTCTTCGGTCGCCAGCTGGAGGGGGACTCCCGCCTGTTGCGCTACGTCATCGAGCATCAGCGCGAGAAGATCGTCACCCACACCAGTGAGGATCCGGTCTGCGAGGGGTGCAGCTGCAAGGAGAGCTGCCGGGAGCGGGCCTTTCTCGGGGTGCCCATCATGGTGGAGGAGAACTGCATCGGGGTGATCAGCCTGGTGGCCTTCAATCCGGAGCAGCAGGCCCGTCTCAACAACAACCTGCAGGAGGTGTGCGACTATGTGCAGCACATCTCCAGCATCTTCGTGGCCAAGCTGCTCGACTCGCGCGGCCTGTCTGACGGGGTCAACAAGGTCTTCCTCAGCCTGATGAACCACATGGATCAGGGCTGCCTGCTGCTCGACGAGAAGAGCCAGGTGCTCTACGCCAACGAAGTAGCGCTCAAGCAGCTCAATTGCCAGCAGGAGGCGCTGCTGGGCTGCGAGATAGGGCTGCGACCGCTCACCTTTGCCCAGCAGGGGTTGACCGGCCACCTGCAGCACATCGTCACCCTAGGGGATCGTCAGGAGCTGATCATCGGCCAGCTGCACCACGTACAGGGCCAGCAGCTGTTTCTGATGGCGTTTCACCAGTCCCACGGCACGCCGAACCCGCCGCTGGAACCCGACGAGGGAGTCAGCATGCTGATCGGGGAGAGCAAGCCGATGCGGGCCCTGAAAAAGCTGCTTCATCGCATTGCCCTGAGCCCCTCCAGTGTGCTGGTGTGCGGCGAGAGCGGCACCGGCAAGGAGGTGGTGGCCCGCGCCATTCACCGGCTCAGCCCGCGCCGCGACAAGCCCTTCATCGCCATCAACTGCGCCGCCATCCCCGAGCAGCTGCTCGAGAGCGAGCTGTTCGGCTACGTGAAGGGGGCCTTCACCGGGGCTTCCAGCACCGGCAAGCAGGGGCTGATCCAGGCCGCCCAGCAGGGCACCCTGTTTCTCGACGAGATAGGGGACATGCCGCTCACCATGCAGGCCAAGCTGCTGCGGGTGCTGGAGCTGCGGGAGGTGACCCCCATCGGCGCCAGCCGGCCGGTGCCGGTGGACATTCGCATCATAGCCGCGACCCACCAGCATCTGGAGCAGTACATCGCCGAGGGCAAGTTTCGCGAGGATCTCTTCTATCGCCTCAACGTCATTCCCATCCACCTGCCGCCCCTGCGCGAGCGGGAGGGGGACGTGGCGCTGCTGACCCACTACTTCCTCAACCTGCACACCAGCCGCATCGGCCTGCTGTATCCGGGGCTCAGCCCGGAGGTGATGGCTCTGCTCGAAGGCTACCGCTGGCCGGGCAACGTGCGCGAGCTCAGCAACCTCATCGAGTACCTGGTGAACGTGGTGCAGGCGGGGGAGGTGATCGAGAGCATGCTGCTGCCCCCCAATATCCTGCGCAACCAGCGCAGTGGGGCGGACGAGCCGCCACGCAGCACGGCGCAAATCGCGCGCATGCCGCTCTCGCCCGCTCCTTATCCCCATGGCGTGCTGGCCGACCCTGCGCTCACTCCTGCCGCTGGCAATTCGGCATCGGCTACGGGGGGGCCCTGGTCATCGCCAGAGGCAAGCCTGCCAGAGTCGGCTGCCGGCCAGGTCGAGCGCGGGTTGGCGCTGCCACTTGGCGAAAACGGGTTGGAGAACATGGAAAAGCAGATGATAGAGGAGACCCTGCTGCGCCTTGGCAACAAGAAGCTGGTCGCCCAGGCACTCGGGATCGGCATCGCCACCCTCTATCGCAAGATAAAGAAGTACGAGATCGCCGTGCAGGCCTGAACCCGCAGCGGGTCGCCTGGCGGCCCCGTTTGACCGCGTTGTGACCGACAATCGCGGCGTTATCATTATGAGAATGTGGCCCCGCTTTCTATCAATTGGCAGGTGCCGGTGATAGCCGGACTGATAATTATCAGGGCCTGGTTCGTCTCTTCTCACACTATTCTTGCGCTATTTCAGTGGCGCGCAGCCATCCGCTTTAAAATAAGCTATCTCACCTGCCTTGGCGGGGCGCCATATAGCCTCAGGCTGTGCGCCGGCTCACATTCAAGAATCCTTTTCTGGTTATTTCCCGCTTATTTATGCGTTGGCACGCTTATTGATTGCCCTTATTTGACGCTGACCGATGAACTCACCCAATGGCCCTTGTTTCGGTGACCTGTGAGTGGAAGGGGAGCAATGCATTTCTCATCAACAGATTGGGGCTAACGATGAAAGCAGTGAACCAGTTAATCAAAGAGATCAATGAACTCAAGTCCAACCTGCATGAAAAAGACTTCCTGCTGACCTGGGAGCAGACCCCTCAGGAGCTGGCGCTGGTGCTCAAACTGGCCGAGGCCCTCAAGGGACTGCGCGCCGAGAACATCGCCACCAAGCTGTTCAATACCGGTCTTGGCATCTCGGTGTTTCGTGACAACTCCACCCGTACCCGTTTCTCCTACGCCTCCGCCCTCAACCTGCTCGGCCTGACCCAGCAGGATCTGGACGAGGGCAAGTCCCAGATTGCCCACGGCGAGACGGTGCGTGAAACAGCCAACATGATCTCGTTTTGCGCCGATGCCATCGGCATTCGCGACGACATGTACTTGGGCGCCGGTAACGCCTACATGCGTGAAGTGGGCGTCGCGCTCGACGAGGGGTTCGAGAAGGGAGTGCTGCCCCAGCGCCCGGCGCTGGTCAACCTGCAGTGCGACATTGATCACCCGACCCAATCCATGGCTGATCTCGCCTGGCTGCAGGAGCACTTCGGCAGCCTCGAGAACCTCAAGGGCAAGAAGATTGCCATGACCTGGGCCTACTCGCCGAGCTACGGCAAGCCGCTCTCCGTGCCGCAGGGCATCATCGGCCTGATGACCCGCTTCGGCATGGACGTGACCCTGGCCCACCCGGAAGGGTATGACCTGATCCCGGACGTGATCGAAGTGGCCAGGGAGAATGCCAAGGCCTCCGGCGGGAGCTTTCGTCAGGTTACCTCCATGGAAGAGGCGTTCAAGGATGCCGACATCGTCTATCCCAAGTCCTGGGCGCCCTATCAGGTGATGGAGCAGCGCACCGAGCTGCTGCGGGCCAACGATCACGCCGGCCTCAAAGAGCTGGAGCAGCATTGCCTGGCACAGAACGCCAAGCACAAGGATTGGCACTGCACCGAAGAGATGATGGCCCTCACCAAGGGGGGCGAGGCACTCTATATGCACTGCCTGCCGGCGGATATTTCCGGCGTCTCCTGCAAGGAAGGGGAAGTGAGTGAAGGGGTATTCGAGAAATACCGGATCGCCACTTATAAAGAGGCGAGCTGGAAGCCCTATATTATCGCCGCCATGATTGTCGCCCGTAAATTCTCGGCACCGGGCGCCGCCCTCGAAGGCTTGATAAAAGAGGCGCAAAAACGCGTCAAATAATGGCCTGGCCGGGCGGGAAATAAGTCCCGTCCGGCCGTCGTCATCACGCAGTTATTGTCACGGGTTCTCTCCCCGGGGCGCTTTTCACTCGATGATCCCCGGCGAGATGACTCTTTGCGAGGTATTCATGTCCCAATTTTCCCTGAAGATGGAGATTGCCGATAACCGTTTCTTTACCGGTGAGTCGCTGCCCCTGTTTTCCCGTACCGAGGCGCAAAAGGCCCGCGCCTTTCATAAAAAACTGGCCGGTTATGAGCCCACCCCCCTGTGCGATCTGAAGGCGCTCGCCGCCTATATCGGGGTGAAGAACATTCTGGTGAAGGATGAGTCCAAACGCTTTGGCCTCAACGCCTTCAAGATGCTGGGTGGCGTCTACGCCATTGCCAACCTGCTCTGTGAAAAATATGGGGTGGCGGTAGATGATTTCACCTTCGATCTCATCAAGCGCACCATCAAGGAGCCGATGACCTTCGCCACCACCACCGACGGCAACCACGGTCGCGGCGTCGCCTGGGCCGCCAAGCAGGTGGGTCAGCATGCGGTGGTCTACATGCCCAAGGGCTCTGCGCAAGAGCGGGTGGACCACATTCTGGCGTTGGGGGCCGAGTGCATCGTCACCGACATGAACTACGACGACACAGTGCGCCTGACCATGAAGATGGCCGAGGAGCGCGGCTGGTACATAGTGCAGGACACCGCCTGGGAGGGGTATACCAGGATCCCGACCTGGATCATGCAGGGCTATGCCACCCTGGCCGACGAAGCGGTCGAGCAGATGCAGGCCATGGGCATCAAACAGCCCACCCACGTGCTGCTGCAGGCCGGGGTCGGGGCGCTGGCGGGCGGTGTGCTCGGCTATCTGGTGGACTGCTTCGGGGCGAAGAACCTGCACAGTATCGTGGTCGAGCCGGATCAGGCCGACTGCATCTACCGCTCCGGCGTGGCGGGGGAGATGGTCAACGTGGGGGGCGACATGCGCACCATCATGGCCGGCCTCGCCTGCGGCGAACCCAATCCCCTCGGCTGGCCTGTGCTGCGCGGCTGCACCACCCAGTTCATCTCCTGTCACGACAAGGTATCGGCGCTCGGCATGCGAGTGCTCGGCAACCCCCTTGGCGATGATCCCCGCATCATCTCCGGCGAATCCGGCTCGGTTGGCACCGGCGTGCTGGCGGCGGTGCGTCACCACCCGGATCGCGCCGCGCTGATGGCCCGGCTGGGGCTTGATGAGCAGTCGGTGGTGCTGGTGATCAACACCGAAGGGGACACCGACGTGGCCCATTACCGGGAAGTGGTGTGGGAAGGCAAGCACCCCGCCTGCGACTAGGCACGAATTGAAACAGGATGGTGCCCGGCGGGTGCCATGACGAGTAGCGGGCGGGAGGCGTACTTCCGCACCCCAGGTTGGTTATGGAGAGACACAATGAGCAAGCAAATTCCGTTTGAAATGGTGTTGGAGAAGGCCTACCAGTACAAGGCCGAGATGACTCAGTTCCTGCGCGACATGATCGCCATCCCGAGTGAAAGCTGCGATGAAGAGCGGGTGGTGCTGCGCATCAAGCAGGAGATGGAGAAGGTCGGCTTCGACAAGGTGGAGATCGACCCCATGGGCAACGTGCTGGGCTATATCGGTCACGGTCCGCACCTGATCGCCATGGATGCCCACATCGATACCGTGGGGGTCGGCAACATGGCCAACTGGAAGTTTGACCCCTATGAGGGGATGGAAGATCACGAGATCATCGGTGGCCGTGGCGCATCTGACCAAGAAGGCGGCATGGCCTCCATGGTCTACGCCGGCAAGATCATCAAGGATCTGGGGCTGGAAGACGAGTACACCCTGCTGGTGACCGGCACCGTGCAGGAGGAGGACTGCGACGGTCTGTGCTGGCAGTACATCATCGAGCAGAGCAAGATCCGCCCCGAATTCGTGGTCAGTACCGAGCCGACCGACTGCCAGATCTACCGTGGACAACGTGGTCGCATGGAGATCCGCGTCGAAGTGCAGGGGGTGAGCTGCCACGGCTCCGCGCCGGAGCGCGGCGACAACGCCATCTTCAAGATGGGCCCTATTCTCGGCGAATTGCAGGAACTCAGCCACAACCTCGGCAACGACGACTTCCTCGGCAAGGGCACCCTGACCGTCTCCGAGATCTTCTTCACGTCGCCAAGCCGCTGCGCCGTGGCGGACAGCTGCGCCGTCTCCATCGACCGTCGTCTCACCTGGGGCGAGACCTGGCAAGGGGCGCTCGACGAGATCCGCGCCCTGCCTGCGGTGCAAGCCGCCGGTGCCGAGGTCTCCATGTACCAGTACGACCGTCCGGCCTACACCGGCCTGGTCTACCCGACCGAGTGCTACTTCCCGACCTGGAAGGTGGAAGAGGATCACATCACGGTCAAGACCCTCTCCAAGGCGTACACCCAGCTGTTCAATAAAGCGCCGGTGGTGGACAAGTGGACCTTCTCGACCAACGGGGTCTCCATCATGGGTCGCCACGGCATCCCGGTCATCGGCTTTGGCCCGGGCAAAGAGCCGGAGGCCCATGCGCCGAACGAGAAGACCTGGAAGGAGCATCTGGTCAAGTGCTCCGCCATGTACGCAGTGATCCCCATGCTCTATCTGGCCGAGTTGGACAAGTAAGAGCGCAGGGCAGGGAGACTGGCGTCCCTGTCCACCATGATCAGCCCCGCTCAGGCGGGGCTTGCTGCGTGAAGGGCAACAGGAGTTGAGGGGGAGTGGATGAAACGACTCATCAAGAACGGCGTGCTGGTCGATGCGCAGGGAGAATATCGTCAGGATCTGCTGATCGAAGACGGAGTGATCCGCGCTCGGGCCGCCGATATCCAGCCCGATGGCGAGACCGAGCTGATCGATGCCAGCGGTTGCTACGTGATGCCGGGTGGCATCGACGTCCATACCCACTTCAACATAGATGTCGGGATTGCCCGCAGTTGCGATGACTTTTTCAGCGGTACCCGTGCCGCCGCCTGTGGTGGCACCACCACCATCGTCGATCACATGGGATTTGGCCCTGCGGGGTGCAACCTGCATCACCAGCTGGCCCGCTATCACGACTATGCCGCCGATCAGGCGGTGATCGATTACAGCTTTCACGGCGTCGTACAGCATGTGGATGGCGCCATCCTCCACGAGATGGCCGTCATGGTGCAGGAGGAGGGGATCAGCAGCTTCAAGCTCTATCTCACCTATCAGTACAAGCTGGGGGATCATGACGTGCTGCGCGCCCTGGCCCGCCTCAAGGAGGTGGGGGCGCTCGCCACCGTCCACCCCGAGAACGATGCCGCCATCGCGGCGCGCCGGGCTGCCCTGTTGGCCGCTGGCCACTGTGAGCCATGGTATCACCCGCAAAGCCGCCCGCTTGAGTGCGAGGCGGAGGCCATCGCCCGGATGATCAATCTGGCGGGGCTCGCGGGCAATGCCCCGCTCTATATCGTCCACCTCTCCAACGGCTTGGGGCTGGAGTATCTGAAACTGGCGCGCCGCCAGGGCCAGCCGGTCTGGGTGGAGACCTGCCCGCAATATCTGCTGCTCGATGAGCAGTGTTATTACAAGGAGAACGGGGTCGACTACTTGCTCAGCCCGCCGCTGCGCGGGCGTTGCGAGCAGGACAAGCTGTGGGTCGGTATCGCTGCTTGCGATATCGATACGGTGGCGACCGATCACTGCAACTTCTCCCACGCCCAGCGCATGACCCTCTCCGGCGGCGATTTCAGCCGCTGCCCCAACGGCTTGCCCGGGGTCGAAAACCGGATGCTGCTGCTGTTTGCCCACGGGGTATTGGGGGGGCGCATCTCGCCGTCGCGCTTCGTGGCGCTCACCAGCGCCAACCCGGCGCGCCTGTTTGGCCTCTGGCCGCGCAAGGGCAATCTGCAACTGGGGTCTGACGCCGATCTGGTGTTGATGGATCCCCGCGGTGACACCCTGATTTCTCACCCACTGCTGCACGACAACGGCGACTACAGCCCCTACGAGGGGATGCGCTGCCCCGGCCGGCTCAGGTTGACCCTGAGCCGCGGCGAGATGGTCGCCCGCGACGGCGAGTTTCTGGGGCTACGCGGCCATGGCCGCTTTCTGGCCAGAGCGCCCTTTGACCCGGCCTTGGCACCGGAGCTGCACTCGCCTTGTCCCACAGTGGCAGGCTGACAATCCGTTCAAAACACGCAGACCCGCAAACTTATGCGAACAACGAAAGGTGGGCCGGTATCGCGCCGGCCTGTCCCCTCACTGGAGATAACAAGATGAAACAGCGAATCGTACTGGCCCTTGGCGGCAATGCGCTGGGCAACAACCTGCCCGAGCAGATGAAGGCGGTGCAGAGCACGGCGGGCACCATTGCCGACCTGATTGCCCAGGGGCACGAGGTGGTGGTGACCCACGGCAACGGCCCGCAGGTGGGGATGATCCAGCAGGCGTTCGAGGTGGCGGCCCGCCACGACCCCAAGGCGCCCCATCTGCCCATGTCGGTCTGTGTGGCCCTGAGTCAGGGTTATATCGGTTATGACCTGCAAAATGCCCTGCGCGAGGCCCTGCTGGAGCGCGGCATCCATAAGCCGGTGGCCACCCTGGTGACCCAGGTGGAGGTGGATAAAAACGATCCCGCCTTCCTTGACCCGAGCAAACCTATCGGCGGCTTTTTCAGCAAGGAGGAGGCCGAGGCGTTGATGGCCAAGGGCGAGCGGCTCAAAGAGGATGCCGGCCGCGGCTATCGCCGGGTGGTGGCATCCCCCAAACCCATCGACATCATCGAGAAAGAGACCGTCTCTGCCATGCTGGCCGCCGGTCAGGTGGTCATCACCGTCGGTGGCGGCGGCATTCCGGTGCTGCGGGAGGGCAACCACCTGCGTGGTGCCAGCGCGGTGATCGACAAGGATTGGGCCAGTGCCAGGCTGGCGGAGCTCATCGATGCCGACATGCTGATCATCCTTACCGCGGTAGAAAAAGTAGCCATCAACTTCGGCAAGCCCGAGGTGCAGTGGCTCGATACCCTGAGCGTCGCCGATGCCAACAGCTTTATCGCACAGGGGCAGTTTGCCAAGGGATCCATGTTGCCCAAGGTGGAGGCGGCGCTCTCGTTCGCCACCTCCATGGCGGGGCGCAAATCCCTGATCACCCTGCTGGAGAAGGCGGCTGATGGCATTGCCGGCAAGACCGGCACCCTGATCAGCTTGTAGCCTCGTCTTTGATGGTTGCAAACAGGGGGCCCAAGGCCCCTTTCTGTTGGCCGGTGTCAGGGATTGGCAGAGGGAAAGCATGGGCCGGCCAGCTCTTATCCGCGGTGGGCAGGGGAACGGCAGAGGAGTAAGATGGCGCCCCGAATGGCGGACGCACCGGCCGCCGCAGCAACAAGGCAGCACAATGAATAGCAAGTTGAACATGGCGGCGCTGGGGGGATTGGTCCTGCTCACCGCCATCTGGAGTTACAGCTGGATCGTGATGAAGCAGGTGATGCTCTACGCGGGGGCGTTCGAGTTTACCGCCCTGCGCTGCCTGTGCGGATCCCTGGTGTTGCTGCTGGTGCAGTGCCTGCGCGGCCGCCGTTATCTCAAACCTACCCCGTTTCGCTATACCCTCGCCATCGCCCTGTTCCAGACCTGCGGCATGGTGGGGCTGGCCCAGTGGGCGCTCATCAGCGGCGGGGCGGGCAAGGTGGCCATTCTGAGTTACACCATGCCGTTCTGGGTGGTGATCTTCGCGGCGCTCTTTCTGGGGGAGCGGATGCGCAAGCTGCACTATCTGGCGGTCGGGGTGGCCGCCTGCGGCCTGCTGTTGGTGATCGAGCCCTGGCAGCTGCACCTGGATTCCATGAAGAGCGCGCTACTGGGCATTGCCTCCGGCATCTGCTGGGGGATCAGCGCCATCATTGCCAAGCGGATGTATGCCCGCCACCCCGGGGTGGATCTGATGTCCCTCACCACCTGGCAGATGATCTACGCCACCCTGGTGATGGCATTGGTGGCGGCGCTGGTGCCGGAGCGAACCATCGACTGGCAGCCCTACGTGTTTGGTGCGCTCGCCTACAGCGCCATCTTCGCCACGGCGCTGGCCTGGAGCCTCTGGCTGTTCGTGCTGAAAAAGCTGCCGGCCGGGATTGCCGGGCTCAGCACCCTGGCGGTGCCGGTGAGCGGCGTGCTGCTCTCCTGGTGGCTGCTTGGTGAAAATCCGGGGCCGGTGGAGGGGAGCGGCATCGCCCTGATCGTGCTGGCGCTTATCGTCATCAGCCGCAAGGGCAAGAGCTCTGTGGTGTCGGTGGCGGGGGAGACCCGGGTCAAGCAGGGCTAAGCTGATTAGAGGAACGAGAATGGAAAAGGGCCCGCCATCATGGCGGGCCCTTCTGGTTTTAAGAACACTCTCTTATCTGCGCTGGGCCAGATGCATCATGGCCTCCAGCACGGCGCCGCCGATGGCGCGCGCCTTGTCAGAGACGGTAGTGGGATCGGCCCGCTCGCCTCTGGGGTCGATGTCACCGATCTTGAAGCCGACGGTCACCTCGATGCCATCGCTGAGCAGCCCCCGCACCATGCCGGAGAGTGGCGCGATAATGGGGGTATCACCTACATGGGCGATCACATCTCCCTCCTGCACCAGATCGCCGAGCTTGATCAGGCTCTTTATCACCCCGGCGACAGGGGCGCGCACCACCCGGCGGGCGGAGTGCCCCTCGATCACCCCGGGAATGCCGGTATTGGGCTGGGCAGGACCTTGATAGATGACCCGCCCCAGATGGTGGCCGCGGTTGGTCTCGATCACCGCATCGCAGTCGCGCCCCGCCTCAAAACCCGGGCCGAGGGCCACCGTGATGGGGGCCATCTCCCTGTGGGTGCCGAGATTCTGCTTGGCGAGGATGGCATCCACCAGATAGCGGGGCTTGAGTTCGGCAAGGGTCGTGCAGTCGGGGTCAACCAGCAGCGGTATGACACCCCGATCCAGCTGCTCGAACGCCTGCTCGACGCTTTCGACCCGCTTGGCGCACACCCCCTCGACACTGGTCTCACCGTCGAACATCCCCTGGGCAAAGGCGACAGTGCGGCGGATCACCGTTGGCTTGTCGAGATCCAGCATCACCACCTTGAAGCCGGCATGGTAGAGGCGCAGCGCCACCCCGGTGGCGATATCGCCGGAGCCGCGCATCACCACCAGCTGATCCCGCTTGAGGCGCACGTCATCCTGCATCAGGCCGCCAGCCTTGCCGTTTTTCACCTGCAGCAGCTCGGCGAGGATGCTGATGGCGATCTCCTCGGGGGTCTCGGCACCTATGTTGTAGCCGATGGGGGCGTGCAGCCGTTGCAGTTGGGCCTGACTCACCCCTTGCTGGCGCAGGGCCTGGGTGAAGGTCTGCACCTTGCGCTTGCTGGCGAGCAGCCCCAGGTAGGCGAGGGGACGGCTGATCAGCCGCTCCAGCGCCTCCTTGTCCTGGTGGTTGGTGGCGATGATGACGAAGTTGGCGGGCTCGATGGCAAGCGCCTCGATCACCGCGCTGATGGTGTCGGCCTGCTGCAGATGGGTACCGGCCGGGAAGCGATCTGGGCTGAGGCTCCCCTCGAAGCAATCCCCCACGTGGATGTCAAAGCCGAGCGGCGCTGCGGCATGGGCCAGTGCCCGGTTGACGTGGCCGGCGCCGATCAGTACCAGGCGGGGGCGCAGGCCGTAGACGTCGATATAGACCGACATGGCGCCGCCGCAATCCGAGCCCACCGCATGTTCGCCGTTGCGGGCCATCCGGCCGTGGAAGATGCGCGGCTTGCGCTCGGCAATGGCGGCCACGGCCTCTTCGATCACCAGCCGCTCTATCATGCCGCCGCCGATGGTGCCGAGGATCCGGCCATCGGCCATCACCAGCATCTGGGCCTGATGGCGCGGGGTGGAGCCGCGACTCTCGATGATCTGGGCCATGGCAAAGGGGGTGTTCTCCTGCTCCAGTCGGGCAGCGTGTGCAAACAGATTCATAAGGTACCTCGTCTCATCCTTAACGGGTCAGCGACTGCGCGGCTTCGGGGGCAGGCCGACAGCAAACATGGTGAATGGCGCCGGGTTCACGCACGGCCCCTTGCCAGATGGCGTGGAGCTCGGGGTGGCGTTGCAGCAGGTTTATCAGGGCGGGCAGCCACTGCTGCTCATTTTGATAATCGCCATTGATAAACCAGACTCGGCGCGCCCCGTGCGGGGTGCCTTTGAACGCCCCCTCGGGGTGGGCGATGAGCCGGTCAAACAGGGCCCAGTCGAGCCGTTCACCGGCCGCAATCCCGCATAGGGCCTGGAACTCGGGCCAGCGGTGGATCTGCGCCGGGTCGGCGCTGGCTCCCACCATGGCGCCGCCCACCAGGGCGATCACCCAATCACTGTGTTGAGGAATGCAAGGTTCGTGCAAAGCGGGCGCTTTCAATAACTTGTGATGGGCGCCGTCCGCCTCCACCAGGATGATGTCGAAGCGTTGCTGCCCCTTGAGCAGATCGATCTGCTGGGGGCTCGGCCCCACCGCCTTGCCGCTGGCCCGATCGAGGTGGCTGAACAGCATCAGCTGCATCGGTTCATCGGGCAGCGCCTGACAGCGGGTCAGCTGCCGGATGGGGTCGGCCTCGATCAGCAGGGTGCGCCGAGGGGAGGGGGCGGGCAGAAACATCCGGGTGCTGGTGGTGAGCAGCACCTTCTTGCCCTGTTGATGGAAATAGTCGGCCAGCCAGAAGAGGGTGCTGGTTTTCCCCCCGGCGCCGCAAAGACTAATTAAAGTGGTACGCCCATCAATATTTTCGGTGAGCGGGTTTAATACACTCTCGATATTTGGCGAGGTGAGCAGAAAGGGTGATGAAATAGCCATGGCGACGACCGATGAAAATAGAGGCGCGGTCAGTGAGAAGCACTGGCATTCGCGCGAGCGGTGCGACTGCCTAATTACGGCGGCCGGGCTCTCATCACGAATGGGCGCGTGGAAATTGATGCTACCGTATCGCCAGAGTACGATTCTTGATGAGAGTCTCAAAAATGCCCTGGTGCTGTGTGACCGGGTTATTCTGGTGGTGGGGCACCGCGCCGATGAGCTGATCAGCCGCTACGCCAATCACCCCCGTATCCGGCTGGTACACAACCATGATTATGCACAGGGACTTGGCAGCTCCATCCGTGCGGGGCTTGCCGCCTGTAGCAGCGATCACCTCTTCGTGAGCCACGGCGATCTGCCCTGCATCCCCCCCGAGGTGTACCGCACGCTCTGGCAGGCGCGGGGGGACGAGACTCTCTTTCCCTCCTATCAGGGGGAGGCTGGCCACCCCGTGCTGTTGCCAAGAGCCCTTGCCACAGCGCTGGCGGCGGCGCCGGCACAGGGTTCGGTGCGCCGCTGGCTGCTGGTGCACCCCCATCGTTTCATCGAGGTGCAGAGCGCCGCCATCCTGCAGGATGTGGACACCCCTGAGCGTTATCAGGCGCTGCTGGCAAACGAAGCATTCGAGCGTTGAACCGGTCGGCTGGCAGAGGCTTGCCCGGCCTTGCTTTGCATATTTATCTTCTTGTCTAACCCGTTATCAGGGGCTGACAGCGGCCGTTATCATCCTGGCCGGCCTGATAATGGCTGCGGCCGCACTCTTTATCAAACTGATAGCGCGCCGCGCCAAAGTGAGATCATTTTCAGCAATGAGGGAGGCGTTTCCATTATTTAAATTCGGTGTTGATAGCCACTCTCATTGTCGAAACTGGTATCGGCTTTCGATGTTTTATTAATTGGAGGTGCCTCACGTTTTTATGGCTGAAAAATAAAAAGATCCGGCGCTGGCCTGATTGTTGCTCTTGTCAGTTTCAAGGGGCTTTTTATGCGTGGTTGTGGATGGGCCCCATTTATTCACCCTGTCAATGAGCAGTGCCGCTGCAAGGAGATCAACATGGGCGATATTATGCGACCCGTTCCCTTCAAGAACCTTCTGGTCCGTATCTTCTCGGAATATAAAGCGAGTCAATCCATCTTCGGCATTCCCGCCGCGCAATTCTATCGCAAGCAGGACGAGCGCAAGATCAAGGTGTTCGGTGAAACCTGCGAGACCCCCATCGGCCCTGCAGCCGGCCCCCATACCCAGCTGGCCCAGAACATCGTCACTTCCTGGCTGACCGGCGGGCGCTTTATCGAGCTCAAGACGGTGCAGATCCTGGACCGTCTCGAACTGGAAAAGCCCTGCATCGATGCCGAAGACGAGTGTTTCAACACCGAGTGGTCCACCGAGTTCACCCTGCCCAAGGCGTTTGACGAGTATCTGAAAGCCTGGTTTGCCCTCTATCTGCTGGAGGAGGTGTTCGACCCGCGCCAGGGCGACGAGGCCAAGTCCTTCATCTTCAACATGAGCGTGGGGTACAACCTCGATGGCATCAAACAGCCGCCGATGCAGCAGTTCATCCACAGCCTGATGGATGCAAGCCAAAGTCCGAAATTTGCCGAGTATCAGCAGGTGGTGCGAGACCTCGTGGCTGACGAGCAGTTTATCGCCGAGCTGGGACTGGGGACGCGACGCGCTCGCCTGCAACAGCTGGTGGAGCGCATCCCGGCCAAGCTGGTGCACGGCGTCACCCTCTCTACCATGCACGGCTGCCCGCCGAACGAGATCGAGGCCATCTGCCGCTACATGCTGGAAGAGAAGGGGCTCAACACCTTCGTTAAATTGAACCCGACCCTGCTGGGTTACCCGCGGGTGCGCGAGATCCTCGACACCTGTGGCTTTGATTACATCGGTCTGAGCGAAGAGTCGTTCGATCATGACCTCAAGCTGGATCAAGCCAAGGCCATGCTGACCCGCTTGATGGCGCTGGGGGCCGAGAAGGGGCTCACCTTCGGGGTGAAACTCACCAACACCCTTGGCACCATCAACCGCAAAGGGGCGCTGCCGGGTGATGAGATGTATATGTCCGGCCGGGCGCTGTTCCCGCTCTCCATCAACGTGGCGGCCGTGCTGTCACGCGCCTTCGATGGCAAGCTGCCCATCTCCTACTCCGGTGGTGCCAGCAAGTTCAACATCGCCGAGATCTTCGAAACCGGCATTCGTCCCATCACCATGGCGACCGACCTGCTGAAACCGGGTGGCTACCTGCGCCAGATTGAGTGCCTCAAAGAGATCGATGCCTCCGATAGCTGGGCCATGGCTCAGGTAGATGTGGCCAAGCTGGAAGCGCTTGCCGCCAAGGCGCTCACCATGGATTACACCCAGAAGGAGTGGAAGTCTGACGATCGCATCGAAGTGGGCGGCGGTCTGCCGATGACCGACTGCTACGTGGCGCCCTGCGTCACCGCCTGCGCCGTGCATCAGGATATCCCCGAGTACATTCGCCTGATGGGCGAGGGGGAGTATGTCGCTGCCCTTGAGCTGATTTATCAGCGCAACGCCTTGCCCGCCATCACCGGTCATATCTGCGATCACCAGTGTCAGTACAACTGCACCCGTCTCGACTACGACAGCCCGCTCAATATCCGCGAGCTGAAAAAAGTAGCGCTGGAGCGCGGCTGGGAAGGGTACAAGGCGCGCTGGCACAAACCGGCAGGCAGCGGTGACAAGCACCCGGTTGCGGTGATTGGTGCAGGCCCGGCCGGTCTCTCCGCCGGTTACTTCCTGGCCCGTGCCGGTCACCCAGTCACCGTGTTCGAGCGCGAAGCCGATGCCGGTGGCGTGGTCAAACACATCATCCCCGAGTTCCGCATTCCGGCCGAGCTTATCCAGCACGATATCGACTTTGTCGCCGCTCACGGGGTCAAGTTCGAGTTTGGCTGCGATCCGGCGCTCACCGTCGACAAGCTGCACGCCCAGGGCTTTAGCTATGTCTTCGTCGGCATTGGCGCTGACAAGAACGGTGGCATGCGCCTCGAAGGGGGGCACGAGCGGATTTACAAATCCTTCCACTTCCTGCGCAGCTTCAATCAGGGCAAACCGCTGCCGCTGGGTCGCCATGTGGCGGTGATCGGTGCCGGCAACACCGCCATGGACTGTGCCCGCGCCGCCCTCAAGGTGCCGGGTGTCAGCGATGTGACCGTGATCTACCGCCGCAGCGAGAAAGAGATGCCTGCCTATCGCGAGGAGTATCTGGAAGCGGTGGAGGATGGGGTACGTTTCTGCTTCCTCACCAATCCGGAGCGCTTTGACAAAGATGGCAAGCTCACCGTGCGGATGATGGCGCTGGGTGATCCTGACGAGCAGGGCCGCCGCCGTCCAGTGCCCACCGAGCAGACCGAAGTGATACAGATGGATGCCTTGATCACCGCCATCGGCGAGCAGCCTGACTGCGAGGTATTGAAAGCCATGGGCATTCCCCTTGGCAGCGATGGCTGGCCCGAGGTGGATAGTCAGAGCGGCGAAACCAGCCGTCGCAACGTATTCCTCATCGGTGACGTACAGAGCGGCCCATCCTCCATCGTCGGTGCCATCGGCGGTGCCCGCGGCGCCGCGGATCTGGTGCTGGCCCGCGAGCATATCGCCAGCCAGCAGCGTGAAGTGACCATCCAGCCGTCGGGCAAGGATGAGATCTACCGCCGCAAGGGAAACATCGCCGTCACCATGGTCGACAAGGGCGAGCGAGAGGCCTTCGTGGCGCAAGAGGCGCACCGTTGCCTCGAGTGCAACTACCTCTGCAGCAAGTGTGTGGACGTCTGCCCCAACCGGGCCAACGTCGCCATTGCGGTGCCGGGCTTCAAGGACGAGTTTCAGACATTGCACCTGGATGCCTACTGCAACGAATGTGGCAACTGCGCCCAGTTCTGCCCGTGGCAGGGCAAGCCCTATCAGGACAAGGTCACCATCTTCAGCCTGCCCGAGGATTTCGACAACAGCCGCAACCCCGGTTTCTATCTGGCGGATGGGGGTGAGCTGCGGGTGCGTCAGGATGGCGAGACCTATCGCCTGACCATAGACGCCCAGAGCCAGATTTTGGATGCGCCAGCAGCCCTTGGCGACATGTGCCGGATCATCAGCCATGTCCATGCTCATCACCACTACCTGCTGGGGGCCGTCGAGGCCTGAGCGAACCACGAATAAGCGAAGGAGCCAACCATGTTTATTCTGAAAAACGTCACCGCCGTCCAGCTGGAACCGACCCTGGTGCTGGAAGGGGTGGATATCGCCATCGAAGGATCGCTTATCAAAGCGGTGGGGCCCAATCTGCGGGCCCTCTACCCGCAGGCCAACTATCGGGAGATGGGCGGCAAGCTGGTGATGCCGGGTATCGTCTGTGCCCACAACCACTTCTACTCCGGCCTGTCGCGGGGGATCATGGCCAATATCGCCCCCTGCCCGGACTTTATCTCCACCCTGAAAAACCTCTGGTGGCGGCTCGACCGGGCGCTCGATGAGGAGTCCCTCTACTACAGCGGCCTCATCTGCTCGCTGGAAGCGATCAAGAGCGGCTGCAGTGCGGTGATCGACCACCACGCCTCGCCCAACTTCATCAAGGGCTCCCTGAACGTGCTGCGCAAAGGGTTTATGGAGGCGGGCCTGCGCGGCATGACCTGCTTCGAGACCACGGATCGCAACGGAGGCCTCGCCGAGCTGCAGGCCGGGGTGGAGGAGAACATATTGTTCGCCCAACAGATCGATGCGGCCAAAGCCAAGGGGAGCGAGCCCTATCTGGTGGAGGCCCATATCGGTGCCCACGCCCCCTTCACCGTACCCGACGAGGGGCTGGCCATGCTGTGCGAAGCGGTGCAGGTCACCGGTCGCGGGCTGCATATCCATGTGGCGGAAGACAGATACGACATGGCCCACGGCCACCACCACCATGGCAAGGAGCCCATCGCCCGGCTGGACGAGTTTGGCCTTGTCGACAGCAAGACCCTGATCGCTCACGGCATCTACTTAAGCCCGGCCGACATCGAGCTGCTCAACAGCCGCGATGCCTTCCTGGTGCACAACGCCCGTTCCAACATGAACAATCACGTGGGCTACAACCTGCACCTGCCGGAATACCGCAATCTGGCGCTCGGCACCGATGGTATCGGCTCCGACATGCTCGAAGAGCTCAAGTTTGCCTACTTCAAGCACAGGGATGCTGGCGGAGCGCTGTGGCCCGACAGTTTTGCCCGCTTCCTCTGGAACGGCAACACCTTGCTTGAGCGCAATTTCGGCGCCAAATTTGGCCGGCTGGAGCCGGGTTACAAGGCCGACCTCACCATTTGCGACTACGCCGCACCGACCCCGCTGGCGCCGCGCAACCTCGGTGGCCATCTCGCCTTCGGCATGGGCTCATCCTCGGTCAACAGCGTGATGGTCGAGGGACGCATGGTCTATCAGGATCGCGAGTTCGCCTTTGACGTCGAGCCCCTTTATGAGCAGGCCAGCAAGGTGGCGAGCCGCCTGTGGCAACGAATGGACGCGCTGGCCTGAGGCCACCCTCCGCACGTTTGGACTGGATTGCCCGCCCTGTGGATTTGCCCGGCGGCGGGCAGCAAGAGTAAGGACGACACATGATTGAGCAATTCTTCCGACCCGAGCAACTGGGTCAGGCTTTGGAACTCAAGGCCCGCTTTGGCAACGACGCCGTCTACATGGGGGGCGGCAGCAAGCTCAACGCCGCGCCGACCCGCACCGACAAGAAGGTGGCCATCTCGCTGGACAAGCTCGGACTTGGCCAGATCGAGCAGCAGCATGGTCAACTCCACATCGGCGCCACCGTCACCCTGCAAGCCCTCAAAGATGACCCCCGTACCCCGGCCGCCCTGTGCGAGGCGCTGGGGTTTGTCTACTCCCGCCATCTGCGCAATCAGGCCACCATTGGCGGCGAAATTGCCTGCCAGCAGCAGGACTCCCCGCTGCTGCCGGTACTGCTGGTGCTCGAAGCCGTGGTGGTGCTGGAGAACAACCAGCTGCAACCCATCGATGCCTACCTGGCGGGCCAGCGCAAGGAGCTGGTGCTGGGGGTGGTGCTGCCGGAGCCCGAGCTGCGCTGCGCCACTCGCCGCATCAGCCGCAACGCCGATGGTCTGGCGGTGATGACTGCTGCGGTGGCCCTCGACGCCCTTGGCGAGATGCGGGTCGCCCTGGCCGGCGTCACGCCGCAGCCGATGCGCCTGCGGGATGTGGAGCGTCATGAGCTGCACGATGCGGCGCTGGAGGCGGCAGTGAGCGCGCTGATTGCGCCGCGCGCGGATCTCGGCGGCAGCGTGGCCTACAAGCGCTATATCAGCGGCGTGGTGGTGGCGGATCTGCTGGTGGAGTGCCAGCAGCAGGAGGTACAGGCATGATGGAACTCAACTTTACCCTGAACGGTGCCCTGCGCACCGTCATCACCCCGGCGGGCGAGAATGCCCAGCGGGTGCTGTTCAACCAGTGCCGGATGCACTCGGTGCGCAACAGCGACGACGGCTTCGGCTTTGCCGGCTCCGACGCCATCCTCTTCAACGGCAAGGTGATCAACGCCTCCCTGCTGATCGCCGCCCAGCTGGATGGGGCGCAGGTGCGCACCGCCGAGTCGCTGGGCAGCTGGAACCAGCTCAGTCTGGTGCAGCAGGCCATGGTGGACGTAGGCGTGGTGCAGTCCGGTTACAACGATCCGGCTGCGGCGCTCATCGTCACCGACCTGCTTGATCGCCACCCTGAGCCCACCCGTGATCAAATCGACGATGCCCTCTCGGGTCTCTTTCACCGCGATGGCGGCTACCAGCAGTTCTATCAGGCCATCGAGCTTGCCAGCTCGCGCCTCAAGGATCCCGATTACCTGTGCCAGATTGCCCCCGAGTTTCGGGGCGACTTGCGCCATATCGGCAAGAGCTGCCCGAAAGTGGACGCCGCCAAGATGGTGCAGGCCAAGCCCTGCTATGTGGAGGATCGGGTCAGCGAGGATGCGCTGGTCATCAAGATGCTGCGAAGCCCCCATCCCCATGCGGTGATCACCAAACTCGACGTGAGCCGCGCCGAAGCCATGGCGGGGGTGGTGCACGTCATCACCCACCTCAACTGCCCGGATGTCTACTACACCCCGGGTGGCCAGAGCGCCCCCGAGCCGTCACCGCTGGATCGCCGCATGTTTGGTCGCAAGCTGCGCCACGTCGGTGATCGTGTTGCCGCCGTGGTGGCCGAGAGCGAAGCCATCGCATTGGCGGCGCTCAAACTCATCGAGGTCGAGTATCAGGTGCTGCCGGCAGTCATGAACATAGACCAGGCGATGGCCCCCAATGCGCCGCTGGTGCACGACGAGCCCATCGTCTACATGGCCGGTGCGCCGGCGGATCTCGAGCAGCAGAACGCCTGCTCGGTGCGCCGCGGCGACGAGCACATGATCATCAACTTCCCCATCGGCTCTCGCCCCCACGAGAACCTGGCCGCCAGCGTCCATGGCCAGATTGGCGATGTGGCCAAGGGCTTTGCCGAGGCTGACGAGATTGTGGAGCGCACCTACGAATCGACCCAGGCCCAGCAGTGCCCGACCGAGCCGCACATCTGCTTCACCTACATGGATGGGGATCGGCTGGTCATTCACGCCTCCACCCAGGTGCCCTGGCACGTGCGCCGTCAGGTGGCGCGCATCGTCGGCATGAAGCAGCACCAGGTGCACGTGATCAAGGAGCGGGTAGGGGGCGGCTTTGGCTCCAAGCAGGACATCCTGCTGGAAGAGGTGTGCGCCTGGGCGACCAGGGTCACCGGCCGTCCCGTCACCTTCCGCTACACCCGTGAAGAGGAGTTCATCAGCAACACCTCGCGCCATGTGGCCAAGGTGAAGGTGAAAGTGGGGGCCAAGAAAGATGGCACCATCACCGCCATCGAGATGGATTTTCGCGCCAACACAGGCCCTTACGGCAACCACTCATTGACGGTGCCGAGCAACGGCCCGGCGCTCTCCCTGCCGCTCTATCCGTGCGAGAACGTGCGCTTTACCGTCAATACCTACTACAGCAACATCTGTCCGACCGGCGCCTATCAGGGTTATGGCGCGCCCAAGGGCAACTTCGCGCTGACCATGGCGATTGCGGAACTTGCCGAGAAACTGGGCATCGATCAGCTCGAGATGGTGGAGCACAACCGGGTGCACGAGGGGGACATCCTCAAGGTGCTGGGGGCCATCGGCGAGGGCAAGATGCCCACCTCGGTGCCCCATGCGGCCAGTTGCGCCCTCGAACCCATCCTCAAACAGGGTCGCGAGCTGATTGCCTGGGACAGCCCCAAACCCGCCGATGGGGATTGGCGCATCGGCCGTGGCGTCGCCATCATCATGCAGAAATCGGGGATCCCGGATATCGATCAGGCCAACTGCATGGTCAAGCTGGAATCGGACGGCACCTTTATCGTCCACTCCGGTGGCGCCGATATCGGCACCGGCCTCGATACCGTGGTGGCCAAGCTGACCGCCGAGGTGCTGCACTGCCCGCTCGGGGATGTGCACGTCATCTCCGGCGACACCGACCACGCCCTGTTCGACAAGGGGGCCTACGCCTCGTCAGGCACCTGCTTCTCCGGCAATGCGGCCAAGAAGGCGGCCGAAAACCTCAAGGAGAAGATCCTGCTGCACGGCGCCGCCATGCTGGGCGAGCAGGTAGCCGATGTTGAGCTGGCGTTCCCGGGCGTGGTGCGCGGCAAGCTGGGGGAGGTGAGCCTCGCCAAGCTGGCCCACAAGGCCGAGACCGGTACCGGCTTCGGTATCCTGGTGGGCACTGCCAGCTACATCACCTCTGAGCTGGCCTTCCCGTACGGGGCCAACTTCGCCGAGGTGGCGGTCAACGTCAGAACCGGCGAGATCCGGCTCGACAAGTTCTACGCCCTGCTCGACTGCGGCACCCCCATCAACCCGGAACTGGCGCTCGGCCAGATCTACGGGGCGACCATGCGGGCCATCGGTCACTCATTGACCGAGGAGATCTGCTACGACGGCAAGGGCATCCCGCTGACCCGGGATCTGAAGAGCTATGGCGCGCCCAAGATCGGCGACATTCCGCGCGATTTTCGGGCCTTCCTGGTGCCGAGTGACGACAAGGTCGGCCCTTACGGCGCCAAGTCCATCTCGGAGATCGGGGTCAACGGCGCGGCGCCCGCCATCGCCACCGCCATCCACGACGCCTGCGGTGTCTGGCTGCGCAAGTGGCACTTCACGCCTGAGCAGATCCTGCGCGAGCTCGGCAAGCTGGAGCAACAAGCGTCGGCATAACAAAAGAAAAGGTGAGGGGCGGGCGCAGGCTCGCCCCCAGCACCTGACAGCGGAATGAGTACTCCGCCCATATTCTGTGTGATGGGACAATCAAGATGTCTAAAACAACACGCAAGCACTCGGACCTGATTTATGCGCTCGAAGACAAACCACCCTTTTACCAAACCCTGATGGGGGCCGTGACCCACCTGCTGGCCATCTTCGTGCCCATGGTGACGCCGGCCCTGATCGTGGGTGGGGCCCTCGGCCTCTCCACCGAGACCACCGCCTACCTGGTCTCCATGGCGATGATCGCCTCCGGCATCGGCACCTGGCTGCAGGTGAACCGCTACGGCCCCATCGGCTCGGGGCTGCTCTCCATCCAGTCGGTCAACTTCTCCTTCGTCACCGTGATGATTGCGCTGGGCAGCGCCATGAAAAAAGATGGCCTGCACGAGGAGCTGATCGTCTCGACCCTGCTCGGGGTCTCCTTCGTCGGGGCCTTCCTGGTGATGGGCTCCTCCTTCGTGCTGCCCTATCTCAAGCGGGTGATCACCCCCACCGTGAGCGGGGTAGTGGTGCTGATGATTGGCCTGAGCCTCATCAAGGTGGGGATCATCGACTTTGGCGGCGGCTTCTCCGCCATGAGCAGCGGCACCTTCGGTAAATACGAGAACATCGGGCTGGGGCTGCTGGTGCTCTGCGTCATCGTCGCCTTCAACTGCAGCAAGAGCCCCTTGCTTCGCATGAGCGGGATTGCCATCGGCCTGCTGGTGGGCTATGCGGTGGCCCTGATGCTCGGCATGGTGGATTTCTCCGCCCTTGAGAACCTTCCGCTCATCACAGTACCCATCCCGTTCAAGTACGGTTTTTCCTTCGATCTGCACGCCTTCGTGCTGGCTGGCACCATCTATCTGTTGAGCGTGCTGGAGGCGGTGGGGGACATCACCGCCACCGCCATGGTCTCCCACCGGCAGATCCAGGGGCCCGAGTTTCAAAAACGGCTCTCCGGCGGCGTGCTGGCGGACGGCCTGGTGTCGGTGATCGCCTCGGCGCTCGGCTCCCTGCCACTCACCACCTTCGCCCAGAACAACGGCGTCATCCAGATGACCGGGGTGGCCTCGCGCCATGTGGGCAAGTTCATCGCCGTCATCCTGGTGCTGCTCGGCCTCTTCCCGGTGGTGGGGCGCTTCTTCACCACCATACCGTCGCCAGTGATGGGGGGGGCCATGGTCATCATGTTCTCCATGATCGCCATCGCCGGTGGTCGCATCATCATCAGCCATGGCTTCGATCGGCGCGAGACCCTGATTGTCGCCACCTCGCTCGGGCTGGGGCTCGGGGTCTCCTACGACCCGAACGTGTTCAAGGTGCTGCCGGCGGGGATCTACATGCTGGTGGAGAACCCCATCTGCGCTGGCGGCATCACCGCCATCATCATGAACCTGGTGCTGCCCCAGAGCCGCAGACGCAAGGCTGCCGCCAATGCCGCCGAGGCGGTGGAGCTGATCCAGCTGAGCGACAAACCCGACACCCGCTTTGCCACCCGGCCCGCTCCGTCAGCCACCGCCCGCCAACAGGGGCTGGCGACGGACGAGGCCCAGGTGCGCGCCCCGCAAGTGGATCGCGGCTAACGAACAACAAGAGGGAATTGAGAGATGAAAAACGACAACTCCGTCAAGGCGGTGCGCGGCAGCTTCTTTGACATCACCCGGGTGGTGAGCCAACCCGAGGAGATAGAGCCCAATGCCCGCCTCATCGAAGACGGCCTGCTGATCATCCGCAACGGCTGCATCGACTGGTTCGGCCAGTGGGAGGAGGGCCGTGATCGCATTCCGGCCCAGGTGCGGGTGCGGGACTATCGTGGCAAGATGATAGTGCCGGGCTTCGTCGATACCCACATCCACTACCCGCAAAGCGAGATGGTGGGGGCCTATGGCGAGCAGCTGCTGGAGTGGCTCAACCGCCACACCTTCCCGGCCGAGCGGCGCTACAACGACCTCGAGTACGCCCGCGAGATGTCCACCTTCTTCATCAAGCAGCTGCTGCGAAACGGTACCACCACGGCGCTGGTGTTCGGCACCGTCCACCCCGAATCGGTGGATGCCCTGTTCGAGGCGGCCAGCCGCATCAACATGCGGATGATCGCCGGCAAGGTGATGATGGATCGCAACGCGCCAGATTATCTGCTGGATACCGCCGAGAGCAGCTATGAACAGAGCAAGGCGCTCATCGAGCGCTGGCACGGCAACGGCCGCTTGCTCTACGCCATCACGCCGCGTTTTGCCCCTACCTCGACCCCGGCGCAGCTGGCGATGGCGAGGCGGCTGCGCGAAGAGTACCCGACCACCTATCTGCACACCCACCTGTGCGAGAACAAGGACGAAATAGCCTGGGTGAAATCCCTCTTCCCGGCGCATCAGGGCTATCTCGATGTCTATCACCAGCATGGGCTGACCGGCCACCACTGCGTGTTTGCCCACTGCGTCCATCTGGAAGAGCAGGAGTGGGATTGCCTGAAGGAGACCGGCTCCACCATCGCGTTTTGTCCCACCTCCAATCTGTATCTGGGCAGCGGGCTGTTCAAGCTGCACAAGGCGTGGCACAAGCAGGTGAAGGTGGGGATGGGCACCGACATCGGCGCCGGCACCACCTTCAACATGCTGCAGACCCTCAACGAGGCCTACAAGGTGATGCAGTTGCAGGGCGAGCGCCTCTCGGCCTATCAGGCCTTCTACCTGGCCACCCTGGGCGGCGCCCATGCGCTGGGGCTGGACGAGCAGATCGGCAGCTTCGCGGTGGGCAAGGAGGCGGACTTCGTGGTGTTCGACCCGGTCGCCACCCCGTTGCAGCAGCTGCGCTACGACAACTCCACCACCTTGCGCGACAAGCTGTTCGTGCTGCTGACCCTGGGGGATGACAGATCCATCTACCGCACTTATGTGGATGGTCAGCTGGTGCACGAACGGGGCTGATCCGGTTTTCAAAGCAGAGGGGCGGGCATGCTCGTCCCGGGAACACGGCAGCAGGGACCAGCGTGGTGCCTGCGCCGCACGACAGGCGGGGCGCTTGCCCCGCCACAGCAGGTGAAATGGCCCGGTTTTTCTAGATGGCAAGTCAAACGTTTGCCTTGCCTGCCAACCCCATGATGCCGGCGACCGTGGCAGCAGAGATCCACGGCACCGACCGCCATTTCGTCACGACACATTCAGGGATGCAGGAAGGAGTCGGCCATGAGCCAGACAAACAGGATAAACGAGATGGACGGGGCAGTTGCGGACAAGGGGTCGGCGGCGGGACGACAGCCCGCCGGCGGCGCGCTCGATCGCTACTTCATGATCAGCGAGCGGGGCAGCAATGTGCGCCAGGAGGTGCTGGCGGGGCTCACCACCTTCCTCGCCATGGTCTATTCGGTGATCGTGGTGCCCAGCATGCTCGGCAAGGCGGGCTTTCCCCCCGGCGCCGTGTTCGTGGCCACCTGTCTGGTGGCGGGCTTTGGTTCGCTGTTGATGGGGCTCTGGGCCAAGCTGCCGATGGCCATCGGCTGCGCCATCTCGCTCACCGCCTTTACCGCCTTCAGCCTGGTGCTGGGGCAGCAGATCTCCATCCCGGTGGCGCTCGGCGCCGTCTTTCTGATGGGGGTGTTGTTTACCGCCATCTCGGTGACCGGGGTGCGCAGCTGGATCCTCGACAACCTGCCGATGGGGATCGCCCACGGCACCGGTATCGGCATCGGGCTCTTCCTGCTGCTGATCGCCGCCAACGGGGTGGGGCTGGTGATCAAGAACCCGCTGGAGGGGCTGCCGGTGGCGCTGGGGGCCTTTACCTCCATGCCGGTCATCATGTCCCTCATCGGGTTGGCGGTCATCGTCGGGCTGGAGAAGCTCAAGGTGCCGGGCGGGATCCTGCTGGTGATAATCGCCATCTCCATTTTCGGCCTCATCTTCGATCCGGCGGTCAAGTATCAGGGGCTGTTCGCCATGCCGAGCCTCGCCGACGAGCAGGGCAAGTCCCTCATCTTCAGCCTGGACATCATGGGGGCGCTCTCGCCGCTGGTGCTGCCAAGCGTGCTGGCGCTGGTGATGACGGCGGTGTTTGATGCCACCGGCACCATTCGCGCCGTGGCGGGGCAGGCCAATCTGCTGGACAAGGATGGCCACATCATCAACAGCGGCAAGGCGCTCAGCGCCGACTCCATCAGCAGCATCTTCTCCGGTCTGGTGGGGGCTGCGCCTGCCGCCGTCTACATCGAATCGGCGGCGGGCACGGCGGCAGGGGGCAAGACCGGCCTCACTGCCACCGTGGTGGGGGTCTTGTTCCTGCTGATGTTGTTCCTCTCGCCGCTCTCCTACCTGGTGCCGGCCTATGCCACCGCACCGGCGTTGATGTACGTGGGGCTGCTGATGTTGAGCAACGTCGCCAGACTCGATTTCGATGACTTCGTCGGGGCCATGTCCGGCCTGTTGTGCGCCGTCTTCATCGTGCTCACCTGCAACATCGTCACCGGCATCATGCTGGGCTTCAGCGCCCTGGTGATCGGTCGCATCTGCTCGAAGGAGTGGCGCAAGCTCAACGTCGGCACCGTCATCATCGCCCTGGCGCTGGTGCTCTTCTACGCCGGCGGCTGGGCCATCTAGTCCGCATCGCGTCCTTCTCTATCGCGGGGCCAGCCTCTCTTGGCCGGCCCCGCCCTTCAAACCTAACTCATACCATTTTGATAACGGGGCTTACCAGATTGATAACGCCGCCCGGCAATGGCGCCGCCGAGTCTTCCATGGGCTGCAGC
Organism: Aeromonas sp. s2; assembly: GCF_040907935.1. NCBI lineage: Bacteria > Pseudomonadati > Pseudomonadota > Gammaproteobacteria > Aeromonadales > Aeromonadaceae > Aeromonas > Aeromonas sp. s2. The sequence continues at coordinate 246,521 of NZ_JBFOCR010000005.1, read as the reverse complement.
TGCGGGGCTGGCCACGGTCATGACGAAGAGCCTGATGGGCGCCGGATGGGATCTTCTTCACACTTCTTCCCTTTGCTCGCCGCCTTTGCCCCCCGGTTGGCCCGCCTTGCCGGAAACGGGCGCATATCTTGCTGTTTTTTATACCGGTTCTGATTTTTTTGCCTGACAAAGGACTTGCATATGTCCATAGGATTACCGCTCAAGCGGGTGGATGCCGAGGCCAAGGTGACCGGCAGCGCCCGCTACACCGACGACAACATCATGCTCGGCATGCGCCACGCCAAATACGTGCGAAGCCATATCGCCCACGGCAAGGTGCTTGCCATCGACGCCAGCGAAGCGCTGGCCCTGCACGGGGTCGAAGCCGTGTTCACCCACGAGGATGTGCCCACCACCTGTTTTCGCACCGCCGGTCACGCCTGGTCCCTCGATGAGACCAAGCGGGACGTGAAAGACCGGCGCCTGCTCACCGACCATGTGCGCCATTTTGGCGATGGCGTCGCCATAGTCGTGGCCCGCGATCCGCTGGTTGCCGAGAAGGCTGCCGCCCTGGTCAAGGTGACCTACGAGCCGCTGCCGGTGATGACGGATGCGGCCAGCGCCCTGGCCGAGGGGGCCTATCCCATCCACCCGACCGGCAACCTGCTGCGCCAGAGCCAGATCCGGGCGGGTGAGCCGGAGCAGGCCATCGCCGCCGCTGACTTGCAGTTCAAGGGGCACTACCAGACGCCGGTGGTGCAGCATTGCCATCTGGAGACGGTGACCTGCTACGCCTACATGGATCAGCCGGACCACATCATCGTCGTCACCAGCACCCAGATCCCCCAGATTGTGCGCAGCCGGGTGGCCAAATCCCTCGGCCTGCCCTGGTCCAGCGTGCGGGTGATCAAGCCCTACATGGGCGGCGGCTTTGGCAACAAGCAGGATGTGCTGGAAGAGCCGATGGCGGCGTTTCTGAGTTATAAGCTCGGTGGCGTGCCGGTCAAGGTGACCTTGAGCCGGGAGGAGTGCTTCTTCGCTTCCCGCACCCGCCACGGCTTTGCCATCGATGGCACCCTCGGCATCAACCGGGATGGCACCCTCAAGGGGTATCAGCTTGACGTGCTCTCCAACACCGGCGGCTATGCTTCCCACGGTCACTCCATCGCCAGCGCCGGCGCCAACAAAATAAGCTACCTCTATCCGCGCAGCGCCTTTGGCTATGACGCCAAAACCTTCTACAGCAATTTGCCCACCGCCGGTGCCATGCGTGGCTATGGCGCGCCGCAGGTGGTGTTTGCCCTCGAATGCATGCTGGACGATGCCTGCGCCGAGCTGGGTCTGGATCCGCTTGCGGTGCGCATCGCCAACGTGGCCCGCGAGGGGGATGTCAATCAGGTCAACCAGAAGACCATCTACAGTGCGGGTTTGCCCGAGTGTCTGCGTCGGGGTGGCGAGCAGTTCCAGTGGGAACGGCTCAAGGCCGAGTGTCTGGCGCAGGATCCGGCGAGTCGGGTGCGCCGTGGCATCGGGGTGGCGTGTTTCAGTTATGGATCCAACACCTATCCGGTGGGGGTCGAAATTGCCGGCGCCCGCATGCTGCTCAATCAGGATGGCACCGTCAATCTGCAGATCGGTGCCACCGAGATAGGGCAGGGGTCGGATACCGTCTTTGCCCAGATGGCGGCCCAAACCTTAGGCATTCCATTTGAGCAGATCCGGGTCATCTCGACCCAGGATACCGACATCACCGCCTACGATCCGGGCTCGTTCGCCTCGCGCCAGAGCTATGTGGCGGCCCCCGCCATCCATCAGGCGGCGCTGCAGTTGCGGGCGCGTATCCTCTCGCTGGCAGCCCAGCTCTGCCATCAGGATGTGGGGTCGCTCACCCTGATCGACGGTTACGTGGTGCTGGCGGGTGCGCCGGACAAGGTGCTCATCAGCGTCGCCGAGGTGTCGGTCAACGCCTACTACCACCTCACCATCGGCGGCCAGATCACCTCCGAGGTCTCCCACAAGACCACCACCAACCCACCGAGCTTTGGCTGTACCTTTGTCGATCTCAGTGTCGACATCGATCTCTGCAAGGTGACCATCAATCGCATTCTTAACCTGCACGATGCGGGCAAGATCCTCAACCCACAGCTGGCACAGGGGCAGGTGCACGGCGGCATGGGGATGGGGATCGGCTGGTCGCTGTTCGAGGAGATGATCATCGACGCCAAAACCGGCGTGGTGCGCAACCCCAACCTGCTCGACTACAAGTTCCCCACCATGCTGGACTTGCCCGAGCTTGAGTGCGACTTCGTGCAGACCCATGAGCCCCAGTCGGTCTATGGCCACAAATCCCTGGGGGAACCGCCCATCATCTCGCCGGGCCCGGCGATCCGTAACGCCATTCGCATGGCGACCGGGGTCGCCATCAACGAGCTGCCCATCACCCCCAAAACCCTGTTTCGGGAGTTTGTCGCGGCGGGTCTGATTGGCGAGGGAGCAGGGGAGGAGCAACGCCATGTTTGATATTGCCCGTTACTACAAGGCCCACAGCGTGGCCGAGGCGGTTGCCCTGCGCCAGGCCGACCCCGAGGCGCGCCTGCTGGCCGGTGGCACCGATGTGATGATCCAGCTGCATCACCTTAACGCCGCCTATCGCCATATCGTCGATATTCACGACTTGCCGGAACTCAAGGGGGTGAGCGAGCTGGCCGACGGTTCTATTCGCATCGGCTCCGGCACAACCTTTACCGAGCTCATCGAAAACGAGCTGGTGCAGCGCCGCCTGCCGATGCTGGCCGAAGCCGCCGCCACCATCGCCGGCCCGCAGATCCGCAACGTCGCCACCTATGGCGGCAACATCTGCAACGGCGCCACCAGTGCCGACTCGGCGGCGCCGACGGTCGCGCTGGAGGCTGAGCTTGAGATCGCCGGCCCCGATGGCACGCGCCGCATCCCCATCGCCGGTTTTCACACCGGCCCGGGCAAGGTTGCGCTGCAACCGGCGGAGATCCTGGTGGCGTTTCACTTTGCCCCGGACGCGCACCCCCATGCGGGCTCCCACTACTTCAAATACGCCATGCGGGGCGCCATGGACATCGCCACCATAGGCTGCGCCGCCTACTGCCAGATTGAGGGTGGTCACTTCAAGCGCCTGCGGCTGGCCTACGGCGTGGCGGCACCGACGCCGGTGCGCACCCCGCACGCCGAAGCGGCAGCCGAGGGGCAACCGCTGACTCGGGCGACGCTGGCCGCCATTGCCGAGGCGGTAGTGGCCGATGTGGCACCGCGCTCCTCCTGGCGGGCAGAGAAGGAATTTCGCCTGCACCTGATCAAAACCTTGGCGCAGCGGGTGGTCGCCTGCGCCGTCGAACGTGCCGGAGGCAAGATCCTATGATGCAACCGCAAAGCTGTCCCGCCGTGGAGATCCAGTGCGAGATCAACGGCAAGCCTTACTCCTATGCTGTGCCGCCCACCATGTCGCTGCTTCACTTCCTGCGCGGGCAGGGGCTGATCAGCGTGAAAGAGGGGTGCAGTGTCGGCGAGTGCGGCGCCTGTACCGTGCGGGTGGATGGCACCGCCATCGATAGCTGCCTCTATCTGGCGGTATGGGCCGATGGCAAATCCATTCGCACCGTGGAGGGTGAGCGCAAAGGCAATGAACTCTCCGATGTACAACAGGCCTTTATCGACGAGGGGGCGGTGCAGTGCGGCTTTTGCACCCCGGGCCTCGTGATGGCGAGCGCGGCCCTGCTCGACAAGACCAAGCGTCGCCCGTTGACCGAGGCGGAGATCCGCCGCGGGCTGTCGGGGAATCTGTGCCGCTGCACCGGTTATCAGAACGTGGTGCGGGCGGTGAAAAAGTGCTGCAAGGGGTGATGGGGCCCTCCTGCGATGCTCCCTCTGAACGACTCTCTTGCATGGGATGACAGCGCCTGAAATATGCCGGGAGGGTTATTTTCACCCCGCCGGTCAAACACGCATCCCGTTATTTCGGGCGGGCACAGGGGAACAGGCATACTGCACTGCCGGGCTGTTAGCACAAATAATGAACAGTCTGGTCCGCGCAGCGGCCTGGAAATGGCAAGCGTCTGTTTTTACGCACTATGTCAACTTGTGTCGCCATCTTGTGCGCCTCTCTTGCATATTGACGGCAGCAAATACCGGTGGGCGGGAAATAACGGAAAATAACGGCAAGGGGGCTGAAAAAAAGCCCCTTTTTCGTCACGTGGCCGCAACATTTTTCTGTAATTGTTAGCCAGCTCGCGGCGGCCCTGCGCCGAAACGGGCAGAGTAGGCGCTGTGGTTGGCCGAGGCCGCCATGATGCTCAATCAGAATCGTAACAAGGTGCTGCGGCCCGCCTGGCGGGGCGCAAAACATAACGTCAAAAAGAAAAGGAAACTGGCATGTCAGGAAGACACTCTCTGGTAGCGCTGGCCGTCGGGCTGGCGCTGGCGGGACAGGCACAGGCACAGCTGCTTATCAGCGAATACCTGGAAGGCTCGGGCAACAACAAGGCGGTGGAGCTGAGCAACCTCGGCAGCGACGCCGTCGATCTCTCCCAATACCGGTTGGCGCTCTACGCCAACGGCAAACCCATCAGCGAATCACCTACCAACAGCCTGGCGCTGCAAGGCACGCTGGCCCCGGGGGCCACTTTGGTGCTGGCCAACCCCTCCGCCAGCAGCGAGATCCTGGCCAAGGCCAACCGCACCAGCGGCAACCTGGTGTTCAACGGTGACGATGCCCTGGTGCTCTATCGCGGCAGCGAGATAATCGACAGTTTCGGCCAGGTCGGTGTGGATCCGGGCACGGCCTGGGTCTCTGGCAACGTCTCGACCCTGGACATGACCCTGCGCCGCAAGGCCACCGTCACCACCGGCCGGACTGATGCAACCGCCCCCTTCGATCCGGCGCTCGAATACGTGGCCGCCCCGAAAGATGACGCCAGTGGCCTGGGTTGCAGCGGCGATGGCCCCTGCGATGGCACCCAGCCGCCCGCCTTCGTCTGCCCGGTGGACAGCCTGGTGCCGGTGCCCGCCATTCAGGGCCCAGGCACCAGCAGCCCCCTGGTGCCGGCCGGCAAGTTTGAATCGGAGCAGGCCTACGCCACCCGCGGTGTGGTGACTCAGGTAGTGAGCGGCCTCTACAAGGGCTTCTTCATTCAGGATGAGCAGGGGGATGGCGATCCGGCCACCTCCGACGGCCTCTTCGTCTACAGCACCAAGGCCAACGCTGCCATCGTGCCGGGCGCCGAGGTGTGCGTCTCTGGCAAGGTGAAAGAGTATTTCAATCAGACCCAGATCAACGCCGACGAGCTGGTGGTGACCCGGCCCGCTGGGGCCGTGCCGGCGGCGGTGGATCTGGTGCCGGTGGCGGGGGAGAGCCTGAGCCAGCTGCTGGAACGTCACGAGGGGATGCAGGTGCGACTGGTGCCCGCATCCAGCCTGGTGGTGACCCGCAACTTCAGCTTCGATTACGACGGCAAGCGCAACAACCTGGTGCTCTCTTATGGTGCGCCGCTCATCAAGTCGACCCAGAAGTTTGCCGCCATGAGCGAGGAGGCAAGCAACTGGGCCCTGCGCAACCAGCAGAACCAGCTGGTGGTGGAGACCGACGCCAAGGCGCCGGACGGTGTGCTGCCCTGGTTCCCCGGCTTCAACGCCGAGGATGGTTACCTGCGCATCGGCGACAAGCTCAATGGGCTGGAGGGGGCGCTTGGCTACTCCTACAACCTGTTCCGGCTGGTGGCCAGTAACCGCATCGATGCCAGCCAGATAGATCACAGCGGCTGGGATCGGGTGGAAACCCCTGAGCTTGCCGAGGCGGGGGATCTGCGAGTCGCCAGCTTCAACGTGCTCAACTTCTTCACCACGGTCGTGGGGGGCGATGCCAACCCCACCGGCAGCAACCGGGGCGCCTTGACGGTGGCGGAGTTCGAGTTGCAGCGCACCAAGATCGTCAGCGCCATCACCCGCCTCAATGCGGACGTGGTGGGGCTGATGGAGATAGAGAACAACGGCTACGGCGACAACTCCGCCATCGCCAACCTGGTGGTGGCCCTCAACGCTGCCCAGCCGGATGAGGCGGATCACTACCGCTGGATTGCCTCGCCAGATGGCAAGCCGATTGGCACTGACGCCATCACGGTGGGACTCATCTACCGGCCCGCCAAGGTGACCCCGGAGGGGGCCGCCAGCCTCATCGCGCTGCCGGTGCAGCAGGCCGAGGCGCAGGACGCCAGCGGCAAGCCGGTGACCATCAACCAGGGGATGCGCGAGTCGCTGGTGCAGCGTTTCAGCTCGCCCAAGGGGGATGCGCCGCTGACCCTGGTGGTCAACCACCTCAAGTCCAAGGGCTCTGCCTGCTTCGAGGATTACCCCGACTACGCCAGCGCCGATCCGCTGGATGGCCAGGGCCACTGCAATGCGCTGCGGGTCTCCGCCGCCAAGGTGCTGGGTGAGCACCTCAAGGATCTGGCCGGGGATCTGCTGCTCATCGGCGACATGAACGCCTACGGCATGGAGGATCCCATCCGGGTGCTGACCGACTATGATCCGGCCGCCCAATCGCGCCAGATCATGAGCGCCTCCTTCACCACCTTGGCGGGTCAACCCTTCGAGGAGAGCGGCAGCGCCCTTGGCAAGGGGTATGGTCTGGTGAACCTCAACACCCGCTTCCACGGCACCGACACCTACTCCTACAGCTATGAAGGGGAGCTCGGCAACCTGGATCACGCCCTGGCAAACCCGAGCCTCGCGGCCAAGGTGATCGGCATCGAGGATTGGCACATCAACTCCGCCGAGAGCAACTTCTTCGAGTACGGCACCAAGTACAGCGGCCAGCTGGCGAAATCCGAGGGGCCCTTCAGCGCCTCGGATCACGATCCCGTGCTGGTGGCCATCCAGTATCCGCTGCCGCCAGCCGGGGTATTGAGCCTCGAGAGCGCAGCCGCCAGCGTGGAGGAGGGCAACACCCTGACCCTGAGCGTGGCGCGCCGCGACGGCAGCTATGGGGAGGCCAGCGTGAGTTATCGCATTGCCTACGGCAGCGCGGACGCAAGCGACGTGGCGCCGCTCACCGGCACCCTGCACTGGGCCGCCGGCCAGAGCGACAGCCAGACCATCAGCATCCCGGTGAAGAGCGACACCCTGAACGAGGGGGACGAGACCTTTACCCTGGAGCTGTTTGACCCGAGCGGCGCGACCCTGGGCGAGCAGCACCAGACCCTGGTGACCATCAAGGACAAGCTGGCGCCGTCCACCATCTCGCTGGCGCGCGCCAGCCTGACGGTGAACGAGGGGCAGTGGTTTGCCGAGATCCCGCTGGTGCGCAGCGGCGATCTGAGCAAACCGGCCCGGGCCCGGGTGGCCCTTGACGGGGTTACGGCGCGCTGGGGGCTGGATTTCCTGCCCTGGTTCAGCCAGACCGTGAGCTGGGCCGCTGGCGAGGGGGGCAGCAAGTCGGTCAAGGTGCTGATCATCGATGACTGGTTTGTCGAGCCCACCGAGCAGTTCAAGGTGAGCCTGGCCGCGCTGCAGGGTGCCCAGCCGGGCAACCTGCAGGAGGCCCGGGTCGACATTCTGGACAACGACAAGTCATGGTGGCCCTTCGGTCGCCACTGAGGATGACTTCTCAATATGAAAAGGGGCCTGCGGGCCCCTTTCTGTTGTTTTTGTTGTCGGCCAAGAGTGCCAAAAACAGCGAGGCCCATCACCAGGATGGGCCTCTGAGCTGGACCAGCTGACGGGATCAGCTGCCGCTCTGGGGACCGTCGATCACCAGCTTGCCATCCTTGACCGGGATGGTGGCGCCGGGGGCCTTGTTCATGCGGATCACCCCTTCCTGACCGGCGAGGCGGTAGGTGACGTCATAGCCCAGGGTGCGGGTGCTGCTCTCCTGCACCGTCTTGCAGCGCTGCTCCGTGGTGGTGTAGGTATCACCGGCCTGCATGTTGCCCTGCACCTGGTTGCCGGCATAGCCACCCGCCACGGCGCCGGCGGCGGTTGCCACCTTCTTGCCGTTGCCGCCACCAAACTGGTTGCCGAGCACCCCGCCCAGCGCCGCGCCGACCACGGTACCCAGGATCTTGTGCTCGTCCTGCACCGGTTTGCGGTGGGTCACGGTGACGTTGCGACACTCCTGACGAGGGGTCTTGATGGTCTCGGTCACCGCTTTGCTGGCCAGCACTTCGGCGAACTGAGGCTGTGATGAAAACAGGGATCCGCTGGCGGCGGCTGACAAGGCCAGCGCAGAGGCCACACCGATCCCGACTCCTGCCAACATGGATTTGTTCATTTTCTCTTCTCCTCAAATGCATCACGGGATGCGTCTCTTGCTTGCGCTCATCTTGGCACAAGGGCAAGGAGGCACAAGGCAAAGCCCGTGCGGGCACGACAGCCCCTGACTGCACCGAAAAGCGTCTCGTCAAAAAGGTGTCGGGCTTTGGCGACAAAGGGCGGCTGAAGGGAGAAAAAGCGATCTGCGAGTGGAATTTTGCGATTCAGCTGGGCCTATTTTCCCATTTTGCGCCAAGCTCCTGCCGCCGCCGGCTGGCCTAATGACAAACCAGAGGGGCTTGTCATCCACCAGCGTCAGTCAGGGTGCGCCAACCGCTTGATAAATCACTGTTGCCGGGAGGATTGGCGGCCGATAACAGATCACGGCAAGCATTATGCTTGCTCTGTTGGCAGAGAGGATCAATCGCGCGTCTCTGGCGGCCCGCACCAATGTGAGCCGGTAGGCGCCACCCGCAGTCAGGCCAGATTCGGCTGCGGTCATCCGGTCAGCAAGGGGGTTCATATGTCGATGCTGCCAAGATGGATACAACCGGCCGTGCAGGCCGGTATCATCACCCGGGAACAAGCCCAGCGGCTGCTGGACTCCCTCTATCAACCCCTCTGCGAGACGGCGCAGGAGCTGCCCGCCGACCTTGCCGACATCAGCCTCAAGCTCTTCTGTTTTCGCCAGCAGCACAGGGTGCGCCACTAGGCCCCGGATCTACGGCTTGGATAAGGTATGACCCCCGCCGGGGCGGGGGCCATCTGCCCTAGATCATCATCACCTGCGCCACCAGCATCAGGGCGCCGAAACCCAGCACGAAGCCCACCATGGGCAGCACGAACCTGACCCATTGGTTGAACTGGATGCCGAGCATCTGCAGGGTGACCAGCACCAGCCCGGTGGGGGCCAGGAACAGCATGGCGTACTGTCCCCAGTTGTAGGCCGACACCACGATGTAGCGCGGGATCATCACGGTATCCGCCAACGGCGCCATGATGGGCATGGAGAGCACCGCCAGCCCCGAAGAGGAGGGCACCACCAGCCCCAACAGGGTGAACACCAGCATCTGGGCCACCGCAAACACGGCGCCGTGCATGCCGGCCACCAGACTGGAGGCATAGGCCAAAATGGTGTCCGAGATCATCCCCTGATCCAGCACCAGGTTGACCCCCCGCGCCAGCCCGATGATGAGGGAGACTGCCACCAGCTCGGATGCCCCCTGGGTAAAGGCCTCGACAGCCTCTTTCTCCTTGAGGCCGGAGATAAGGATGATGACGATGGCGACGGCCAGGAAGGAGGCCGCCATCTGCGGGAACCACCAGCCAGCCATGGAGACGCCCCACACCATCAGGGGGAAGGCGAGGATGAACAGGGTCAGGATGATCTTGCGGCGCAGGGTGAAGGGGACACCTTCATCGAGGGAGCCCTCTTTCAGGAAGCGGGCCCGAAAGCTCTCTCTGTCTTCATAGGTGTAGGAGAAGGCGGGGCTGGCCTTGATCTTCTTGCAATACCAGTAGAGATAACCGATCACCACCAGGGTGCCCACCAGACAGCCGACGGCGCGAAAGCTGAGCCCCTCGGTAAAGGGGATGCCGGCGGCGTTGGAGGCGATCACCACCGAGAAGGGGTTGATGGTGGAGAAGGTGGTGCCCATGGAGGCGGCAAGGAAGATGGCCCCCACGCAGACGATGGCGTCATAGCCGAGCGCCAGAAAGATGGGCACCAGGATGGGATAGAAGGCGACAGCCTCCTCCTCCAGCCCGCAGGTGGTGCCCCCCAGTGCCATCACAAAGCAGACCAGCGCGACAAACAGGAACTCGTTGCCCCGGGTCTTGCGCGACAGCGCCACCAGTCCGGCATTGAAGGCGCCGGTCTTGTTGATGACGCCGATAAGCCCCCCCAGCACCAGGATGAAGACGATGATGTCGGCCCCCTCTATGGTGCCCTTGACCATGCTCACCGCCACGTCGGAGAGCCCCTTCGGCGCCTGGGCCAGCCGCTCATAGGTACCGGGGATGGCGATGGGCTTGCGGATGGTGCCGTTGACGAACTGCTCCACCCCGATATTGATGTCGAGCCTGGTCAGCTCATCCTGAGTGGCGGGCACTCGCCGGGTTTCCCCTTGCGGCGTGTTGATGGTCAGCATATGGCTGGTGGCATTATAAGAGAGCTTGGCATAGGCGCCTGCCGGAATTATCCAGGTGAGGGCGATGGCCAACAACATGATCAAAAACAAGATGGTAAACGCGGTGGGAAATTGTCTGCGGGTCTGGGTATTCGGCTCGGCACACATAAAATGCTCCTCGATAAAGCAGGTTCGGGCTCGGCGGAATATCGGGTCGATAGGGTTCCTTCGTCATGACAGAGAAGTGCGCAGTTTGACTGCCAGCTGAGCACTCGTTGGCGAGAAATCTGGCCTGATATTGAACATCCGGTAGATTGTTTCACCAAGAAACCATAACCCGCCGAGGGGAAGCATGAACAGCGCTGCGGGCCTGCTTTATGGAAGCCGTCACAAAATATATTTCATGAGGAATCTGTCATTAATTTATTGGCAATAAAAGGATGCACTGTCTTATGCCATAAATATCCAGGCGGTGGTGTTTGTAAATATATCGATATCGGCAAGCCTGCAACCTGATATGGCCAGCTTGCATGCCAGCAGCATATTCATTATTTGCCGGGTTTTATGCTGAGGATATTGGCCGTCGATATTTGTCGCTGAAAAAACAGGCGCCGACATGCGGAGCGGTCAGATTGGCGTCGCCAGCACCGCGCCTCTAAGACGTTTTGCTAATACCTGTGGCCATCGCCTCGCGCTAGGCTGTGATCCCCGATACGAGCACCCTCTGGCAGGACGCCAGAGGATGGTTGCCGGCGCTCCCGGGAGCGCACCGCTTTTGCTACCTGCGAGGAAGGAACCCGATGACAGAGCAGAACATCTATCAGCGCGATCTGGAAAAAAATCCCGCCAATTATGAGGCGCTGACCCCCATCAGCTTTCTGGGACGGGCCGCCCGGGTCTACCCCGACTATCCGGCGCTGATCCACGGCCCCCTGCGCCAGAGCTGGGCCCAGACCGAGCGACGCTGCCGCCAGCTGGCCTCGGCCCTGCGCCTGCGCGGCATCGGCGAGGGGGATACCGTCTCCATCGTCGCCCTCAATACCCCGGCCATGTTCGAGGCTCATTTCGGGGTGCCCATGAGCGGCGCCGTGCTCAACACCATCAACACCCGGCTCGATGCCGAGTCGATGGCCTTTATCTTCCAGCATGCCCAGAGCAAGGTGGTGCTGGTGGACCGGGAGTTCGGCGCCCTGGTGCAAAAGGCGTTGGCACTTGTCGAGAACAAGCCGCTGCTGATCGCCATCGACGATCCCCTCTATCAGCAAGGGGAGATGATAAGCGACCTCACCTATGAGGGGTTTCTTGCCGAGGGGAATGGGGATGAGCCCGGCTGGCTGCCGCAAGATGAGTGGCAGGCGATTTCCCTGAACTACACCTCCGGCACCACAGGCAACCCAAAGGGGGTGGTCTATCACCATCGCGGCGCCCACCTCAATGCGGTCAACAACGTGCTCTCCTGGGAGCTGCCCAAGCACAGCGTCTATCTCTGGACCCTGCCGATGTTTCACTGCAACGGCTGGTGCTTTCCCTGGACCCTGGCGGCGACGGCCGGGGTGAGCGTCTGCCTGCGCCATGTGCAGGCGGCGGCCATCTATGAGGCGCTGCACGAGCACAAGGTGACCCATTTTTGCGCCGCGCCCATCGTACTCAACATGCTCAACAACGCCGACCCGGCCCTCAAACGCGGGCTCGACCACCCCATCAAGGCGATGACGGCAGGGGCGGCGCCACCCGCCACCGTGATCGCCGGCATGGAGGCGATGGGGATCGCCGTGACCCACGTCTACGGCCTTACCGAAACCTATGGCCCCTGCGTGTTGTGCGAGCCGCAAAGAAGCTGGCAGGGGCAGGATGCCACCACGCTGTCGCGTCTCAAGGCGCGCCAGGGGGTGGCCTCACCCCTGCAGGGGGAGATGCGGGTCATCAATCCGGTCAGCGGTGAGCCGGTCCCTCAGGATGGCAAGACCATGGGCGAAATCGTGCTGCGCGGCAATGTGGTGATGAAGGGCTATCTCAAGAACCCGGTCGCCAGCGCCGAGGCGATGGCGGAGGGCTGGTTTCGCAGCGGCGATCTGGCGGTGTGGCACCCGGACGGTTACGTGGAGATCAAGGACAGATCCAAGGACATCATCATCTCCGGCGGGGAGAACATCTCCAGTCTGGAGGTAGAGGACGTGCTCTATCGCCACCCCGATGTAGACGAGGTGGCGGTGATCGCCATGCCGGACGAGAAGTGGGGGGAGGTGCCCTGTGCCTTCGTCAAGCTCAAGGAGGGGCGCGAACTCAGCCAGGCCGAGCTGATTGCGTTTTGTCGCGAGCAGATGGCCCACTTCAAGGCGCCCAAGCGCATCATCTTTACCCCACTGCCGAAAACCTCCACCGGCAAGGTGCAGAAATTTATGCTGCGCCAGCAGCTGGGGTGACTCTGACGAGAGCGCCAAGTCAATCAACGGGCCTGCGGGCCCGTTTTTCTTTGCGAGATGCAGGAAGCAAGGTTTCGATGGTAGCGGTTGCCAGCCAACAATACGTGCCTTTCGGGCCCATCCGGGCTTACCATGCCTGCCATATCCCGCCAGCCTGAGGATGCCCGTGAGAAAATCGGATCGACTGTTTCAATTGACCAACCTGCTGCGGGCTCACCAGCCTCTGACCGCCCGCGAGCTGGCAACGCGCCTGTGTGTCTCGGAGCGCACCATCTACCGCTATATGGACGATCTCTCTCTGGCTGGCATTCCCGTTTATGGTGAAGCCGGGCTGGGCTATCGGCTGAGCGAGGGGTTCGAGATGGCCCCCTTGCAGTTGAGCGCAGCCGAGCTGGAGGCCCTTATCACCGGGGTGAACCTGGTGGCGGTGCTGACCGGCAAGGGGATGGCCGATCCGGCCCGCTCCCTGCTCGCCAAGATAGAGGCGGCGCTGCCGGCACAGGGCATTCAGATGGACTGCAACCCCGTGGTGCGGGTACCGGACTATCGCACTGCGCATCCGGTATACGCCCGCTGGGATCAGTTGCACGAGGCCATCACCGCCGGCCGCTGGCTGGAAATAGGTTATCAGGATGCCAGAGCCTGCAAGACGGGCCGCCACATCTATCCCCTCGGACTCTTTTACTGGGGCGGATGCTGGACGCTCGGCGCCTGGTGTGCGCTGCGTCAGGCCTACCGGGATTTCAGGGTGGATCGCATCGATACCCTGGCACAGTGCCGTCAGGGGGAAGGGGCGCCCCCTGGCGTGACCCTGGCCGATTACCTCACCCTGCGACAGTCGGACGAGTTCACCCATGCGCGCAGTGGTGCCGAAACGGCAATTCAGGACTGACACAAGGCTGTCAGTAGCCCTTCGTTATGCTGTTTTCTCCAGACCATCCACAACGGAGAGAACAAGATGATCATCAAGGGCGACATGCAAGGGGCAGGGGGCGTCGAGTTTGCCACTTTCAGGCTCAAGGAGGGGGTGACGGAGGCGGATTTGCTTGCCCTGGCACACAGGGTCGAGTCCGAATTTCTTGTCCAGCAGTCCGAGCTCATTGTGCACTGCCTGCTGCGTGGCGCCGACGGCCTCTATGCTGACCTGGTGATGGCCCCCAGCCAGTCACTGGTCGAAGCCTATTGCCAGCAGTGGTTGCACAATGCCGTGGCAGGGGAGTGCCTGACTCTGCTGGAGCCTGACTCGGTGAGCATGAGCTTCTGGACCCGTATCGGCTGAAAGAGTGTGCGGTCTGCCGGCTCTCGTGCCGGTGCTGGCCATTAAATGAAACGGGCCCATCAGGGCCCGTTTGTGCTTCACCGGCTGGTCATTACTTGGTGTGGCGCTCATACAGCCGCTGCACCACATCCTTCAAACCTAGTCCCTCGTTTTGCAGCAAGACGGTCAGGTGGTAGAGCAGATCGGCGGATTCGTTGATAAGTTCCTCCCGATCCTTGGCCATGGCGGCCAGCGCCACTTCCACACCCTCTTCACCCACCTTCTGGGCGATGCGCTTGGTGCCCTTGCCATAGAGGCTGGCGGTGTAGCTGGTGGCCGGATCCGCGCCTTTGCGTGCGGCCAGGATCTGCTCGAGCTCGGCCAGGAAGCCGAGCGGTGGCACGGGGTGGCCATCGAAGCAGGAGGGATTGCCCAGATGGCAGGTGGGGCCGACGGGGTTGGCGGCGATCAGCAGGGAGTCCTGATCGCAGTCGGTGGTGATGGCGACCAGCTGGAGCACATGGCCCGAGCTCTCCCCCTTGGTCCAGAGGCGCTGCTTGCTGCGGCTGAAGAAGGTGACCTGGCCAGTCGCCAGGGTTTTATCCAGGGCTTCCCGGGTCATGAATCCCTGCATCAGCACCTCGCCGCTGGCGGCATGCTGGACGATGGCGGGGATCATGCCGTCACATTTCGCCCAGTCCAGGCGCTCAGCCAGCGATGCGTCGTTGTTTACTGCTTGATTATTCACGGATGGCGACTCCTTCGGTTTTCAGCCAGCGTTTCAGTTCGGGAATGGGGATAAGGCCTTTGTGGAACACGGAGGCGGCCAGCGCACCGTCCACGTCGGCGAGGGTGAAGGCATCGCGAAAGTGCTCCATGGCACCGGCGCCGCCGGAGGCGATGAGCGGCACCTTGCAGACGGCCCGCACCAGCTTGAGCTGCTCGAGATCATAGCCCTGGCGCATGCCGTCCTGGTTCATCACGTTCAGCACGATTTCACCAGCGCCACGCTTTTGCGCCTCCTCGACCCAGTCGAGGGTATGCCAGGCGGTGGTGCGAGTGCGGCTCTCGTCGCCGGTAAACTGCTTGACCTGATAGTGACCGCTCTGGGCATCAAAATAGGAGTCGATGCCCACCACCACGCACTGCACGCCGAAGCGCTCGGCCAGTCGGGTGATGAGGGTGGGATCGGCCAGCGCCGGGGAGTTGATGGAGACCTTGTCGGCCCCGAATTCCAGGATCTGGCTGGCATCCTCGACACTCTTGATGCCACCGGCGACGCAGAAGGGGATGTCGATGACCTCGGCCACCCGGCTCACCCAGCTCTTGTCCACCACCCGCTCATCGCTCGAGGCGGTGATGTCGTAAAACACCAGCTCGTCGGCCCCCTCGCTGGCGTAGCGGCGGGCCAGCTCGACGATGCCGCCCATCACCTCGTGATTACGAAACTGCACTCCCTTGACCACCACGCCATCTTTGACGTCGAGACAGGGGATAATACGCTTTGACAACATGCTCGTTGCTCCATGTAAAGCACTGTTAAAACTAACGTTGTTGCTAACGGGCCCGAGAGCCCGGTGGCGAGTGAAAAAATGTCAATGGCATGCTTTAACAGCGGGTTCCTGTACGGGAGAAAAGACCGGATCCGGACGGTGTTTTCACGCGGGGGAACACCACTATATGCACGACTTTATTCAGTGATTCAACCCTTTATCTGCCCTGTTGGCCCCCTGGGATCCCATGCTGCCATCGGGCTGGCGTGCCAGTGGTTCCCCATGAGAATCATCCGTTGCCAGCAGTGCCCGCAGAGTGAGCAGGGCCCCATCAAAGTCGAACACCTTGAGCTGACGGGCCAGCGTCTCGCCTTGGGCGCCCAGCGTGAGCATCAGGGGGGCGGCATACTGCTCGAACAGCGGCAGCACGGCGGTGTCGCTTTGCAGCAGCAGATCTTCCATCTGACGCAGCAGCGGTTGTTGCCACTGGCCGCCAAGGGGTGTCGAGGTGGCGGGGACCAGGCGCTCCTCCTCTCCCAGCAGGTTGAGCAGCTCAGAGAGGTGGCGCTCGATGGGCATCATCAGCTCGGCCGGGACCAGGTTTCCTTTGGCAAGGGCCTGCTCCAGCTGCTGACAGAGCGCGGCCAGCTCGACCAGCCCCAGGGTGCTGGCAACCCCGCGCAGGGTGTGAACCAGCCGGGTGGCGGCGGGCTTGTCACCGGTTTGCAGCTGAGCGGCCAGCTGCTGCATGTCCAGACTGTGTTCGCTGGCGAAGTGGCGCAGCAGGGTCACGTACTTGTTCTGGTTGCCCTGCAACACCGCCAGCCCCTGCTGCAGGTCGAGCCCGGGCACCCCTTGCAGGCGGGCGAGGGGGCCGATCAGCAGATCGTTGGCCCGGCGTTGATAAGCGGGTTTGGCGGCTGAGCTGTTGGGCAACCACTGTTGCAGCGCTGCAAACAGGCGGGTCGGGGTGACCGGTTTGGCGATGAAGTCGTTCATGCCGGCGGACTCGCAGGCCCTTCTGTCTTCTTCGAAGGCACTGGCGGTAAGCGCCAGAATGGGCACCTTATCCCAACCCGGCAGCGCCCGGATGGCGCGGGTGGCGCTGTAGCCATCCATCAGCGGCATCTGTATGTCCATCAGGATGAGATCGAAGGGGTGCTGACTGACGCGCGCCAGCGCCTCCTGGCCGTTCACCGCCGTCTCTATGACCAGGCCGCTGTTGCCGAGCAATTCCAGCACCACCTCGCGGTTGATGGCGTTGTCCTCCACCAGCAGCACCCTGGTGTGGTTGGCGAAAAAGAGCGCCTGCTGCACCGTCTGCTCCAGCCGGGCGGGCTGTTGCGGCTCGCCCACTCCTGCCGAGAGGCGGGCGGTAAACCAGAAGCAGCTGCCCTTGCCGAGGGTGCTGCTGACCCCCACATCCCCGCCCATCAGGGTGGCAAGCCGGCTGGTGATGGCGAGCCCCAGCCCGGTGCCGCCATATTTGCGGGTGGTGGAAACATCCGCCTGCTCGAAGGCCTGGAACAGCTTCTCGGTCTGTTCCGGGCTGATGCCGATGCCGGTGTCCTCCACCTCAAAACGCAGCAGATAGTCGCTGCCAAACTGGCGCTCCGGTCGTACCCGCAGGGTGACCGAGCCCTGCTCGGTGAACTTGATGGCATTGGCCGTGTAGTTGAGTAGCGCCTGGCGCAAACGGGTGATGTCGCCGTGCACCCAGGCCGGGGTGTCGCCGATGTCGACTATGATGGTGAGCCCCTTGGCGCGGGCCTGCTCGCTCATCAGGGCGCTGACGTTGTCCAGCATGGCGGTAAGGGAGAAGTCGCTCTGCTCCAGCGCCATCTTGCCGGCATCGATTTTGGAGAGATCGAGAATGTCGTTGATGATGGTGAGCAGGTGCTGGGCGGCGTTGTCGATCTTTTCCAGCCGCTCCTGCTGGGTGTGATCCGGCGTGTCGCGCTTGAGCAGATAGGTGAGCCCCAGAATGGCGTTCATGGGGGTGCGGATCTCGTGGCTCATGTTGGCCAGAAACGCACTCTTGGCGCGGTTGGCGCTCTCCGCCCGCTGATGGGCCTGGGCCAGTTGCAGGGTGCGCTCGTCAACCATCTCCTCCAGATGATAGCGGTATTGATCCAGCTCCTCGCCGAGCTGCTTCTTCTCGGTGATGTCGGCCTGTACCGTCACGTAGTGGGTCACGACCCCGTTCTCCTGGCGGATGGGGGAGACGGTGGCCAGCACATGGTAGTGGGAGCCGTCCTTGCGTTTGTTGATGAACTCGCCGTGCCAGCGCTGACCGCGCTTGATGGCGTCCCACAGGGCGATATAGGTGGCCCTGGGGGTGAGGCCGGAGCGCAGCAGGGTCGGGGTCTGGCCGATCACTTCGCTCTGCTGGTAGCCGCTGGTGGTCAGGAAGGCGACGTTGACATACTCGATGCGGGCCTGGGTATCGGTGATGAAGACGCCGTCCGGACTCTGCTCCAGCGCGAGCGACAACTGGCGCAGCTGCTGCTCGGCCAGTTTGCGCTCTGTGATGTCCAGATGGATGCCGAGCAGGCGCAGCGGGCGCTGCTGGGCATCCCGATAGACGCTGCCCTTGCTGCTGAGCCAGCGCACCTCGCCGTTGGGCAGCAGGATCCGGAACTCGAGCTCGACCGGCTTGCCGCCGGCGGGGAGGTCTGCCAGCAGCTTGTCGATGCGCGGCTTGTCGTCCGGATGCAGGCAGCGCTGCCAGGTGTGGATCTCGCTGAGCTGCTCGGCGCTGCGGCCATAGAGGCGGGCGCACTCGGGGGAGAAGTAGAGGCGACCACTCTGGATGTTCCACTCCCAGATCCCGATGTGCGCCCCCTCCTGGGCCAGCAGCAACCGCTGTTCACTCTCGCGCAAGGCGCTGCTGGTGGTCTCGGCGCGGATGCGGGCGCTGATGGCGTCATCCATCAGATTGAGCGCCGCCAGTCGGGCGCGGCGCTGGGTATCGAGCGCTATCTGCTGGTTGTGCAGCAACTGCTGCTCGGCAAGCTTGCGCTCCGTGATGTCCTGTACCGTGCCGTAAAGCTCGACTATGGCCCCCTCGCTGTCTCGAAGCGCCGCCCCCCGGGCGATGATCCAGGCAGGCTCACCCTGATCGTGGATCACCTCGGCGTCGCACTCGTAGGGCAGGCCATCCTGCAGGCAGCGTTCGACCGACTGGGCAATGGTTCGCCACCCCTCCTGGGTGAAATACTTCTTCACTTCGGGGTAGATGGCAGGGGGCAGGGAGGGATCGCGGCCATAGATGCGGTAGATCTCCGGCGACCAGAAGTGGCTGTCATCGGCGATGTGCCAGCGCCAGTTGCCGATCTTGGCCAGGTGCTGGGATTCACGCAGGATCCCTTCGTTGCGGCGCAGGGCTTCCTCCGCTTCCTTGCGCTGCTGGTTGTCCTCGATCACCGAGATGAAGTAGTCGGGCTCCCCCTTGAGGTTTTTGACCAGCGCCACCGTCAGGGTGATCCAGAGGATCTCGCCTCCCTTGCGCAGGTAGCGCTTCTCCAGGGTGTACTGCTGGCGTTCGCCGGCCAGCATCTGGGTCACATAGGTCTGGTCGATGAAGAGATCGTCCGGGTGGGTGATCTGCTGAAAGGTCATCCCCATCAGCTCGTCGGCCTGGTAGCCCACCATGTCGCACAGCCGCTGGTTGACCCGCAGCCACTTGCCGTCGGGGGCGACCAGGGCAATGCCGACCGCCGCCTGTTCGAAAGTGGCTTGGAAGCGGGTTTCACTCTGTTGCAGACGGGACTGGATGCTTGCCAGCTCTTGCCAACGCTGGGTCTCCCGGCTGCGGGAGTGGTGCACCGCGGCGCTCAGCAGGCTGATGAGGATGCCGTTGACCTCCAGAATGCCCCACTGCACCAGATCCTGGCCGGAGCCGATGCGCAGCTCGTGGACCGGGAGCAACACGAAGTAGGCCGTGAGCAGGCCGCTCATCAGGGTGCAGAGCAGACCGGGCAACAGCCCCCCCAGCAGGGCACAGACGATGATGGGCAGCATGAACAGCACCAGCAGGGGGCGCTCGCCAAAGGCGATGGGCAGCTGGACCCGGATCTGCAGCATCAGGACGGGCAGCAGCAGTGCCAGCAGGCAGACGCCCCAGCGCTGTTTGGTGGGGCGAAGATGCCACAGCGAAGACCAGTTCATCATAGGGACTCTTCCGGCGGAGTGGGGGCCTGCGGGTAGGGGGGCTGCTCTCCGAGCTGGAGCGACAACTCATTGATCTTGTGCTTGAGGGCCAGCATGGCGAGCTCCCTGTCCACCATCACCTTGTTGAACCGCTCCAGCTCGTTGTTTTGCTGGCGCAGTTCGCTCGCCTGACGGGTCAGGGCCTGTTCGACCTGCTCCCGCTCCGTGATGTCCAGCAAGAGGCCGAGCACGGCGGGCTGGCCACGGTAGTCGACGCGCCGGCCGTACAGCTCCATCTCGATGTTCTGGTGATCGTGATGCAGGGCGGTGAAGCGGGTGTGGATCTCGCTGTCTTCCTGCTCGCAGCGCTGCAGCTGTTCGGCCACTCTGGCGCTGTCCTTGGCACTGGCCAGAGCTGGCAGGGAGCAAATCTTCAGCAGCGCCGCAGTCGAGCCGTAGCCGAACAGGCGGGCAAAACCGGGGTTGATGTAGCAGAGCTGACCCTGCTGGATGATGTAGATGCCGGCCAGGGATTGCTCCACCAGGGCGCGGAACAATCCTTCACGCTCGCGCAGGCCCGCCTCGGCTCGCTTGAAGTCGGTGATGTCGCGGGAGATGCCAAAGATACCGATCACCTCGCCATCGCTGCCCTGCAGCGGCCCCTTGGTGGCGAGAAACACCCGCTCGCCGCCTGGCAGGGTCAGAAACTCCTCCTGGGTCTGCACCCGGTTGCTGGCAATCACCTGGCGGCCAATCTCCATCAGCATGCGCGCCTGATCGGGGGGAAAGATGGCCGTGTCATCCTGGCCCAGCATCTCGCTGGCCGACTTGCCGACAAACTGGCTGGCTGCCCGGTTGAACAGGATGTACTTGCCCTCCAGATCCTTGGCGAAGATAGCGTCTTCCGAGCTGTCGGCGATGGCGGAGAGCAACTGCAGCGCCTGCAGCCGGCCAGCCTGGGACTGGCGAACCTGCTCGGCCATCTGCAGCCGGGTGTGCTGGCGCAGCAGCACTATGCCCGCATTGGTAATGAAGAGGGCAAGCAGGCCGATGAGCCCGATCCAGATGCTCTCTTTCAATACCGCGCGGTTGAGCTCTGCCTCGTCTATCTTGGCCAGCAGATACCAGTCGGTGCCCAGCACCGGACGGGCGGTGCCAAACACCGGCACGTTGCGATAGTCCCGGCCAAAGAAGATCGCTTTGTCCTGGGCGTCGTGATCATGGCGCAGGTACTGGGCCGCCAGCAGCTCCTTGCTGCTGGCCGGCAACTGCAGGCTGAGGGCAGAGTCCGGACGATAGCGGACGTCATTGATGAACTGGATCTGCTCGCCGTTGCGGCGAAACAGCAGAGCTTCGCCGCTGCTGTCCGGCACTGGCCAGGTCTTGAGAATGCTGTTGAGGGGATCGCTGCTGCTGATCTGCAGCACGATCAGGGGGGGCTTGCCGTCGGTCACCGGCAGGGGAGCGATGAAATCGAGCCGGGCATGCCCTTGCTCGTCCAGGTAGGGGCCCACCCGGGTGATGCGCCCGGCGCTGACACTGGCCAGGGCATTGCGCAGCGCGGAGTTGAGGCCGCTGGCCCCCTGCGTCTGCCACAGCACCTCGCCACTCGGCGCCAGCACGGTGGCGGCGCTGAAACGGCGGATGGAGAGAAACTCATCGAGTCTGGCCATCAGGTCGGCCTGGCCGGCATGACTGGTCTGGGCTTCGCGATAGAGGGCGCCGTAGAGCGGGTTTTCGAGCAGGATGTGGGCGTCGAATTCGCGGGAGTTGAGCCACTCGGTGATGCGCTTGCCTTTGAGGTCGGCGATGGTCTCGAGCCGGGTCGCCTCCTTGTCCTGGGTCAGATTGATGTTCTGGGCGATGGCCATGGCGGTCAGGGCGATGATGAGGCCATTGAACAGCACGAAGGGAAGCAGTTGGCGCCTTGATGGCGTGCTGCTGACGGTGGGCTGATCGATGCGCCGGCGCAGCATGGCGTAGAGCAGGGTGGCGGTGATGACAATGAACAGCCACCCCTTGATGGTACTGGCCAGTGCGAACTGCGCCGGGGTGCTGAACAGCCACTCCACCGCCTTGTCGGATAGCAGGATCCACAGGCTCGCCACGGCGGCATAGGTGAGCACCACATTGAGTACATGGGCCCGGGTCAAGGGCGGCCGTTCAGCCATGAGGGACCTCGTTGTCGTCCTTGTAACGCTCGGCGATGGCGATGAACTCGTCGAAGTGGCTGTCAAAGGCGGTCACCACATCCGGGTCGAAATGCTGGCCGCTGCCGGAGAGGATCAGGGCGCGCGCCTCGTCATAGGGCATGGCCGCCTTGTAGACCCGCACGTTGATGAGGGCGTCGAACACGTCCGCCAGCGCCATCAAGCGGGCCGAGAGTGGAATGGCGTCTCCCTTCAGACCGTCCGGATAGCCGCTGCCGTCCCACTTCTCGTGGTGCCAGTGGGCGATCTCCTTGGCCAGGGTGAGAAATACCAGTGGCTGATCAATGTCCCGTTCAGCCTCCTCGATGGCATCGCTGCCGAGCTTGGCGTGGGTGCGCATGATCTGCCACTCCTCGGGCGTCAGCTTGCCCGGTTTTAGCAGGATCTGATCCGGTATGCCCACCTTGCCGATGTCGTGCAGCGGGGCCGAGCGGCTCAGCAGGTCGATGTAGCGGGGGGTCAGGGTCTCGGCAAAGCGGGGATGGGTCGACAGCGCGCTGGCCAGCTGCCTGACATAGCCCTGGGTGCGCAGGATGTGATTGCCGGTTTCGGGATCGCGGATCTCCGCCAGATGGGCGAGGGCGCGGATGGAGACCTGCTGGGTCAGATCATTTTCCGCCATGCGCCGTGCCACTTCGGCTTCCAGCGCGGCATTCTGGTTCTGCAGACCGTCGCGGGCCTGCTTGGCCTCCAGCTGGGTGCGTACCCTGGCCTGGACGATGGCGGGTTTGATGGGTTTGGTGATGTAGTCGGCGGCTCCCAGCGACAGGCCGTACTCTTCGCTCTGGGGATCGGCGAGGGCGGTGAGCAGCACGACCGGGATGCGGCTGGTTTGCCCGTTGAGACGCAACTGCTTGAGCACCTCGTAGCCGTCCATGCCAGGCATCATCACATCCAGCAGGATGAGGTCCGGTGTGATCTTGCCGGTGGCGATGCGCAGGCACTTCTCTCCGCTCTGGGCCGCGAGCACCCGGTAGGTGGAGGAGAGCAGGTCGGTCAGCACCATCAGATTCTCGGGGGAATCGTCGACAATCAGGATGGTGGCGGAGTGAGATGTAAACATGGATCCTCCGTGACGTTGTCTCAGTGAGTTCGAGTATAGAGTCAATTGTTACCAAGTAATAAGGACTTACCCCGATTTACCCCTTGCTGGAGAGAGGCCCGCAGGCGGGCCTTCACCAGTCAACGTCAGGAGGTTGTCTGCTGTGGCGGGATCAGCCGGCGCTGCCGTGGCTGCCCCAGCAGGCGATGGCGTCCCCCACCGAGAACTTGCCCTCCAGCAGGGCGCGACCGAGGATGATCCCCTTGACCCCGGAGCCCTTGAGCGCCTCGATATCCTCGATGCCGCCAATGCCGCCGGAGGCCTGGAAACCGACGCTCGGGTAGCGGGCGCAGAGATCCCGATAGAGTTCGACGTTGGTACCGGCCAGGGTGCCGTCACGGCTGATGTCGGTGCAGAGCACGTGCTTGAGCCCGGCGGGCAGGAAGCGCTCGATCAGTGCCTCTATGGTCACCCCGCTATTCTCCTGCCAGCCGGCTACCGCGATATGGCGATTGCCCTGGGCGTCGATATTGACGTCCAGTGCCAGCACGATGCGCTCGGGGCCGTACTTCTCCATCCAGTTGGCCACCAGATCCGGCGATTTGACGGCGGTGGAGCCGATCACCACCCGGCTGGCGCCGGCGGCCAGCAGGTCCGCCACATCCTGCTCGCTGCGCACGCCACCCCCTACCTGTACCGGTGCCTCGGTGGCCGACAGCAGCTGGGCGATGAGGGGGAGCTGGCGCGCCCTGGCATCCTTGGCACCGTCCAGATCCACCAGGTGCAGCTGCACCGCCCCCTGGGAGACATATTCATCGAAACGGGCCTGCGGGCTGTCGCTGTAGGCGGTCTTCTGGCCGTAGTCGCCCTGATAGAGCCTGACGACTTGGCCGTTAATCAGATCAATGGCTGGGATAATCATCCTTGTTAAAGCTCCAGAAAGTTTTGCAGTAGGCGGGCACCGGCCGCGCCGGAGCGCTCCGGGTGGAATTGGGCGCCGAAGAAGTTGTCACGACCGACAATGGCGGTAAACTGCTGGCCGTAGTCGCAGGTGGCGATGGTGGCGTCGGTCGCCTCCAGGGCGTAGGAGTGGACGAAGTAGAAGTAGCTGCCGCTTGGGATCCCCTTGAGCAGCGGGTGGCTCTCGTCGTGCTCCACCTGATTCCAGCCCATGTGAGGCAGGCGCAGGTTGCCCACCTCCATCAGCCGGATCTTGCCAGGGACTATGCCGAGGCAGTCGATCAGCCCGCCCTTGTCTTCGCCCTCACTCATGGTCTCTTCGGAGGCCTCCGCCAGCATCTGCATGCCGAGGCAAAAGCCCAGCAGTGGCTGTTTGGCGGCGCGAATAAGCGGCACCAGATTGCGCTCGTTGAGGTTCTTCATGGCGGCCACGGCGGTGCCGACGCCGGGCAGGATCAGCTTGTCAGCCGCTTCGATGTCGGCCGCCTCGCGGGAGACCCGCGGTTGCACGCCGAGGCGCTCGAACGCCATCCTGACCGAGGCAAGGTTTGCACACCCAGTGTCGATGATGACCAGCTTCTGCTTGTTCACTTCCATCACAGCACCCCCTTGCTGGAGGGGAGTTCGCTCCCTTCCACTCGAATGGCCTGGCGCAGGGCACGGCCAAAGCCCTTGAACAGCGCCTCCACCTGGTGGTGGGTGTTGCCGCTGCCCACCTTCATCTGCAATGTGATGGCCATGGCGTCCGAGAGGGAGCGAAAGAAGTGGGGCACCATCTCGGTGGCCATCTCGCCCACGTTGTCGCGGCCAAAACCGCTCGGGCAGTCGAACACGAAGTAGGGGCGACCGCTCAAATCCAGCGCGGTGGCTACCTCCTGCTCGGTGAGCGGGGTCTCTTCATCCGCACGCGGGCGGCCATCGATCACCGCCTGCACCTCGTCCATCGCCAGCACGAAGCCGAAACGACCGATGCCGCGCTTGTTGCCAAGAGCCTGGCGCAGGGCCTGACCGAGCGCGAGGCCGACATCTTCCACCGTGTGGTGATCGTCGATGTGCAGATCGCCGCTGACCTTGAGCTTGAGCCTGAAACCGGCGTGGGTCGCTATCTGATCCAGCATGTGATCAAAAAAGCCGATGCCGGTTTCAATCTGGTTGCCGCCGCTCTTGTCTAAATCCACAGCCACCTGGATGCGGGTCTCCTTGGTATAGCGCTCCACCTCGGCAACTCGTCCTTTGGAGAGCAGCTGATCACGAATGGCGAGCCAGCCGTGATCTTGCGGGTGGTAGCGAATACCGCCAATGCCCATGTTCTCGGCAAGCTGTAGATCGGTCTGTCTGTCACCAATCACGAAGGAGTTGGCAAAGTCGATGCGACCCGAGGCGAGATACTCCTTGACCAGGCCGAGGTGGGGCTTGCGGCAGCTGCAGCCGTCGGTGGGGAAGTGAGGGCAGATCAGCACCTTTTCCCAGCTTACTCCTTGCGATTCGAACAGGTGCATCATCAGATCGTGGGGCGGCTGGAAGTTCTCCAGCGGCAGGCTGGTGGTGCCCAGCCCATCCTGGTTGGTCACCATCACCAGCACGTAACCGGCGGCCTGCAGCTCGCGCAGCACCGGGATCACCATGGGCTCGAAGCGCAGCTTGGCGAGGCTGTCCACCTGCTTGTCGGTCACCGGCTCTTCAATCAGGGTACCGTCGCGGTCGATAAACAAAAACGGGGTCTTCATCGCTACATCCTTGTCTTACAAAGTGGGGGGCAGATCACGCAGCACGGCCAGCACGGCGTCCATCTCGCCCTGATAGCCGATGGTGACGCGAATGCTGTTGTCCAGGCCCGGCTTGGTCGAGAAGTCCCGCAAGATGATGCCGGCGGCCTTCATGGCGGCAAACACGCTGGCGCCATCCACAAAGCGCACCAGCACAAAGTTGCCCTTGTCCTCGAACACTTCCTTCACGCAGGCAAGCTTGGCCAGCTCAGCCTTGAAGGCGGCCTTTTGCCTGTTGAGCTCCACCACACGCTCGTGCATCAGCTCGAGCCCCATAGGGGAGAGGGCCTGCGCCGCTATCTGGGCGATAGGCTCGGGAATGGGATAGGGGGCGATCACCTTGGCCAGCATGGCGATCACCTCCGGGTTTGCCAGCGTAAAGCCGCAGCGGATCCCCGCCAGGGCAAAGGCCTTGGAGAGGGTGCGGGTCACCACCAGATTGGGGAAGCGAGCCAGCAGGTCCACCACGGAAGCCTCGGGGCAGAACTCGATATAGGCCTCGTCCACCACCACGATGGCGCGATCCTGCGCCTTCTCCAGCAGGGCGATGAGCCCGTCGCGCCCCACCAGATCCCCGGTGGGGTTGTTGGGGGAGCAGAGGAACACCAGCTTCACGTCGCCGAGGCGATCGGCGATGGCGGGCCAGTCCGGCTGGCGGCTGGTGGTAAGCGGTTGCTCGACGATACCGACACCACAGGTCTCGGCGCTGATGGCGTACATGCCGTAGGTGGGGGGGCAGATGAGGATCTGATCCTGTCCCGCTTCACAGAAGGTGCGGATCAAGAGCTCGATGGCCTCGTCGGCACCGCGGCTCACCAGCACCTGATCGGGATTGACCCCGGCGTAGGCGGCATAACCGTTCACCAACTCGGCCGGCTGGCACTCGGGGTAGCGGTTGAGACGGCTCCCCTCGACGGTAAAGGGATAGGCCAGCGGGGCCTCGTTGGCGTTGAGCCAGACGTGGCCCTTGCCGCCGATACGGCGGGCGGATTGATAGGGGGTGAGGGCCCGCACCACGCGGCGCGCCAGATTGGCAATGCTCATGACAAATCCTTCTGCTGTGCTGTTTGTTGGGACGCGGCGGCCAGGGCGTTCAACCTCAGGGTGACGGCATTCTTGTGGCCATCAAGCCCCTCGGCCTGGGCGATACGCTCGACGATGGGACCAAGGCCGCGAATACCTTCGGCGCTCAGCTCCTGCACCGTGTAGCGGCGCTGATAGTCGGCGAGGCCAAGGCTCGAGCAGGTGCGGGCATAGCCATAGGTGGGCAGGGTGTGGTTGGTACCGCTGGCGTAATCGCCGACCGACTCGGGCGTCCATGCCCCAAGGAAGATGGAGCCGGCGTTCTCGAGTCGGTCCAGCAGCTCGCGGGGTGCACGGGTCTGCACGATGAGGTGCTCTGGCGCATAGGCATTGGAGATGGCACACGCTTCATCCAGGTTATCGCAGAGGATCACCAGGCTTGAACCCAGCGCCTTGGTGGCGATGTCGCGGCGAGTGAGCTTGGCCAGTTGGCCCTTGATCTCGCCGTTGATGGCGTCGGCCAGCAGGGGCGAGGTGGTCACCAGCACCACCTGGCTGTCGGGGCCGTGCTCGGCCTGAGAGAGCAGATCCGCCGCCACGAAGGCCGGGTTGGCGCTCTCGTCGGCGATCACCAGCACCTCGGAGGGGCCGGCCGGCATGTCGATGGCGGCGCCGCGCCAGTCGCGGGACACCTGGCCCTTGGCTTCGGTCACATAGGCGTTGCCCGGGCCGAAGATCTTGTCCACCTTGGGGATGCTTTCGGTGCCGTAAGCCATGGCGGCGATGGCCTGGGCACCGCCGATGGCGAACACCTTCTCGACCCCGCAGGCACGGGCGGCAAACAGGATCTCGTCGCTGGCCGGAGACGGGGTGCAGAGCACCACTTCACGGCAACCGGCGATCGCTGCCGGAATGGCCAGCATCATCACGGTGGAGGGGAGCGGCGCGCTGCCCCCCGGCACGTAGAGGCCGACCCGGCTGATGGGCTGGGTGCGCAGCTCGCACACCACCCCGGGTTGGGTCTCGACCCGTACCACGGGTTGCGCTTGCGCGGCGTGGAAGGTGCGAATGTTGGCGATGGCCGCCTCGATGGCGCCCTTGATGTCGTCATCGAGGCGCTCGCAGGCGGCCTCGATTTCGGCATTGCTTACCTGCAGTTGCTGACGCGGGGCACGTTCGAAACGCTGGCTCAGCTCGCGCAGGGCCTCATCGCCCCGGCTGCGTACCGAGCCGATGATCTCCCGTACCACGGCGCCGATGTCGGCTTCGTCACTCAGGGCGGGCCGGGTCAGCACGTCGGCCTGCTGGGCGGGGGAGAGGGTCTTCCAGATCAGGGTCTGCATGATGTCCCTTCCTTATTCCATCATCTTCTCGATGGGCAGCACCAGAATGGAGCTGGCACCCAGCGCCTTGAGCTGCTCCATGGTCTCCCAGAACAGGGTCTCGCTGGAGACGACGTGCAACGCCACCTGATTGGTCTCGCCCGCCAGCTGCATGATGGTGGGTCGCTCGGCGCCCGGCAGCAGATCGGTGATGGCATCGAGCTTGTCCTTGGGGGCGTGCAGCATGATGTACTTGCTCTCGCGCGCCTGCTGCATCCCCTGAATGCGGGGCAGCAGGGTATCGATGATCTTCTGCTTGGCATCGGACAAGGGGTTGGGTGCCTGCACCAGTACCGCCTTGGAGCGGTAGATCACCTCCACCTCTTTGAGGCCGTTTGCCTCCAGGGTGGCACCGGTGGAGACCAGATCGCAGATGGCGTCGGCCAGGCCCGCGCGCGGCGCCACTTCCACCGACCCGCCCAGCATCACGCTCTTGAAGGCGAGCCCCTTCTCGTCGAAGAAGCGCTTGAGCAGCCCAGGGTAGGAGGTGGCGATGCGCTTGCCGGCGAGGCTCTCTGGCCCGGTGTAGTTGACGTCGTCCGGCACCGCCAGGGAGAGGCGGCAGCCGCCGAAGTCGAGCTGTTTGAGGGTCTTGACCGCAAAGGGTTGGCCCTGGGAGGCGCGGATGAGCTGCACCTCTTCCAGCACGTTTTCGCCGATGATGCCAAGGTCGACCACCCCTTCCATCACCAGCCCCGGGATGTCGTCATCACGCACCCGCAGGATGTCGATGGGCATGTTCTCGACATGGGCGATGAGGCGCTGCTCGCGCAGGTTGATCTTGAGGCCGCAGCTCTTGAACAGGGCCTGGGAGTCCTGGCTCAGGCGACCAGATTTTTGCATGGCGATGCGCAGACGTTGTGTTTCCATTGCTCGATTTCCTTCTAGTCAAAAACGAAAAAACCCTCGGAAGTGGGTGCTTCCGAGGGTTTATGAATCTTGCGGTCCTTTTGGAAGTCACCAGTTAAGTGTCTTCCAGCAGTCAACCTCCTGAAAGACTATTCGGGATGATGATGGTGGTGATGAGTCTTCAGGCTGGTGAACTGCATGTAATCAATCCTTTACAAATAAGATGTCGTAGTTGACGCCCGATTTAAACTACCTGCCTTGACGGAAAAAGCAACCGGAAAATGTGATTTGGTCGATTAAAGTTGAGAAAACGGTTTTATGGTCGATAACTAGACAAGGTGAGCCAGAGGAGGCGACATCATGCCCAGCCAGGACCTGTTATTCCCCATTCTGCCCAGGGCGCCGGCCGCGCCGAGCAGTGACGACATCAAGCGGGAAGTAACCCAGATCAGCCAGAAGCATCAGCTGCGCAAGACCAGCACCGACAACGGTGACTCCCAGCAGCGCCAGCAGCCTTACCCCTCGGTCAAGCGTGATCAGGAAAAGCCTGAAGAGGACGATCACAAGCCGGACCCCGATCACCAGATCGATCTCTTCGTCTAGGGGCAGAAGTCAGTCCCGCTTTTGCCACCTTTTTGGCATAATGCCCCCTTTTGTTGCAGCGGGACGCCCCTTTGACCATCCAGACCCTGTTCAAGCCAGACGGCCCTCTGGCCAGCCACATCGACGGTTTTGTCGCCCGCGCCCCGCAACTGGAGATGGCCGAAGCGGTGGCCAACGCCATCAAGTCACACGGTCGCTTGCTGGTGGAGGCGGGCACAGGTACCGGCAAAACCTACGCCTATCTGGTGCCGGCGCTGGAATCCGGCAAGCGGGTGGTGATCAGCACCGGCTCCAAAAACCTGCAGGAGCAGCTCTTCTATCGAGACCTGCCTACCATCACCGGCGCACTCTCCTATACCCCGCCGGTGGCTCTCCTTAAGGGGCGCAGCAACTATCTGTGCATCGAGCGGATGAACCGGCTGCTCAGCGAATCCCACCTGCAAAAGCCCGAAGTGCTCAACGATCTGGTCAAGGTGAAGTCCTGGTCCACCGCCACCGACAACGGTGACGTGGGGGACATTCCTGGACTGCAGGAAAACGCCGAGATCCTCGCCCACGTCACCAGCACCAATGAAAACTGCCTCGGCCGCGATTGCCCCTATTACGACGATTGCCATCTGGTGGTGGCTCGCCGCCGCGCCATGGATGCCCAGGTGGTGGTGATCAACCATCACCTCTTCTTCGCCGACATGGCGGTGAAAGACACCGGATTTGGCGAGCTGGTGCCAGAAGCGCAGGTCTATGTGTTTGACGAAGCGCACCAGCTGCCCGAGATCGCCACCAACTACTTTGGCAAGTCGGTGGGCAGCCGCACCATCCAGGATCTGGCGCAGGATATCCAGCTTGCCTATCGGGCCGAGGCCCACGACATGGGTCAGCTTGGCAAGGCGGCAGACAGGCTCGCCATCGCGAGCCAGGACTTGCGGCTCGCCTTCGGGGTGGACGGCGGTCGTGGCAACACCCGCGACATGTTGCGCCAACCGCTCTGGGGCCAGGCGCTGGCCCGCCTCAACGATGCCCTCGGCCTGTGTTACGAGGTGCTGAAGCTGGCGCTGGGGCGAGGGGAGCAACTTGACCACTGTTTCGAGCGCATCAGCGAGCTGCGCACTCGCCTTGGCGAGGTGCTGGCGGTCAACCAGACCGGTTTCTCCTACTGGTATGACTGCTCGCGGCTCCATTTCACCCTCAATCTGACCCCGCTGTCGGTGGCCGAGCGCTTCGGCGCCGAGGTGCTGCGCCCCGAGGTAGCCTGGGTGTTTACCTCGGCGACGCTGACGGTGGACATGCGCTTTGATCACTTCAAGGCGGAGTTGGGGCTGGCCGGCAGCGCCGAGCTTATCCTGGACAGTCCGTTCGACTATGGCGAGCAGGCGCGCCTGTGTGTGCCGCGCTTCCTGCCCGAGCCCAATGCCTTTGGTCGGGGCGAGCAGCTGGCCAACCTGATGATCCCGCTCATCAACAAGACGCCGGGGGGCTGTTTCTTCCTCTGTACCAGTCATCAGGTGATGCGCCAGGTGGCCGAGGTGCTGCGCCGGGAGATCGGTCGCACCGTGTTGCTGCAGGGGGAGGACAACAAGCAGCGGCTGCTCAAGGAGTTTGTCGAGAATGGCCGCGCCGTGCTGGTGGCGACCAGCAGCTTCTGGGAGGGGATCGACGTGCGTGGTGCCGCGCTCTCCTGTGTTATCATCGACAAGCTGCCGTTTGCCAGCCCCGACGATCCGCTGCTGAAGGCGCGGG
This sequence comes from Aeromonas sp. s2, assembly GCF_040907935.1. NCBI lineage: Bacteria > Pseudomonadati > Pseudomonadota > Gammaproteobacteria > Aeromonadales > Aeromonadaceae > Aeromonas > Aeromonas sp. s2. The sequence goes on along the minus strand of NZ_JBFOCR010000005.1, from coordinate 215,241 downwards.
TGGATGATTGCAAGCTCAGGGGCGGTGATCCCTTCGCCGATATCCAGCTGCCCAAGGCGGTGATTGCCTTGAAGCAGGGGGTGGGGCGGCTCATTCGTGATCGCAGTGATCACGGCGTACTGGTCATCTGTGATCCCCGCATGGTCAACAAACCCTACGGCGCGACCTTTATCAAGAGCCTGCCCGCGATTCCTCGGACCCGGGAGCTGGCCACCCTGGGCGGTTTTTTCGATCGCAAGAGCTGAATCTACCGAAGATGCTGCGCACCCGTGCACTGGCGAGGCGGCCACGCTGCCGATAGGGGGTCGAGGCGGCCCTCAATGCGCGCACCAGAATGTGAAAACTGCTGGCAGAGCCTGCTTGCAGATTATGTAATTGACTGATTTTATAGAGATTGGAAAGCATGAACGAGTTGAAGATCCTGGCCGTAGATACCGCCACCGAAGCCTGCTCCGCCGCCTTGCTGGTGGGGGAGAAGGTATTCTCCCGTTGGGAAGAGGCGCCGCGGGATCACACCCGTAAAATCCTGCCCATGGTTCAGGCTGTGTTGGACGAGGCCGGGGTAACCTTGGACGAGCTCGATGCCATCGCCTTCGGCCGTGGTCCAGGCTCCTTTACCGGGGTGCGGATCGGCATCGGCGTGGCACAGGGGCTGGCGCTGGGCGCAGGTGTACCGCTGATCGGTATCTCCACCCTGGCCGCCATGGCGCAGGGAGCTCATCGGCTGGACGGCGCCGAGCGGGTGTTGACCGCCATCGATGCACGCATGGACGAGGTCTACTTCGGCCATTATGAGCTCATCGATGGCCGCATCCAGCTGGTGGGCGAAGAGGTGGTGAGCGGCCCCGCCGCACTGGTGGCGTCCCGCGGCACGCTGCCGGGCAGCTTTACCCGCGTCGGTACCGGATTTGAGACCTATGGCGAGACTCTCGCTGTGCTGGCCGACGAGCTGGTGGCGAGCCAGGTACGCTTCCCGGCGGCAGAGGACATGCTGCCGCTGGCCCGCAGCGCCTGGCTGGCCGGCGAGGCGGTGGCGGTCGAGCAGGCGACCCCGGTATATTTGCGTGACAAGGTGACCTGGAAGAAGCTGCCGGGTCGCGAATAAGGGCAGGAGTGGCAGACTTGTCGCTCATGCCGGTCGACACAGGCCCCACGTGGGCGGTTGAGAGGTCGGGCCCAGCCCGACTCAAGGAGAGTGACATGTTGAAGCGTGCAATGGTGATGGGGGCCGCCGGCCTTCTGCTCGGTGCCTGCAGCTCGGTTCCGCAAGAGCTGGCCTATGAGCCCGCCAACCAGCTGGTGGCCTACCAGCCGGCGCTTGCCGGCCTGGAAGGCAAGCCGGCCCGCTGGAGCGGCGTCATCTCGTCGGTACACAACAAGGCGGATCAGAGTGTCATCGAGGTGGTCTATCTGCCGCTCAAGTCCAACGGGGTGCCGGAGCAGACCGAACAGAGCCCGGGCCGTTTTCTGGCCATCATGCAGGGTTTTGTCGACCCGACCCTCTATGCCAAGGGGCGCAGCCTGACGGTGCTCGGCACCATAGCCCAGCCGGTGGACAGCCAGATTGGCGAGCACAAATATCGCTTCTCGGTGCTCAAGGTGACGGGCAGCAAGCTGTGGCCGCCGGTCAAGGAGGTGGAGGTTCGCTACATGGATCCCTACTTCTACGACCCCTTCTATGATCCCTACTGGCCGAGACGGCCGCTGCGCCGCTAGGAGCTGGGCATGAACACCTTGCTGCAAGAGCGCTTCCTGACCCTGGCCGACGGCCGCCGGGTTGCCTTGCTCGAGAGCCTGCCGGCGCAGGGAGAGCAGGGGGACAAACCGCTGCTGCTTGCCCTGCATGGCTGGCTCGACAACAGCGCAAGCTTTGTGCCCCTGGCCCCTTATCTGACCCACTTTCACCTCGTCTGTGTCGATCTGCCGGGGCACGGTCGCTCGGATCACAAGAACACACCCTATGTCTTTGTCGACTGGCTGGACGATCTTTATCAGATCACCCAGGCCGCCGGCTGGTCGCGCTTTGTGCTGCTGGGCCACTCCCTGGGGGCGCTGATTGCCTCCGCCTATGCCGGAGTCTTCCCCGAGCAGGTGGAGCGGCTCATTCTGCTGGAGGGGCTCGGACCCCTCAGTCAGCCGGACGACGCCGTGCCGGAGCAGCTGCGCCGAGCCATCCTCAACCGCAGCCGAACCCGCGAGCGAGCCTCCCAGGGCTTTGCCTCCATCGACGAGGCGGTGGCGGCGCGCTGCAAGGTGGCGGACATCACCCCGAGTGCGGCACGCCTTATCTGCGAGCGGCAGCTGGAAGCGCGGGCAGGGCGCTGGCACTGGCGCAGCGATCCTCGTCTTAGGGATCTCTCCCCCATGCGCATGAGCGAGGGGCAGGCCCAGGCCCTGATCCGGGCCATTGCCTGTCCCGTGCTGTTTATCGCCGGCGCAGAGGGTTTTGCCAGCCTGCAGGTACAGTGGGGAGAGCGTCATGCCGCCTTTACACGCATTGAGCGTGTCGTTTTGGCGGGAAACCACCATTTTCATATGGAAAATTCGGCAGAGACCGCTGTTTGTATCGAAAAATTTTGTCAAATTCGGTAGAATCGACGGCTTTCAATAATTCCAGGTTTGTCTTCCCCCTCACATTTTTCTGTTGTTAATTCGCTGTTAATTGATGTTGCCCTATGTAAATATGGGCGGCATTAGAGTATGAGCTTAAAACAACTGCTTGAAATGGATGTGAACAGGGACGGAGGCAACACAGTGAGCGCACAGGTGCTAGTTATGCAGGAGAAGTTCGTGGAAAAAGTCTGGCTGAAGCGTTATCCAGAAGGGGTGCCCGCCGAGATCAATCCAGACCAATACAGCTCCCTGGTCGAGATGTTTGAAGAGTCGGTGAACGAGTTCGCCGACCAGCCTGCCTTCGTCAACATGGGGCAGACCATTACCTATCGTCGTCTCGAGGAGCAGTCCCGCGCCTTTGCCGCCTACCTGCAAAACGAGCTCAAGCTGAGTCAGGGCGACCGGGTCGCCGTGATGATGCCCAACCTGCTGCAGTACCCCATCGCCGTGTTCGGCATCCTGCGTGCCGGCATGATAGTGGTCAACGTCAACCCGCTCTACACCCCGCGCGAGCTGGAGCATCAGCTCAAGGACTCCGGCGCCAAGGCCATCGTCATCGTCTCCAACTTTGCCCACACCCTGGAAAAAGTGGTCTATGACACCCCGGTCAAGCACGTGATCTTGACCCGGATGGGGGACAACCTGGGGCTGGCCAAGGGAACCCTGGTCAACTTCGTGGTGAAATACGTCAAGAAGCTGGTGCCCAAGTACAATCTGCCCCACGCCAGCACCATGCGTCAGGCGCTGGCCAAGGGTCGTTATCTGCAGTACATCAAGCCCGAGATCAACAACGACGATCTCGCCTTCCTGCAGTACACCGGTGGCACCACCGGCCTCTCCAAGGGGGCCATGCTGACCCACCGCAACATGATTGCCAACGTGGAGCAGTGCCTCGGCGTCTATGGTCCCATGCTGGAGCGGGGCAAGGAGTTCGTGGTCACCGCACTGCCGCTCTACCACGTGTTTGCATTGACCGTGAACTGCCTGCTGTTCATGCGCATCGGCGGTTACAACCTGCTCATCAGCAACCCGCGCGACATCCCGGGCTTTGTCAAAGAGATCAAGAAGTACCCCTTCACCTGCATCACCGGGGTCAACACCCTGTTCAACGCGCTGGTCAACAATGGCGAGTTCCAGAGCATGCCGTTTGACAAGCTCAAGCTCACCATCGGCGGCGGCATGGCGGTGCAGCGGGCGGTGGCCGAGCAGTGGAAGGCGTTGACCGACACCCCGCTGCTGGAAGGTTACGGTCTGACCGAGTGTTCACCCCTGGTGAGCGTCTGCCCCTACGATCTGGTGGACTACAACGGTTCCATCGGCCTGCCGGTCTGCTCCACCGACATCCGGCTGGTGGATGACAACGGTCAGGTGATCCACGAACTCGGCAAACCGGGGGAGATGCAGGTACGCGGCCCGCAGGTGATGAGCGGTTACTGGCAGCGGCCGGAAGCCACCGCCGAGGTGATGCAGGATGGCTGGCTCTGTACCGGCGATATCGCGGTGTGCGACGAGCAGGGTTTCTTCAAGATCGTCGATCGCAAGAAAGACATGATCCTGGTCTCCGGTTTCAACGTCTATCCGAACGAAATTGAAGACGTGGTGGCGCTCCACCCGAAAGTGCTGGAAGTGGCCGCCGTCGGCGTACCGCACAAGGTCTCCGGCGAGCTGGTGAAGATCTTCGTGGTCAAGAAAGATCCAAAGCTGCTGGAAGACGAGATTATTGCGCACTGCCGCAAACATCTGACTGCCTATAAGGTCCCGAAACTGGTAGAATTTCGTGACGAACTTCCCAAGACCAATGTGGGCAAGATCCTGCGCCGCGTGCTGCGCGACGAGGAGATTGCCAAGCAGTAACCGGCGTGGCGCTGCCAAGCAGCATGCCGTCGTTATGCAAAACCGTGGGTCAGCCCACGGTTTTTTCTTTTGGCCCTGATCAACGCGCAGGCACAGATGCATTATCAACTCATTTCACAGCAAGCCGAACTGGATCAGTATCTCGCCTCCCTGGCCGACGTTCCCCTGGCCATCGATACTGAATTCGTCCGCACCCGTACCTATTACCCCCAGCTGGGCCTGTTCCAGATCTACGACGGCCACCAGCTGGCACTGCTGGATCCCTTGACGCTGGATCTCTCCTCCCTCTGGCAGCGACTCGGTCGGGCAGGGCAGATCGCCATTTTGCACGCCTCCGGCGAAGATCTGGAGCTTATCCAGCATCAGGCGGGTCATCTGCCCAACCAGATGCACGACACCCAGCTGGCGGCAGCCTTTCTGGGCCACGGGGTCTCGGTGGGCTTCGGCGCCCTGGTCAACGAGTTTCTCGGTGTGACCCTGGAAAAAGATCAGGCGCGTACCGACTGGCTGGCGCGTCCGCTCACCCCCCGTCAACTTGAATATGCGGCGGCCGACGTCTTCTATCTGCTGCCCCTCTACGACAAGGTGATGGCGGCGCTGCGTGAAAGCGGCAAGTTCGCCTGGTTCGAGCAGGAGTGCCAGAACCACTCCGCCCGCAAGACCCAGAGCAGTGATCCCCGCCAAGCCTATCTCGACATCGTCAACGCCTGGCAGCTGGGGCGCCGTGAGCTGGCGATCCTGCGCGAGCTGGCCGCCTGGCGTCAGCAGGAGGCGGTGCGCCGGGATCTGGCCCTCAACTTCGTGGTCAAGGAGCTGCACCTGTTCAAGGTGGCGGAGCGCAAGCCCACCTCCCTGCGGGATCTCAACGAGCTGGGGCTGGCCCCCATCGAGATCAAGATCCACGGCAAGCGGATGCTGGATATCGTGGCTGCCGCCCAGCAGAGCGATCCCGCCGGCTGGCCCGAGCCCATTCGCCGGCTGGTGGATTACCCCCAGTACAAGGCGGAGCTCAAGCGCATCAAGGGGATGGTGGAAGAGAAGGCCAAGGCCAGCAATATTCCGCCCGAACTGGTGGCCAGCAAGAAGATCATTCACCAGTACTTCACCTGGAGCTGGCGCATGAGCGACGAAGAGCGGGCCCGGGCCGACAAGCCCATGCTGCTGCAGGGCTGGCGCTTTGAGCTGGTTGGCCATCTGTTGGCCCAATGAGATAGCGCACAAGAGAACGGGCCCACTGGGCCCGTTTTTTTCATCTGATGGGCGGCAATTGATAGCGATAGCGGGCCAGGATCTGGGTGTATTCCGGGCTGGTGAGCAGCGCCTGGATGGCCTCGTCCAGCCGGTGCAGCTGGGCTGGCGTGGTGGTGCGCCGGCTCAGCATCAGATGCACCGGTGTGCGCTGGATATTGAGCAGGGGGGTGAGGTCATCGAGTGAGATACCGGCCAGGTTCATCTCCTGCAGCCCCATGGGATCGATGACCACCCCCTGAATGCGACCGGCCAGCAGCAGCTTGAGCAAGGGCTCCATCCGCAGGCGGGCCAGCAGCCGATCCTGCATCTGGGGCGATTGCATGAAGGTGCGAAAATCGGTGCCGTAATCAAAATCACGCATCATCCCTATGGTGAAATCCTGCCGTGGCAGCAGGTCCGAGAGCTGGGTGATCCCTTGCCAGCGAGCCCTGTCCTGACGGCGCACCAGCAGCACTGTCTCTTCGTTGCGATAGGGCAGGCTGAAGCGGGCGTACCGCTCGCGCTCGGCGGTCTGGTTGGCGGACATGGTGAGCTGGATGGTGCCGAACTCCAGCTCGCGCAGTACGCGGGCCCAGGGCATCTCGCTGTAGCTGGCGCTGAAGCCGGCCCGGCTGAAGATGGCTTGCAGCAGGTCGATGTCCAGCCCCTGCAGCTGCTGCTGTTCATCGCGAAAGCTGAACGGGTGCCAGCTGGCCCAGCCCACCTGCAGTGACTCCTGCGCCCAGGCGGCGGTGCACAAACACCATAACAACAAGACTCTGTACACGGAGCTATCCCTGTTCAGCGTGGTTGTTGTTGATTATTGAATAGAAATGTCGGGCTGACCAGCCCGGGGGAAAGGATGCACGAAGGTGCATCCCTCAGAGCTCGTGGGCGTGGAATCCCTTGCGATAGCGGGCTTCGCAGCGCGGGCAACGTTGCAGGGTCGGGTCCTGCTCCAGCGATTCGATGGCCAGCGGTTCCTCGCAGTCGGAGCAGAGGCCATAGAGGCCCAGATCCATCTGGCAGAGGGCGGCATCGATCCGCTTGAGCCGGGCCACGCTCTGCTCCACCTTGGGCAAGTCGAGGCGGCTGGTGAGATCGACCAGCTGATCCCGCTCGCAGTGATCCACCTGCTCCGCCCACTCGTCACGCCGACAGGCTTTGAGCTGACCGATCAGCTCTTCTCTTACTTGCGCCCAGTCAGTCAGCAGGCGATCACGCCACACGGCCAACTGAGCTTGCGTCATTTCACACACACTAGCCCCCAACGGACGAATAACAAATTGTGGGCAGTATAGGGAAGCGACAGGATTATCAAGATGATATGCGTCAAGTAAAGAACGGTTAGATCACAGTTTTCGCGGCCTGCAGCAGGGCGTCCCGAATGGGATGGGTCTCCTTGAGTACCCGGATCTCCTGAAACAGCTGGTCTGCCTCGGGATACTCCCGCTTGAGGTAGCTGAACCACTGCTTGATGCGACTCGGGTAGTAGTCGGCCTTCTCGCTGGCCAAATCCTGCTCGGTGTAGCTCACCATCAACTGCAGCACCTCGGCCCAGCTCATGTGGGCACAGCCGGTCTTCATCACGTTGGCCAGGTTGGGCAACGAGATGGCGCCGCGGCCCACCATCAGGGCATCGCAGCCGGACACCCGGGCACAGGTGAGGGCATCGGCATGGTTCCAGATCTCGCCGTTGGCGGTGACCGGGATGGGCAGTGCGCGGCGAATGGCGTCCACATACTCCCAGTGAGCCGGCGCCTTGTAGCCTTCGCGCTTGGTGCGGGCGTGCACGGCCAGCTCGTTGGCCCCGCCCTGATGAACCGCCTGGGCGTTCTCCAGATAGAGATCCTTGTCATCGTAGCCGAGGCGGATCTTGGCGCTCACCGGCAGATGGGCCGGCACCGCTTCGCGCACTGCCTTGACGATGCGATAGATGGTCTCGGGCTCCTTGAGCAGCACGGCCCCTCCCTTGCTCTTGTTGACCGTGGGGGCGGGGCAGCCAAAGTTGAGATCGACGCCGGGGGAGCCAAGCTCGATGGCCCGCAGCGCGTTTTCGGCCAGCCATTCTGGGTGTTGGCCCAGCAGCTGTACCCGCACCGGCGTGCCGGCCCGGGTCTTGCCGTCCTGCTTGAGCTCGGGGCAGAGGCGATGGAACACCTTGGCCGGCAGCAGCTGATCGACCACCCGGATGAATTCGCTGACGCAGAGGTCGTAGTCGTTGACGGAGGTGAGCACCTCCCGCATCAAGTGATCCAGCACCCCCTGCATGGGGGCCAAAATAACGCGCATAACCGGTTCCGCAGGGCAAACAGAGAAAAAAGAGCGCAGATTGTAGTGGCAATGGCCGGGATTGTCAGCCGTTTGGCCACTCGATGAACCCAATCGACGGCCACCGCCTGGGCCAGGCTGTCAGCTTCCAGGCCAACTCTGTTAGGCTAAAGGCAGAGATACATTCAGAGGAGTACCCATGAAACGCTGGTGTCTGATGGCCCTGGGCTGGCTTGCCTTCGCCACCGGGATAGTCGGGATAGTCCTGCCCCTGCTGCCGACCACCCCCTTCATGCTGCTGGCGGCGGCGCTGTTTGCCCGCTCGTCCCCCCGCTTTCATCGCTGGCTGCTAAGCCATCCTTGGTTCGGGCCTCCCATTGCTGACTGGCAGCAGTATCGCGGCATTCGCCGCCATGCCAGGCGGCGCGCTATTTTCTTTATTCTGCTCTCCTTCTCGGTGTCGCTGGCGGTGGTGCCCCTGCTGTGGGTCAGGCTGCTGCTCATTGCCATAATGGTGATCCTGCTCACCTGGTTAATGCGGCTGCCGGTGCTGGAGCCAGTTGCAATGGAGAAGTGAAGTCCCTAAGCTATTGCGGCAATAATGCTATGGAGTCGGCCCGTCATTTTTGCGTGACGGGCCTTTTTATTTCCCGCTGGCGGGAAGCTGAGAGAAACGACCATCTGCGTCGAAAAACAAACGGTCAAACCATGAATCCGGAAACCCTGAAATTTATCGAAGCGAGCATCAAGACCATTCCCGACTATCCGAAGCCGGGCATCCTGTTTCGCGACATCACCAGCCTGATCGAGAATGCCGAGGCCTTCAAGGCCACCATCGATCTGCTGGCCAATCACTATCGTGATCAAGGGATCACCAAGATTGTCGGTACCGAAGCGCGCGGCTTCATCTTCGGCGCGCCGGTAGCCTTCGCCATGGGTCTGGGCTTCGTGCCGGTTCGCAAGCCGGGCAAGCTGCCCCGCGCCGTCATCGAGGAGTCCTACGCCCTCGAATATGGCACCGACACCCTGCAACTGCACACCGACGCCATCGTGCCCGGTGACAAGGTGCTGGTGGTAGACGATCTGCTGGCTACCGGCGGCACCGTCGATGCCACCGTCAAGCTGATCCGCCGCGCTGGCGGTGAAGTGGCCGATGCCGCCTTCATCATCTCCCTGCCGTCGCTGGGTGGTGATGCCCGCCTGACCGCCGCCGGCGTCAAGGTGGTCTCCCTGGTCGAACTGCCGGGCGAATAAGCCGCCAGTCCAATCACGCAGACGGGCCTCGTCAGCCCGTTGCCTGCGTCCAAACCGGTGCCCGAGCGGGCATCGGTTTGAAATTCAAGCGATCCCTCCCGCCTCGGCCGATAGCCGATACAGCCCGCCCCGCATTTGTGTTAGCATCCAGCCTCAATGCCTTGTCATCCCTGCATCGAGATCTATGAGCTATCAGGTTCTGGCGCGTAAATGGCGCCCCCATACGTTTGAACAAGTGGTAGGCCAGCATCATGTGCTGACCGCCTTGACCAACGCCCTGGATCAGGGACGGCTGCATCACGCCTATCTGCTGAGCGGTACTCGCGGGGTCGGCAAGACCACCATTGCGCGCATCCTGGCCAAGAGCCTCAACTGCGAGCAGGGGATCAGCAGCCATCCGTGCGGCGTGTGCGACACCTGCCGCGAGATCGATCAGGGCAACTTCGTCGATCTGCTGGAGATCGATGCGGCGTCACGCACCAAGGTGGAAGATACCCGCGAGCTGCTCGACAACGTGCAGTACCGACCGGCCCGTGGCCGTTTCAAGGTCTATCTCATCGACGAAGTGCACATGTTGTCGCGCCACAGCTTCAACGCGCTGCTGAAAACCCTGGAAGAGCCGCCCCCCTATGTGAAGTTCCTGCTGGCCACCACGGATCCGCAGAAGCTGCCCATCACCATCCTCTCGCGCTGCCTGCAGTTTCATCTGAAGAGTCTGGATCAGACCCAGATCGCCAAGCAGCTCGAATGGGTGCTGGATCAGGAGGGACAACCCTTCGAGCCGCGCGCCCTGCTGGCCCTGGCCAAGGCGGCGGACGGCAGCATGCGCGATGCCCTGAGCCTGACCGATCAGGCGCTGGCCCACGGCAATGGCAGCGTGCGCACCGACAGCGTGCTGGCCATGCTGGGGACCCTGGATCACCGCCATCTGCATCAACTGCTGGAAGCTGTGCTGCGCCAGGATGCACCCGCCACCATGGCCAAGATCACCGAGATAGCGACCCTGGGCCCCGACTTTGATCAGCTCCATGCCGAGCTGGAAGGGCTGCTCCATCGCATCGCCATGGCGCAGCTGTTGCCCGCCACCGTGCAGGAGCAGGGGGCGGATGCCGATGCCCTGCTGCAGCTGGCCCAGGCCATGAGCCCGGAAGAGGTGCAGCTCTGCTATCAGATCGTGCTGGGTGGCCGCAAGGATCTGCCCTGGGCCCCCGATGGCCGCACCGCACTGGAGATGACCTGCCTGCGGATGCTGGCCTTCTCGCCCCGGCGCGAGGTGCTGCACCCGGCCAGCCTGACGGCGCTGCCTCCGGCACTCGGTGGCCTGCCCGCCGCTGGTGCGAGGAGCACGGCCCCCACCTTGGGAAAGCCCGAGGGGGTTGAGCCACCCCCGGCCACCGGCATGATGCCGCAGGCTCCGTCAACCGACGCCGCGATTTCGCCCGCGCCGGTTACTTCTTCTGCATCGGTCGAGCACCAAGGGGCGCAGGAGGCCGGACAGGCCGCCCAGCCTCACCCACAGGTGGCTGACATGGCGGAGCCGGAAGGCGGCGCCGCGCTGGATCCGCTCTTTGCCGAGCAGGCGGAGCTGCTGCGTGAAGCTGAGCAGATGGGCTATGAGGCCGCGCCCGAGTCGATCGTACCCGCGGCTCAGCCTGCCGCAGCCGAGCCCGCGTCCTCCGTACAAAGCGCCGCACCAACGAATGTGGCTGACGAAGTGGCTGACAGCGGGGAGGGGAGTGTCTCTTCAACGGTGGCCAGCATGCAGAGCCTGCTCGGCAAGCGCAATCTGCTGCGAAGCCGCCTGCGCGGCGAGCCGAGCGGCAATGTGGCGCCAGCCCGGGCGACGCTGGTCAAGCCGATGGCGGCCGCCAAACCGGCAGCGGTGGCACCGGCTGCGGCCATGCCGCCCTCGGCACTTAACTCCCCGAGCGGTATCCGAGTGCAGGCTGCTGCCCAGGCGGTCCAGTCAGGTTACGATGAATTGCCGCCGCTCGATGTCTATGAAGAGAGCAGCAGCGACTACGAAGAGTATTTGAATCAGGGTTTCAACGATGCGTTCGCCAGCGCCCCCTTGCCGGAGCGAACCACCCAGGTGACGCCGACTGCGCCTGCCGCGCGTCCCCAGGCGGATGATCTGCCGCCCTGGGATCTGGATGGCAGTGCCGGCCGGCAGACGGTTGCTGCACCGAGTGCCCCGGCCACCGTTGCAACGCCCCCTGAGGAGACCATCAGCGAGCCAGCCGCCTCGGTCATGGAAACCATCGACTGGAACGAGCTGGAGAGCGACAACCAGCCGCAGGGGAGTGAGGAGGCGGCCAGATTGATCCCCTCTTCGCTGCTGGCCAATTGCGGCGACCATTGGGCCGAACTGATTGCCCGCACCGGTGTGGGCGGCCGCCTGCGCCAGCTGGCCATCAATTCGGTGATGGAGCAGCAGGGCGACAAGGTGCTGCTGACTCTCAAACCCGAGCAGCGCCATCTGGTGAGCGACAGGGCGCGCGCCGATCTGGCCGAGATCATCGGCCCCGAACTGGGGCTTGCGGTACAGGTGAACGTCACCCTGGGCGTGGTGCCCGAGCGGGAAACCCCGCTCGAGATTGAGCACCGCCTCTACCTCGGGGTGCGGGAGCAGGTCACCCGGGATCTGGAGCAGGATCCCAACGTGCAATTCTTGCAACAGCGGTTTGGCGCCATGCTGCACCACGACAGCATAGAGCCGCTGAGCAACTGATCACACCATCCGGGCCTGGTGCCCGGTTGAAAAACGGTTTGGCCGTCCCCACTTAGGACGGGTAAACCCACGGCCCGGCGCTGGATGCCGGATTTCAAGACGAGAGACGACATATGTTTGGTAAAGGTGGAATGGGGAACCTGATGAAACAGGCCCAACAGATGCAAGAGCGCATGCAGAAGATGCAAGAGCAGCTTGCCCAGATGGAAGTAGTCGGTGAAGCCGGCGCTGGCATGGTCAAGGTCACCATGGCCGGCAGCCACAGTGTGCGTCGCATCGAAATCGACCCGAGCCTGATGGAAGATGACAAAGAGATGCTGGAAGATCTGGTGGCTGCGGCCGTCAACGATGCCGTGCGTCGCGTCGAAGAGCAGAACAAGGCCAAGATGGGCGAGCTGACCGGCGGCATGCAACTGCCTCCCGGCTTCAAGATGCCCTTTTAAGGACTCATTTCCAGTCGCAGCAATAGGCTGCGCGTGATGGTCTGCCCGTCGGTCGTGATGGGGCACTTGCCCCGACTTCCCGGTCAACTCTCTCCGGTAACGCTGGAGCGTCGTTGCCGACCCATGGGCCAGGATGGGGCAGGTGATTTCCTCCCGTTGTCAGCCAGTGGCTTGTGCAGCGATTCAAATGCCTTCACCATCCGGATGCATCGCGAGTAGTCATGACGCAGCTGACACTTTCCCCGTGTCAGCTGCGTTTTTATGAGTAGGGGTCCACGTCTGTCACGCTGCCCACCACATCGAATCGGTGCAAGGCCTGTATTCTCTGCTTGTATCCCTTCCGCCCCCTCTTGCTTCACTTGCCTGTACCTCGTTCGTGAGGGGGCTGATGCACCGCCGCTGGCGGCGCGTGCCGACAAAAAAGAACGCCAGCCTCGCGGCTGGCGTTATTTCTACGGACCTGGCGGCTTATTTCAGGTCGAAGCGATCGTTGTTCATCACCTTGACCCAGGCCTTGACGAAGTCGCGTACGAACTTCTCCTTGCCATCTTGCTGGGCATAGACCTCGGCGTAGGCACGCAGCACCGAGTTGGAGCCAAACACCAGGTCAACCCGGGTGGCGGTCCACTTCACGGCGCCGCTCTGACGATCAACTATGTCGTAGCTGTTACGCCCGGTGGGCTTCCAGCTGTAGGCCATGTCGGTCAGGTTGACGAAAAAGTCGTTGCTGAGCACCCCGACCAGGTCGGTAAAGACGCCGTGGGCCGACCCGCCGTGGTTGGTGCCAAGCACCCGCATACCACCGACCAGCACTGTCATCTCGCGGGCAGTGAGCCCCAGCAGTTGGGCTCGGTCGAGCAGCATCTCTTCCGGCTGCACCTGGTAGTGCCCCTTCTGCCAGTTGCGAAAACCGTCGTGCACCGGCTCCAGGAAGGCAAACGACTCGGCATCGGTCTGCTCGGCGCCGGCATCGCCCCGACCCGGCGCAAAGGGAACGACGATATCAACCCCAGCCAGCCTGGCCGCCTGCTCTACCGCCGCGCTGCCCCCCAGCACAATCAGGTCGGCGATGCTGACCGGCTTGCTGAGGGTGGCCTGCAGGGCAGTCAGGGCATTGAGCACCTTCTCGAGGCGAGCAGGCTCGTTGCCCTCCCACTCCTTCATGGGAGCGAGGCGGATACGGGCCCCGTTGGCGCCGCCGCGATAGTCGGAGCCACGGAAGGTGCGGGCACTGTCCCAGGCGGTGGCGATTAAATCGGCCGGCGCCACGCCGCAGGCCAGCAGCTTGCCCTTGAGCTCGCTCACCTCCTGCTCGGAGAGCTGGTAATTCACCGCCGGCACCGGATCTTGCCACACCATGACTTCGCTCGGCACTTCCGGCCCCAGGTAGCGGCTGCGCGGCCCCATGTCGCGGTGGGTCAGCTTGAACCAGGCGCGGGCAAAGGCGTCGGAGAAGAGGTCTTGATCCGCGGCGAAGCGCTCGGCGATCTCCCGGTAGACGGGGTCAAAGCGCAGCGCCATGTCCGCATCGGTCATGATGGGGTTGCAGCGGATGGAGGGGTCTTCCACGTCCACCGGACGATCTTCCTCCTTGATGGCAACGGGCTCCCACTGCCAGGCGCCGGCCGGACTCTTCTTGAGCCACCAGTCATGGCCCAGCAGCATCTTGAAGTAGCCGTTGTCCCAGCGAGTCGGATTGCTGGTCCAGGCGCCCTCGATCCCGCTGGTCACCGTGTCGCGACCGATGCCACGGGTCTCGTGGTTGATCCAGCCAAGCCCCTGTTCATGCACATCCGCCCCTTCTGGAGCGGGCCCCAATTTGGCAGCGCTGCCGTTGCCGTGGGCCTTGCCGACGGTGTGGCCACCGGCGGTGAGGGCGACGGTCTCTTCGTCATTCATCCCCATGCGGGCAAAGGTGACGCGCATGTCGTGGGCGGTTTTCAGGGGATCGGGATTGCCATCCACCCCTTCCGGGTTGACATAAATCAGCCCCATCATCACCGCGGCCAGCGGGTTCTCCAGATCCCGTTCACCACTGTAACGGCTCCCTTCACTGCCGCTCGGCGCCAGCCACTCCTTCTCGGAGCCCCAATAGACATCTTTTTCCGGATGCCAGATATCCTCGCGGCCACCGGCAAAGCCGAAGGTCTTGAGCCCCATGGATTCATAGGCCACGTTACCGGCCAGGATCATCAGGTCGGCCCAGGATATCTTGTTGCCGTACTTCTGTTTGATCGGCCACAGCAGGCGACGGGCCTTGTCCAAATTGCCGTTATCGGGCCAACTGTTGAGGGGCGCGAAGCGCTGGTTGCCGGTGTTGGCACCGCCGCGCCCGTCGGTGGCGCGATAGCTGCCGGCGGAGTGCCAGGCCATGCGGATCATCAGACCACCGTAGTGGCCCCAGTCGGCCGGCCACCAGGGCTGACTGTCGGTCATCAGAGCATGCAGATCGGCCTTGAGGGCATCGTAATCGAGGCTGCTGAAGGCATCAGCATAATTGAAAGACTCATCCATCGGATTGGTCTTGCGGTCATGTTGGTGCAGGATGTCGAGGTTGAGGGCATTGGGCCACCAAACTTGAGGCTCCTGGCCGGCGGAAGTATTGGCTCCGTGTGCAAAAGGGCACTGACCGGCCCCATGAGTGTGTTTGTCCATTCACTATGTCCTCTTATTAACGTTATGACGGTGAAACAGTGCTCTTCGTTCCTAAGATCAATCTAACTCTGAAATAGCGTTACTGAACATAAGGTTAAAACTCTGACATTCATCGGCAATGACGATTGAAGATCAGCTTTCATACGACAATTTCTGCTTGAGCCACCCGTGATTCCCTTGCACACGAGAGCGCCGGCGTGCAGATATGTGCGTTATCTCTGGCTGCCTGTCAGTATGATCAAATCGTGGAGACATAGATGATAGTTGAGCGTCGAACCGGCGCCTTGCCTCAGCCTGGCCATGGATGAGTGGGGGAAGAGTCTGCGCCTTATCGCAGGCCATCTGATCACGACTCTTTATTGCATGCTCAATGTCTATAGCGTGAACCGAGGGCGCCTGATTGAATCGAATGGATGGCGGTGGGAGCTCTTCATTAAAAAGCCGGTCATGTTGATAGTCCGGGCAAGCAATCATGGCCGGGTTTTCGGCTGCGACTCTTATTTGAAGGACATTGGCAAGGGAATATCGTGCAGGCGCGTCATGTTGACAGGTATTGAGCACGGATAAGCGCGTAAAAAGCAAAGAAGCCAGGAGTGCGACAGTCCTGGCTTCTTTGCTTTATGCGGCCTGATCTGGTGATGCAGGAGCAGGCTGTTCAGCCGGCGTTGGCAAATTGACTGGCCACCTTGAGCCAGCGTCTATCTCAATGGCCTTTCTCCGATGGGGTCTATCCCCGTGCAATTCATCAATGGTCGCAGCGCCCCTTGACCCAGTAGATGGCGCGGGCATCTCTGTCCACTCTGGGGTGCCCCGTGGCCAGCAACCGGTAGGTATGCCCGGCCAGCAAGCTGGCCAACTGGAAGTTCTTGTCGTCCTGATTGATGAGCAGGCTGGTGAAGATGGGGTCACGGCAAGTCAAGATGTCATGAAGCCGCGCCGTGTCGACGTTTTTGATCTGCCAGTCGCCGTACACCGAAAAGAGTCCCCGCTCGGTTTCACCAAAGTTCCAGCCGGCAATCCGGGCACGCTGCTCGATGGGGATCTTCAGCAAGAAACGATCCGTATCGCCTTTCATCGCTTTGGCGGCATCAATGGCGGGGTAGGCCAGGGTAAATGCCAGCAAGAACATGATGCCGGATGCACTGGCCAGCAGGGTGGCTCCCTCAATTTCACGCCAGCGCCATAACTGTTCAGCCGCGAAAATAAGCAATACCGCCGCCAGCACATGACGCCAGCCGAGGGTGCTGATGACGCCAAGGGTCTGGTCGGGGATCTCCACCGGCAACAGCGGCAGGTAGAAAGGGGCCATGAGCAGGGCCAAAGCGAACAGGAACATGAACAGAGTCCAGCCACGGCCATAGCCATTCAGCCAGCGAGGCCAGCTGAGGCTCAGTTGCCCGATCATCAGGGCAAAGACCGGCATCAGCGGAAAGAGGTAGAGGGTCCGCTTGGTGGAGGCCACGCTGAGCAGCAGCAGGGTGCCCACTGTCCAGATGAGCAGGAACAGGCGGGAGGCGCTCCACTGTTTCTGCCTGATGGTCTGCCAGCCCCAATAGAGCACGAGGGGCAGCCAGGGCAGGGTGTATTCAGCCAGCCCGGCAAGGTAGAAGAAGTATTCACCGGACTTGATGTGGCCCAGTTCGGCGGCGCTGCCTGTCAACCTGCCCACCTGATTTTGCCAGAACCACTGTTGCCAGAGCGCGTCTCCCTCGGGATGTTGCCACAGGGCCAACAGCCAGCCTGCGATGGGCATGACGAACAGCAGGCTCATGCCGAGGTGCTGCATCACGAAACGGTTTCCCTCGTTAGCGGCAAGATGACGCCTGAGCGCCGGGATGAACAGTGCCAGCCAGCCAAAGAAGAGGGTGATGGGGCCGATGGGCCCCTTGACCAGAAAACAGAGGGAGAGACCGAGCCCTGCGAACCAGAGCATCCGTGATCGACCACCCAGGTACCATTCGGCGAAAGCCCACATGGTGAAGGCGACGAAAAAGGCGAGGCTGGTGTCTACCCGGATCCAGTGGCTGTTCATGATGAAGCCCTCCATGGTTCCCAGTGCAATGACCGACCAGAGCGCCGCAGTGCCTGAACCCAATACCCGCTTGGCCAGCAGGCCGGTGAACAGCAGTGTGCCCAGGGCCCAGAGGGCCCCCACCAGGCGCAACGTCACCATGATGCCCAGGGTATCGTGCAGCAGGGCCAGCAAGGGGATGGCAAGAATGTAATAGAGCGGGGGTTTTTCGATAAAGCTGCTGCCGGCCAGGGTCGGGATGGCCAGCTCACGGCTGTTGAACATCTCCCAGGCGATGGCGGCTTCGCGAGGTTCGTCTGGCGTCCATAGCTGGTGGCCAAACTGACCCATCAGCACGATGACGAAGACCATGATAAGCAAGGCACCGAGATGAGTCTCGACTGCGGGTCTAGTGGGCAGCATGGGACCCTCCTGACCGCATGAATTGCGGTTGCCTGTCGACCCTGTCGAAAAATGCATGGCGATGATGTGTCATGACAATATCCATATTTAATCTGTGTCACCAAAAATAAGAGATCGGCAGTCAACTGTAGTATCACAGCCATGGGGGAATGATAATGAGGAAGTTGTTACCAAATATTGCCTGTAAAAATAAAAATGGGGTACTGCTGTTCTGCTGTCAGGTTGGTTCGTCAACCTAAAAGACGGCTGCATTGAGGCCTGCTGCGGGGCTGACGTAGCTGTCACCGTGAGCTCGCGGGCGACATGACAGGCCTGATTCAAGACTTGCCTTGGTCACGTTTGCCATACGGTTTTTTAAATGGATTTATATTGTTTATAAATTTTTCAAGCGGCACATCATGCACCTGACCCATTGTTGCTCATTATTGGTGATGCTCAGACGGTATCAATTTGATGATCGTTAATGGGCAGGGCATGCATTATTTTCAGTGTTGGAGAGGGGGTCGATAAATTAAATAAACAGGGAGGCAAGCCTCCCTATTTAGTGTTTCAGCCAACGTGCTGATGCGTGAGCCTCTTTGATCCTTCAAGCCAGCCAGCCGAGTGCAATGGCAAGGCGACCGCAAAGCGCAGCCAGCACAATACCAAGCAGGGTACGCAGCAGCCAGATCACCACCAGTTGTCCCACACTCACCGGGATCCGGGTGGCCAGGATGCAGGGGATGGAGGCCGAGAAAAAGAGCACCGAGCTGACCGAGACCACGGCCGCGACATAGCGCACCAGCAAATCTGCATCCTTGAGCAGGATGGCCGGCAGGAACATCTCCGCCAGACCGGCCGAGAGCGCTTTGGCGGTAGCCAGCGGCTCTCCCAGATCGAGCAGCCAGGTGAGCGGCCATAGCAGCCAGCCTATCAGATCGAACAGGGGGGTGTGCTGGGCCAGCAGCAGGCCCAGCAAACCGACCGACAGTATGGTCGGCACCACGGCGGCAGCCATGTGAAGACCGTCCCTGAGGTTGTCCCGCAGTTGGCTCAGCAAGGGTTCGGCCTGGCTGGATTGGGTGAGCCCGGCAGCCATGGCCGCTTGCCAGCGGCGTTGGCCGGCAGGCAAGGGTTCGTCGGTGTCGCCTTCATGAGCCATGGTGGCGATGGGAGGCACGCGCGCCAGGATGGCGGTGATGATGAAGGTGATGATCAGGGTGGACCAGAAGTAGAAATTCCACTGCGCCATCAGGCCAAGGGTCTTGGCCACGATGATCATGAAGGCGGCCGACACGGTAGAGAAGCCGGTGGCGATGATGACGGCTTCGCGCACCGTGTACTTGCCTGCCAGGAAAACCCGGTTGGTAATGAGCAGACCCACCGAGTAGCTGCCGACGAACGAGGCCACGGCATCGATGGCGGAGTGGCCTGGCGTGCGCCAGAGGGGGCGCATCACGGGCTGCATCAATACGCCGATAAGCTCCAGCAGACCGAAGCCGAGCAAAAAGGTGAGGGCCATGGCGCCGATGGGCACGATGAGGCCCACCGACATGGCCAGCTTGTCGAACAGAAAAGGCAGTCGATCCGGGGTCATCAACCAGGTCGGCCCGATCCCGGTGACATAGATCAAGGCCACTCCCAGGCCCAGCAGCTTGAACAGGCTCAATAGCCTGTCGATGGGGCGCGCACGCCAGCGGCCATCGAGCAAGGGCATCACAGCACCATACCCGATCAGCAACAGGATGAGGCCGGTCGCCAGGGGGCGTTGGGTCATCACCAGGCCGGCCAGATGATCCACCACTATGGTGCTGCGCCCCCCCAGCTCGACCGGAATGAAGAAGATGGCGATGCCAAGCAGGCTGGTCAGCAGCAGCTTGATGCCTGCGCCTGGCTTCATGGGGGTTGACAGTAGGTTGTCCGATTCCATATCTGCTCCTTGCGGTGGGTGTCAGTCCGTGTGTTGGGTCGTTATTTGTATATACATTAAGTATTTCAGGAGTGAATTAAACACAAAATTAACCAAAATGAAACACCTTGAGCGGCGACGACAGCGAGTAAGCGATGAGGTTGGCGGCAAAGGGAGTCGGTTGGATTTGAGAAATGATCAGGGGAGCAGGGAGCTGTCGGGCAGGGTGCCAGCATGGCCGAGGGCGAGAGGTGGCAGGCGCTTAGGCGTGGAGCGGCCCAAAATAACCAGGTCTGTGGAGTGACATAGTTGCGTTGATTGGCACCCCTGGGCAACTTGTCGCAGCAAATGGCACGAGAGGGCTGCTTTGTTGCAACATTGTCGCGTCGGCGGAGCCTGTTGTTTGCCACAGACAAGCACAACATCAGCGACAAAAATCATAAAAAACATTAACTTGGATTTAAGATTTTCGCTTTCGAGCGCTCTTATGTCGTTTCATCATTACTATTTATGGATCAGTTATAAAACCTTTGTTCATTTGACTACTTTTCGCGTTTCTCATTGCAGAGTAAGATGCCACTTCAATAAAAATAAGAAATTAGGAGTTCGGGTGTGAAGGCATTAGTAAAAGAAAGGGTATCGCCCTATATAAGCCAGTTATATGAGTGCGGTATTAATGATTCTGACATTAAGTTGGTGGTGGATCAGTTCCGCTCCGACGTGTCAGGCAGCTCGTCGCTGTTCTTGTTGCGGGATGACGACAAGAGCGACGGCATCAAGCTCTTTTCCAGTGGTTTGACCGAAGCCCAGCAGCAGTTCTATGTCCAGCACCATCGCCAGGATGTGTGGTTCAATCACTATCTGGACAAGGGCTGCCAGGGGATCGTCAGTGCCAACAGCCTCTCCAATTCGGCGGGTTTGCTGGCCAGTTTCGGCGCCCAGTTTGCGGCCGGCGGTGTCTGCCGGGTGAAGGGGCGGGGGCTGAGCAGCCTGTCTACCTATCGTGCGGCGACGCAGGATGATTTCAGCGCGCAGGAAATTTCTTCCCTTGGCGAAGTTTATTCTGGCCTGGCGGCCTGGAGCCAACATTATTGGAACTTGCTGGCCCTGGAAACCCAGAACTATCAGCTGCAACAGCTGGTAAAAAACCATAATAAACCCAGCGCCATCGTCGATGACAAAGGGCATATCCATTATTCCAACGTCGCCTTCAATCGTATTGCCGACGAGAACGTGGAACTGCGAGCGGGCAATGGTATTTTCTCGCTGCAAAATAAGGAGCAGCAGCGCCAGTTCAAAGAGATATTGAATGGCTTCGCCTATCTGCTGCCCGGTGCCAGCGCCTATATGTCCATTCCTCGTCAGCCCAATCTGCGGCCGTTGCTGATCCAGTGCACCCTGATGAGCGGTCTCAATCGCTTCGAGCGCTATGTGGAGGTGGTGCTGCGGGATCCCGAACACTCCTTCAACCCCGACATCGAAGCGCTGGCCAGCCTCTATCCGCTCACCATCGGCGAGAAAGAGCTGCTGGTGCTGATGAGCAAGGGCTACAGCAGCAACGACATCGCCGAGCTGCGTGGCGTCAAGGTGGAAACCGTGCGCTCGACCCTGAAAGGGGTGTTCAAGAAGACCGACTGCCACAGCCAGAACGAGCTGCTGCTGTTGCTGCAATCCATCTCCTGATCCATGCGAGCTATGCTTGGAGTGAGCCGGACATAGTGCCCGGCTCGCGCCTCCCGCCCGGGAGGCAGGTTGGGGGAACGCACGATGGAATCACTCAAGGCAAAGGATTACATGCAGACTCGTCCCATCACCTTCAGCGCGGAGATGATGGTGCAGGCGGCAGTGGAAAAGTTTCTCAACAGTCGCCAGCTTGGCGGCCCCGTGGTGGACGAACGGGGCCACCTGGTGGGTTGGGTCTCCGAGCAGGACTGTATCGCCGTCATGTTGAAAGAGGCCTATCACTGTGAACAGGTGGCCCAGGTCAGGGATGTGATGCGCAAGGAGGTGCTGGCCGTCGGCCCCGATACCAGCATCCTCGAGCTGGCCGAGATGATGATGGGACAAAAGCCCAAGATCTATCCGGTCGTGGAGGAGGGGCATCTGCTCGGGGTCATCAGCCGCCACGACGTGATGCAGGCCATCCACGCCCAGCTGGGGACCTGTTTCGTACACAAGGCTCGTGCCTGAGGACGCAGTTTTCACCTCGTCAGCACGTTGGCAGCACAGAGCAGGCACCATGCCTGCTCTATTTATTGCCGCATGGGGAATGCCGATGCCCGCTGTGATACAGGCCTCATCCCCCTCGGCGCCGCTTTAAGGCTTGCACCGTCCAGCCTCGCTCTTTAGGATCTCCCCCAGCTATCGATATGGCCCTTGATGGGCACTCTTTTAAGGAATTCGTACCTTGTCTCTCTCTATCGAGGCGCTGCGCCGCCGTCTATCTGCCTGCATGAACCTCGACGCCCGCCGTCTCTCCAGCCGTCTGCACGGGGCCAAGAAGCTGCCGGAAGCCAAGCAGGCCGCCGTACTCGAGACCATTGCCGCCGATCTGGATGTGGCCGAGGCGCGCTATCAATCCCGTCTGGCCGGGGTGCCCAGGGTCACCTATCCGGACAATCTGCCGGTCAGCCAGAAGCAGGCGGAGATCGCCAAGGCGATCAACGAACATCAGGTGGTGATCATCGCCGGGGAAACCGGCTCGGGCAAAACCACCCAGATCCCCAAGATCTGCCTGGCGCTGGGGCGCGGGGTGAAAGGCTTTATAGGCCACACCCAGCCGCGCCGTCTGGCGGCCCGTACCGTGGCGGCCCGTATTGCCGAGGAGATGGAGTCCGAGCTCGGTCACTACGTGGGCTACAAGGTGCGTTTTACCGATCAGGTGAGCGAGCAGACCCACATCAAGCTGATGACCGACGGTATCCTGCTGGCGGAGATCCAGAACGACCGGATGCTCACCCAGTACGACACCATCATCATCGATGAGGCCCACGAGCGCAGCCTCAACATCGACTTCATCCTGGGTTACTTGAAGCAGCTGCTGCCGAGGCGCCCCGACCTCAAGGTGATCATCACCTCGGCCACCATAGACCCGCAACGTTTCTCACGCCATTTCAACAAGGCGCCGGTGATCGAGGTCTCCGGCCGCACCTACCCGGTGGAGGTGCGCTACCGCCCACTGTTTGTTGATAAAAAAAGCAGTGACAAGGGCGAGGGGCTGGAGGAGCGCGACGAGCTGCAGGGGATCTTCGATGCAGTCGAAGAGCTGGCCCGCGAAGGGTTGGGAGATATCCTCATCTTCATGAACGGCGAGCGGGAGATCCGCGATACCGCCGATGCCCTGCGCAAGCTCAACCTGCGCGACACCGAGGTACTGCCGCTCTACGCCCGCCTCTCCAATGCCGAGCAGAACAAGGTGTTCCAGCCCCACGCCGGGCGGCGCATCGTGCTGGCCACCAACGTGGCGGAGACCTCGCTGACGGTGCCGGGCATTCGTTACGTCATCGATCCGGGCACGGCCCGTATCAGCCGCTATTCCTGGCGTACCAAGGTGCAGCGCCTGCCCATCGAGCCAGTCTCCCAGGCCAGCGCCAACCAGCGTAAAGGGCGCTGCGGCCGGGTGGCGGACGGTATCTGTATCCGCCTCTACTCCGAGGAGGATTTCAACGGCCGTCCGGCCTTTACCGACCCCGAGATCCTGCGCACCAACCTGGCTTCCGTCATCCTGCAGATGCTGGCGCTCGGCCTTGGCAACATGGAGGCGTTCCCCTTCGTCGAGCCGCCCGAGTCACGCCATATCAAGGACGGTCTGACCCTCTTGAAAGAGCTGGAGGCGGTGCGCGAGCTGCCTGCCACGGGCGATCGCGAAGCCAAGCTTCAGCTGACCGAGACCGGTCGCCAGCTTTCGCGTATCCCCCTTGATCCACGCCTGGCTAAGATGGTGATCAGCGCAGCGCAAACCGGCTGTCTGAGCGAGGTGATGGTGATCACCGCGGCCCTCAGCATTCAGGATCCCCGCGAGCGGCCCATGGAGAAGAAGCAGGCCGCCGACGAGCAGCACAGACGCTTTGAAGACAAGGAGTCCGACTTCCTCGCCTTTGTGAACCTGTGGAACTACCTGAAAGAGCAACAAGACCTGCTTGGCAGCAACCCGTTCCGACGCATGTGCCAGAAGGAGTTTCTCTCCTACCTGCGGGTGCGCGAGTGGCAGGACATTCACTTCCAGCTGCGCCAGACGGTGAAAGAGCTGGGCTTCAAGGCCAATGCAGAGCCGGCGGATTTCAAGACGGTGCACTGCGCCCTGCTCACGGGGCTGCTCAGCCATATCGGCAACAAGGATCTGGAGAAGCCGGAGTTTCTCGGCGCCCGCAACGGCCGTTTCCATCTGTTCCCGGCCTCGGGCCTGTTCAAGAAGCCGCCCAAGTGGGTGATGGCCGCAGAGTTGGTTGAGACCTCGCGTCTCTACGCTCGCATCAACGCCAAGATTGAACCCGAGTGGGTGGAGCCGCTGGCGGGCCACCTCATCAAGCTGCACCACAGCGACCCCCACTGGTCGAAGAAAAATGGCGCCGTCATGGCCAAGGAGAAGGTGACCCTCTATGGCCTGACTTTGGTCAACGAGCGCACCATCAACTTCAGCCGCATCGATCCGGCCCTGTGCCGCGAGCTGTTTATCCGCCGCGCCCTGGTGGAGGGGGATTTCGAGACCCGCCACCGCTTCTTCAGTGACAACCGCAAGCTGTTGGCCGAGGTGGAAGCGCTGGAGCACAAATCCCGTCGGCGCGACATCCTGGTGGATGATGAGGACTTGTTCCGCTTCTACGATGCCCGCCTGCCGGAAGAAATTATCTCTGCCCGTCACTTTGACAAGTGGTGGAAGGAGGCGCAGAAGCAGGATCCCGAGCTGCTCAACTTCGAAAAAGAGATGCTGATGAAGGGGGATGCGGCCCACATCAGCGATCTCGACTATCCCAACTTCTGGCAGCAGGGGCGCCTCAAGCTCAAACTGACCTATCAGTTTGAGCCGGGGGAGGCCGCCGATGGCGTGACCCTGCATATTCCGCTGCCACTCTTGAACCAGGTGGAGGTGAAGGGGTTCGAGTGGCTGATCCCGGGGCTGCGTCACGAGCTCTTGGTGGCCCTCATCAAGTCGATGCCAAAGCCGATGCGCAAGAACTTCGTACCAGCCCCCAACTATGCAGATGCCCTGCTCGCCAGCATCAACCCCGAGCAGGGGCCACTGCTGGATGAGATGGAGCGCCAGCTGCGGCGCATGACCGGTGTGGCCGTGCCCCGCGAATCCTGGGACTGGGCTGCGGTGCCCGATCACCTGAAACTCACCTTCCGGGTAGTGGACGACAAGCACAAGAAGGTGGCGGAAGGCAAAGACCTGGAGGCATTGAAAGAGTCCCTGCGCGGCAAGGTGCAGGAGACGTTGTCACAAGTGGCGGACGACGACATCGAGCAGTCCGGCCTCACCCTCTGGAGCTTTGGCGAGCTGCCGAAGGAGTACAGCCAGAAGCGCAGCGGTTTCGAGGTGAAGGCCTATCCGGCGTTAGTGGATCAGAAGGATTCGGTCGCCATTCAGCTGGTGGAGAGCCCGGTGGTGCAACAGCAGCTGATGTGGGCCGGTCAGCGCCGGCTGGTGCTGCTCAATGTGCCATCTCCCATCAAGTACCTGCAGGAGAAGCTGCCCAACAAGGCCAAGCTGGGGCTCTACTTCAATCCGTTTGGCAAGGTGGCGGAGCTGATTGACGACTGCATCGCCTGTGGCTGCGACAAGCTCATCGAGCAGCACGGCGGTATGGCCTGGGACGAGGCCGGTTTCGAGGCGCTCAAGGAGTATGTCCGTGCCGAGCTCAACGACGCCGTGGTGGAAGTGGCCAAGCAGGTGGAAGCCGTGCTGACCCTCTCCCATGAGATCAAGAAGCGACTCAAGGGCAAGATGCAGCTCGACACCGCCTTTGCCATGTCCGACATCCAGCAGCAGCTCGGCAACCTCATTCACAAGGGGTTCGTGACCGAGACCGGCTGGCAGCGGCTGCCGGATCTCTTGCGCTATCTACGCGCCATCGAGCGGCGCCTAGAGAAGCTGGCCATCGACCCGAACCGGGATCGGGTCTACATGCTCAAGGTGCACAGCGTGGAGTCGGAATACAAGGCGCTGCTGGCCAAGATCCCCAAATCCCAGCTGGTGCCCACCGAGGTGGCCAACATCCGCTGGATGATCGAGGAGCTGCGGGTGTCGTTCTTTGCCCAGAATCTGGGGACCCCCTATCCGGTCTCCGATAAACGGGTGCTAAACGCCATCGCCCAGTGCTAATCTGCTGAGGAGAAAGGCCGCGGGTGCGCTACCGGCTGCCTGGACGCTAACGGAGGAGCAAGGATGCTTGGATTCTGGTTAGGGATGGCGATGGTCAACATCAGTGGCTATCAACCCATTGCCGAGCAAACCTGGGTACAGTTGAACCCGGAGTACTACCCGCTGCATCGCACCCCGCCCGCCATGTTTGTGGCCTGGCGGGGTAATCAATTTCCCACCCTCGAGCTCAAGAAGAAGAAGGGACGCTGGCAGGTGTTGTTTCCGGCCCGGCTGGTGCCTCCCTTCGATCTGTTCGAGGGGGAGGCCGAGCTTTCCAAAGCTTATCTGGCAAGATTGCGGCGCATCGACGAAGCGGCCTACGGGCTGGCACCCATTACCCCGGCGGCCTATCAACCTCATCCGACACAAGAGGTGGCGACCCTGGCCGTGCCCTTCATGGCGGAGTTTGCCGTGCCCCCATCACCGGGCCAACCCAAGGCAAATGAGCAAGGGGAACCCCTGCTGGCTGCCTTGTCACAGCAGGCCAGCTGGCAGACGCCAGCTACCCGGTTGGCGCAATTTGAGTCATCGCAGGGGGATGGGCAGGGGATGATGGTGCCTGTCAGCAGCACGCTGACGCTGGCAGCGCCGGCGGCTGGCGGCAAGCGGGTCTGTCATCAGGTCGCCGCAGGAGAGACCCTCTGGCGCATCGCTGCCATGCTGGCCCAGAACGGGACCGTGACCGGGGTAGCGGGGGATACCTACAGCTATTTGCTGGCCATCGTCGATGACAACCAGGCGCTGATGGGTCAGGGCATCAAGGTGAAGGCGGGAGATACCCTCTACTGCCCGGCGCCGCAGACGCTGGCCCGTTTCGATGCCCTGAGTCTGGCCCAGCGATTGCAGCGTTTTGCCAGATTGGAACAGGGACGCTGAGGTCTCTTGTCACTGCTCGGGGCCCGTGATAGTATTCGCGCTCGTTTTGCGAGGTGCCGACCGGTCGCAGTCTGCACCATAAATTCATCTAAAAGAGATACATACTATGTCTTTCGTATTCCAAGCTGAAGTCCGTTCTGACCTGGGGAAAGGTGCGAGCCGCCGCCTGCGTCACGCTGACCAAGTTCCTGCCATCGTTTACGGTGCAGGCAAAGAAGCCGTGTCCATCACCGTTGACCACAAGAAATTCATCCTGGCCCAAGAAAAGCCGGAATTCTATGAGTCCGTACTGACTCTGGTTATCAACGGTGAAGAAGTTAACGTAAAAGTGAAAGCTATCCAGCGTCACCCGGTACGTTACAAGCTGCTGCACCTGGACTTCGTTCGCGTCTAATCGACCACGAACGTTCCTGTGAAGAGGCCACCCAATCGGGTGGCCTCTTTGTTTTTACGGCATTTTTTTCCGATAAAAATAAAATACTCAACTAGTGCTGTTAGTCTTTACTTGTAGGCATGATTGACAGCAGGACACCAATTGTGGTGCTCTGACACATATAAAGTATTCGAACAAGTCCAATCACGGGGTGGTGTTGACCGTCATGAAGGGAATCATACGGGGATATTTCCTGCTGTTCTCACCCATTCTGGTGCTGGTCCTGGTGGGGGGATACCTGCTGGGGGACGCACTGGTCGAGCGCGAGCTCTATCGTGTTCGCAGTGATGAGAGCACCTTCCTGGCGCTCGCCAGCAGTCGTCTCGATGACGAACTGGCGGTGCCGTTGCGCCATGTGCGCAGCATGTCTGAAGAGCCCATTCTGCTCGAGGCGGCGGGCCGCGGCGAGCGTGACACCATGGCTGCCCAGTTTACCATTCTGATGAACCGCAATCCCGACTATGCCCAGGTGCGCTGGTTGGCGCCGGACGGCATGGAGCGGGTGCGTATCGATCGTCAGGGTCAGCATCTGCAGCGTGTGGCCGACGACCAGCTGCAAAACAAAGGGGAGCGTTACTACTTTCGCGATGCCATGGCGCTGCCCTGGGAGCGGGTTTACGTTTCGCCGCTCGATCTCAACGTCGAACACGGGGTGATCGATCGCCCCTTCAATCCCATGATCCGCATCGCCAAGCGCATGCGTCTGGGGGGCCGCGATCTGGGCTTGCTGCTTATCAACGTGCAGGGCGCTCGCATGCTCAAGGAGTTCACCAACAGCAGTGGCAAGGCCGCCGATCACACCATGCTGCTCAACCAGGACGGTTATTGGCTGCGCAGCCCGGATCCGGCACAAGAGTGGGGGTTCATGCTCGAGCACCCTGACCTCACCTTGAAGCAATCTTCTCCCCGGGCCTGGCAGGCATTCTGGGGCGCCTCGAGCGGCCAGGTTGAACTGGCAGACGGGCTGTGGAGCTGGACCACCCTGTACCCGGCACTCAATCACGATCAGCTGATCTGGAAAGCCGCCTCCATGGTGCCACGCAGCGAGCTGCTGGCCATCCGCACTCACATCTGGGGGCTCATCTCGGCCAGTTGCGCCACCTTGCTGTTGCTGTTCGGTGCCGGGGTGGCCTCGCTGGTGCACAGTCGGCATCGGGAGCAGTTGGCACAGCAGGAGGCAGCCAGGCTCGCGCGGGTCAAAGGGGATTTCATTGCCAACATGAGCCACGAGATCCGTACCCCCATGAACGCCATCATGGGGCTGACCTACCTGCTCGAACAGGGAGGGCTTGACGATGGCCAGCGGGCCCTGGTGCGCAAGATCCACCAGGCCGGGCAGGCACTGCTCGGGATCATCAACGACATCCTCGATTTCTCCAAGATTGAGTCGGGCCGGCTCGAGCTCGAGCAGGTGCCATTCAGTCTGGAAGAGGTACTCGATCACGTGGCGGCCATCATGTCCACCTGCGTGGGCGAAAAACACCTCGAGCTGGTGGTGAGCAGTGCCCCCGAGCGGGCCACGCACCTGATAGGGGATGCCTTGCGCCTCGAACAGGTGTTGCTCAACCTGACCGGCAACGCCATCAAGTTCACCGAGCGCGGGGAGGTGGAGGTCAAGGTCGAGCTGGAGGCCGAGCAAGATGGCACGGCCACCTTGTTGTTTCGGGTGCGCGACACTGGGATCGGCATTCCTCCCGAGCAGCAGGCCAACATCTTCAATGCCTTCTCCCAGGCCGACTCATCCACCAGCCGCCGGTTTGGCGGAACCGGGCTTGGCCTGACCATCAGCCGCCGTCTGGTGAGCCTGATGGGGGGCGACATCGGTGTCACCAGCGAACTGGGCAAGGGGAGCGAATTCTGGTTCCGTGTCCGGCTGGCTCAGGTAGAGCAACCCGAAGTGTTCCACGAACGGCTACAGCACGTCTCGCTGCTTATCGCCGACGACAACCAGGTGACCCGCGATACCCTGTCGATGACGGTTGGCTCCCTCGGCTGGCAGTCACGGGTGGTGGAGTCGGGCGAGCAGGCCTTGCACCATCTGCTGCGCCAGGGGGAGCGTTTCGACGTGATCCTGCTCGACTGGATGATGCCGGGCATGGACGGGCTCGAGACCTGCGTGGCCATTCGCCGTGCCTTCGAACAGCAGGATCGCTCGCCGATCATCATCATGGCGACCGCCTATTCCCAGGAAGAGTTGATGCGCCGCCCCGGTTCGGAGCAGGTGGATCTGGTGCTGCACAAACCGGTCACCGGCTCCAGTCTCTACAACGCGGTGGCGCGCCTCATTCACGAGAAGCGCGAACATGTGGAGCCGCTGGAAAGCGGTCAGCGCCATCAGCGTCTGCCGGACGTGCACATACTGCTGGTCGATGACAGCGACATCAACCTGGAGGTGGCAACCCGCTTGCTGCAGCGGGAGGGGGCCGTGGTGATCACCGCCGTCGACGGGGAGCTGGCTCTGGCCTGCCTTGCCGACTCGGCGCAGCGCATCGATCTGGTGCTCATGGACGTGCAGATGCCGGTGATGGATGGCTACGAGGCGACCCGTCGTCTGCGCCAGCTGCCGGGACGGGAGGATATCCCCGTGCTGGCACTCACCGCCGGGGTGTTCAAGGATCAGCGCGAGGCAGCGCTGGCCTCTGGCATGAACGACTTTATCGCCAAGCCGCTCGACGTGGAGCAGCTCATCGCCACCCTGCTGCGCTACCTGCCCGACAGTGTGGCGCCGCTTACGGTCAGCGACGCGCCGCCAGCCCAGGAGCCGGTGGCCGGCATCGACATCGATACCGGCCTGCGCAACTGGGGCGAGGCGTCGGTTTATCTCAAATACCTGCGGCGTTTTCGCGATGACTACATGACGGTCGGTACCGTGCTGCCGGGTTACATCGCCCAGCACGAGACGGACGCGGCCGCGAGCCTGACCCACAAGCTCAAGGGGGTGGCGGGCAGCCTGTCGCTCACCGATGTGGCGCGCATCAGTGCGGAATTGAACGAGGCCATCGAACAGGGGGGAGACATCAGTCAGCTCATCGCCCCCTTGCTCGAGGCGCTGGAGCGAGCGCAGCAGGCCATCGACATCTATGCCGGGCGCGAGCCAGGTGCCGTCAGCTCCCCGCTGGCGCAGGGGGAGGCGCAGGAGGTGTGCCTGCACGCCCTGCGTCAGGCCCTCATGAGCGAGGATCTGGAGCTGATCGAGCCTGCACTGGGCCAGGCCAAGAGCTACTTGCCCGCTGAGCTGGTGAGCGAGATCAGTGCGGCCCTGGAGCTGTTCGACATCCAGCTTGCCACCTGCAAGCTGGAGGATTATCTGGAGAATCGGGAGGCACCTGGATCATGAACCGACCGCGTGTGCTGATCATCGACGACGAGCCGAGCAACCTCGGGCTGCTGCGACAAATCCTCAAGGAGGAGTACAGCCTCTTCTTCGCCAAGGGAGGCGAGGAGGGGCTGGCCGCCGTGGCGCGCCACGAGCCCGCCCTGATCCTGCTTGACGTGCGCATGCCTGACATGGATGGCTACGAGGTGTGCCGCCGGCTCAAGGCCGATCCGGCCCACGCCGGGATCCCGGTGCTGTTTATCACGGCGAGCGACAACGCAGACAGCGAGAGCCAGGGGTTCGAGGCGGGCGGAGTGGATTATATCTACAAGCCGGTCTGCCCGAGTACGGTGCGCGCCCGGGTGCGCAACCACCTCTCTCTGGTGCGCCTCGATCAGCTCGAGCACAGCTACCGCACCGCCATCGTGATGCTGAGCGAGGCGGGTCACTACAACGACACCGACACCGGGGTACATATCTGGCGCATGGCCGCCTACGCCCGCGCGCTGGCCAGTGCGGCGGGCTGGAGTCCGGAGCAGTCGGAGCTGCTGGAGCTGGCGGCCCCCATGCACGACATGGGCAAGATTGGGATCCCCGATCACATCCTCAAGAAGCCCGGTCCTCTCACCGAAGAGGAGTGGGTCATCATGCGCACCCACCCGCGCATCGGCTACGAGATCTTGAGCCGCTCAGACGCCCCCATCTTTCGGATGGCGGCGGAGATAGCCCTGCATCACCACGAGAAGTGGGATGGTTCGGGTTACCCCGCAGGGGAGACCGGCGAAGAGATCCCCGAGGCGTCGCGGATCGTGGCCATCGCCGATGTGTTTGATGCCCTGAGCGTACGCCGCCCTTACAAGGAGCCCTGGCCGCTGGAGCAGGTGCTGGCCACGCTGCGTGACGGTGCCGGCCAGCACTTTGATCCCCGGCTGCTCGCCCGTTTTCTCGAGATCATGCCGGAGATCTTGCGCCTCAAGAGCCAATGGGACACCCGCGAGGAGCGGGAGATCACCAGATAGGTTGCGTCAGGTAGGGATTGCTTGCCTTCTCGCGGCCGAACGTCGAGCTGGGGCCGTGCCCCGGAATGAAGACGATGTCGTCCCCCAGCGGCAACAGGGTCTCGGTGATCGACTTGATCAGCGTCCCGTGATCCCCGCGCGGGAAGTCGGTCCGACCTATGCTGCCGGCAAACAGCACATCGCCCACCCAGGCAAGTTGCTCGGCCTGGCTGAGCAGCACCACATGGCCCGGGGTGTGACCCGGGCAGAAGTAGACCTCCAGCTCGCACTTGCCAACCTGCACCTTGTCACCCTGTTCGAGCCAGCTATCCGGTGTAAAGGCCGGAGTATGGGCAAAGCCAAACATCTGGCTCTGCTGGGGCAGCATGTCGAGCCAGAAGGCATCTTCCCTGTGGGGGCCTGTGATGGTGACGCCGGTTCTGTCGCGCAGCTCGGCGGCGGCGCCCACGTGATCCAGATGACCGTGGGTCAGCAGGATGTGAGTGAGGGTCAGCCCCCGTTTGGCGATGGCGGCCAGCAGCTTGTCCGCCTCTCCGCCCGGATCGATGAGGGCGGCCTGATGGGTCTCGTCGCACCAGATGAGGGAGCAGTTCTGGGCAAACTGGGTGACCGGGATCACCTCGAATTTCAACATATGGGGTCCTCTTGTACGGTGAAGATCAGGCACGCTGCTGGGCAAAGAAGTCGAGGCAGGCCTGCTTGTCACCCTGGAAGATGACGCGCTCGCGCTTGTTGCCAAGCTGGTAGAGATACATGGGGTCGTAGTAGCGGGTCAACAGCAGGGTAATCCAGGACAGGTGCAGCTCGGTGTGGCCACTGCGGCCTTGCTCTTCGAGGGCCACTTGCATCAACTGATCCAGCTCGCGATGGGCCTGATCGCCGAGCCGGCGCTTGAGTCTGGCCAGGGCATCGGTGAGGTAGGCGGCAAACAGCGGCCAGCCCTCTTCGGCGCCAAAACGCTCCTCATAACGCAGCCAGAGATCGTGTACATAGTCCTGGCGGATCTGCTCGGCGCGCTCCTCTTGCGGCACCTCGACCACTACCAGCGGGGCCTGGCTCATGGTGTCAAACAGCGAATTGGGCAGGCAGCAGCGGCCGATGAGGCGGCTTTCGTCTTCCACCACGAAACGCTGCTCCCCCTGCTGGCGGCGCTTGAGCAGCTCGATGGCCATGTTGTTTTCAAAGTTGATGTTGCTGGGCTGGCCGCCGGGCAGCTGGCCAAACGACGACCCCCTGTGGTGGGCGTGCCCCTCCAGATCCAGCGCCTGGGCCACCTTGGCCAGCATGTGGGTCTTGCCGGAGCCGGTCATGCCCGTCAGCACGCTCCAGTGGCACTCGGCTGCCGCCCCGTCGAGCGTGTCGATGAGGAAGCGACGCAGATCCTTGTAGCCACCGGCCACCCGCGGGCGGGTGACTCCCGCCTCATGCAGCCACTGCTGCACCGTTTGCGAGCGCAGACCGCCACGAAAGCAGTAGAGCACGGCATCCGGCTGCCGGCGCAGCTGGGCCAGCCAGCCTTCGAGGCGTTCGGCCCGCACCGCGCCACCGACCAGTTGATGACCCAGCGCGATGGCGGCCGCCTGACCCTGCTGCTTGAAGCAGGTACCGACCTGGGCCCGCTCATCATCTGTCATCAACGGCAGATTGGTCGAGCAGGGGAAGGCCCCCTCCTTGAACTCGATGGGGGCGCGCAGGTCGATGAGCGGAACGTCATCCAGAAAAATCCGGGCGTAATCCGTGGCCAGTGGCAGAGCACTCATTGGACAACCTCGATGAACTGGTTGCCGGTTTGGGCCTGCAGCTGGCCGATGGGGGAGAGGGTCAGCCCTGCCTGTGCGGCAATGGCGAGGAGCTCGGCTTCACTTTCTTTACCGACGGCTACCAGCAGGCCGCCGCTGGTCTGCGGGTCGCACAGGATGTTGCGGGTGCGATCGTCCATGGCGTCCAGCTTGGCGCCATAGGAGTCGAAGTTGCGCAGGGTACCGCCCGGTACGCAGCCCTCGCTCAGGTAGTAATCCACCTCGTCCAGCAGCGGCAGCGCCTTGAAGTCCAGGCGGGCACTGACGCCAGAGCCTTCGCACATCTCCAACAGATGGCCGGCCAGACCAAAGCCGGTCACGTCGGTCATGGCGTGCACGCCGGGCAGTTCGGCAAAGCGCTGGCCGATCTTGTTGAGGGTGCACATGGCGTTGGGGGCCAGCTGCTCGTGCTCGGGCTTGAGTTTGCCCTTCTTCTGGGCGGTGGTGAGGATGCCGATGCCAAGCGGCTTGGTCAGATAGAGGGTGTCACCCACCTTGGCGGTGTCGTTCTGCTTGATGGCGTTGAGCGGTACGATACCGGTCACCGCCAGGCCGAAGATGGGCTCGGGGGCATCGATGCTGTGGCCGCCGGCCAGAGAAATACCCGCTTCGTGACACACCTGACGGCCGCCGTCGATCACCTGCTGGGCCACTTCGGCCGGCAGGGTGTTGATGGGCCAGCCGAGGATGGCGATGGCGACGATGGGTTTGCCGCCCATGGCGTAGATATCGCTGATGGCGTTGGTGGCGGCGATGCGGCCGAAGGTGAAGGGATCATCGACGATGGGCATGAAGAAGTCGGTGGTGGAGACGATACCCTGACCGTTGCCGATATCGACTACGGCCGCGTCATCCTTGCTGCTGTTGCCGACCACCAGGGTCGGGTCGTCAAAGCCCGGGATCTGGCTCTTGAGAATGGTGTCGAGCACCTTGGGAGAGATTTTGCAGCCGCAGCCAGCGCCGTGGCTGTATTGGGTCAGACGAATGGAAGACATACTTTCCCCTTGTGTGTGCAAACGTGCGTGTACAAACAAAATAAGTGCAGCGGCTCTGCGGAGCCGTCAAATGGGTGCGCATGCGCGCGAAACTTGGGTGGCCAAGGCTGGCTGTGTACGCAGCGATGCAAGGCTTGCCGTGCAAGACAGCTTGGCAGGACGGGGGAGGAGGGGCGACATCGCGCCGGCGCTGCCCCGCCAAGGGCCACAGGACGGGCCATTATGCCACAAATGGCCGCTCTGGTTCGAACTGGAATTCACACAAAGCACAGGGAATTGGCGGGTTCAAAGGGAGGGAGCAGCCTTCGCCATGACGCTGGCAAGGCTCTCCCCCGGCGTCGCCCCGAAGGCAAGCCATGCTGCCCTCGGGGCCATCTTTGGTGGGGAACTTAACCGGCTTGCTCTATCACCGGCTGGCGAGCCTTGCCGAGCCGGCGCAGGCGCCGTTGCAGCGGCCGCTCCAGCAGGGCGTAGCTCAGCGCCGAGAGACCGATCAGCACCGCCAGCATCAACAGGGTAGCCAGCACCCCCAGCAGGGGGTTGGTCTGGGCGTACCACCACGCAGTGAGCCCCGGCGCCAGATAGTGGACAAGCTCGCAGCCGGTGAGCAGCACCAGGGCGTGGAGCAGGTAGATGGAGTAGGAGAGATCCCCCAGCCAGTTGGTGACGCGGTTATCCAGCAGGCGCAGCAGCGGGCTCTGGCGATCGCCCTGGCAGGCGGCAATCCAGATCAGCAACACGTAGGCGCTGATCAGCAGCAGGGTCAGCTGCGGTGTCATGGTGAACTGCATCAGCGCGAAGGGGAGCAGAAAGGCGAGCAGCAGCGGCAAATCCCGCTGCATCATGGGCCACTGGCTGGCGGCCTTGACCTTCGGCAGCAGCCAGAGGCCGAGCACGAATTCACTCACCCCGCGCCCGATGGCCAGCGCCCCGCTGGTGACATCCAGGGTACCCCGGCTGTGCACGATAAAGGCCAGCACCGTCAGGGCCAGCAAGGGGGCGAGGTTGCTCCAGCGGCTGTGGGTGACGGCGAGCGGAATGAGCAGCGGAAAAAGCAGATAGCTAATCCACTCCACGCTGAGCGACCAGGCGGCGAAGTTCCAGGTCAATCCTTGATCGGTCACCACCTGCAGCAGCAACAGGCTGCTTGGCAGCGCCTCGGCCGGGGTAAAGGGGGAGCCGAAGGGGGCCATCCCTTCCCACTCCCACATCTTGAACAGGGGGCCGGCGTAGAAGCCAATCCCATGGCGGGCCTTGTAGAGCTCCCAGCCCACCAGCAGCAGCAGGGTCACCAGGTAGAGGGGATAAACCCGGGTCAGCCGCAGCCAGAGGAAGCGGCCATAACTTATGGTACGGGGCGTGCGGGCGAAGGCCTCCCCGTAGACATGGGCCAGCACCAGTCCGCTCAAAATAAAGAACAGATCGACCCAGAGGTAGCTGTTCTCGATGAGTTGGGTGTGGCCGGCGATCGACTCCATCCACTGGGGAAAGAGCAGCAAGCGGGCGTGGAACAGCACCACCATCAGGGCAGCGATGCCCCGCAGCGGCGTCAACAGCGGCAATGATTGATTCATGACGGGATCCTTGATGATGTTCAGCTTGGCCTGACATCAATTTTTGTTGTGGTGCCGCTCATCAACCCTGATGAGTCGACTGCCCCGGCTTGGCGGCCACAGGCGGGATCACCCTACCTAAAAGAGAGCCATACGGATGTGATTTTCGTCATGAATGCGCATTTATCATCCAAAAACCAGGAAGGGATGAGCGCGGCATCGGAAGTGGAGAAGGGATCTAGACTAGGTGAGTCATCCATCCGCGAGCCAGGAGCATCCCGATGAAACTCTATGCCCATCCTTTCTCATCCTACAGCCAGAAGGTGCTGATCGCCCTCTACGAGAATGCCACCCCGTTCGAGTACCGGAATCTGGAAGAGCCGGCGGCCAACGCCGAACTTGCCGCTCTCTGGCCGCTCAAGCGCTTCCCGGTGCTGCTCGATAACGGTCGCTGCATCCTCGAGAGCAGCACCATAGTCGCCCATCTGCAGGCGCACCACCCGGGCCCCGTCTGCCTGATCCCGCCTGGCGATGCGGGTCTTGAGGTGCATATGCTGGATCGCGTGTTCGACAACTATGTGATGACGCCGATGCAAAAAGTGGTGCTGGATGCGCTGCGTCCGGTCACAGATCGCGACCGCTATGGTGTAGCGGAGGCCCGCGAGCTGCTCGATCAGATCTACCCCTGGCTCGATCAGCGGCTGGAAGGGCGCCACTGGATTGCCGGCGCAGACTTCACGCTGGCCGATTGCGCCGCCGCGCCCTCGCTCTTCTACGCCGACTGGGCCCACGAGATCCCCGCTAGCCATGGCTGCCTGCGTGCCTATCGCGCCCGTCTACTCAGCCATCCCTCCATCGTGCGGGTGGTGGAGGAGGCCAGACCATTTCGGCACTACTTCCCGTTGGGGGCGCCAGCGCGTGACTGAATGGAATGATGCATTCCTGCCGACCTGGTGCTTTGACGAGCCGGGAGAGGCAGGGTGTGACCAACCACAGGGGAAAACAACAATATTCACTCAGGTGAGTGAGTATGCGTTTATGGCCGATATTTCCCCGAGATATTTTTAATGCTGACGCATAACATTTCATGTTTTTGCATAAAACAAATACCGGGCAGTCCCTGCTGGTGGGCTGTGTATGCCATGCCAAGGGTGAAAGAGGCATGAGAAGCGGGCTAACGATGCGGCAACTCTTGATTGAGGATGGCTGTAGTCAGTCGAAGAGGAGAGATAGGGTGCCAATCGCTATTGGCGGCAAAGTCGGGGGTGAGGTTATCTCTTTGGCGGCCGCATAAAAAAAGCCCGCTACGATCGCGGGCTTTTTGATGGCTTGCCGGACCCTGCCTTAACCCGGATCTGGAACCGGGGACAAGGGGGGCAGCGCTGGTCTGCTCGGCTTAGCGGGCGCGCACCACCAGCCCTTTGAGGTAGAAGCCTTCCGGATAGGCGGTACCTATGGGGTGATCGGATGCCTGGGACAAGAGCTCCAGGATCTGGGCGTCGCGGCCGGCATCGAGGGCTGCATCGGCGACGATCTTCTGGAACAGGCTCTGCTCCATCAGGCCGGAGCAGGAGTAGGTCAGCAGCACGCCACCCGGCGCCAGCAGCTGGAACGCCAGCATGTTGATGTCCTTGTAGCCGCGGCAGGCACCCAGCAGCTGGGCCTTGCTCTCGGCAAACTTCGGCGGATCCAGCACGATGACGTCAAACTTCTCGCCCTTCTCGCGATATTCACGCAGCAGCTTGAACACGTCGTGACGGACGAACTGGGTGTTGCTGGTATCGAGACCGTTCAGCTCGGCGTTCTGACGGGCGATGTCCAGCGCATTCTGGGAGAGATCCACATTGACCACCTCCTTGGCGCCGCCCTTGAGAGCATAAACGCCAAAACCGCCGGTGTAGCAGAAGCAGTTGAGCACCCGTTTGCCTTCGGTGTACTTGGCGGCGGCCTGACGGTTGTCACGCTGATCCAGATAGAAGCCGGTCTTGTGGCCGTTGCGGATGTCCACCAGGATCTTGACGCCGCCGTTTTCCTCGATCACCACCGGCTCGTTCGGGGTCTCGCCATGGATGACGCCGGTGCGCTCTTTCAGCCCTTCCTTCTTGCGCACCGCCACGTCGGAGCGCTCATAGATGCTGCACTCGGGGTAGAGAGTGCGCAGCGCTTGCGTGATCAGCTCGCGTTGGAACTCGGCGCCAGCGGAGAGAATTTGGCACACCAGGAAGTCGGCGTAGCGGTCGATGGTCAAGCCAGGCAAGCCGTCGGACTCGGCAGCGCACAGGCGATAGCCGGTGAGGCCCTGACGCTTGATGAGTCCGTCACGGGACTCCTGGGCGTATTTCAGGCGACGGATGAAGAAATCGAGATCGACGGTCTCATCCTTGTCGAAGGTCCAGACCCGGGCGCGGATCTGGGAGCTGCCGGACCAGGCGCCACGGGCGAGCCACTTGCCGTCATGGGTGAGGATCTCGACGGTATCGCCGTCAATGGGGTTGCCCTGAACCCGCTCGATCCCCTTGGAGAAGATCCAGGGGTGGCGACGCAGCAGGGATTTTTCGCGGCCTTTGACGAGATAGATGGAAGCGCTCATGGGAGTTGCCAGATGGTCAAAAGAAAAGGGGCCACATTCTAAGGGCAAGAGGGCTGCTAAGCCAGTCTTTGCTGGCATACGACGCATGACTGCTCTCTTCCCTTGAGCAGCGATCAGGTACCGGCTTCACGTAATTTCATGAAACTCGGCGTTGGCGTATCTGGCTGCTCAGCTTATCAGTATTGGCCTTAAATGCTTTTTTTTTGCTCAAGCCCACTCCTTTAGTGCGCAAAATATATCCATATTGGTATTTTTATCTTTATTCTGTGCAATTTCCTCTAAAGAGCCATTTGGTGATGTCGATAGTGTGGAGGCCATTTTGAATCTTTCCTTGTATCGAGCTGTCCATGTCACTCTCTATTGCGACCAATGTTTCCTCCCTCAATGCGTCTCGTCACCTTGGTCAGTCATCAAACACGCTGGATTCGGTCTATCGACGACTCTCATCCGGATTGCGTATCAACAGTGCTGCCGATGATGCTGCCGGCTTGCAGATTGGCAATCGTCTCACCAGTGAAGTAAACGGGACCAACACGGCGATCCGCAATGCCAATGATGGGATATCAGTTATCAATGTGGCTGATGGGGCACTCGATGAGTCGATGAACCTGATGCAGCGGATGCGTACTCTCGCGTTGCAGTCAGGGAGTGGTGCCAATACGACAGAGGATCGCATAGCCCTGAATGCTGAATTCAAGCAACTGCAGTTGGAAATGGACCGGATCGCCACAGGTACCCAGTTTGCCGGACAGGAACTGCTGGCGGGGAGTTATAAGGGGATCTTCTCGGTTGGAGCTTATGCAGGTCAGAATACCGTCATCACCGATCTCAATGCACAAACCAAAAATCTGGGGGAGATGGAGTGGCAAGCGCGCAGTCCGGCAGGCAGCAAGCCGGGGGCTTATGACATTTCTGATCTCAAACTTTCAGCTCAGCCCGTGACTCTCAACGGCGTGACCTTTGACAAGGATTATGCAACCCTGGAAGCGCTCGTGGCTGATATCAATGGCACAACCTTTCCCAATAATCAGGGGCCGGTAACAGCACGGCAACTGCCATTTTCCGTGGCCTCTTCCGTCGATTTGTCCGCCTTGCCATCCTATATCGATGTGGCGGGCCACTCTGTGGACTTGACCAGCGGGATTGATATGACTGGATGGGATCCGGTCAATCCGACCGCAAAAAATAGCGCCATCATGGCAACTGTGGTTCAACGCATCAACAGTACTGCGCAATCTGCAGGTTTAGGTTTTTATGTGAGTGCGTCCAACAGCAACAATCCTGCCAGCAATGCATTGACCGTTTATAGCTCACAGGGGAACAGTCTTGCGCTGGCCAATGGCACAACGCCCCCTCCGCAACCCGCACCACCGGCGCCGCCAGTGAGCAGCAATTCTTCTTTGAGCGCTCTTTTGCCAGATGTGTCCCCCACGACTTATATCGGCCAGATGGAATTGCACTCATCTGGTGACAAGTACTCCAACATCGACATGCAAGGGGCGAGCTTGCATGCACTGGGTTTCTATCAAGCAGACAAGAAGAAATATACCATTGATAATATTGATGTTCTTAATGATGACAATGCAAGCAGAGCGATCAAGACGCTGGATGTGGGCATGAAACAGCTAGGGGTTCAGCGTTCGCGGCTCGGGGCCCAGGCCAATGCACTGGACGCCAGGGTACGAAATCTGGCCAACGCCAATGAGAGCCTCAGTGCTGCCCGTTCACGGATCCGGGATGCCGACATAGCGAGTGAGTCGGCCCGCCTGGTGCGTACCCAGATATTGCAGCAGGCGAGCTCATCCATCTTAAGTCAGGCCAACAGCCGACCCAATATGGCTCTCAGCCTGCTGCAGTCATGATGATGGGGGAAGCGGGCAGCACCGCGATCAAATGAGTGGAGCGTCATTGAGCACAAATAGTTCGGTGACGCTATTTCAAACCCGTGTTAATGCTGAAACGACAGAGGCCATCCCTGGGATGGCCTCTGTCGTTATTGCGCGGCAAGTTAGATCTTCAGGCCTTTCAGGGCCTGGGTCAGCTCGGTGGCGGTGGCCTTGAGGCCGGCAGTGCCGGCCACCGAGGCGCTGGCGGACGCTTCCACCTGGCCCGCTTCATGGCGCACCTGATCCAGATTGCGGGTGATCTCTTCGGCCACCGAGCTCTGCTGTTCGCTCGAAGTGGCGATCTGGGTGCTCATCTCCAGCACAGCATCGCTGTGGTTGCTGAGCTTGTCGATGTCTAGCCCCACCTCGCTGATGAGCTGCTGACTGCTGGCCGCCCGCTCCACCGTCTTCTCCATGATGTCGTTCAGTGCCCCGGTGCCGGCCTGCAGCTCTTCAATCATCTGCTGGATCTCTACCGTGGCCTGCTGGGTACGGCTGGCCAGGGTGCGAACCTCGTCGGCCACCACCGCGAAGCCACGGCCCTGCTCGCCGGCGCGGGCCGCTTCTATGGCAGCGTTGAGGGCCAGCAGGTTGGTCTGCTGGGAGATGGCGTTGATGACGTTGACCACTTCGTTGATGCGATTGGCATTGTGGGTCAGCCGCTCCACCGCGCCGGAGGCGTTGCCGATCTCGTCGGCCAGGGTGCGGATGGCGGTGATGGTGCGCGATACTCGGGAGGCGCCATTGGCTGCCTCTTCGCTCGACTGGCGGGTCTGCTGCAGGGTGTCGTTGGCGTTGCGGGCCACCTCGCGAATGGCGGCGGACATCTGCTCCATGGCGGCGGCAAGGGAGTCCATGTGTTGGCGCTGGGAGCGGGCCATGGTTTCGCCTTCGCTGGCATGATCGCGAAACTCGTCGGCCGCCATGGTCAGCGCCTCGGCGGACTCTTCCACCAGCTGTACTATCTTGTGCTGGCGGTCGGTGAAGCGGTCGATGCTGCCGGCCAGAATGGAAAACTCGTCGCGCACCGGGAAGAAGTTGAGGCGGAAGGTGAGATCGCCATCCGCCACTGTCTGCAGCGCCTTGTTGGTGGAGTAGAGCGCCCCCGACACGAAGGTCATCAGGTAGTGGGTCACCAGGGCCAGCAGGGCGGCCAGCACGGCGATGATGGTGAGGGTGGTTCCTTGGCCATCCCACAGGGAGTAGCGGGAGGCATCCAGGGTACCGGTGACGACCCCGGCCTGGCCGGCGCTGGCGCCGTATCGATAGATGTCGCCCTGCTGGGTTAACCCTGTGCTGCCGGTCGGGCTCAGCGTGAGCTCGGCGGGCAGGGTCAGATCGGCGTGCTGGCTGGCCAGCTGGGCGCTCAGTTCGACCCGCTGCTTGAGCTGATCCAGGCGCAGCTGCATCTCCTGCTGATGGCCGCCTGCCAGCAGGTACCAGCTGATAAAGGCGATGAACAACAGTGGGCACCAGAAGGTGATGAGAAATTTTTCGCTGATCGTGAGGTGAATGAGATAACGGTCAACCCACCGAAACTTT
This sequence comes from Aeromonas sp. s2, assembly GCF_040907935.1. Classification (NCBI taxonomy): domain Bacteria; kingdom Pseudomonadati; phylum Pseudomonadota; class Gammaproteobacteria; order Aeromonadales; family Aeromonadaceae; genus Aeromonas; species Aeromonas sp. s2. Next base: position 173,498 of record NZ_JBFOCR010000005.1, on the reverse strand, counting down.
ACTTCTTTCATAATGGTATTGCGTCCTGCAAGGGGATGAGAGTGTCGCGCTCATTATCGCCTTGGAGGGAAATTTCTTAAGGGGAAGGTGTGAGAAATGGGAGAGCAATCGTTTGTCGTGCGAGTGTGGGGCCTGGTGCAGGGGGTGGGGTTTCGTTACTTCACCCGGGAGCGGGCGCTGCAACTGGGGCTGCGGGGCCATGCCTACAACCTGGAAGATGGCTCGGTGGAGATCCTCATCTGCGGGCCGGAGCAGAGCGTGCAAATGATGCTGGGCTGGCTGGAGCGTGGCCCGCGCACCGCCGAGGTGACCCGGATGGAGTATGAAGTTGCGCCACCGCCCAAGGGGAGCGGCTTTCATACCAATTGAGCGCCTTGCCACGCCAATGATGCCAAACAGCCATAAAAAACGGGAGCCTTGCGGGCTCCCGTTTGCATTGACGGTTTCTTGTCCGCAGGTCAGCCGGCCTGAGCGGCATCGGCGATGGCCTGGGTCTTGGCCAGCACCGCCTGCAGGGCGGGGCGTTTGGCCAGACGATCCCGATAGGCCGCGAGTTTGGGCGGAATGGTCTGCTCGAAACGGGTGGCCCACATCAGGGTATGGGCCAGCAGCAGATCGGCGATGGTTACCTGCTCACCCAGCAGGTAACCCTGCTCGGGCACCCAGGATTCGGCGATGGCCGCCGCCTTGTCGAACTCCCACTTGGCGGTGGGGAAGATGGCCGGCAGGCGCTGGGCCTCGGGCAGGGCGAAGCGGTGCTTGCCGATGGTCCACAGCGGCTGTTCCAGCTCGCAGGTGATGAAACTGACCCACTGGGCGTGCAGTGCCGAGGCCTGGGTCCCTCTGGCCGGCAGCCAGTTCGGGCCATACACCTCGGCCAGGTACTGCATGATGGCGGCGGACTCGGTCAACACGAACTCCCCGTCCTTGAGCACCGGCATCTTGCCGCTTGGATTGAGGGTCAAAAACCAGTCGCTGCGATTCTCGCCCTTGGCGAAGTCGAGAAACTGGAACTGCCATGCCACGTCCAGCTCTTCCAGTAACCAGGATACGCGCAGGGCCCGGCTGACGGGGGTGCCATATAAGGTGATCATGCTTGCTCCTTGCCTGATGAATGGGCCATGGGCCCGAAGTGAATCGCCAGTCTAGGCAAATTGCTTGGGAGCAACAAGCACCCAAGGTGGGAGACAAAGCGCAAAACGGCGCAAGCGGTGGGAGAAGAGGAGGAGGAAAGAGGGAAAATAAAAGGGAGGCCCCAGGCCTCCCTCATTGTTAACGGCTACGGTAGCGTTTACTTGACGCGCATGCCAGGCTGGGCCCCTTCCTGCGGCTCCAGGATCCAGAGATCCTTGCCACCCGGGCCGGCGGCCAGCACCATGCCTTCGGACATGCCAAAGCGCATCTTGCGCGGGGCCAGGTTGGCCACCATCACGGTCAGCTTGCCTTCCAGATCTTCCGGGTTGTAGGCGGACTTGATGCCGGCAAACACCTGACGGGTCTCGCCGCCGATGTCCAGTTGCAGCTTGAGCAGCTTGTCCGCTTCCGGCACCGCTTCGGCCTTCGTGATCAGCGCCACCCGCAGGTCCACCTTGGCGAAGTCATCGTAGGCGATGGTTTCGCTGATGGGGTCATCAACCAGCGGGCCGGTGGCTTTCGGTGCCTGCTCCTTGGCCAGATCTTCCTTGGAGGCTTCGATCATGGCGTCAATCTTGGCCGGCTCGATGCGGGAGAAGAGCGCCTTGAACGGGGCGACGGTGTGGTCGACCAGCGGGGCGGCGATACCCTCCCAGCTGAGGGTCTCGGCCAGGAAGGCCTCGGCGCGCTCGGCCAGGAGCGGCATGACGGGCTTGAGGTAGGCCATCAGCACGCGGAACAGGTTGATGCCAACGGAGCAGACCGCTTGCAGTTCGGCATCCGCCCCTTCCTGCTTGGCGATAACCCAGGGGGCTTTGTCGTCCACGTAGCGGTTGGCCTTGTCGGCCAGTGCCATGATCTCGCGGATGGCGCGGCTGAACTCGCGGCTCTCGTAGGACTCGGCGATGACGGTGCGGGCGTTGGCAAACTCGGCGTAGAGCTCAGGCTCGGCGCAGGTGGCGGCCAGCTTGCCGTCGAAGCGCTTGGCGATGAAGCCGGCGTTGCGCGACGCCAGGTTGACCAGCTTGTTGACCACATCGGCGTTGACGCGCTGCACGAAGTCTTCGAGGTTCAAGTCCAGATCGTCGATGCGGCTGTTGAGCTTGGCGGCGTAGTAGTAACGCAGGCACTCCGGATCCAGGTGATTGAGATAGGTGGAGGCCTTGATGAAGGTGCCCTTGGACTTGGACATCTTGGCGCCGTTGACGGTCACATAGCCATGCACGTTGACCTTGGTCGGCTTGCGGAAACCTGCGCCTTCCAGCATGGATGGCCAGAACAGGCAGTGGAAGTAGGCGATGTCCTTGCCGATGAAGTGGTAGAGCTCGGCCTCGGAGTCCGCTTTCCAGTAGCTGTCGAAATCGATGTCACCGCGCTTGTTGCACAGGTTCTTGAACGACGCCATGTAACCGATGGGGGCATCCAGCCAGACGTAGAAGTACTTGCCCGGGGCGCCCGGAATTTCGAACCCGAAGTAGGGGGCGTCACGGGTAATGTCCCACTGCTGCAGGCCGCTTTCGAACCACTCCTGCATCTTGTTGGCCATCTCTTCCTGAATGGCCCCGGAGCCGCGTACCCAGTCGGCCAGCCAGGTTTCAAACTGCGGCAGGTCGAAGAAGAAGTGCTCGGAGTCCTTCATCACCGGAGTGGCGCCGGAGACGGCGGATTTCGGATCGATGAGCTCGGTCGGGCTGTAGGTGGCGCCGCAGCTGTCGCAGTTGTCGCCATACTGCTCCGGGGACTTGCACTTGGGGCAGGTGCCCTTGACGAAACGATCCGGCAGGAACATGGATTTTTCCGGATCGAACAGCTGGGAGATGGTGCGGCTCTTGATCTTGCCGCCGGCCTGCAGACGGCCGTAGATAAGCCCGGCCAGCTCACGGTTCTCGTCGCTGTGGGTGGAGTGATAGTTGTCAAAACTGATGTTGAACCCGGCGAAGTCGGCCTGGTGCTCCTGGGAGACGGCCGCGATCATCTCTTCCGGGGTGATCCCCAGCTGTTGGGCCTTGAGCATGATCGGGGTGCCGTGAGCATCGTCGGCACAGACAAAGTGCACCTGGTGACCGCGCATTCGCTGATAACGAACCCAGATATCGGCCTGGATGTGTTCCAGCATGTGGCCAAGATGGATGGAGCCATTGGCATAGGGAAGGGCGCAGGTTACCAGCATTGTACGAGGATCAGTTGCCATATAGTCGTTCTTGATGTGCTTGTTGGGATGATAGAGTGCCGTGCATGTTACCCGAATTGGGGGTAGCCTGCCTAGGGTTGTGGCTCGTCCTGCCCGCCGGCGCACGCCGGTCGGCAAGCAGGCAAGCCACTGATTTGTGTGCGGTAACCGTTCACCTCAAGATAATGACAAGATAATGAGGAGTTAATGGTGATTGATTCAGTAAAACAGATCCTGGCCGAATTTAAGCCGACAGGGTGGGGCAAGGATCTGGTGGCTGCCGGCTTCGTACGCAGCATCGACAAACAGGGTTCGGCGCTCACCATCAAGCTGGTGTTGCCTTTCGCCGGCCACTCCCTGTTCGAGCAGATCCAGCAGGACTTCGATGCCCGGCTGCGCAGCGTCACCGGTGCGACCCGTATCGACTGGGTGGGCGAGATCGAGGTGGCCAGCATGCCGCGGGCGCAGGGGCTGGCGGCGGTGCAGGGCATTCGCAACATCATCGTGGTCGCCTCTGGCAAGGGCGGGGTGGGCAAGTCTACCACCGCCGTCAACCTGGCGCTGGCACTGCAAAAGGAGGGGGCGCGAGTCGCCATTCTGGATGCGGACATTTACGGCCCCTCCATCCCGACCATGACCGGAACCCTCAAGGAGCGCCCCGTCAGCCATGACGGCAAGTTGATGGAGCCGGTGATGGCCTGTGGCCTCAAGAGCAACAGCATCGGCTATCTGGTCTCCGAGCAGGATGCCACCATCTGGCGCGGCCCCATGGCGAGCAAGGCGCTGGCCCAGATCCTCCACGAGACCCGCTGGGGCGAGGTGGACTACCTGGTGGTGGACATGCCGCCGGGCACCGGCGACATCCAGCTCACCCTGGCCCAGCAGGTACCGACCACGGCAGCGGTGATTGTCACCACCCCTCAGGACGTGGCGCTGGCGGATGCGCGCAAGGGGGTGGCCATGTTCAACAAGGTCAATGTGCCCGTGCTCGGCATCGTCGAGAACATGAGCTACCACGTCTGCAGCGCCTGTGGTCATCATGAGGCGATATTCGGTACCGGCGGCGGCCAGAAGATGGCCGAGCAGTATCAGGTGGCGCTGCTGGGTCAGCTGCCACTGCACATCGACATCCGCAAACACATGGACGATGGCTGCCCGACCGTGTTCGGCGCACCGAAAGGGGAGCTGGCAGAGGCCTATCTGAAACTGGCCCGTCGGGTGGGGGCTGAACTCTATTTCAGCGGAAAACCGATTGCGACCCCCCTCTATACCATGGCGCTGGATGAATAATCGGCGGTCGGCCGTTTGGGGTGGATTTGAGGGTGGGCAGGGCTCACCCTTTTTTATATAATGGATCGGTTTAAACAATCCCCACTGCTCTTCTCTTTAGGTATTTTTCAATGTCTGATACTCAACATTCGTGTGTGATCATCGGTATTGCTGGTGCATCCGCGTCCGGCAAAAGTCTTATAGCCCAAACCATCTATGAAGAGCTGGTGGCCGAGCTGGGAGCCGGTCAAATTGGCGTGATCACCGAGGATTGCTACTATCGCGATCAGACCCACCTGACCATGGAAGAGCGGGTCAAGACCAACTATGACCACCCCAACGCACTGGATCACGACCTGCTGGTACAGCACCTGAGCCAGCTGGTGCAGGGGGATGCCGTCAACATTCCCCAGTACTCCTATACCGAACACACCCGCATGAGCGATGTGACCCCCTTTGCCCCGCGCCGGGTGATCATTCTGGAAGGGATCCTGTTGCTGACCGACAGCCGCTTGCGCGATCTGATGGATGCCTCCATCTTCATGGATACCCCGCTCGACATCTGCCTGCTGCGCCGCCTGGTGCGCGACGTGCAGGAGCGCGGCCGGACCATGGATTCCGTGCTCAAGCAGTACCAGAAGACGGTGCGTCCCATGTTCCTGCAGTTTATCGAGCCTTCCAAGCAGTACGCGGACGTGATCGTGCCCCGTGGCGGCAAGAACCGCATCGCCATTGACATGCTCAAGGCGCGGATCCGCCATATGTTGATTGGTTGAGAGATATCAAGCCGGGTGATGCCCGGCTTTTTTAAATGAACAATTTGTCAGGAGAGTCGCCCAATGCGTCTTTGTGATACCGATATCGAACGTCATCTGGATGAAGGCAAGATCGTCATTGAGCCAAGACCCGGTATTGAACGGATCAGTGGCGTCAGCGTCGACGTGCTGCTGGGCAACGAGTTTCGGGTGTTTCGCGATCACACCGCTCCCTATATTGATCTGAGCGGGCCGAGCAGCGAGATGGCCGATGCCATCGATCGGGTGATGAGCGACGAAATCCACATTCCCGATGGGGAAGCCTTCTATCTGCACCCGGGTCAGCTGGCGCTGGCGGTCACTTATGAATCGGTCACCCTGCCGGCGGATATCGTCGGCTGGCTCGATGGCCGTTCCTCCCTGGCTCGCCTGGGCCTCATGGTACATGTGACCGCACACCGCATTGATCCGGGCTGGTCCGGCCGCATCGTGCTGGAGTTCTACAACGGCGGCAAGCTGCCGCTGGCGCTGCGCCCCAAGATGAAGATCGGTGCGCTGAACTTCGAGATGCTCTCCGGTGTGGCGGCGCGTCCCTACAACAAGCGGGAAAACGCCAAGTACAAGAGCCAGCAGGGCGCCGTGGCCAGCCGCATCAACCAGGACTGATCTGGCCTGTGTGATCCTTGGCAGTCGACAAGAGACAATATGCTGAAGAAGGGCGCCCGCAACGGCGCCCTTATCCATGGTGGTGGCAACCTGTGTCGGCAGGTAAGTTGTCGGTTCCTTGTGCAATTCTCCCTTTTGGGTTGGTCCAAGATTGACGCAACGCGCACCTGTGGAGGGGGATTGGAGTGGCCGGAAATGATGAATTGTTCCCGTTTGGGGACTGTTTTTGTCAGGCAAGGTCTGTTTAATTAATCCAAGACAAGCCGCATGGTGACTGGCGCTAAGCTATTTTTTGGCTGAATGCTCTTTTTTTTTCTTACTGAAATATTTCAACAACGGGTATGGCGTTACCAGCCTTCTGGCATAATCCGCCGCAACTCATAAACAGGTTCGTTTTTTATGTTTGAAATGTTTAGTGGTTTGGGTTTGTGGTGGTCAATTGGTTTGGTATTGGCCGTTTTTTTTGTGTTGGCCTATGAATTCATCAATGGCTTTCACGATACCGCCAACGCGGTAGCAACGGTCATCTATACCAAGGCGATGCCGGCACATACGGCCGTGGTGGCCTCCGGTCTGTTCAACTTTGCCGGGGTCATGATGGGCGGGTTGGGGGTGGCCTATGCCATTGTTCACTTGCTGCCCATTGATCTGCTGCTCGGAATGGACTCTACCCAGGGTCTTATCATGGTGTTCTCCCTGCTGTTTTCCGCCATCGTGTGGAATCTGGGCACCTGGTTCTTCGGGATCCCCGCATCCAGTTCGCACACGCTGATCGGCTCCATACTGGGGGTAGGCGGCGCCTATGCCTGGATCAACCATCAACCGCTGCAGGAAGGCATCAACGTCGGCAAAGCGATCGATATCATGCTCTCCCTCATCATCTCGCCCACCGTCGGTTTCATCATTGCGGCCATACTGCTGTTTGCCATGAAACGTGTCTGGCAGGGCAGCAAGATCCACAAAACGCCGGAAGAGCGCCTGCTGGTGGATGGCAAGAAGCATCCGCCGTTCTGGGCTCGTCTCACGCTGGTAGCTTCTGCCATGGGGGTCAGCTTCGTGCACGGCTCCAACGATGGCCAGAAGGGTATCGGTCTGGTGATGCTGGTGCTGATCTGCATGGCGCCGGCCTACTTCGCGCTGGACATGAACAGCCGCTCCTACGATCTGGATCGCACCCAGGATGCCAACCAGCGCATCATGGAGATCTATCAGCGTAACCATGAGCTGGTTTCCAAGGTGGTGGACTTCAAGGTGCCGGCCCAGGCCCAGGAAGAGCTGATGACCCATTGCGCCGCCTCCGGTGCACTGCAGGCCATGGCCACCCTGGACAATCGTCTTGCCCAGGTGCGTACCTATGAAGAGATGGACCTGACCGATCGCCGTGAAGTACGTCGCCTGCTGCTGTGCATCGACGATACCGCCCGCAAGGTTTCCAAGCTGCCGCTGCCGGCCAAGGAGCTGACCGATCTGGCCAAATGGCGCAAGGATCTGACCGCTACCGCCGAATACGCGCCGACCTGGGTTATCGTCTCCATCGCCCTGGCGCTTGGCTGCGGCACCATGGTGGGCTGGCGTCGTATCGTCTACACGGTAGGCGAGAAGATCGGCTCCTCCGGCATGACCTATAGCCAGGGGATCGCAGCCCAGATCACGGCAGCTGCCTCCATCGGTATTGCCAGTCTGACCGGCATGCCGGTGTCCACCACCCATATTCTCTCCTCTGCGGTAGCGGGGACCATGGTGGCCAACAAGTCGGGCCTGCAGAGCCAGACCATCAAGACCATTCTGATGGCCTGGGTGCTGACCCTGCCGCTCACCATGCTGCTCTCCGGTGGTCTGTTCCTGATCAGCAACCATCTGTTCAGCTGAACCAGTTCCATCTGATTGTCAAAAGGGCCCCAAGGGCCCTTTTTTCATACCTTCAAAACTAAACGCTCTGCCATATCTTGGTAAGGTCGAGGACTCCAGTACCCCCATGATATGCCATCAAACTAAATATTTGAAAACAATGTAAAAGACTCGTCTCTGATCTCGCCCATATCACGACCTTCAAAAAACCAGTATACAAAGCGGGAGGATGTCACATCGACAACACCGTGGCCCGTTAGACCAATCACTCAAGTAGTGGGGAGGCCAATCGGCGCGAGCCGCAGAGTTCAGATGATGTAACGAGGCAAAGACAAAGAGTACAAATGTGCGTTGGTGAATATCCGATAGAAGAAATGGACAGTGTGCAACGGCATGAGCAATGTTCTGCTCCGCTATCACAGCTGCACTGCTTGGAAAGCCGCCTGGAGTGGGGGAGCAAGCCGTGTTAACCGCGGTTTCAACTGACCATGTCTGCTGTCGTAAAACGACCCGGGTTTCAGGTCATATGGATGCATCAGCGGTATGAAGCCTGGATAGTGGGATAGTGGGGTAGTGGGGTAGTGGGGTAGTGGGGTAGGGAAGCATGACGGGATCGGTTTGCACAGAGTGGCATAAAGAAGATGAGCAGACTGTAATGGACTGGGTTGCAGGCGCTGCTCCTGGGTCAATACGAGCTACATAGAGAGATAAAAAAAGAGCCACACAGTGTGTGGCTCTTTTATCAGGCTAGCGGGTCAATCAGGGACGACCGGCCGGGCTGGTTGCAACGTTGACGGCGGCAGTACTGCCACCATGACGGCCGGAAGTGGCCACTTCGCTGCGCACCAAGGGTGCATACTCGACCGGCTCGCGTGCCGGCAGGGCAGGGGCGGCGGCCGGAGTTGCCATCGGGGCAGAGGCCTTGCGGGCACCAGCCAGCAGGCTGCCACCGCGCTTGACCTGCTTGGCAGCCGGGGCTGCGGTTGCGGGTTCAACCTTGGCAGTCTCTGCAACGACAACAGGTTCGGCCACAGCGGCAACCGGCTCAAAGGTCGGTGCGGCAACAACGTCTGCAACTGCCGGGGCGGTTTCTACGGTCGCTTCCACAACCGGAGTCTCAATAACCTGTACGGGCTCAACGACAGCCTCTACCACGGTTTCCACTGCAACAGGCGCGGCTTCAACAGCAGCAATGACCGGTTCGGCCACCACGGGGGCGGTTTCGACGACGGTTGCTACCGGTTCAGCGGCGACAACGGCTTCGGCCTGCTCGCGGGCTTCTTCGGCGACGGCCTCGGCAACCACGTGCTCGGTCAGGGCGGAGGAGGCCTGCAGGGCAGCAGCAACGGCTTCAGCGCTCGGGATGGTGATCACGGGCACAGCCGGCTCTTCCACTTTGACCTGGGCTGCATCGGCTTGCGCGGCGGCAGTCAGAGTCGGTGCTGCGACTTCGGCAGTCTGCTCTTCATCGTCACGCTGGCTGCGAGCTTCTTCGTTGATGCGCTTGCGGCGTTGGCCTTCGATACGTTGATTGCGCGGAGTACGGCGGGAACGACGCTGGCCTTCTGCCTGCTCATCCTGCTGTTCAGTCGCGTCAACGGCATCGACGGTGGCAACCGGCGCTACATCGGCAGCATGGGCAACAGCGGCGTCATCGGCAGGCGCATCGACACGGATCTGCTTGCGCAGTTGGCGGCGTTCGCGGCGCTCGGCCACTTTCTGCTCTTTTTCCTGACGCTGTTCCACGTTGGTGGCAACGGCTTCTACGCTGTCCAGCGTGTCGACCACTACCTCGGCACGGGGTTCACGCGGAGCTCGGGGCTCACGAGCCTGACGTGGGGCACGGGGTTCGCGCTCCTGACGCGGCTCACGAGCCTCGCGAGGTTCACGTTCCATGCGCTGTTCGCGCACGTCACCACGGGCTTCACGTTCCTGACGCGGCTCACGCTCTTTGCGTGGGCGACGGTTGCGGCCTTCGCCGTTCTCGCGGCTGGCCACGCCTTCGCGCTTCTCGCCGGCATCGCCGTTGCGGCTGCTGCGGTTGTCGTCACGACGACCACGTTGACCACGGCTGCGGGATTCATCGCGCTGATGACGGTGACCGTCCTCTTTGCGAGCCTCGCGCGTTGCCGGTTTCTCGGCAGGCGCGGTGACCTCGGCGCTGTCAGCATTGCCGCCGAACAGGTTGGAGAGGCTCTTGAACAGCTTGCCGAACAGGCCCGGCTCTTCGGCAACCGGGGCTGCAACAGGGGCGGGCGCAGCCGGTTGCGGTGCCTGGACGAAGCCTTGCAGCAGGGGCTGCTCGCGCTCGATGGTCTGGGCCTGTTTCGGCTGGTAGACCGGCTTGGCAATTTCGGTTTTCAGCTCGTAGCTGGCCGCTTCCGGGATCTCGTTCTGACGGATGCGGGTCACTTCGTAGTGCGGGGTTTCCAGGTGCTGGTTCGGAATGATGTAGACACGCACATCATTACGTTGTTCCAGGCTGGCGATGGAGCTGCGCTTCTCGTTGAGCAGATAGGCGGCGACATCGACCGGCACCTGAGCATGCACCTGCTCGGTGTTGTCCTTCATCGCCTCTTCTTCGATGAGACGCAGGATGGACAGGGCCAGTGATTCGTTGTCACGGATCACGCCCTGACCCTGGCAACGGGGGCAGATATGGCTGCTGGACTCGTTGAGGGAGGGACGCAGACGCTGACGAGACATCTCCAGCAGACCGAAACGGGAGATCCGGCCGAGCTGGATGCGGGCACGGTCCTGATGCACGGCTTCACGCAGACGGTTTTCCACTTCGCGCTGATGGCGAACCGGCGTCATGTCGATGAAGTCGATGACAATCAGACCACCCAGGTCACGCAGACGCAATTGACGGGCAATCTCGTCGGCCGCTTCCAGGTTGGTCTGCAGCGCAGTCTCTTCGATATCGCCGCCCTTGGTGGCGCGGGAGGAGTTGATATCGATGGAGGTCAGCGCTTCGGTCGGATCGATCACGATGCTGCCGCCGGAGGGCAGGCGCACTTCACGCTGGAAGGCAGACTCGATCTGGCTCTCAATCTGGAAGTGGTTGAACAGGGCAACTTCACCCTTGTACAGCTTCACGCGGTTGAGGAAATCGGGACGTACCAGCTCGATGTGCGACTTGGCGCGTTCGAAAATGACCGGGTTGTCGATCAGGATCTCGCCCACATCGCGGCGCAGGTAATCACGGATGGCACGCACGATGACGTTGCTTTCCTGATGGATCAGCACCGGCGCGGAGCGGCTCTGTGACGCCTTGTGGATGGAGTCCCAGTGGTTGAGCAGAACGTTCAGATCCCATTCCAGCTCTTCCGGGGACTTGCCCACACCGGCGGTACGCACGATGAGGCCCATGCCGTCCGGCACGGTCAGGCCGCTCAGGGCTTCTTTCAGTTCAGTCCGTTCATCGCCCTCGATGCGACGGGAGATACCGCCGGCACGGGGGTTGTTCGGCATCAGCACCAGGTAGCTGCCGGCCAGACTGATGAAGGTGGTGAGGGCTGCACCCTTGGTGCCACGCTCTTCCTTGTCGATCTGGACGATGACTTCCTGGCCTTCGCGGACCACTTCTTTGATGTTGGGACGACCCTGATAGGAGTAACCGGAGGGGAAGTAATTGCGGGCGATTTCCTTTAACGGCAGGAAACCGTGGCGCTCGGCGCCATAGTCGACAAAAGCAGCTTCGAGACTGGGTTCTACGCGGGTGATTTTGCCCTTGTAAATGTTCGCTTTCTTCTGCTCGTGTCCCGGACTTTCAATATCCAGATCGTAGAGCTGTTGTCCGTCAACCAGCGCTACGCGCAACTCTTCTTCCTGAGTCGCGTTGATTAGCATTCTTTTCATTGAGTTCTCGTTATTTTGTCATTTTGATTTCCTCCACAGGATCCTGCCGGCGCCGGCCTCGGGTCTTCAGCATACTGGGGCAACCTCCCGGTTGGGGTATGCATGAGGCGCAAACTAAGGGCACTCTGGTTCAGCCTTCTCGAGAAGGCATGAAAAGGATACCGGTGTGGAGACAAATAGGCGGTTCTGTTTGCGTTCTCCATGCGCTGTACCTCGCACCCGGGAACCGTCATGTTCTTGTATACACGGTGTTTCGGGATTGGGTGGCATAATTTTTGGCCACTTAGTACAAGGCTTGAACACAATGACAAAACCTTGTTTATTATCCCATTTAAATCACTTTTATAGCAAGGCGCCATTTTTCAACAAAGCATGCAGCCAAGGGCCGTCGGCAGTGTTAAAATCCGCGCCATGACACAGATACAACAACAAGTGCAGCTGCTCACCATCGAAGCTGAGCATGACGGGCAGCGCATCGACAATTTTCTCAAGACTCAGCTAAAGGGCGTCCCCAAGAGCCTGATCTATCGCATCCTTCGCAAGGGGGAAGTGCGCGTCAACAAAAAGCGCATCAAACCGGAGTACAAACTCTGCGCCGGCGACGAGGTACGGGTTCCCCCCGTGCGGGTCGCCGAAAAGAATGAATTGCCCTCGGCCAACCTCGGCAGCATCCAGCGTCTGGAAAGCCAGATCCTGTTTGAAGACGACGCCATGATCGTGCTCAACAAGCCGTCCGGCATGGCCGTTCACGGCGGCAGCGGGCTGAGCTTCGGGGTCATCGAAGGGCTGCGCGCCCTGCGCCCGGAAGCCCGTTTTCTCGAACTGGTGCATCGTCTCGATCGCGACACCTCCGGTGTGCTGCTGGTCGCCAAGAAGCGCAGCGCCCTGCGTAGTCTGCACGAGCAGCTGCGGGTCAAGACCATGCGCAAACAGTACCTGGCGCTGGTGCGTGGCCAGTGGCAACCCCACGTCAAGGTGGTCAATGCGCCGCTGCGCAAGAATGATTTGCAATCCGGCGAGCGGGTCGTGCGGGTCAGTGCCGATGGCAAGCCGTCAGAAACCCGGTTTCGCATTGCCCGTCAATTCGCCGAGGCGACCCTGGTCGAGTGCAGCCCGATCACCGGCCGTACCCACCAGATCCGGGTGCACACCCTGCATGCCGGCCACCCCATCGCGTGTGACGACAAGTATGGAGAAGCGGCATTTGACGAGAAAATGCGCAGCCAAGGCCTGAAACGGCTCTTCTTGCATGCCTGGCGGCTGACCTTTACCCATCCGGCCGATGGTCGCGAGATGCAGGTCGAAGCGCCCCTGTCGCCCGAGCTCGAAACCTTCCTCAACGGACTGGCCCGCTGATGACGCAGATCCGGCTCGCCATTTTCGACTGGGACGGTACCCTGATGGACTCGGTGGGCCGGATAGTGGCCTGCGTGGCTGCCGCCGCCCGTGACTGTGCCGAGCTGGTACCCACCGCCACCGAGACTCATCAGATCATCGGCCTCAGTCTGGAGGTCGGCATCCCCCGGCTGTTTTCCTTGGAGCAGGGCGGTGAGCGAGCCAATGCTCTGATCGCCCGCTATCGCCACCACTATCTGCACGATGCCACTCCCAGCCCACTGTTTGCCGGGGCGAGGGAGCTGCTGCACGGCTGGCACGAGCAGGGCATTGCGCTGGCGGTGGCGACCGGCAAGTCACGGCGGGGGTTGGACAGGGTACTGGATGAAACCGGGTTGCGGCCACTCTTTGCCGCCACGCGCGGAGCGGATGAGGCCAACTCCAAGCCTGATCCCCTGATGTTGACCCAAATCCTGACCGAGCTGGCGCTGATCCCGTCACAGGCGGTGATGATAGGTGACTCCATCCACGACATGGCGATGGCCGAAGCGCTGGCCATGCCGCGCATCGGCGTAAGCTGGGGCGTGCACAACCGGGGGCACCTGCAGGCCCACCATCCGCTGGCGGTGGTCGATACCATGGCGGAGCTGAGGGCGCTGCTGGGTTGATGACAAGCACCGGGATGCAATAAAAAACGGAAGCCAAGGCTTCCGTTTTTTATTGCCAACATTCTGCCTTCATCAGGGCAGAGAGAGGCCGTGGCGCTCCAGCAGTTCGATCAGTCCGATCAGCGGCAAGCCGATCAGTGCATTGGGATCGCGTCCCTCCAGAGCCTTGAACAGCACGATACCCATGCCTTCACACTTGAAGCTGCCGGCGCAGTCGAGGGGACGTTCGGCCTCCACATAGCGGCGGATAGCCCCCTCATCCAGCTGGCGAAAATGGACGGTGAAAGGCTCAACCAGCTGCTCGACCCGGCCGGAGGCCGCATCCAGTACGCACAGGCCGGTATAAAAGGTGACGCTGCGCCCCTGGGCCGCCATCAGCTGGGCTACCGCTTGTTCGACCGTTCCCGGTTTCCCCAGGATCCGGCCATCGCAGACGCACACCTGATCCGAGCCGATGATCAGCCCTTGATCACGCAGGCCGGCAATGGCGCTGGCTTTGGCATGGGCAAGGCGGGCCACCAGCGCCTGTGCCTCTTCACCTGGCAGCACAGATTCATCTACTTCGGGCGCGGCGCACTCAAAGGGGAGGCCTAGCTTTTCCAGCAAGGCTTTGCGGTAACGGGAGGTGGAGGCGAGGATCAGGGGGCGCGACATGGCAATCAGGTATCCAGGGTCAGAAACGGGCAAGCGCCGATGGTATCGCCATTGTGCGGCGCGGGCAAATATCGCCGCGCTCGCAAGCGGGTGATCCTGCTCGATGCGCTGGCCTTGCTCAGAATACAGTGCGCGTCGGCTACATCTGGCTGATGGAGTGACTTGGTTTGGCTCCCCGTTCACCGACTGTCTCTGTCCCGTCCGAAAACGGCTATAAGCATAAGAGCGGGGTAACGGAGCGATGAGATGAACAAGCTGGGGGCATGGTTGTTGTGGCTGCTCTGTCTGCCCGTCTGGGGACAAGGCTGGCACCTGCAGGCAGGGGAGGAGGGCATACTGCTCTGGACCCGCCCTCATCCACCCGGCGCCTTTCTGGCCTTGCGACTGGAGATGTATGTGGCAGCGCCCCCTGCGGCGTTGCTCGCGGTGCTGCGTGATACCGGTCGACATCAGGAGTGGCTGCCCCAAAGCCTGGAGGTGAGGGTGTTGGCCAAGCCCGCCCCCGATGAGGATATTGTCTATACCCGCCTCGCGGCCCCCTGGCCCGTACAGGACCGGGAGCTGATCACCCACTCCCGCCTGCAACGGCTGCCAGATTGCGGCCTGGTGCTGAGCGTCTGGGCGGCCCCCGATGCTTTGCCGCCTTATCCCGGCCGGGTGCGGATCCGCACCAGTGAAGGACGCTGGGAAGCGCTGCCTCAGCTGAACGGCACGACGCTGGTGCGCCTCGAAACCTATACCAACCCGGGCGACACGCTGCCAGCCTGGCTCGTCAATCCCATGGCTGCCGACGCTGCGCTGCAGAGTTTTCGCGCCATTCGCCGCCTGATGGAGGGCGCCCCGGTGGGGCTCTGTGCCTGTCTTCATCAGCGACGTGGTGGAAAGCATGGTGCTTGTAGCGCCACCCCTTGACTGCGGCAGGGTGAGGAAGCGCGGGCGAATTGGACAAGCAAGTGACGGCGGGACGGTCTGACAACTGTCTGGGGCCTGACGCACCAGCAAATCCGGCCAGGATCCGGTGTCGGATCCGCAGGTTTGTGGCATAATCAGGCACCGGTGAGCGCAAGTTCCGCCATGTGCGGGGGTTGTGAGGTTAAAATCATCGGCGGTAAGGACTTTTTCCTTTGACTATCAGTTGTTGGACCTATAATATTCGCGCCCTATGCAAAAGGTGAAGTTGCCCGTAAAGGTTGATCCAGTCCGTAGTGCCTCGAAGCTGCTCGATTATGTCGGGATAGTGGAAAAGTCGCAGATGCCCAGGCTGGAGGAATCAACCGCAGGCTTGCGGAGTGATATCGATGTATCGCTGCACTTTGGCAAAGATGTCCAGAAGTTGACCGTTATGAAAGGCACTGCCCATGCCAAGGTTGACTTGGTTTGCCAGCGTTGTGGAGAGACATTCGAGCATCTCTGTGAAGCTGAATTTATCTACACTCCGCTGTTCGAAAGAACAAACGAGGAAGAACTGCCGGAAGCTTATGAGCCCATTGAATTGGACGAAAACGGCGAGATGGATCTTCATCAAATCCTGGAGGATGAACTCATCCTCTCGTTGCCGCAGGTGGCCATGCATCCCATGGATGCTTGCCCGCGCGGTAACATGGAAATGACCTGGGGTGAAATCGAACCTGCTGATGAGCGGCCGAATCCCTTTGCAGTTCTTGAAGAGCTTAAACGTAAGTGAATTTAGGAGTTAGCCTACAATGGCCGTACAACAGAACCGTAAAACCCGTGCCAAGCGTGGCATGCGTCGTTCCCACGATGCGCTGACCACCGCTGCCCTGACTGTTGATCAGACCAGTGGCGAAATCCATCGTCGTCACCACGTGACTGCCGATGGTTTCTACCGCGGTAAAAAGGTAATCGCTTAAGGATTGCCTTTGTCTACGCAAACTGTCGCGCTAGACATCATGGGGGGAGATATTGGCCCCTCGGAAACAGTGCCTGCCGCCGTGCAGGCACTGTCTCTTTTACCCCAGCTGAAATTGATCCTGGTCGGTGACCAGCACCAGACCACCCCCCTCCTGCAGCAACATGGCTTGCTCAATCACCCTCGCGTCCGTTTTGTACATGCCTCCCAGGTCGTTGGGATGGGCGACAAACCGATCGTGGCACTGCGCACCCTGAAAGACTCCTCCATGCGAGTCGTACTCAATCTGGTCAAGGGCGGCGAGGCCGATGCCTGCGTCAGTGCCGGCAACACAGGTGCACTGATGGCCATGGCCAAATGCGTGCTCAAATCCCTGCCCGGCGTCGACCGACCCGCCCTCATCAAGGCGCTGCCCACCCTGTCTGGCAAACGCACCGTGATGCTGGATCTAGGCGCCAACGTCAGCTGCGATGCCGACACCCTGCTGCAGTTTGCCGTGATGGGCTCAGTGGTGGCTGAAAAGGTGGAGGGGGTTGCCACTCCCAGGGTGGCCCTGCTCAACGTGGGGGAGGAGGAGATCAAGGGGAACGATCTGGTGCGCCACAGTGCCGAACTGCTGCGCCAGTGCCAGGCGCTCAACTTTGTCGGCTTTGTTGAAGGGGATCGAATTTTTAGCGGCGATTGCGACGTGATCGTCTGCGACGGTTTTGTCGGCAACGTCGCCCTCAAGACGGCGGAGGGGGTGGTGCGGATGATGGCTCAACTGGCCGGATATCCCCGCAAGAAACGCAGTTTTCTTGGCCGTATCGCCGGATTTATGTTCAAACGACGTTTTTCTTACCTGAACCCCGACCAGTATAACGGTGCAAGTCTGTTAGGATTGCGCGGCATTGTGGTAAAAAGCCATGGGCGGGCCGAACGGCGTGCCCTGTGTAACGCGATCCTGCTGGCCGCGCAAGAGGCCAAGCATCAACTTCCATTGCAAATCGCAGATCGCCTTGAATCTGTCTTTTCCGACAGGGATCTATAAGAACTCTATGCATAGCAAAATTTTGGGTACTGGCAGCTATCTGCCGCACTCAGTACGCACCAACGCCGACCTCGAACAGATGGTAGAGACCAGTGACGAGTGGATTGTGGAGCGTACCGGGATCCGTGAACGCCGCATTGCCGGTGCCGATGAAACCGTTGCAACCCTGTCTCACCAGGCGGCCCTGCGCGCACTGGAGGCCGCGGGCCTGACGGCCGCCGATCTCGACATGATAGTGCTGGCCACCACCAGCGCCGAAAACGCCTTTCCGGCCGCCGCCTGTGAACTGCAGGGGCTGCTCGGGGTGCAAGGGATCCCGGCCTTCGACGTGGCGGCCGCCTGCGCCGGCTTTACGTATGCGCTCTCCATTGCCGATCAGTTCGTCAAATCCGGTGCCGCCCGCCACGTGCTGGTCGTCGGCGCCGATGTGCTGTCGCGCATGTGCGATCCCGAGGATCGTGGCACCATCATCCTGTTTGGGGATGGGGCAGGGGCCGTGGTGATCGGTGCGAGCGACACCCCCGGCATCCTCTCCACCCATCTGCATGCGGATGGTCGTTATGGCGAGCTGCTCAAGCTGCCGCAGCCCCGTCGCGGCATGCCGGGGGCCGAGCTCGAAGCCTACATGTACATGAAGGGCAATGATGTCTTCAAAGTCGCGGTCACCCGTCTGAGCGAAATCGTCACCGAGACCCTGGCCGCCGCCGGCATCGAGCCGAGCGAGCTGGACTGGCTGGTGCCCCATCAGGCCAACTTCCGCATCATCAGCGCCACCGCCAAGAAGCTTGGCATGGGGCTGGACAAGGTGGTGCTGACCCTCGACAAACACGGCAACACCTCTGCCGCCTCCGTGCCCATCGCCTTCGATGAAGGGGTGCGCGACGGCCGGATCAAACCGGGCCAGCTGGTCTTGCTGGAAGCCTTCGGCGGCGGTTTTGCCTGGGGCTCGGCGCTGGTTCGCCTCTGATCGTCAGCGGGATGGGACGAGCGTTTCATCCTGCCGTTCTCATTTTTCTCTTATTTAAAGGAATCAATGATGACCCAATTTGCCATTGCCTTCCCGGGACAGGGCTCCCAAACCGTCGGCATGCTGGCCGAGCTGGCCGAACAACATGCCGTGATCAAGGAGACCTTCGCCGAGGCGAGCCAGGTGCTGGGTTATGACCTGTTTGCCCTGGTCATGGAAGGTCCGGCCGAAGAGCTGAACAAAACCTGGCGTACCCAGCCTGCACTGCTGACCGCTTCTGTCGCGCTGTGGCGCCTGTGGCAACAGCAGGGTGGGGCAACCCCCGCCGTGATGGCAGGCCACAGTCTGGGTGAGTATTCCGCCCTGGTCTGCAGCGGCGCACTGGCCTTTACCGATGCGGTCAAACTGGTTGAGCTGCGTGGTCTGGCCATGCAGGAAGCCGTGCCGGAAGGCACTGGTGCCATGGCCGCCATCATCGGCCTGGACAACGACGCCATCGCCGCCAACTGCGAGAAGGCGGCTGAAGGGCAGGTGGTCTCTCCGGTCAACTTCAACTCCCCGGGCCAGGTGGTCATCGCCGGTCACAAAGAGGCCGTCGAGCGCGCCAACGTGCTGATGAAAGAGTCCGGAGCCAAGCGTGCGCTGCCGCTGCCGGTCTCCGTGCCCTCCCACTGCGCTCTGATGAAACCTGCCGCCGAAAAACTGGCAGCTGCGCTGGACGGGATCGAGATCAAGGTTCCTGCCATCGCCGTCATCAATAATGTCGATGTATCCTGTGAGCAGGATCCGGCCGCCATCAAGCAGGCGTTGGTGCGTCAGTTGTTCAGCCCGGTTCGTTGGACCGAGACTGTCGAGCGGATGGCCAACGAGGGAGTCATCCTCGAGATCGAAATGGGACCGGGCAAGGTACTGACCGGACTCGCCAAGCGCATCGACAAGCGCGTGGAAGGTATTCATGCCAACGATGCCGCCTCTTTCGAGCAGGCGCTGGCCCAGATCAAGTAAACAGGAGCAATGAATGAGCTTTACCGATAAGGTTGTGTTGGTGACCGGTGCCAGTCGTGGCATCGGCCGTGCGATTGCTGAAACTTTTGCGGCCCGTGGCGCCAAGGTAGTCGGCACAGCGACCAGCGAGAGCGGCGCCGAGGCAATCAGCGCCTATCTGGGTGAACAGGGTTGCGGCATGGCTCTGAACGTGACCAGCCAGGAATCCATCGAAGCCGTCTTCGCCGCTATCAAGGCGCGTTTTGGCGACATCGACATCCTGATCAACAACGCCGGGATCACCCGTGACAACCTGCTGATGCGGATGAAGGATGATGAGTGGAACGAGATCATCGACACCAACCTCACCTCCCTGTACCGTCTGAGCAAGCCGGTGCTGCGCGCCATGATGAAGAAGCGCAATGGCCGCATCATCAGCATCGGTTCCGTGGTCGGCACCATGGGCAACGCCGGTCAGGTCAACTATGCGGCCGCCAAGGCGGGCCTTGTGGGGTTCACCAAGTCGCTGGCTCGTGAAGTGGCCTCCCGCGGCATTACCGTGAATGCGGTTGCCCCCGGTTTCATCGAGACCGATATGACCAAGGCGCTCAATGAAGAGCAGCGTGCCGGCATCATGAGCCAGGTACCTGCCGCTCGTCTGGGCGATCCAAAAGAAATTGCCGCTGCTGTGGTATTCTTGGCATCGGATGATGCCGCCTACATCACTGGCGAAACCCTGCATGTTAATGGCGGGATGTACATGGTGTAATCAATTTGTCGTGAGATCTGTTCAAATTTGCGATAGTACGCCGAAGTTTGGCGAATTTCGTGGTTTGACCAGCGGCAAGCTACTTGCAAACTCACGTCAATTGAATAAACTACCCCAACCAGACGCAATAGCGTATTTTTAAAGGAAAATTCAGGTCATGAGCAACATCGAAGAACGCGTAAAGAAAATCATCATCGAACAACTGGGTGTTAAAGAAGAAGACGTTAAGAACGCTGCCTCCTTCGTCGACGACCTGGGCGCTGACTCTTTGGATACCGTTGAACTGGTAATGGCGCTGGAAGAAGAATTCGATACCGAAATTCCTGATGAAGAAGCCGAGAAGATCACCACTGTTCAAGCGGCTATCGACTACATCACCGCTAATCAGGAATAAGTTCCTGTTCTGAAAGAAGCGGCCCAAGGGCCGCTTCTTTTATGTTTACTCCTTTTCAAAACACCTCTCGGAGACTACCTCAGTGTCAAAACGCAGAGTCGTGGTGACCGGCTTGGGGATGCTTTCCCCGGTAGGCAACACTGCCGAATCCAGCTGGCAAGCCCTGCTCAACGGGCAGAGCGGCATTTCTCCCATCGAACACTTTGATGCCAGCGAGTTTGCGACCCGCTTCGCAGGCCAGGTCAAGGATTTCGATCCCGAGCAGTACGGTATCAACCGCAAAGAAGCTCGCAAGATGGATCTCTTTATCCAGTACGGCATCGCCGCAGGCGTGCAGGCGCTGGATGATGCCGGTCTCGTCATCAACGAGGAGAATGCCGAGCGCGTCGGTGTGGCGATCGGTTCCGGTATCGGTGGTCTGGGTCTGATTGAGCAGAACCACAGCAGCCTCGTCAACGGCGGTCCCCGCAAGCTGAGCCCCTTCTTCGTACCATCCACCATCATCAATATGGTGTCCGGTCATCTCTCCATCATGAGAGGCCTGCAGGGCCCCAACATCGCAGTCACCACTGCCTGTACCACAGGCACCCATGCCATCGGCATGGCCGGTCGCATGATCGCCTACGGCGATGCGGACGTGATGGTGGCCGGTGGTGCCGAGAAGGCATCCACCCCGATGGGGATGGGCGGTTTTGCCGCCGCCAAGGCGCTCTCCAACCGCAACGACGAGCCCACCAAGGCCAGTCGTCCGTGGGATAAAGATCGCGACGGTTTCGTGCTGGGTGATGGTGCCGGGGTGCTGGTACTGGAAGAGTACGAACACGCCAAGGCCCGTGGCGCCAAGATTTATGCCGAGCTGGTCGGCTTTGGCATGAGTGGTGATGCCTACCACATGACGGCGCCTCCCGCTGACGGCAACGGTGGCGCCCGCGCCATGCAAAATGCCATCAAGGATGCTGGCATCGCCCCCGAGCAGGTGGGATATATCAATGCCCACGGCACCTCTACCCCGCTGGGTGACGTCGCCGAGCTGCGCGGCATGAAGGCTGTATTTGGCGAACATGCCAAATCCCTGATGGTCAGCTCCACCAAATCGATGACTGGTCACCTGTTGGGTGCAGCCGGCGCCATCGAGGCGATCATCACGGTACTGGCGCTGCGCGATCAGATGGCGCCGCCCACCATCAACCTGGATAACCCGGATGATGAGTGCGATCTGGATCTGGTGCCTCATGTTGCCAAGGCCGGCAACTTCGAATATGCCCTCTCCAATTCCTTCGGTTTTGGCGGCACCAATGGCTCACTGATCTTCAAACGCGTATAATTCGCCCTGGGCGGATAGTATGGGCCCGATACGTCAGTATCGGGCCTTTTTTATCGGAGGGATCCTTTTGCTGATCAATGGAATACCGACAGACAGCGTGTCCGCCATGGATCGTGGTCTGGCCTATGGGGATGGTCATTTCACCACCCTGTTGGTCAGGGATGGCCGGCCCGTCTGGTGGCCGGCACACCTGGCAAGGTTGCAGCAAGCGAGCGCCAGACTCGGCCTTGCCGAGCTGGACTGGCAACAACTTGGCGATGAAGTGGCCCAATTGGCCCGCGATCAAGCGCTGGCGGTGATCAAGGTGATGCTGACCCGCGGCAGCGGTGGCCGGGGCTATGATGGCACAGCCTGCCATGCGCCGACCCGGATCCTGTCGCTGGCCGCTTACCCGGCTCACTACCCGACATGGCAGCAAGATGGCATTCCACTCTTGGTATGCCGGCAGCGGTTGGGGGATGCCCCCATGCTGGCAGGCCTCAAGACCCTCAACCGGCTGGAGCAGGTGCTGCTGAAAAGCGAACTTGCGGCCCGTTCCGGGGTCGAAGGTATAGTCTTGAACAGTCGGGGATTTCTGGTAGAAGGGGTCAGTGCCAATCTGTTTTGGCGCCGTGGCAGAACGGTGTTTACGCCGGATCTCTCCCACTGCGGCATAGACGGCATCATGCGGCGCCATGTGATGGCAATGCTAAAACAGATGAGCATTGAACTGCGTGTCGTGGAGGCTCCGCTGGAGTCACTGTGGCAGGCCGAAGAGGTATGGCTGACCAATACCCTGATGGGCATAGTGCCGGTCACCGGCATCGGGGAGACCCAATATGCCAGTCAGGAATTGATCCGCCGTTTACAGGAGCGTTTGGTCATTGAAGTTTAATCGGCTTTACACCCTGCTCGCGGGCGCGGCGCTGACTGTCGCCGCTGCCGGGGGCTATGTACATTACAAGTGGCAACAGGTGGAGACGCTCACCAACAAGGGACCGACCCGTCTCTTTACCGTCGAGAAGGGAGCCCATGCGGCGCGTCTGATCGCCGAACTGGGGGAGGGGGAAACCAGCCCCTGGGCGGTGCGACTCTGGTTGCGCGGTCACCCCGAGCTGGTTGCCATCAAGTCCGGTACCTATGAGATCAAGGAAGGGGCACCGCTCAAGGATACCCTCTCCCTGTTTGCTTCCGGCAAAGAGTTTCACTTCAGCCTGACCTTCGTCGAAGGTTCCCGTTTCGAGGATTGGTTGAAGCAGCTGGCCAGCGCCCCCTATCTGGAACGGCTGACCGTCGAGTTGCCCGAGACCGATCTGGCACAGGAGCTTGGCATTGAAAACGGCAAGCTGGAGGGGTGGTTCCTGCCGGAGACCTACGCCTATACCACTCATGCCAGCGATCTCTCCATTTTGCGCCGTGCCCATCAGGACATGGAGACCTTCCTGCAGCAGAGCTGGGAGAAGCGTCAGGCCAATCTGCCCTACAAGACTCCCTACGAGGCGCTGATCATGGCCTCGATCATCGAAAAAGAGACGGGGATGCCGGAAGAGCGGGCGCGGATCGCCTCGGTGTTTGTCAATCGTCTGCGCCTTGGCATGAAGCTGCAGACTGATCCCACCGTCATCTACGGGGTGAAGGACAGGTATGACGGCAATATCCGCCGCAGCGACCTGACCGACGTGAACCCCTATAACACCTATGTGATCGACGGCTTGCCGCCCACCCCCATCGCCATGCCGGGCAAGGCCTCCATCGAGGCGGCGCTCAATCCCCTGTCGACCGACTATCTCTATTTCGTCGCCAAGGGGGGCGGGGCCCACTATTTTTCCAAGACCCTCGATGAACACAATCGGGCGGTGCGTGAATACATTTTGAAGAAACCCTAATGTCTAAATTTATCGTGATTGAAGGACTGGAAGGCGCAGGGAAGAGCTCCGCGGTGCGCTACGTGACCGACTATCTGCATGCCCACGGCGTGGCGCGGATCGAGTGTACCCGCGAACCGGGCGGCACGCCGCTGGCGGAGCGGATGCGGGCCATCGTCAAGGAGGTGCACGACGAGCGGCTCACCATCGAAGCCGAATTGCTGCTGATGTACGCCTCCCGGGTGCAACTGGTGGAGACACGCATCAAGCCGGCGCTAGCTGACGGCGTCTGGGTAGTGGGCGATCGCCACGATCTCTCCTCCCAGGCCTACCAAGGCGGTGGTCGCGGCATCGATGCCAACCTCATCGGCGCCATCAAGCGGGCCGTGCTCGGCGGCTTCAAACCGGATCTGACCCTCTATCTCGACATCGATCCCGCCATCGGCCTGCAGCGGGCTCGCCATCGCGGTGAGCTGGACCGGATCGAACTTGAGCAGCTCAGCTTCTTCGAGCGTACCCGCCAGCGTTATCTGGAACTGGCTGCCGCCGATGCGTCAGTCAAGGTGATCGACGCCGGCCAAGCGCCGGAGCAGGTCAAGGCGGCCATCGAGGCTGCCTTGGCCCACTACCTGAAAGACGAGCCCTCATGTATCCCTGGTTGATCCCGGACTGGCATGCCTTGAGTCAGACTGCCGCCGCCGGCCGGCTGGGGCACGCCTGGCTGCTGCTGGGTGATCCCGGTCTTGGCAAGGAGCAACTTGCACAGCAGCTGGCCCGCCTGCACCTGTGCCATCAGCCTGATCGGGGCGAGCCTTGCGGTCATTGCCACTCCTGCCAGCTGTTTGAAAAGGGCCACCACCCGGATCTGGGCACCCTCACCACTGAGGGCAAGACCATAGGGGTCGAGGCCATCCGCGAGATCTGTGCGCGCCTGCAGAATTCGGCCCAGCTTGGCCGCGGCAAGGTGGTGATCATCCCGGATGCGGAGCGCATGACGGAGTCTGCCGCCAACGCCCTGCTCAAAACCCTGGAGGAGCCGGCCGGCGACAGCTTGTTGCTGCTGATCGCCTCCCAGGTTTCCCGCCTGCTGCCTACCATTCTCAGCCGTTGCCACAAGCATGTCTGCCAGTTGCCGGCGGAAGGGGAGACTCTGGCCTGGCTCGCCGAGCAGGGTCATCAGGCCACCCAGGCTCAGGTGCGGATCTGCCAGGGGGCGCCGCTGCGAGTGCTGGATTACTTGATGCAGCAGCAGGACACGGATCGCCGTGATCTGCTTGAGAGTTTTCTCGCCCTCTCGCAAACACCCACCCGGACCAACCATGTGTGCAGCCTGCTGGCAAGCGATACCCAGGTCAGACTGCACTGGGTGCAGCTGTTCTTGTGCGATGCGCTCAAGACGCAGGCCGGCTGTGGCCATCACCAGTTGGCCATGCCGGATCTGGCCGCGCTCAGTCAACAACTGGCGGAACGTCACTCCAGTGAAAAGCTGCTGGAGGCAGAGCAGCAGCTCGTTGGGCTCAAGGCGGCCTGCCAGCCCGGGCAGCTTTCCAACCCCACCATTCATTTGATGAACTGGCTCACTCGCTGGTTATAGATCCCAAAAGGTTTTGTATGTTACTCGTTGATTCCCATTGCCACCTCGATCGTCTGAGTTATGGCAGCAAGCAGACCGACATGGCCGATGTGCTGGCCAAGGCCGCCGAGCAGGACGTGGGATATTTTCTCTGTGTGAGCGTCACCCAGGCGCAGTTCCCGACCATGCTGGAGGCGATCGCCCCTTACCCTCAGGTGTTTGCCTCCTGCGGCGTGCACCCTCTCAACCAGGAGCCTGGCGTCGATGCCGATTTGTTGTTGGCCCAGGCGGCGGATGAAAGGGTGGTAGCCATCGGCGAGACCGGGCTCGACTACTTCTATTCGCCGGAGAACAAGGAAGTACAGCAGGCTTCCTTCCGCGAGCATATCCGGGTGGCCCGCGCCCTGAACAAGCCCCTCATCATCCACACCCGCGATGCCCAGCAGGATACCCTGCAGATCATGCGCGAAGAGGGGGCCGAGCAGGTCGGCGGGGTGCTGCACTGCTTCACCGAGTCGCTTGAAATGGCTGAGGCGGCCATGGCGATGGGCTTTTATATTTCCATCTCCGGCATCGCCACTTTCAAAAATGCGGCTGCGCTGCAATCTGTAGTCAAGGCGCTGCCACTGGAACGACTGCTGGTTGAAACCGACTCTCCCTATCTGGCGCCGGTTCCGCACCGGGGCAGGGAGAACGAGCCGGCCTTCGTGCGCGACGTGGCCCAGTTCATCGCGGATCTGCGGCAAATGCCGCTAGCCGAATTGGCGCAAGCGACCAGTGACAACTTTTTTGAATTGTTCAAGTTGGCAAAGCGATAACAAACAACGCCCCGTATAGCGGGGCGTTTTACTATGACAATCAGCACTATCATGGCCCATTCAAAAACGATCATAGTTGTTCGTTATCTCTCACTTCGTGTAGTGGATGCTGATGAGGCAAAGCCCTCAACCCTGATAAAACGAAGCAAGAAGAACAGTGTGCTGAGGAATAAATGAGGAGGGTGAAATGGGTTAAAAGCACTCTTCATAAGTATCGATAATATTCATTATCGATACTTGATAGATCTGCAAGATCCTGTAAGATCCAACGAAACTCCGCATTAAATCATAGAGTTAAGTGAACTACCCACGTATTTCAAACCCAGTTCAGCAGCCCTTGCAGAGCGTCTTCGATCTTCAGCTGAACAGCCGGGCCAGACGCTTCCTGCGCAGCGCCAAAGCCGACTCCACCCTCAATGCCTACCAGGCCGATACCCGTATCTTCGTGTTCTGGTGTCAGTTGCATGGGCTCGATCCGCTGCAAACCACCCATCATGACATCATGAACTTCCTGGCGGATCAGGCCGACGGCATCCTGGCCGATTGGGTCTGGCTGGACAAGGAAGAGGGGAAGGGGGAGCTTCGCAACGGCGATCCCCGCAAGCCAGCCACCCTGGTAAGACGGCTCGCCGGTATTCGTTATGCTTTCAAGCAGAAGGGGATCCACCCCATGCCGACCGAGCACGCGGAGATAAAGGAGATGATGCGGGGCATAGTGCGACTCGGTGACAATCGCAAACGAAAAACGGGGGCGCTGACCCTGCAACCGCTGGCCTGTGTGCTCGATGAAATCGACACCGGCAATCTGGCGGGGCTGCGGGATTACACCCTGCTGTTGCTGATGTTCAGCGGCGCCTTGCGACGCTCGGAGGCGGCAAGGATTGAAGTGGATGATCTCGACTTTGTGGGGCAGGGGATCCGTCTTCGGCTCAAGCCCAGCAAACATCAGCTGCATGAAACGGAGATCGCCCTGGTGCCAGGCAAACAGTATTGTCCGGTGTCGGCACTGGCGCGCTGGCTCAAACAGAGCAGGATCAGCGAGGGTGCCCTGTTTCGCCGCATGAATCGCTGGGGTCAGCTCATGCAGGAACCGCTCGGTCCGCAAGGTATCAACCTGATGATCAAGCGGCGTACAGGTCAGGCCATCGACGATCTCCAGGTCAGCGGCCACAGTCTGCGCCGCGGCTTCATCACCTCGGCGGTCACTGCCGGCAAACCGATGAACAAGATCATCGAGGTCACCCGCCACAAGGACATCCGTACCTTGCAGGAGTATTTCGACGATGCTCACAAGTTCTCGGATCACGCCCTGGATGGTCTGCTGTAATATAACCGCGTCACTCTATTTTTTATGTTAAATGATATCTTGTTGATCCAATGATATATTTGCAGCGCACTGGATCTCACTCCATCAAGAAGGGGAGAGTCAGGCTCTTCGGTGTTGGTCAGCGAATATTGAAGACTTGGTGAGAGATAACGGGCTGTGAAAATCAAAGTTGCAAGGTGATATGAGCCAGGAAATGAAAGTGAGCGGGGCGCAAGACAATGCCGAACGGCAGCGCCAGCACGTGAAACGCAAACAGGAAACTCACAGCCGGTTGCAATGCTGGATCAGCAATCGTCATGCCGAGCGGTTGGCCATGTTGGGGCTGTTGCTCGAAGACAGCCAGGCATCCCTCATCGAACAGGCCATCGATCTGCTCTATCAGCAAGAGCTGCAGCATGAGCAGAAACAGGACAGGGCGCAGATCGATGCACAAGCACCGGCGGAGATGCTCGAGTAAACGCGCCGGCAATTGAGGCAAAGATCGAGAAACCGGGACATAAAAAAAGCCAGGTACGAATTCCTTGTACCTGGCATAGGGGAATTGGCTCCTTGCAGAGCCGTGCGCTAACTGGTGTTCGGATTGCCTTTAAGCTTAGACAAGGCTCAAGGCTTTTCAAGATCCGCGCAAAGGTTCAACCGGAGTGTGGGTTTTCCTGCTCCGGTACAACTTGTTACACGAACAGATTGTTGTCACGCACCAGCTCGCGGGGCAGGGCATTCTTGACCCGGCTGCCTACCCATTTCCCCATGCCCAGGGTATGACCCTGATAGCGGACGATCACCTCGCCAGTGCCGGTGGCTTGCTCCGGCCACACATCCCGCCCCATCATGAACTCCCGCGCATTCGCTATATCGAGCTCGACGAATCCCTTGCTCGCACCATCGCCATAGGCCAGTGCCCACTCATGGGTCAGCCGATACCCTTTCTTGAAGGTCTCCGCCAGTTTCAGTCCGATGCGATCGAAACGCAGCTTGCCCTGTACCTGTTCGAACAGCTGGGGGAAGAGCCAGATCTCCTCGCTGCGGCCAAACAGATTTCCCTGCTGCACCACCCCGAAGGCTGCTTCAATCTCGCGCAGCATGGGTTCGGACTCCTTGGCCGGCAGCGGCGAGAAGGGAAATTTGCCGAGCTTGCCCGGTTTGAACATGGTGTTGGGCACTGAGTGGTGCTTGCGCAATCTGGCGACGAAAAAGCCTTCACTATCGAAGATCTGGGGCCAAACGTGCAGATATCCTTCCGGTGTACAGGCTTTCTCCGCAGCGGGGAAGAGATCGGCCAGCGAGTCAAAGCTGAAGGCATCGCCGAACTTGTCTTGCAGTGACTGACAGACGGCCTGGTTCTCCTGCAGGCTCAGGGTACAGGTGGAGTAGACCAGTACGCCCCCCGGTTTGAGAGCATGGAAGGCGCTCTCCAGCAACCCTTGCTGCACGGCGGCGATCTCGTCAATGCTCTCGATGCTCCAGTTGCGCAGGGCGTCTTCATCCTTGCGCACCGTGCCCTCGCCGGAGCAGGGGGCGTCGAGCAGGATGGCATCGAAGGTCTCCGGTAACCACTGGCCGAAGACCTTGGCATCGAAGTGGGTCATGCCCACGTTGGTCACGCCGCAGCGTTGCAGATTGGCACTGAGCACCTTGAGCCTGCTGCTGGAGTACTCGTTGGCAACCAGCATCCCCTGGTTGTCCATCAGGGCCGCGATCTGGGTGGTTTTGGAGCCGGGGGCCGCCGCCGCGTCCAGCAACATGCCGTCACGCCGGGTCTGCTCACAGGCAAACAGGGCGGTGACCGGCAGCATGGAGCTCGCCTCCTGAATGTAGAAGAGGCCGCTCAAGTGCTCGGCGGTGTTGCCAAGGGGCACGCTCTCGTCTTCGCGACTGAGCCAGAAGCCGGTGTCGCACCAGGGCACGGGATCGAGCTGCCAACCGAGCGGTTGCATCCGCGCCACAAACGCCGCCACCGATATCTTCAGGGTGTTGACCCGGATGCTGCGCCGCAGCGGTCGTCGACAACTGGCCACGAACTCATCCATGGAGAGGTGCGCCGGCATGATGGCCGCGATATGGCGCAAGAAGTGATCGGGAAGATAGGAGTTGTCGTGCACGGAGCCGTCTCGTTGACCGAAAATGAGGGGCGACATCTTATCACAAGGGCAGGAATATTCTGAAAGCGCGGCGACTAAAAACAAGCCCGGCAGCGTGCCGGGCTTGAGTGAGCGTGAGTGAGGGGAGCGATCAGGGCTGGATGCGGGGGCTCCACTCCTGCCACTCTTTCTCGGCCTTGGCATGCAGCGGGTAGCTGTGGCCGGCCTTGACGGTCGGCCCCATCTCTTTCTCCGGAGTGTTGAAGGCGATGCCGCCGGCGAGCAGGCTCTGCACCGTCTCCACCTCTATGGTGCCACCGGTCAGGCCGATATCCGCCTTGACCCCGGAGACGTTCCAGAAGCGGGTGTTGGCCCGCACCAGATGGGCGTACTCCTGCTCCACGTTGACGTCGATCAGCACCTCGCTGCCATCGCGGGCCAGCGCCACCTTGGTCACGCTGCCCACCACCATCTTGCGAAACAGCAATGGACTGCCGACGCTCAAACCGTTGACCGACGCGCTCTTGAGGGTGAGCGTCAGGCCGGCCGGGCCGCTCTGGCTGAGGGGGAAGCGCTCCTTGCCCGCCCCTTGGCCTGGCTGCGCCTCCACAAAGGCGCCCTTGATCAGGGTATCAAGGTGGGCCACGCCGCCCAGCCCCAGCTTGGCCTGCACCAGGGTAAAGCGGGCACCAGACTGCAGGAAGCGCGCGGCATACTGGCCATCCAGCTCGGCCTTGAAGATCACCTGACCCAGGGTCGGCTCCAGCTCAATCTGTTCAATCTTGCCGATATCGACCCCGCGGTAGCGGATCGGGCTGCCGACCCCAAGCCCCGGGTTGCTGTCGGCCACCAGGGAGAGGGTCCGTACCTTGGCCTTGGCCTGCTCCTTGCTGTCAAACAGCTGGTGACTGCTGCGACCCGTGCCGAGCCGATCGAATTCGATGGCACCGCGCAGCAGGGTGGCGAGATTCCCCACCTTGACCTGCACGCCATCCACCCGCACTCGGGTATCCAGCGCCGGCTTTTTCCAGAATTGCGGCTGCTGCTCCAGCAGGGGGGCATAGACACCGGCGATTTCGAGTTCGATCTCCACCCCCTCCCTAGCGGCGCGCAGCGCATTGACCTTGCCCGCCTCGAGCCCCAGATAGAGCACGGGGGAGCCGATGCCGATGCCGTCGGCCTGTTCGGCCTTCAAGATCCAGCGACGGGGCTTGGCATCCCGGGTACCGAGCAGGGCCAGCTCCTGGCTGGGATAGAGCCGGTTGACCCGCTCGCCAGAGGGGGCCTGCACCAGCTTGATGCCGCCGCCAATCCAGGCGCTGGCCGGGCTGGTTTCCACCTTGATGCCGCTCAAGTCGGCATCGATCTGCAGCGGCGCCGCCCGATAGAAACGGGCCCGGTTCAGCAGATGCTGATACTGGCTCTGCACGACCAGGGCCACGCTGGCGTTGCCACCGCCATCCAGGGTGAGCTGGCTGATCTGACCCACCTGCAAGCCCTTGTACCAGAGCGGCGCCCCTTCGCTGAGGCCGGCCAGATCGTCGGCCTGCAGCACCAGCTTGATGCCGCCCGGTTGCTCCTTGCTGCTCAGGGTCATGGCCTTGACCCGCTCGCCCGCCACATAGTCGAGGCGAATGGCCGGGCCCGCCAGCAGGCGATCCGCATGCTTGATACCACCGGCGCCGAGGGAGACGCTCTCCCACACCAGACGGCTGTTGCCGGTGATCCGAAACGCCTGCTCCGGGTTGATCAGCGCGCTCACCACCCGGCCCTTGTCGGTGAGGCGAATGGGGTCGATGCGGCCGATCTCGATGCCTTCAAACAAGATGGGCATTCCCTCCTTGATAGGCAGATCCCCCGCCTGGATGTTAATTCGCTCGCCGCGGGCCGCCTCGGCCAACCCTTTGTAGAGGGTGAAGACCTGGCCTTTCTCCGGCTCCGGGGAGTCCTTGGGAGAGTCGAAGGCGATGCCGCCGCTCAGGATGGAGGTGAGGCTGCCGGCCTCCACATTGACCCCGGCCAGGCTGAAGGAGCCCTTGATGCCGCTGATGTTCCAGAAGCGGGTGTCGGCCTTGATGAGGTGTTCAAAACGCGGCTCGATCACCAGATCCAGGATCACGTTCTGGTTCTCTTCGCCAAGGCGGGTGTTGATGACGCTGCCCACCTCGATGCCGCGAAAATAGAGCTTGGCGCCGATGCCGACCGAGCCGAGCGAATCGGCGGTCAGGTGCAGCATCCGCCCCTGGGCCTGATAACCGGGGGGAGGGCCGTCCAGCGCGTCGAACTCCTCCTGCAGCGGGTTGTTGTCCCGCCCGGGCTGCAGGTTGATGTAGTTGCCGGAGACCAGGGTATCGAGGCCGGAGATCTCGGTGAGCGACGCCTTGGGGCTCACCAGCCAGAAATCCGAACCTTTGCGGATGAGCGGGCGGGCCCGGCTGTCAATCTTGGCCAACACAGCTATCTTGCGGCCATCCTCGGCCAGCGCCAGCTCCTGCACCACCCCGATGGCGACCCCCTGGTAGCGCACCTGGGTCTTGCCCGGCAAGATGCCGTTGCCCTGGGCGAAATTGATGCGAATAAGCTGGCCGCTGCTGACAAACTGCTGGTAGATGAAGCCCCCCGCCAGCAACAGGGCGATAAAGGGCAGCAACCAGACGGGTGACAACCAGCGACGCTTCTCAATGACGGGTTCAGCCCCGATCATACCGACTCCTTAATTGGCTGAGATAAACAGCAGTTCAGATAAAGACAAACAGTTTCAGGCATATGCGATGGTGGTCCCTAGCGTGCCGCCTTGTCCCACAGCAGGCGCGTGTCCAGCATGCGGGCCGACATCATGGTCAGCACCACCACACCGGCAAAGGCGGTGGCGCCGGGGCCGGCCCGCACGTTGAGCAGCACCCCGCGATCCACCAGGGCCACCATCAGCGAGATGACGAACAGATCCAGCATGGACCAGCGCCCGATGAAATCGATGATGCGGTACATGATGAGCTGGCGTTTGCGCCGCACCGGCTTGCTGCGCTGCAGTTGCCAGCAGATCCAGCCCAGCCCCAAAATCTTGCCCACCGGCACTATGATGCTGGCGGTGAGAACTATGGTGGCAATCCCCGACATCTTGCTGCGATAGAGCATCATGATACCGCTGAAGATGGTGTCGGACTGCAACAACCCCTTGTTGTAGAAGTGGGTGATGGGCAGCAGGTTGGCGGGCAGCAGCATGAAGCTGGCCAGCGCCAGCAACCCCCAGGACCAGGCCAGGGAGTGGGGAATGCGCACTTGCAGCCGGCTGTGGCAGCGGGGGCAGACGCTACCCGCCTGATAGCGCACCAGCAGGCCGCAGGTGTGGCAGCGGCAGAGCCCCAGTTCACGGGCGCTGGTCTGGGACATGGTCCGGCTCCTCCAGCGGTACCCGCTCCCAATAGGGGGCGGGGTCAAACAGGATCAGCAACGTCAGGTTGAGCAGCATCAGGATCCCCAGGCTGAGCAGGCCGCCGCCGAGACGCACATCGGCGATGTCGACCAGCTTGAACAGGGCGACCAGCAGGCTGACGATGTAGACCTCCAGCATGGCCCAGTGGCGAAACACCTCCACCGCTTTCAGGGTCGGCGCCAGTATGTGCCAGCGTTTGGCAAGGCCCGAGGCCAGCGTAAAGATCCCGAGCAGCAAGCCCACCGGCGCCAGTACGGCGCACCAGAACACCAGCCCCGCCACCCAGATCTCGTGTTCGAGCAGCAGCACCAGGATCCCCTTGAGCAGGTTGGCGTCCGAATTGACGCCAGCCAGGCGCAGGTAGATCAGCGGCTCGAAGAAGGCGGACGGGAGCAACAGGAAACCGGTGATGGTCAGCGCCATCAGCTGGGAGGGGCGAAATGCGTAGCGCCCGTACAGATGTTGATGACAGCGGGGGCAGTGGGCGTGGCGCCCAAGCGGCAATAACTTGCGTTCGATCAGCAAGTCGCAAGCCGGGCAGACGATCACGGGATTGGGATCCGACATTACGATTCAACCTGTTGAAGGAATTGGTGAAATTTACCCTAAAAGCCACGTCCTGTCTTGCCTGGCAGGGGTCTGCCACGAAAGTATGATTGACGTTAACGTAAACGTGATATTAGATAGTCAGACCAGACAAGTGAAAGGAGTCATGATGTCCAGCCTTACCCCCTCGGCAGGTCTGCGCTTTCGCACCGCCCTCGCCAATGAACGCCCCCTGCAGATCGTCGGCACCATCAATGCCTACATGGCGCTGATGGCTGAGCGCAGCGGTTTTCAGGCCATTTATCTCTCGGGCGCCGGCGTGGCCAACGCCTCCTATGGCCTGCCGGATCTTGGCATGACCAGCCTGAACGACGTCTTGACCGACGCCGAACGCATCACGGCGGCGACTCGTGTGCCGCTTTTGGTCGACATCGATACCGGCTGGGGCGGGGCCTTCAACATAGCCCGCACCGTGCGCGCCTTCGAGCGGGCCGGAGTAGCTGCCGTGCACATGGAAGATCAGGTAGCCCAGAAGCGCTGTGGCCACCGGCCCAACAAGGCGGTGGTCTCGCAGGAGGAGATGTGTGATCGCATCAAGGCGGCGGTGGATGCCAGGGAGAACGACGAGTTCGTCATCATGGCCCGCACCGACGCGCTGGCGGTGGAGGGGACTGGCCCGGCGCTGGAGCGCGCAGCCGCCTATGTGGCCGCCGGTGCCGACATGATCTTCGCCGAGGCGGTGACCGAGCTCGGCCAGTATGACCTGTTCAAGCAGGCGGCCGGGGTCCCCATTCTCGCCAACATGACCGAATTCGGCAAAACCGAGCTATTCGACAAGGAGGCGCTTGCCGCCCACGGCGTTGACATGGTGCTCTATCCCTTGAGCGCCAGCCGGGCAGCCAACCAGGCGGCCCTCAACGTCTATCAGCACATTCGCCAGGATGGCCATCAGCGGGCCGTCGTCGACACCATGCAGACCCGGGAGTCACTCTACGATTTCCTCGGTTATCACCACTACGAGCAGACGCTGGACCGTCTGTTTACATCCAGGGACTAGGAGGAAAGGCAATGGGACAGCAAAAACCGTTGGGTGGCGCCGGCCTGCGTGGCCAGAGCGCGGGGGAGACCAGCATCTGCACCGTGGGCAAGAGCGGCACCGGGCTCACCTATCGCGGCTATGACATCCAGGAGCTGGCCGACGGCGCCCAGTTCGAAGAGGTCGCCTACCTGCTGCTCAAGGGCGAGCTGCCGGACGAGCAGCAGCTCGAGGATTACAAGCGGACCCTGCGCAGCCTGCGCACCCTGCCTGCCGCCTTGCTGGAGGTGCTCGAGCGCATTCCAGCCGACGCCCACCCCATGGATGTGCTGCGCACCGGCTGCTCCATGCTCGGCGATCTGGAGCCGGAGGACGGCTTCGAGCACGAGCATGAAGTGGCGGATCG
Organism: Aeromonas sp. s2; assembly: GCF_040907935.1. Taxonomy (NCBI): domain Bacteria; kingdom Pseudomonadati; phylum Pseudomonadota; class Gammaproteobacteria; order Aeromonadales; family Aeromonadaceae; genus Aeromonas; species Aeromonas sp. s2. The sequence continues at coordinate 138,739 of NZ_JBFOCR010000005.1, read as the reverse complement.
GCTGCTGGCTGCCTTCCCAGGCATTCTCCTTTACTGGTACAAGTTCAGCCACGACGGGGTGCGCATCGCCCTCGACACCGACGAAGAGTGCATCGGCGGCCACTTCCTGGCACTGCTGCACCAGAAGGCACCGAGCGAGCTGGAGCGCCGGGTGATGCACGTCTCCCTCATTCTCTACGCCGAGCATGAGTTCAACGCCTCCACCTTTGCGGCGCGGGTCTGCGCCTCGACGCTCTCGGACATGTTCTCCTGCGTCACCGCGGCCATCGGCACCCTGCGCGGCCCGCTGCACGGCGGCGCCAACGAGGCCGCCATGGCGATGATCGAGCCCTGGCAGGATGAGGCCCAGGCACGGTGCGAGCTGCAAGCCAAACTGGCAGCCAAGGAGAAGATCATGGGCTTTGGCCACGCCGTCTATCGCACCTCGGATCCGCGCAACGTCATCATCAAGGGGTGGTCGGCCAAGCTGGCCGAGGCGGTGGGCGATGACCGGCTCTATCGCGTCTCCTGCGAGGCGGAGAAGGTGATGTGGGAGGAGAAAGAGCTCTTCCCGAACGCCGACTTCTTCCACGCCAGCGCCTACCACTACATGGGGATCCCGACCAAGCTGTTCACCCCCATCTTCGTCTGCTCGCGGGTCACCGGCTGGTGCGCCCACGTGATGGAGCAGCGCGAGCACAACCGGATCATCCGCCCGAGCGCCGATTACGTCGGCCCGGCGCCCCGGCATTTCGTCTCGCTGCAGCAGCGATAACCATGGGCGGCCCTGTTACCCCATTGCGTCACCCGACACCGGCAACAGCGGGGTCGATGTGCGCAGGCGGTCGGGCAGGGCGCCGTTTCATCACCCCGTTTCATTCACTACAACGATAAGGAAGTCACGATGTCCGCCAACGTCGACGTCAACCACAGACCAGACCCCGATCAGGTGCTGGTCGATATTGCCGATTACGTCTGCAATCACCCCATTACCAGCCAGGCCGCCCTCGATACCGCCCGTTACTGCCTGATGGATACCCTGGGTTGTGGCCTCTTGGCCCTGCGTTTTCCCGAGTGCACCAAGCACCTTGGTCCCATCGTGCCCGGTACCCTGGTACCCCATGGTGCCCGGGTGCCCGGTACCCAGCTCTGTCTCGATCCGGTCAAGGCCGCCTGGGATATCGGTGCCATCATCCGCTGGCTCGATTACAACGACACCTGGCTGGCCGCCGAGTGGGGTCACCCCTCCGACAACCTGGGGGGGATCCTCGCCACCGCCGACTGGCTCTCCCGTACCCGGGTGGCAGAAGGCAAGGCGCCGCTCACCATGAGCGATGTGTTGACGGCCATGGTGAAGGCCCACGAGATCCAGGGGGTACTGGCGCTGGAGAACTCCTTCAACCGGGTCGGTCTCGATCACGTGGTGTTGGTGAAGGTTGCCAGTACCGCCGTGGTGACCCACATGCTGGGGGGCAGCCGCGATCAGGTGATCGATGCGGTCTCCCAGGCCTGGGTCGATGGCCAGAGCCTGCGTACCTACCGTCATGCACCCAATGCCGGTTCTCGCAAGAGCTGGGCGGCGGGGGATGCCACCTCCCGCGCAGTGCGCCTCGCCCTTATCACCATGAGCGGCGAGATGGGCTATCCAGGCGCTCTGACGGCTCCCAAGTGGGGCTTCTACGACGTGCTGTTCAAGGGCAACCAGTTCGCCCTGCATCAGAGCTACGGCAGCTATGTGATGGAGAACGTGCTGTTCAAGATCTCTTACCCTGCCGAGTTCCACGCCCAGACCGCGGTAGAGTGCGCCATGAAGCTGCATGAACAGGTGAAGGGACGCCTCGACGAAATTGACCGCATCGAACTCACCACCCATGAGTCGGCCATTCGCATCATCAGCAAGGTGGGCGCCCTCAACAACCCGGCAGACCGGGATCACTGCCTGCAGTACATGGTAGCGGTGCCGCTCATCTTCGGACGCCTCATCGCCGAGGATTACGAGGACGCCGTGGCTGCCGATCCCCGCATCGATGGACTGCGCGCCAAGATGGTGGTGCAGGAGGACAAGCGCTACAGCCGCGAGTATCTGGAAGCGGACAAGCGATCCATTGCCAACGCCATCCAGATCTTCTTCAAGGACGGCACCCATACCGCCAAGGTGGAGGTGGAGTACCCGGTCGGCCATCGTCGCCGCCGCGAGGAGGGGATCCCGCTGCTGGTAGAGAAGTTCCGCCACAACCTGGCCACCCGCTTCCCGGCCAGACGGGCCGAGGCGATCCTGGCCCTCTGCCAGGATGGCAAGCAACTGGCCGCCACCCCGGTGCACGCCTTCATGGATCTGCTGGTGATCTGACCGCACTCCTGTCCAGCGATAAACGAAAAGCGGGCCATTCGGCCCGCTTTGTCATGTTTGACTGCATGTGTGCCTGCATGACTCTCAAGGTCAATCCAGCACTGTGTCATCGCCCGCCAGCAATGCCTGCATGATCGCCGTCTCGCGGCTGGCGATGGTCTCGAGAAACTCGCTGGCCCGCCCCATGTGGTGACAGACCCGGTAACCCCGCTCGACAAAGGAGAATAGCTCGCCCAACCCCGCCAGATGGGCCGGCCCCGATATCAGCTTCAAGGTCGCCCCGAGCAGCGGTTTTCTGGCCAGCCGGTCCAGGGTCATCCCCAGCTCGTTGACCAGTTGCAACTGATGACGGCGGCGCGCTTCTTCACCCACCTCCTGATAGGCGAGGGCATAGGCCTTGGCGTTCAATCGCGCCATGCTGCCGCTACGACGCAGCGCCACCACCATCAGGTAATCGAGCTCCTCGGAGAGGGCGTCGAGTTCAATGGCCTGCGCCAGCACCTTGAGGCCGGACTCCGGCAACAGCCGCTCGGCAGTCGGCATCACCCGCATCACGTCCGCATCGCGGCGGGCACAATCCCCCGGCCCGTAGAGGTCGGTCAGGAAAAACTGCGCAGCCGGGCCGTAGCGCTTGCTCTCCAGCAGATCGCGGTGGGTGCGCCCCAGCCGGTCGGCCTGCCATTGGCGCAATGCGTCCCTGTCTTGCTGATCCTGCGGGTGGGTGCGCATCTGCTCGCGCAAGGCGGCCACCTGGTTGAGCTGACGGTAGAGTCGCCCCAGGGTGTTCTCTTCATCCAGGTGGTGGTCATCGGATGGTTGTTTCTCTTGGGTCATCTGCTGCTCTCTTGACCTGTGTTCTCTGGTGTATCCCATGGCCTGTGACGGATAAAACGGACGACCGGCGAGGGGCGGGAGTCACTCGTCACGAGTCGCCAGCCCAGTGTAACGCGGCGGCAACCCAGGCGGAATCGATGGAGCTTTTACTCGACAGCCTTTGTTAAGTGAGTCCCAAATATGTTGCAAATCACTTTCACTTGTTTGATTCATGTGTTTAATATCAGTAAATGTCGTCACCGCTCAGAGAGTTAGCATGTTTCTATACGATCCCCTTACCGGCAGCAACCTGTCGACCATCCAGGTCAGCCGTCAACACCCGCTCGGCCTCGCCGGCGCTCGGCTCGCCGCCGAAGCCATCGCCCAGGACATGAGCGAAGAGTACGAACTCGACTGCGAGTGGGAAGACGAGGAGGAGACCCGCTTGCTGTTTCGCGGCGCCGGGGTCAATGGCTCCCTCTGCCTCACCGAGGATACCCTGTCGCTGGAAGTGCGCCTCGGCCTGATGCTGTTACCGGTACGCAGCGTACTGGAGCAGGAGATCCTCGAATATGTCGATCAGCGCCTGCCTTGTCCCACGCGGCGATAACCAATCCAATAAAGACTGATCCAGCGCAATAAATAATGGTGAAATAGCGCGCTTTATATTCTTTTGACGAAACAGCCGACCTGGAGATTATTATTCAGGCGGCATATCACAAGTCGTATTTTTAATTTTCACGGGGCAATAAGAGCCTCTGTCTTTGTCATGGATGGCTGGCGTTAATTAATCGCCGTGCAGTTTCACCAACATAATAAAACATAGTTTGTTGCTTCCGTTCTGGTCGCCGACGTCCAGAACGAAATGTGGCACAAATAATGCGAAACAATAGGGATAATACATGTCTGTGTGTGAACTCATCTCCTGTGTCGATACCGCCTGGCTGCGGATGGACAGACCCAACAACTTGATGCAGATCGTCGGCGTGCTGATGTTCGACGGTCAGCTGGATGAAACCAGATTGCGCGAGAGCCTGCTGCACACCGTACGGGTACAGCCACGCTTCGCACAGAAAGCCTGCCTGGAAGGGGGGGAGTACTACTGGCGTACCGACCCCGACTTCGATCTCGACCTGCACCTCAAGCGGGTGATCCTGCCGGGCAAGGCCGGCAAGGCAGAGCTGGAGCGGCTGGTGGCCGACTTTGCCTCCACCCCCCTCAACCACCAGCGTCCGCTCTGGGAGATGCACCTGGTAGACACCTCCCTCGGCGGTCAGGCGCTGGTGGTGCGCTTTCATCACGCCATGGGGGACGGCTTCTCCCTGGTGCGGGCCATGCTCACCATGATGGACGAGAGCCCGGTTGCCGCTCCCAGACCGCAGCCCGAGCCGGTGGCCAACGACGACGGCGACGAAGAGCACGATCAGCAGGGCAGTCGCCTGCTGCGGGCCGGCCTCAAGCTGACCGGCACCCTCTGGTCCAAATACGTCGAGGTGCTGACCCACCCCACCAAGGCGATGGACTACCTCAAGACCAGCCGGGACGTGACCGCCGAGCTCTACACCATCGCCACCCTCTCCGATGATGCCGATACCCGGCTCAGGGGAGAGACCGGCTGCACCAAGCGGGTCGCCTGGTCAGAACAGATCCCGCTGCCGGATGTGAAGGCGGTGGGGCGGGTGCTCGGCTGCTCGGTCAACGACCTGCTGATCGCCGCCACCGCCGGGGCCTTTCGCCACTATCTGCTGGAGAAGGGCGACGAAGCCGACGTCGACATCCGGGCCCTGGTGCCGGTCAACATGCGCGCCCCGGACGACAAGGGGGCCCTTGGCAACCGCTTCGGGCTGGTGGCCCTGGATCTGCCCCTCAACATCGAACATCCGCTGCAACGCCTCTATGCGGTGCGGGATCGGATGCAGGCGCTCAAATCCTCCCTGCAACCGGCAGTGGTGCTCAACCTGCTGGAAGTGATGGGCATGGCCCCCAAGGCGGTGCAGCAACAGGCCATCGACATCCTCTCCGCCAAGGCCAGCGCCGTCATCACCAACGTGCCTGGCCCGCAGCAGACCCTCTATCTGGCCGGCGCCAGGTTGCGCCAGCCGCTGTTCTGGGTGCCCCAGGCCGGCGACATTGCGGTCGGCGTCTCCATCCTCTCCTATGACAACAAGGTGCAGGTGGGCCTGATCACCGACAAGAAACGGGTGCCGGACCCCGACCTCATCGTCGAGCGCTTCGCGGTGGAGTTTGAGCAGTTGTTGCTGCTGGTGCTGATGGAGCCGGATCTGCTCTGCGACCCCGCCATGCTGGATCAGCTGCTGCACGGCTGATCCGCCGCGTTTCAAAAGCAAGAGGCCAACCCGGGGGTTGGCCTCTTGTTTTATGAGTCTGGCGAATTACTCCTCCTCCAGCTCCTCACGGGCGGCTTCCACGTCGAGCCGCTCCATGGCATCCAACGGCTCGCACTCGGCAGCCTCGCCATAGAGTGCCTCGGCCGCCGCCATCTTGCTCTTGCCGTGCATCATCACCATGGCGTTGGCGTACTCCATGCGGGCAATGGCGGAGTGGGGGATGATGGCCAGCGCCGCCTTGAAGTGACGCTCGGACTCATCCTTCTTGGCGCCGTAGGTGATGCCGCCGATCATGGCGCCCAGCTTGTCGATGATCTCCGCATGCCAGGCACCGAAGGCGATATGGGCTTCCCCGTGGTCAGGCTCCAGCGCCAGCGCCTGCTCCAGGCTGCTCTTGATCTTGTCACCTATGCCGATGGAGAGTGCCTTGGAGACCGAGATCACCTGGCTGTAGCGACCCAGCGCCAGGGCGTGGAAGTACCAGGCGTTGACGTTGTCTGGCTGACGTTTTTGCAGCCTCTCGGCGTTGCTGGCGGCCAGCTCGAACGCTTCGCGCTTGGCATACTTGTCATCCAGCAGGTAGCTGGCGTGGATCACCAGCGCCTTGTTCGCCACGTTGAGGCCATCCTCGCCGGCGGCCAGCCCCAGGCTGACGGCCCGGGCGAAATCACCGGCGTGATAGGCGCGCCATGCCTCCTGTACCTGTTCATCTTCGGGCCAGGGCTCGGCATCCCCCTGGTGCAGCCGCTCCCAGTGCTGCTCAAGGCGCTCCCCGGCATAGTCATAGGTGGCCTCCGGCCAGGGGAAGGGGGTGAAATCGAAGTTGGGCTGTGAAGTGGTCATATGATTCTCCCTGTTAAAAACACAATCAAAAAACACGGTTCGGTCAACCCGCCACGGTGGCGGGACGATAATGGCTGGCGATGGCATCGAGCGCTGCGCGGGCATCGGCTCGCAGCCTGGGGGCCACCAGCTCCATCACCTGAACAACGCCGAGGGCGATGTCGGCATCGGCCCGCGGATGCAGCGCTCGCTGATAGGAGATCCAGAAGGTCCCCACCAGTGCGATGTTGGCGGCCAGCGCCGTCACCTGCGCTTCGTCGCCTTCTAGCAGACCGCTGCGCCAGAGGTGGTGACAGATGGCGGCGGCGGTCAGCTCCTTGCGCCGCAGCAGGGCCGAAAAGCGCAGCTCCACCTTGTGGTTGCCGTTCATCAGGGTGCTGATGTCGTAATAGAAAAAGCGGTACTTCCAGATGAGTTCGAACATCAGGTGCAAGAAGAACCAGATGTCCTCTGCCTCGTTCAACGGCGGGGTAATGGTGTCGAGCAGGTGGGCCATCTCCTGTTCGAACTCGCCGAACAGAGCGTTGACTATCTCCTCCTTGTTGTGAAAGTGGTAATAGAGGTTGCCCGGGCTCATCTCCAGCTCGGCCGCGATGGCGGTGGTGGTGACGGTCGGCTCGCCCAGCAGGTTGAACTGGGCGAGGGCGGTGGCCAGGATGCGATCCCTGGTACGCCGCTTGGGTTTGCGATCCATGCTACTCCTTCGGTTGACGCCGGCCCTTGTCGCCATAGCGACGGGTCAGCCAGTGCTGCAACTTGGTCAGTGAGGCATCCAGCGCCGCCACCGCGCCGATGCCCGGGGTCAGCAGGGAGCGCTGCTCATCGGCCAGCGCGTCAAGATCCAGCTCCAGCCCGTGTCTGGCGAGGATGGGACCAAGCTCGGCCCGCCGCTGCCACAGATCCCGGCGGGTATGCTGGAAGGCGTGCTCGCACAGATGGCGCCGGTCCCGATAACTGAACACATTGGTGAAGAACATCTCACCATCGGCCGGGGAGGGCTCGAACAGCAGGGCATCCGCATCTGGGTACTGGTGTTTGTAGCGATCCATCCCCACGTGCATGCGCGAGTGGATAATGGCGCGAAACGTCTGGGCCAGCACCACAGGCAGACCGCTATCCACCAGCTTGGCGGGGCGCTCGCTGGCCAGGCCAGCATCAAAGGGCACCAGCGGGTTGATGCAGAACACCAGATCGGCCCCCTCCTGCAGCGCCACCGAGGCGTGCAGCGTCTTGATGAGCGCGCCGTCCACGTAGTAGCGGCCATCGATGAGGGAGGGCGGGAACAGGCCAGGCAAGGCGGCGGAGGCCTGCACCGCGGCGGAGATGGGCACCTGGTCGAGCCCCGGACTGCCGAAGGCCACCGCCCGACCAGTGTCGAGTTCGGTGGCGATGACGAACAGCCGGCTGGCCAGCTCGCGAAAATCGTTGCTGCGACCGGGGCGCGAGAAGAACTGGGTCAGGATCCGATCCACCCCGCGGCTGTCGAACATGCCGGTGGGGATCGCTTTGGACAGCCCCTGCAGTGAGCCGAGCAGGCTCTTGTTCCAGGGGGAGGAGAGGTAGTCGGCCAGACACGCCAGCGCCAGCGGCGGCAGCGAGGTGAGCCGCTCAACATACTCCCCGAAGGCGGGGCGCAGCAGGGTAGAGGGGTCGAAGAACTCGCCACTGTCGTCGCTCAGCAGGATCCGCACCAGCTTGTCGGGGGAGATGCCGTTGGCCAGCGCCGAGGCGATCACCGCCCCCGAACTCACCCCCACATAGATGTCAGCCTGCTCGAAACGCACTCCCTTGATGCTGTCGGCCAGGGCGGCGCAGGCACCGATCTCGTAGATTCCCCCCAGAGGTCCCCCCCCGGCGAGGGCAACCGCAATCGTGCTCATGATTTGCCTCCCTTATCACGCAAAACCGGCCCAGCAGAGGGCATGGGCCGGTGGATCATCAGTCAGAACAAGCCGGTCAGGATCAGAAGAGTGCGGTTTCGCCCTTCTCCTTGATCTCCTTGGCCACGTTCTCTACTTCCGTTGCCAGCTCCTTGACCTCTTCCTTCACTTTGGCGACGGGGGCGGGGGCGGCTTTCTTGACCGGCGGCTTCTTGGCAACAACCGGCTTCTTGGCCGCTGCGGCAGCAGGCTTGGCCTCGTCAGCCGGGGTAGTGTCGTCCTGGGCATCGATCAGCTGCTGCACCACTTCGGTCAGCTCGGCCATCCGTTTGGAGAGCTTGTCGATGTCCTTGCGGGTCGGGATGCCGAGGCTGGCGACGGCACGGGCCACGCGATCCTCAAATACCTGCTCCAGACGGCCCCAAGTACCGGCGGTCTTGTCGGTCATGGCCGCGATCTTCTCATCGGCGCTCTGACGGGTACGGGTTTGCAAGGCTTCCCCTTCCTGAACCAGGGCTTCAAAGATCTTGCCGCCTTCCTCTTGCGCCTTGGCATAGGCACCCAGGCCAGCCAGCCAGATCTGCTGGGTGGACTCTTTGATGGTGGAAGTGAGGTGGTTGTCGGTCACCGAACTTGCCAGTGCTTTCAATTTTTTGGCCATGACAGTCTCCTTACTCGTGATATAGATGATGGTAATGACAACAACCTTGGTATATTCGTTGTGGCATTACTTAACTTTCATCCTCAGTCTAGGGAGAAAAAATAGAGGGTTCTACCTAATAACGGAACAGGCAACCCTGGTAATTTTGGACTGGGTCACGAAGAATGATATTCGAATGAATATTTTCAGTAAAAGCGTGATATATCTAACAGCAACTAACAGCCAAATCAGTAAGGGATATAAATACCATGGATTATTTCATCACAGGTGGCAGCGGCTTCATCGGCCGCCGGCTGATTAAAAAATTGCTGCAGCGTCCAAATAGTCGGGTGCATTTCCTGATGCGGGCAGCCCATCTCGAGCGGGTACCCGACCTGCTGGCCTACTGGGGCGTTGGTGAGGATCGCGCCATTGCCGTGGTGGGCGACATGACCCACCCGCTGCTCGGCGTCGGCAACGGCGAACTGGAACCCCTCATCGGCAAGGTCGATCATTTTCTGCATCTCGCCGCCATCTATGATCTCAACGCCAAGGCGGGCATTCAGCAGCAGGTCAATGCCGAGGGCACCCGTCAGGCCCTGCAACTGGCCGAGCGGCTCAAGGTGCGCTGCTTCCATCACTGCAGTTCCATCGCGGTGGCCGGCCTGTTTGACGGCCTGTTCCGGGAAGACATGTTCGATGAAGCCGAACACCTCGACATGCCCTATTTCCAGACCAAGCACGAGGCCGAAGGGATAGTGCGCAAGGAGAGCACCATCCCCTGGCGCATCTACCGACCCGGCATCGTGGTCGGCGACGCCAATACCGGCGAGATGGACAAGGTGGACGGCCCCTATTACTTCTTCAAGACCATTCAGAAGCTGCGCCGCATGCTGCCGCCCTGGATGCCCGCCATCGGGGTCGAAGGGGGGCGCATCAACCTGGTGCCGGTCAACTTCGTGGTGGATGCCATCGATCACATCGCCCACCAGGAAGGGGAGGACAACAAGGCGTTCCACCTGACCGATTCGCACCCCATGCGGGTCGGCGACATGCTGAGCACCTTCTCCCGGGCGGCCCATGCCCCCGAGCCGGCCATTCGCATCAATGCCGCCCTGTTCAGCTTCATTCCCCGCCATCTGATGACCATGCTGATGGCGCTGACCCCGGTGCGACGCATTCGCGATGCGGCCATCGCCGATCTAGGCCTGCCCAAGGACATCTTCCGGCTCATCAACTATCCGACCCGTTTTGACAACCGCGAGGCCCAGCGGGTGCTGAAGGGGACCGGCATCGAAGTGCCGCCGCTGCACAGCTATGCCTGGCGCCTGTGGGACTACTGGGAGCGTCACCTAGACCCGGATCTGTTCATCGACCGCACCCTGCGCGGCCGGGTCGAGGGCAAGGTGGTGCTGATCACCGGTGCCACCTCCGGCATCGGCAAGGCCACCGCGAAGAAGCTGGCAGAGGCGGGGGCCAGGGTGCTGACCATAGCCCGGGACGAGCACAAGATTGCCGAAACCCAGGCCGAGTTTGCCGAACTGGGCCTGACCCTGCAGGTCTATCAGGGTGATCTCGCCGATCTGGCGCAGGGGGAGGCGATCACCCGCCAGATCGTGGCCGAGCATGGCGGCGTGGACATTCTGGTCAACAACGCCGGTCGCTCCATCCGCCGCGCCATCGAAGACTCCTTCGATCGTTTCCACGATCTGGAGCGCACCATGCAGCTCAACTACTTCGGCACCCTCAAGGTGATCATGGGGGTACTGCCCACCATGATCGAGAAGAAGAAGGGGCACATCATCAACATCTCTTCCATCGGGGTGCTGACCAATGCGCCGCGCTTCTCCGCCTACGTCGCCTCCAAGTCGGCGCTGGATGCCTGGGTGCGCACCGCCGCCTCCGAGTTTGCCGACAAGGGGGTCAACTTCTCCATCATCAACATGCTGCTGGTGAAAACTCCCATGGTGGCGCCCACCAAGGTGTATGAACAGGTGCCCATGATGACGCCGGAAGAGGCCGCCGATCTGGTGTGCGACACCATCATCAACAAGCACGTGCGCCTCGCCACCCGACTCGGGGTGTTTGGCCAGGTGATCCATGCCCTGGCACCGCGGGTGGCCCAGGTGATCATGAACACCAGCTTCCGCACCTTCTCCGACCCCAAGGAGGGCAACGAGTCCAAGGCCTCGGCGGATCAGATGGCAGTCTCCACCCTGATCAAGGGGATCCACTTCTAGTGGTGACCACAACGAGTTGATGTAGCAAAAACGGAAAGGGCCTGAGCAATCAGGCCCTTTTCATTTGCGGCTGCGGGCGGGAGAGCAGGGTCAGCAGCAGGGCCGTGGTGCGGCGGGAGTAGAGCAGGGAGAGGTGCCCAAGGGCGGCGAGCTCCACGTCCTCCATGCCATCGAGGCGCTGGCGGGACTGGGGCAGCACGAAGTTGTCATGACTGGTGCGCACCGAGACGCCGGGTACGCAGAGCGGCACGGCGGCAAAGCGCTGCAACCAGCCGGAGCCTGGCTCCATCTCGCGGGCATTGTCGCCGAGTCCCAGGGTGGCGAGCTGGCTGCCCTGATGAGGGGTGGCCAGGGTGATGAGCTGCGCCACCTTGTCACCACCCGCCACCGCCAGATAGTCGCGGCACACCAGCCCGCCCATGCTGTGACCGATCAACACCAGTTGCGATGCGCCGGTGGCGACCAACACCTCGTCGATACGCCTGGCCAACAGCGGCACCATGTCGTCGAGATGGCCAAAGGGAGGAGTCAGGGTGACGGTTGCCACCGTGTGGCCGGCGGCCTCCAGCCGTGCCCGCTGTACCCGCCAAATGCCGCGACTGCAGCCATAACCGTGGATCAGCAGCAGGGGCAGGGGAGAGGGGGTCAACTTGTCAGGCGGCATCAACCAGCGCTCGAACGGCAGCAGCCAGGTGAAGGTCAGCAGGTAGGCCGCTATCTCGCGCCCCACCATGGGCAGCCAGGCTCGCCAGCCGATGGCAGGCACCGGATAGAAGCGGGAAAAGCCCCAGGTCAGCAATACTACCAGGGTGCGCAGCCCCAACAGGGCCACCACCACAAACAAGATGGAGGGCGCCCAAGAGAGGCCGATGGCAAGGTGGGCGATGCTCCCAAGGAGCGTCACCTCAACCAGCAGCAGGATCAGTAATTGCTTTGTTATCGTCATGACCCAATCATCCGACCAGTTTGGCATGGAAGTCAAATGACCCTTTCATCAATGTGACGGCCAACCCGCTCTCGGTCAGTCTCTGTTGAAATCCTACCTACCTGTGGCTATTTGCAATACTGTATATCCATACATATACTTGTATTCACCATCAGAAGGAGGACGCCACTATGGCCGTTGAGATCAAATATGTTGTGGTTCGTGGGGGAGTGGAGAAGATGACCTTTACCAGCAAGAAAGAGGCTGACGCCTATGACAAGCTGCTGGACACTGCCGATGAGTTGATGACGCTGCTGGCCGCGGCTCCCATTGCACTCGAGCTGGAACAGCAGGAGAGCCTGGCCTTCTATCTGGCCGAACAGCGGGACGCACTGCAGAGCGTATTGCGCGGTGGAAAGGGGCAGGGGAGCAACAAGGCAGAGAGCCAGGAAACCCAGAGTGAAGCAACCGAACCCAAAGGCAAGTCACTCAAGCGGGTTGCGTAGCAAGGCGTCTGGATAACAGGGTGAGGAAGGACAGGGAAAAGGGGCGAGCCGTCACGGCCAAACACTTTCTTATTCAAAAAAAATAAAGAATTAACAGTCAATTTTCAGACTATTTACCCCGAGAATTTTCTGACAAGAGTGCATATTCATTGAATGGGATAAGAATGTGTTCGCAGTGATTCAACGTGGCGACTGCATCCATGTTTCCTGACAATGTCCCCACCACCGATGATGCCGATAACCCCATTTATCGGCATTACCCTTGAGCAGGCCGCAAGCCAGAACCATTTCAAGCAAGACCATGACCATACTTCCACCCGCCATGCCGCTGTTCGATGGCTTAGCATACCTGGAGGCGGGCAACCCCCAGGTCAATCAGTACCTGGCCAACCTCAGCCTCACCGACGTACCCGATGCCGGGATCGTCTACGAGCTCGCCGTCGACTGGCTGCTGGAGCAGCGCAACAACGAGAACAACTACAAGACCTATCGCAGTGAGCTGACCACGTTCTTGCACTGGTGCTTCAGCGAGATGCGCATCAGCCCAAAGGATCTGACCCGGCGCATCATGATGCGCTACCTCGACTACTGTCAGTCGCCGCCAGCGGCCCTGATTGCCTATCGCAACGTGGCGCAGTTCGTGCTCGACAAGGAGTGGGGAGAGCGTCTGCCCAATCCCCAGTGGCGACCCTTTCTTGGCAAACGGGAGCTGGGCCGTGAACTGCCGTACCGCCTCAGTGAACAGGCCATGAAGACCAAGCTCGCCATTCTGTCGGCCTTTTTCCAGTTTTTGATCCAGGAAGAGTACATGGACCGCAACCCGGCGCTTCTGCTGCAACGGGTGAAGCGCTGCGTCCAGCAGGAGCCGGATGACCAGGGCCAGGCCTTCAGCGAGCTGCAATGGTCCTATGTGATGCAGGCGGCCGATCGGCTGGCCACCGAGTCACCGGAGCAGCACGAGCGCAGCCGCTTTCTGATCAGCCTGATGTATGCCTGCTACCTGCGCATCTCCGAGGTGGCGGCAAGGCCAGGTTTTACCCCCGTCATGGGGCAGTTTCGCCGCGATGGGAAAACCGGCGTCTGGGGCTATTACATTCCCCGCAGCAAGGGTGGCAAGCGCCGCACCGTGGCGGTCTCCCATGCCTTGCTGGAGGCCCTCAAACGCTACCGGACCTTTCTCGGTCTCTCGCCACTGCCGGTACCCGATGAACAGACGCCACTGTTTGTGCGCCACAAGGCCGCAGCCCACGGCCGTGAACAAGGTGAACTCAATGCCAACCTCGGCATCCGTCAGCTGCGCGAGCTGGTGATGGCCGTGATTCAGGCGGCTGCCACGCTGGCGGAACAGGATGGCTTTGCCCAGGATGGCGCCGAGATGCGCAACCTGACACCGCACTCCATTCGCCATACCGGCATCACTCACGACATCAACCTCAACGGCCGGCCCTTGTCCCATGTGCAGGCCGATGCCGGCCACGACAGCATCGATACCACCTCCAAATACCTGCACACCGGCAACAGCGAACGTCACGAGAGTGCCAATCACAAACCACTGGATCGGTTACATGATTAAGTTAAACAGTGAGAGATAACAGAAAAGGAAAGATTCGTTCTTGGCAAACCAACCAGTGTTGTTGAACCAATCCAGAACACTCAATTGCTCCACATTCACAACCGCGCATAATGTATATTATGTTAAATTCTATATCTTGTTTCCTGTTACCACTTATTGAACTGTGTATAATGGCAACAATTGATCCTATCTCCGACCGGATGTCTTAAGTGGCTGAATTAACATCAGAACAATTAAAACCTGCTTTTGCGATTGAACAGTTTCCTGCCCTCAGCGAGCTCGAACCCATTCCGTTTGCCGCGCTGCAACCCAGGGCCATCTCCGGCATCAAGCGTCTCGCCAGTTTTGATGGCGACTGCCCGGTCATGCTGCTCAACGGTTTCCCCGGGGTCGACTATGAAGATGTCTGCCAGACGCTGATCGCCGCCTCCAATGGCAAGGATGGCGACCTGTTCGATCTCTGCTACACGGAAAACCTGAACAATCCGTTCAAACCCATCTGGCTGCGCCTGCAACCCGGTACCGGCATCGAGTTTTGTGAAATGGTCGGTGAACTGCTCAAGTTGATGAGCCACCATCTGGATGCCGAGCGTCTGGTCACCCGCATCATGCGCAAGCAGAACAACGATCCCAAGATCGATGATTTCCTCTCCGATCTGGCCGCCCATGTGGCACAAGGGCTCGAATTTCAGCACCCGGTCCTCATCAACCTGCTGATCCACCATGAGGAGCAGGAAGCCCCCGTGGTGTATGGCCGCGATCTCAACTGGGACACCCTGTTCGGCTCCATCAACTACCAGACCGAGCAAGGTTCCGTCTATGCCAACCAGCACCTGCTGGAACCTGGCCTGCTGCGTCAGGCCAACGGTGGCTACCTGATCCTGCAGCTGGATGAGTTGCTGGATCAGCCCCATCTCTGGTTCAAGCTCAAGAACGCGATGCAAAAAGGCGAGCTGGACTGGAACGCCTATCAGGAAGGCAAGACCCTCACCCCCTTCTTTACCCCAGAAGCCACCCCCATCAAGCTCAAGCTGATCCTGGTCGGTGACCGGCTCGATGTGGCCGAATTCCAGATGCTGGACAGAGACATGTCGGAGCGCATTTTCCTGCGTGCAGACCTGGTCTCCGAGGTGAACATCGAAGAGGATCTGCCTGACTATCTGCAATATCTGGCCTGGCTGCGCGAGCGCTGGAACCTGCTGGACTTCACGCCGACCGCCCTCGCCGCCCTCTGCCGCCATGCCAGCCGGCTCTGTGATCATCAGGAGTGGCTCTCCCTCTCCGAGGTGCAGCTCTCAGCCATCATGCGCATGGCCGACAGCCTGGCACGTGAGCTGGAAGCGGACGTCGTCACCGACGAGCACATCCGCGGAGCACTGGAAGAGCAGGATTATCGGCTCAACTACCTGGTCGAGCAGTCCGATCAGGGGGTCATCGACGGCCAGATCCTGCTGCAGACCGATGGTGAGGAAGTGGGTCAGATCAACGGTCTCTCCGTCATTCAGGTCTCAGGGCACCCCTATGATTTCGGCGAGCCGGTGCGCCTCACCGCCACCGTGCATCTGGGGGATGGTGATGTGGCGGACATCGAGCGCAAGGCGGAGCTGGCAGGTCATATCCACGCCAAGGCGATGATGATCATTCACGGTTATCTCTCCAACAAATTTGGTGCCGAGAATCCCTCCCCGCTGTCGGCCAACCTGGTGTTCGAACAGTCCTACCATGAAATCGATGGTGACAGCGCGTCTCTGACCGGTCTATGTGCCCTGCTCTCCGCCCTCGCCCGCCAGCCTATCTACCAGCACTTTGCGGTTACCGGCGCGGTCGACCAGTTTGGCAACGTGCAGGCCGTCGGCGGCGTCAACGAGAAGATCGAGGGCTTCTTCCGGGTGTGCAAGATCCACGGCCTCACCGGCAAACAGGGGATCCTGCTGCCCGGTACCAACGCCCAGCAGCTCAACCTCTCTGATGAAGTGATCGCGGCAGTAGAGGCCGGCCAGTTCCATATCCACCCGGTGGATCATGTGGAAGAGGCCATCGAGCTGCTGACTGGTTGTGTTGCAGGTGAGCCGGACATGCCGGATACCCTGTTTGGCCGCATCCAGCAGCGCCTGGATGAGCTCAACGGCACCGAGGCCGTCAAGGGGGGCGTGCTGCGCCGCCTGTTTGGCAGGCTGTTCGGGGTATAAACGAAGTGATCGGAGTTGTTTAGCGAACATCTGTACGCTAAATTGGCCCCGCTTTGACCCATTTTAAGGATAACCAGCGTGACCGTAGACAATTCCACCATTGATGCCCGCCTTTCCCTGTGTGAACAAGGCAAAGACTCGTTTACCCGTGAAGAGCTGCTCGCCTGCAGCCGTGGCGAGCTGTTTGGTGAGGGCAACAGCCAGCTGCCCGCCCCCAACATGTTGATGATGGATCGCATCGTCAAGATCAATGACCATGGTGGTGAGCACGGTAAAGGCGAGATCCTGGCAGAACTCGATATCACACCGGATCTCTGGTTCTTCGATTGCCACTTCCCGGGTGACCCCGTCATGCCTGGCTGTCTCGGTCTGGATGCCATGTGGCAGCTGGTTGGTTTCTTCCTCGGCTGGAAAGGCGGCCCCGGCAAAGGCCGTGCACTGGGGGTTGGCGAGGTGAAATTCACCGGTCAGATCCTGCCGACTGCCAAGAAAGTAACCTACAAGATCACCTTCAAGCGCGTCATCAATCGCAAGTTGGTGATGGGAATTGCCGATGGCGTGGTGGAAGTGGATGGTCGCCCCATCTACAGCGCCACCGACCTGAAAGTGGGCCTGTTCAAGGACACCACCGCATTCTGATGAGCTGACTGGCCACCTGGTCAGACCGCACAACGTAAAGGGGCCGCCATGGCCCCTTTCCTTTTTGCAATGTGTGATGAAGTACCGACTACTTCATGAAGAGGCCTGAGCCCCGCCCTTCCATGGCATCACGCCAACCACCAAGCCAGTGCCCACGTGCATCCAGGCATTGATACGGACACGCTTCTTTCTGTTTGCCGACCACGCCAGCCTGATAACCACGAGCACGAGCTCTTTCCAGACGGTCCCGTTTTTGTCTCTTCATCATCTACGACCCTCTTCCGTGGAACAAAAAAAGCGACCAATTTTTCATCGGTCGCTTTCATCTTTACCCCAGGGGGTTGGCAGGGTCAAACAAAAAATTTCATGCTATCCGGTCATTGTGACACAAGACACTGAACCGCATTAATTTTTAGTGACACAACTTTTTAGCGCTGGAAACGGCGCAACCAGGCGAATGGCAGGGCCAGCAGAGTCAACCAGAACAGGCTACCACCACCGCTGCCGCCATCCTGACCGGTCTGGTTGTTGACCGGTGCGTTGGCGACCACATAACCGGCCGGATCGTTGTTCTTGTAGTCGGTCACGACCGGTGCCAGCTTGACGCTGACCACGGTAGCGTTGGTGCGGTTGTTCAGATCGCTCTCGCTGTTGTAGCGATAGGCGGTCGCGGCCACAGTCCCATTCTCGCTGATGCCGCTGGCATAGGCGATGTGATAGTAGTAACCGTTCTGGGCACACTGCTTGGCACCCGCATCATCCAGACCACAGATGAGATCGTTCAGGTACCAGTTGTTGCCGGTCGCCGCGTTGAGCAGGAAGCCTTCCTGCATGCGGTTGGTGCCGTTGACCACGGGCTGGGTCTGATGGCGGGAATCACGCCAGCCAACCACCATGTTGTGGTTGTTGATGGCGGCCGCTTCCGAGCCGGAGCCGCTGAGCGGCTTGTCCTGCAGGGAGACCACGGCGTTGGTGGTCGGCGTATTCAGGTTGAACACGAACATCTCCACCGGGCGGTTCTGGCCCTTGTTGATACGATAGAGCTGGTTGCCGACCACATAACCGTTGTCATTGACCCCCACGGCCCAGCTGTGTTGCAGCTTGGCGTCATCCTTGCCGGGCTCGCCTTCGGCCAGCGGGATGATCTGGGTGGTCCCTACCTTGCTGCCATCCAGATCCAGTGTCCAGTAGGCGGCCAGGTTGCGGCCATCCAGGTAGTTGGTGCCGATCTCGCCGGTGGAGGAGTACCCTACCCCATACAGCGTGCCGTTGAATTTGCCCACGCCGAGCGCGGAAGCGGTCTGCACCACTTCGTTGCGGCCCCGGGCATACTCGTTGGCCTGCAGCAGCTTGTTGAAGGTACCGGTACTGTTGACCAGCCAGAAGCTCGCCTGGGTGTTGAGGCCCGGGCAGTAACGGTAGTCACCGTACTGGCCGTCGTTGCCGGCAAAGCACCAGTTGTAGGTTTCGGAGTTGACGGCGATGTTCTTGCCGGTGGCAGCGGTACCGGTCACCAGATACTGGCCATTGTCCAGCTTCTTGATGCTGGTCGGCACGCTCAGGCTGTGAGTGCCGGCGCCATCCTTCAGCTCGACGGGGTTGCCCTCCTCGACCACGGCAAAGGCGGTACGCACCTTGCCATTCATCTTGTAGCCCGCCCGGGTGCCGGGTACGTCACCCAGCGCGGTCACCAGACCGTCGGTCTCGCCCAGCTGCACGTAACCTACGTTGTTGCGCTGGTCGACACCATCGAGGAAGTCACGACGCCACTGGTAGGCGAAGTTGCTGTTGTCGTTCCAGAAGGAGTTGCAGACCGAGTTGGAGAGCATGCAGCCCTGCTCGAAGCGGAAGCGGTCAACCAGGAAGTCGGCGAAGCGCACGGTCGAGAAGTGCTCGGCCATGTTGTTCTTGGTGTTGATCCCGATGAGCCCGTTGCCGTCGCCGCTGATCCCGCTGGCGTAACCCTTGTCGGACGCATCGACAATGGTGAAAAAGGGACTTTGTGCCGCCTGGGCATTCAGGCTGGCGCTGACCAGAATGGCCAACATGGATAATTGCTTTTTCATCTACTTCCTTAGTCCTGATGTTTCAACGCTTCCAACTCCTCCCAGCGGGAGAAGGCTTGTTCCAATGCCGCCTCTGCGGCATTCAGGGCATCCAGTTTGGTCTGGGTTTGCTCCGCAGGCAGGGAGAAGAAACCGGGGTGGTTGATCTCCGTCTGCAGGGCATCCAGCTCCGCCTCCAGCTGTTCCAGCCGGGCTGGCAGATTATCCAGCTCCAGCTGCAACTTGTAAGAGAGTTTCTTCTGTTTTGCCGCGACCGTCGCCTGCGTCACGACAGGCTCTGGCGCCTTGCTCTGGGGCTGCTTCGCCGCCGGCTGTGCGGCCAGCTGAGACTGCTGCTGGGCACGGGTGGCCATCATGTCGGCATAGCCCCCCACATAATCACTGATCCGCCCATCCCCTTCAAACAACCAGCAACCGGTCACGGTATTGTCGATGAAACGACGATCGTGGCTCACCAGCAGCAGGGTACCGGGATAGTCCGCCAGCAGCTCTTCCAGCAGTTCCAGCGTTTCGACATCCAGGTCGTTGGTTGGTTCATCGAGGATCAGTAAATTACTGGGCTTCAAGAACAATTTGGCCAACAGTAAACGGTTTTTTTCGCCCCCTGACAAGGCTTTCACCGGGGTGCGTGCCCGTTTTGGCTCAAACAGGAAGTCCTGCAGGTAGCCGAGGATGTGACGGGAGCGGCCGCGCACCATCACCTCCTGCTTGCCTTCGCCCACGTTGTCCACCACCGTCTTCTCGGGGTCGAGCTGTTCGCGGTACTGATCGAAGTAAGCCACTTCCAGGTTGGTGCCCTGCCGCACCGAGCCGCGAGTTGCCTCAAGCTGGCCGAGCAGCAGCTTGATCAGGGTCGACTTGCCACAGCCGTTGGGGCCGACCAGCGCAATCTTGTCGCCACGCAACACCTGCAGATCCAGCCCCTGAAACAGGGTGCGATCGCCAAAGTCGAGACCCAAGCCTTCACTTTCAAATACCAGCTTGCCGGAGCGGCCCGCCTCGTCCAGCTGCAGCTTGGCCTTGCCCTGCAGCTCACGGCGCTGGGTCCGCTCCATGCGCATCGCCTTGAGGGCTCGCACTCGTCCCTCGTTGCGGGTACGGCGGGCCTTGATCCCCTGGCGCACCCACACCTCTTCCTGGGCCAGCTTGCGATCGAACTCGGCATTTTTCAGCTCCTCGACCCGCAACCACTCCTCCTTGCCCTGCAGGTACTCGTCGTAGTTGCCGGGCCAGGAGGTGATCACGCCGCGATCCAGATCGATGATCCGGGTCGCCAGCTTGTGGATGAACTCCCGGTCGTGGGAGATGAAGACGATGGCGCCGCGAAAATCCTTGAGAAACTCTTCCAGCCAGTTGATGGCATCGATGTCCAGGTGGTTGGTCGGCTCGTCCAGCAGCAGCAGATCCGGATCGCAGGCCAGCGCGCGAGCCAGGGCTACCTTGCGCAGCCAGCCGCCGGAGAGGCTGTCGAGGGTCACGTCGGGATCCAGACCGAGTAGGGTCAGCACCTGGTTGATGCGGGTCTCGAACTGCCAACCATTCTGGTAGTCGAGCTGCTCCTGCAGCTGGCTCATCTTGCGAATGTTGGCATCGGAGGCATCGTGTGCCAGCTCCATGGAGATATGGTGATACTGCTTGAGCAGCTCCCCTACCCCGGCCAGCCCTTCGGCGGCGTAGTCAAACACGGTGAGCTCGCTCGAGGCGGGGGGATCCTGCTCGAGGCGGGTCACCTTCAAGTCTTGCTGCAGCACCAGACGGCCGTCATCCAGCGGCAGTTCGCCGGCGATCACCTTCATCAGGGTGGACTTGCCCGCCCCGTTGCGCCCCACCAGACAGAGGCGCTCGCCCCGCTCGATGGTGAGCTCGGCCTGGTCGAGCAGCGGAAAATCACTGAACGACAGGGAAGCGCCGTGCAATGTCAAAAGAGCCATTCTTGTTCCTTCTTGCTAATGAAAAAACGGGCGGCAGACTGAGTCTCCCCCCGTTTCATCGTCAAATCGCCCACTACTCCCGGGCGGCAAGCCACGCTTGCAGCTCCGCCAGGGTAAAGGGCCAACCCAGTTCACGCCCGGCCTCGTCGCGCACGACCGGAATGCGCACCCGGTAGGCCTCGAGCCAGTCGGCGTCATCCAGGATGTCGCAGCGGCGGGTCCTGCCGGCAAGGCCGGCCTGCTCCACCAGCCCCCACGCCTGTTCGCACAGGTGGCAACCGTCGGTGTGAAACAGAGTCAGCATCTGCCCTGGGCCTCGGCATGGGTGATGATCCAGCAGTTGTGGATATGCTGGTTGCGCTCGAAATCCTTCGGCCGGGTCTTGCCGGTGATGTTCTGGGCCTTGAGACCGATGGCCTCGAGACCGGCCAGATCCATCTTGAAGTGGCGCTTGTTGTTGGAGAACACCAGGGTGCCACCAGCGGCCAGCAGACGCTTGAGGTGCTGCATCAGCAACAGGTGATCGCGCTGTACGTCGAAGCTCTCGTCCATCCGCTTGGAGTTGGAGAAGGTGGGCGGATCGATGAAGATGAGGTCGTACTGCTCGTCCGCCTCGGAGAGCCACTTCAGGCAGTCCGCCTGCACGAACTTGTGTTCGCGGCCCACCAGCGAGTTGAGGCGCATGTTGTCCTGTGCCCAGTTCAGGTAGGTGCGCGACATGTCAACCGTGGTGGTTTCGCTGGCACCGCCCAGACCCGCGTGCACGGTGGCACTGCCGGTGTAGGCAAAGAGATTCAGGAAGCGCTTGCCACGGGCCATCTCGCCCAGCATGCGGCGGGTCTGACGGTGGTCGAGGAACAGGCCGGTGTCGAGATAGTCGTAGAGGTTGACCCACAGACGGGCACCGTACTCCTGCACCTCCATCCGGTGCTGCTCTTCGGAGAGCTTCTGGTACTGCTGTTTGCCTTCCTGACGCTCGCGCACCTTCAGGATCACCTTCTCGCCATCCATGCCGGTCACCTTGATGGCGGCCTGTACCATGTCGAGCAGGCGCTGACGGGTCTTCTGGGCGGGAATGTCCTTGGGCGCCGCGTACTCCTGCACCACCAGGTAGTCCTGATAGCGGTCGATGGCGGCGTTGTACTCCGGCAGATCGGCGTCGTAGAGACGGTAGCAGTCTAGGTTCTCTTTCTTCGCCCACTTCTCGAGGGCCTTCAGATTCTTGCGCAGACGGTTGGCAAAGTCCTGCGCCACCTCTTTTTGGGAGGCCACGGAGTCCAGCGCGATCTGGTAGTTGCGCAGCTGACACTCGAGCGCCCCGTTGAACAGGCGATATTGCTTGTCGGCGCGCAGGCGCAGACAGCTGAGCAGCTCGGGGGAGGCAGAAAGGATCGAGACTTTCCACCCCTGGAAGCTGCGACGCAGGGCATCGCCAAGGGCCTGGTGCACTTCCAGCAGCGCCGGGAACTCGCCGAGACGCTCGCCATAGGGCGGGTTGGAAATGAGCATGCCGACCTGACGGGTCTCCCCTTCCGCCGCCATGGGCAGCGGGTTTTCCAAGGCGGTCGCATCGGCCTGTTTGAAGGTGATGAGATGGGCCACGCCGGCGGCTTTGGCGTTGTCACGTGCTTTGAGCAGCACGCGGGCGTCGGCATCACAACCGAACAGCTTCACCTCGCAGCGCTGCATGCCGCGTTTGGCGCGCACTTGCGCCTCCATCATCAGGCTCTGCCACAGTTCGCTGTCATGTTGCAGCCAGCGATCGAAACCGAAGCGCTCGCGGCGCAGGGCCGGCGCCATGTCGGCGGCGATAAAGGCCGCTTCAATCAGCAGGGTACCGGAACCGCACATGGGGTCCATCATGGGCTCACCGGCCCAGCCGCTACGGGCGATCATGGCCGCGGCCAGGTTCTCTTTGAGCGGTGCCTCACCGGTGCCCTGACGATAGAAGCGCTGGTGCAGCGCGGGGCCTGACAAGTCCAGCGTGATATTGGCCTTGCCCTTGCCCAGATGGGCCATGATGCGAATGTCCGGGGATTTCTTGTCCACGTCCGGGCGCACATGACCACGCTTGGTGAAGCGATCGACGATGGCGTCCTTGATCTTGAGCGCGCCGTACTGGGTGTTGCGAATGGAGGCATTGGTACCGGTGAAATCCACCGCTATGGTGGCGGTGCCGGAGAAGTGCTCTTCCCAGGGAATGGTATGGGCGCCCAGATAGAGGTCCAGATCGTCGTTCATCTGGAACTCGGAGAGCACCAGCACGATGCGGGAGGCAAAACGGCTCCACAGACAGGCCTTGTAACCGATGGCCAGCTCGCCGCAGAAATGGACGCCGGCCACGGTCTCGCGGACCTGCTCTGCACCCAGATTGGTCAGCTCGACGGCCAACAGGTTTTCCAGCCCCTTGGGGCAGGTTGCAAAAAATTCTTTCATCACGCTCACGGGGAAGCCATAAAAATAGTGCCGCATTATACCTTAAGCGGCGATCCGGAGCAGCAAAAGCTTGGGCATGTCTGCATAAAGAGCGCGCAGTTGACCCTGAGGCTGTGGTTGCGCCTGTGCAGGATGAAGGCCGGTAATGGTGACATTGATGACAAGCGAGTGACTCCGTAACGACAGCACACGCAACGTCAATGCGAGTGATGGCACAAAAAGCAGCATCGGCTATTTTGCGAGCAAGTCTTGATCCGTTATCCGGATATATATTCCCCCTTTCCCTCTTCTAAATTGCCACATCTGACAGGAGTCAAACAAAACTCAAATCGTTATTATTCTTCACGACAGAGCAAGTCCTTTCTGTAAACCCCGTGCTTTGCCCTCCCGTTATCGTCCGTAAACGGGAGGGCTATTTTTTTACATCCCCTCCCCGTTTATGCCGACATTGCCCCACCTGTCATATCTATCAGGTTTCAAGAGAAACTACAGGTTTTAGAATAGTCCCGTGTTGTTGATACAACAGCTTATTCCTCCTGTAGTGTGTGTTTGTCGCCCTCGCCTCGAATTGACGTGAGGGCATTTTTATTGGTCTTTATTCACTGGCGCCAGAATGAAAAAATAACTTCCTGTATTTGACGCTATTGACCGCGACAAGCGGGTATCCAGATGACAAACAAGATAACGTAAAATGAAAAGACCCGCTTGATGCGGGTCTGTCATCGGTCTGGTTGCCTTAAATTGCCCAGCGCAAACCAAATGAAGTCACTGCAGCATGTTTTCTGCCGGGGACGTGGTCCATCTTGGGAGCGTATCCTATTTCCAATGCCACATTCTTGTAACCCAGGCTGACAACGGGCAGCACGGCGAAGCCATTCATGCCAGAGCCATCAAGATAGCCGGCCTGCAACCCGAGACCAGCAAAGAAGCTCTCGGTCAAATACCACTCCTTGCGGTACATAAAGCCGGCAAATGCTGCCAATTTTTCATAAGAGTCTTCATAAGCCCCACCACGCAATGAGAGCTTGCCGGTATCCTGATCCCCCAAGAATACCCAGTCAACGCCCAAACCAGGGTTGATATTGTTGAAGTCACAAGTCTTTCCGTGTGGCCCTTTGGCCTTCTCACACCCGCTGTGTATTGATGCTCCATAGATGAGAACTGACAAATCTTCTGCCGCCGAGGTAGTCAAGGGGAGAAGGAATAGACTGCTGGCCAATAGATACTTGTTTATTTTCATGAGTCATTTCCTTGATCATGCTACTTACACGTATCAACCAGATACACGCACATTATTACACTCGCATTTTGAGATTACGTAGTTTATGGAAAAGCCTCAAGTGGCACAGTTCACATTTCCACCGGCCACAACGGTCAACGATTAAATTAAATATCGTTCGGCCTTGTTAACGTTCAGACCAGGTTCAGAATGGAAATGAAAGTGATGACAACTGGCAGTCTATTGTCAGTTGCCCTCTTCAGAGGGCAGGTAACGTTATGCGGGAATATATCAACCGACTTGGCGATATTGCGCCTGAGCCGCGGGTCTTGGGCTCATGCGATTGTTCATCACCTTGATGACGCCAAACCGGGGCAGTGTCTTGCTGGTGGTCAATATCAGATCGTCGGTCAGGTTCAAACAGACGCTGGCCTGATCACCGGCTTCAATCACCAGAAACTCCCCCTTGCCATGAGGCGTCCCCATGCACACCAGTGCACCGGTTTCCGGAGTGATAACCGGATGGGTTTCGCCAAAGAACCAGCTTTGTGGCATCAAGGGTTTATAAA
The DNA here is from genome assembly GCF_040907935.1 of Aeromonas sp. s2. Taxonomy (NCBI): domain Bacteria; kingdom Pseudomonadati; phylum Pseudomonadota; class Gammaproteobacteria; order Aeromonadales; family Aeromonadaceae; genus Aeromonas; species Aeromonas sp. s2. The sequence goes on along the minus strand of NZ_JBFOCR010000005.1, from coordinate 113,593 downwards.
AGCGGCTGACGGCGATGGCATTGAGGACCAGTTGCACCTGATGGGGCACGCTCCACTCCAGTTCTGCCACCCTGTCCATCAGCTGATAATAGAGCGCGGCATCATCCACACAAAACGGCTGGGTGGTGAAGGAGCTAGGCACCAATTGCCGCCCTTTATATTCGGTGGCAAATATCATGCGGTCGGATAAATCCAGCATCAGACGATCGTCATGAGCATCATAATGCCACTGCCAATTGTCATTGGGTTGGATACACATGGAGGTGCCCTTACTGGAAGTCGTTACTCGACTTTATTCCATGTCGAGAATTTCAGCAACTTTAAATAAAGGGCACCGATTTATTTCTTATATATGGGTCACAATCTCTTTGATCAGATCCGGGCCCTTATAAATAAAACCGCTATAAATCTGGACCAGACTGGCACCCGCAGCCAGCTTCTCGCGGGCCGCCATGGCACTGTCGATACCGCCGACCCCGATAATGGGCAGCGCACCATCCAGCGCCTTGGCCAGCTGGCGGATCACCTCGGTACTCTTGTGCTGCAGAGGACGACCGCTGAGCCCCCCCGCTTCACCGGCATGGGGCATGTCATAAATCATGTCGCGCTCGAGGGTGGTATTGGTGGCAATCACGCCATCGATGCCATTTTTTATCAAGGATGCGGCGACTTGATTAATTTCATCCGGGGTCAAATCCGGCGCAATTTTAACGGCCAGCGGCACGTACTTCTTATATTGCGCGGCCAGCTCCTGCTGACGAACCTTGAGGGCGGCCAACAGCTCATCCAGTGCCTCGCCATATTGCAGCGAACGCAGCCCAGGGGTATTGGGGGAAGAGATATTGACGGCAATATAACCGGCGTGGTCATACACCTTGTCCATGCAGATCAGATAATCATCCTTGCCCTGCTCGATGGGGGTGTCCTTGTTCTTGCCGATATTGATGCCGATCACCCCCTGATATTTGGCCTGCTTGACCTGAGCGACCAGGTGGTCGACCCCTTTGTTGTTGAAGCCCATCCGGTTGATGATCCCCTCTGCCGGAATGACCCGGAACAGACGGGGTTTGTCATTGCCGCTCTGGGGTCTGGGGGTGACAGTACCGACCTCGATAAAACCGAACCCCATGGCCCCGAAGGCATCGATGCACTCACCGTCCTTGTCGAGCCCGGCCGCCAGACCCACCGGATTGGCAAAAGAAAGCCCCATGACGGTGACGGGGCGTTTTGGCAGGGAGTGGCGGAAGAAACAATCGAGCGGTGTACCGAGAAGGCGGGGCAAATATTTGATGGAGAGATCGTGCGCCTGTTCCGGATTGAGCTTGAACAGGAAATGCCTGGCGAGAGGGTACAGCATGTTTGCTCCTTAAAAAAAGCCCCGGCAACTGGCCGGGGCTTTTGGGGTTATGCCGAGGTTCGGCAATTCAACTGGAGCAGGTTCAACTCTCGCAAGGCCACCGAGAACTTGGCGAACTCGTGAGTGCTGGTGGTCTTGAAGTCGGCCAACATGTGGGTCCAACGGGACAAGAGTTGCTCATGCTCCGAAATCCAGTCGGCCAGTATGGTAGCGCATTCTCCCTGATCTTTGCACCCTTCCAGTACCACGGAAGTGAGACTGCGTTGCTGCCAGTCCAGATCTTCGCGGAAGGAGGCCCGCGCCATCGCCTGCCAGTGGTTGCCCACCGGTTGATGATTGATCTGGTCGAGGAACCAGTGCAGATCCAGCTTGGCGCCGAGGCGATAGTAGACGTTGGCGGCGCGCAGGATGTCGGTCTTGTGCTCCGCGGCAATCTGCGCCAGATCCAGGCTGGAGAAGAGGCTGCTCATGTGGGCCACCTGACGGGCGATGGCTTGTGGCACCTGCTTGGCCACCAGGGCGGCAACAGCCTGCTGGTGCTCGGTCACTTCGCTCTCGTCCATCACCTCGTAGAGGTGCTGACCCAGCGTCTCGAAGGCCGGACGGAAGAAGGCGATGTTCTCGCTGATGCTCCAGCTGCGGTTGCGGGCGCGCAGGAACCAGCGGGTTGCACGGCGCACGATGCGACGGCTGTAGAACATCAGTTCGAGCTGGGTCTGGGCGTCCACCAGGTTGTCACACCCTTCGATGTCGCGCCACAGCTGGTTGAGGCCAAATACCTCGCGCGCCATGGCGAAGCAGCAGGCCACTTCCGCCACCGAAGCACCGGTCTCGTCCTTCATCCGGCTGGCGAAGTTGAGCCCCATGTCGTTGACCAGCATGTTGGCCACCCGGGTCGCGATGATCTCGCCGCGCAGCGGATGCTGGGCCAACGCCGCCCCGAACTGCTGCTGCAGTTTGGCCGGGAAGCTGGTCACCAACATGTTGGCGAGGAAGGGCTCGTCGGTCACTTCCGGGCAATTGAGCTGCTCTTTGAGCACCATCTTGCCGTAGGCCACCAGCACCGCCAGCTCGGGTCGGGTCAGCCCCTGCCCTGCCGCCATCCGCTCGGAGAGCTCTTCGTCGGAGGGGAGGAACTCGAGGCCGCGGTCCAGCTTGCCTTCGCGCTCCAGCCCCTGGATGAAGCGCTGCTGCTCCTTGAGCTGCTCGGCGCCGCGGAAACTGGTCACCGAGATGGACTGGGACTGGCGATAGGCGTTGGTGATGACAATCTGCGCCACGTCGTCGGTCATCTCGTAGAGCATCTGGTTGCGCTGCTTGAGAGTCAGGTCCCCTGCTGCCACCAGCTGGTTCAGCAGGATCTTGATGTTCACCTCGTTGTCGGAGCAATCCACCCCGCCCACGTTGTCGGTGAAGTCGGTGTTGATGCGACCACCCTGGCTGGCGTACTCCACCCGGCCGAGCTGGGTGAAGCCCAGGTTGCCACCCTCGCCCACGATGCGGGCCCGCAGATCGCGGCCGTTGACCCGCAGCACATCGTTGCTGCGATCGCCCACTTCGGCATCGCTCTCGCGGGCACTCTTCACATAGGTACCGATGCCGCCGTTCCACAGCAGATCGACGTTCAGGCAGAGCAGCGCCTTGATCAGCTCGTTCGGGGCCATGCTGGCTTTGTCGGTGCCGAGCAGGGTCTGCATTTCGGGGCTCAGCTTGATGGACTTGGCCGAGCGCAGGAAGATGCCGCCCCCTGCCGAGATCAGTTCCCGGTTGTAGTCATCCCAGCTTGAGCCTGGCAGCTCGAACAGGCGCTTGCGCTCGACGAAGCTCTTGGCCGCATTGGGGGTCGGGTCGACGAAGATGTGCATGTGGTTGAAGGCGCCCACCAGCTGGGTGTGCTCGGAGAGCAGCATGCCGTTGCCAAACACGTCACCGGCCATGTCACCGATGCCGACGCAGGTGAAGTCGGTGGTCTGGCAGTTGACGCCGATCTCACGGAAATGGCGCTTGACCGACTCCCAAGCGCCACGGGCGGTAATGCCCATCTTCTTGTGGTCATAACCGACCGAGCCGCCGGAGGCAAAGGCATCGCCCAGCCAGTGGCCGTATTCGAGGCTTATCTCGTTGGCGATGTCGGAGAAGGTCGCGGTACCCTTGTCGGCGGCCACCACCAGGTAGTAGTCGTCCTCGTCGTGACGCACCACGGATTTGGGCGGGATCACCTCGCCACCGATGATGTTGTCGGTCACGTCCAGCAGGCCACGAATGAACAGGCGATAGCAGGCCTTGCCCTCCTCCTGGATGACGGCACGGGGCGCCCCCGCCGGCATCTGTTTGCAGTAGAAGCCGCCCTTGGCTCCCACCGGCACGATGACGGTGTTCTTCACCTGCTGGGCTTTTACCAGACCCAGCACCTCGGTACGGAAGTCCTCCTTGCGATCGGACCAGCGCAGACCGCCACGGGCTACCTTGCCCCAGCGCAGGTGCACCCCTTCCACCCGCGGCGAGTAGACGAAGATCTCGAACTTCGGCAGCGGCAACGGCATGTCGGTGATGCTGGAGGGGGCCAGCTTGAAGGAGACGTAGGGCTTGATGTTGCCCGCCTTGTCCAGCTGGTAGTAGTTGGTGCGCAGGGTGGCGTCGATCATCTCCACATAGCGGCGGATGATGCGATCGTCGTCCAGGTTGGCAACCTGATCGAGCTTGGCGGCGAGCTGCTCGTGCAGCTTGGCCTGTACCTTGGCGTCCTGCTTGCCGGCCGGATCCAGGCGCTGTTCGAACAGGGTGAACAGCAGCTGGGCGATATCCGGGTAGCGGGTCAGGGTCTCTTCGATATAGGACTGGCTGAAGGAGACGCCGGTCTGACGCATGTATTTGGCATAGGCGCGCAGCACGGATACCTGACGACCGGTGAGGCCGGCGCCCAGCACCAACCGGTTGAAGCCGTCATCTTCCAGTTGCTTGTTCCAGATGGCCGCAAAAGCCTGCTGGAAGCGTTGCTGGCTCTGCTCCAGATCGAACGGCTGCTCCCCATGCAGCAGCATGGAGAAGTCGAGGATCCAGAAGATGTCGCCCGCCGGGGTGCGCACCTGATACGGGGTTTCGCCGATGACCCGCAGCCCCATGTTTTCCAGCATGGGCAAGACGTCGGAGAGGTGGATGGGTTCGGTGCGGTGGAACAGCTTGAGGCGGACCCGGCGATCGTTCTCCTCCTCTTGGGCACGGTAGAACAGCATGCCAAGCGGATTGGCCTCGCTCAGGTTGTCCAGCTCCATGATGTCGGCCACGGCGGAACCCGGCAGCACGTCTTCCTTGTAGGCACGGGGGAAGGCGGTGCTGAAACGGCGGCGCAGTTCGTTGCCACGGGCTTCACCGTAGTGAGAGAGCAGCACGGAGTCCAGACGGTCATCCCAGCTGCGGGCCGCTTCAATCAGGTTGTTCTGTACTTCGTTCACATCCACATCCACGTTGTTGTTGTTGACCCGCACTATGTAGTGGGTCCGTGCCAGCACGCCCTCGGTGAAGTAGACGTTGAACTCCACCTCTTCGCTGCTGCCGAAATACTTCTGCAGGATCTGCTGGGTCTTGACCCGCAGCGCCGTGTTGTAGCGCTCCTTGGTGACATAGACCATGCAGGAGAAGAAGCGGCCGTAGACGTCGCGGCGCACGAACAGGCGCAGCATGTCGCGCTCCTGCATCTCCAGCACCCCGAGACCGGTGGCCAGCAGCTCCTCTTCGCGAGCCTGGATCAGCTCATCACGCGGGTAGGTTTCCAGTACGTTCAGCAGCGCCTTGTAGGCATGGGAACCCTTCTCGTGACCGGAGGCGGCCATGATGCGCTCGAGGCGGTGGCTGATGAGGGGGATCTGGGTCGCGCTGGTGTTGTAGATGGAGGAGGCATACAGACCGATGAAGCGATCTTCGCCTACCACCTTGCCATGTTCGTCGAAGCGCTTGATGCCGATGTAGTCCACATAGGCCGGGCGATGCACCCGTGATTTGCTGTTGGACTTGGTGAGGATCAGCAGGGAGGAGCTCAGGGCCGCGTGACGGGCACTGGCCGGCATGGTGCCCAGGCGCTGCCCCTCATCCTTGATGGAGTTCTTCATCAGACCCAGGCTCGAATCCGGCTGTGGCAGGATCTCGTGATCCCCCTCCACCGCCTTGACGTCGTAGCGACGATAGCCCATCAGGGTGAAGTTGTGAGCGGCCACCCATTTGAGGAAGGCGACGCAGGAGTCCACCTCGGCCTTGCTGACCGGGTGTTTGCGTTTGGGCAGCTCGTCGATGATCTCGTTCAGGCGCGCCAGCATGGGCTGCCAGTCACCGACCGCCAGGGCCACTTCACCGGCCACTGAGTTGAGCTCGGCGGTCAGCCCTTCCATCTGCTCCTCGCTGGTGAGGTGATCGATCTCGATGAGGAAGGCAGTCTCGACGGAGGTCTGTTCGGCCGTGTTGTCCAGATCCAGAATGGCGCTGATCTTGCCTTCACTGCCGCGAATGAGGTGCAGCGGCTGGTGCAGCATCATGTGCGCCGTGATGCCCCGGCGCTTGAGCGCCATGCGGATGGAATCCACCAGGAAGGGAGAGTCCTGCAGGATGATTTCGACGATGGTATGGGGAGACTGCCAGCCGTGGCGGGTCAGCTCGGGATTGTAGACCCGGATATAGGGCTCTGTGCTGGTGCGCTGGTTGAGCGCATTCCACAGGCTGAGCGCGGCGCCATAGAGATCGCTGTCATTGCGATCGTGCAGATCGGTGCTCGCCATGTTGCCGTAGAACTTGGCGACGAAGCACTCGACCAGGGAGGCACTCTTCTTGGGCAACTTCTGATGGATCAGGCTGAGAACGTTTTCGAGCAGAACTGAGGTAGGGGCGTCTTTCAATGCCATTTCTATATTCCTTATCGGACGACATTAACCACCGACACAGAGACATCCACCCTGGATGCCCACCGGTACAGAGTTGCTGCGAAGTGTAATGTCTTGGATCAAGGAAGGCGAGCAAAGGTGATAATGAGTTGTTAAAAACAAGGGGCAGATCACGCCTTAAGCTGTGAAAAATTTTGCCGTTCTGGCAAAAAACAGAAAATCCCACTGGATGGTTACGGATTTACCGGATAGATAATGACTGAAAGCAGTGAATTACGCGGAAATATGTTCGAGTTTTGTTAATTTATGCGTTCGAGGCTGATAAAGCGATAATCGTCCTGGGTTTTGAGGCGAAAGTAGCCATGTACCCCGCTGATGGCGACGAAGGGCCGGATTTTCTCAATGCCCAGTTCCAGGGTCAGCCCCTGCTCGCTGCGCACCACCAGCCGTTTGGCATGGCCCTGGTACATCAGCATGACCTCGTCATGGCTCAATGAGAGGCGAAAGGTAAACTGCTTCACGATGACTCCTCTGGTCGTGGTTGAAGACTCACGGTAAAGGGCGGGAGATGGCTCCCCCGCCCGCTCGTGCTTACTGCTGCAGCGCCTTGCTTACCTTCTCGAACAGATCCCGCGCCAGCCCCTCGAGGTTGGCCAGACGGGTCAGCTCGGTGCGGATCAACGCCTTGCGCCCCTCATCGAGCCGCTTGAACTGGATGAGCGGAGTGATGAGGCGGGAGGCCACCTGCGGATTGACCTCGTTGAGCTCGATCAGCAGATCGGTCAGGAAGCGGTAGCCGCGACCATCGCGCGCATGGAACTGCACCTGGTTGTTCATGGCAAAGCTGCCCACCAGCGCCCGCAGCCGGTTCGGGTTGCGAATGCTGAAGGTGGGGTGCGCCATCGCCTGCTTCACCTCTTCCAGCACATCTTCCGCCGGCTTGGCACCCACCAGCCGCAGCCAGTTGTCCAGCACCAGTCCGTCCTTGGCCCACTTGCCCTCGAAGTCGGCCAAGAGCTCGGCACGGCACGGCAACAGGTGGCTGTTGGCCACCTGCAGTGCCGCCAGGGTGTCGGTCATGTTGTCGGCGGCCGCATATTGCTGGCGCACCAGCAGATCGGCACTGCCGGCGTCGAGGGCCGCCAGATAGCCCAGCACGACCCCCTTGAGCGCCCGCTTGGCCATGTCGGCGTGCACCACCTGATAAGCCGGCAGGCGCAAACTCTCGTAGCAGGCCACCAGACGGGCCCCGAAGGCCTGGGCCAGCGAGGTCTGGATCTCGTTGCGCACCTGATGGATGGCATCGATGTCGGCCACCTCGAACAGCTCGGCCAGGGTCGCTTCACCCGGCAGCGCCAGGATCTCCGCCTTGAGGGCGGGGTCGAGCCCCTCGTCGTCAAGGATGGCGACAAAGGCCGCCAGCAGGGTCCGGGAGACATCAACCCCCTGCCCTCGCTGAGTCCGGGCCACACCGTCGATCACCGCCTTGTTGATCAGCATCTGCGCCGCATCCCAACGGGCAAACTCGTTGCGGGCATGGCGCATCAGGAAGGCTAACGCCTCGTCGCTGTAGTCAAAATGCAGTTTGACCGGCGCCGAGAAGTCTCGCAGCAGGGAGGGCACCGGCTTGACCGATACCTTGTCGAACACGAAGGTCTGCTCCGCTTCCAGCACGTCCAGCACGTTGCCGATGGCCTTGCCCTGGTACTGCAGCGGGATGATGGCCCCCTGCTCGTCATAGAGTTCGATGTCGAGGGGGATATGCAGCGGCAGTTTCTGCGGCTGATCCTGGGTCGGCGGGGTGTGCTGGCTCACATGCAGACGATAGACGCCGCTGTCGGCATCGTACTCGTCGGACACGGTGAGCTCGGGGGTGCCGGACTGACTGTACCAGCGGCGGAAGCGGCCGAGATCGACCCCGGAGGCATCTTCCATCGCCTGCACGAAGTCATCGCAGGTGACCGCCTGACCGTCAAAGCGCTCGAAATAGAGGCGCATGCCCGCCAGGAAGGCATCTTCACCCAGCAGGGTGTGCAGCATGCGGATCACTTCCGAGCCCTTCTCGTAAACGGTCAGGGTGTAGAAGTTGTTCATCTCGATCACCACATCCGGGCGGATGGGGTGGGCCATGGGACCGGCATCTTCGGCAAACTGCGGGCCGCGCACGGTGCGCACGTTGTTGATGCGATTGACCCCGCGCGAGCCCAGATCGGAGGAGAACTCCTGATCCCGGAACACCGTCAGCCCCTCTTTCAGGCTGAGCTGGAACCAGTCGCGGCAAGTGACGCGGTTGCCGGTCCAGTTGTGGAAGTATTCGTGGCCGATCACCCGCTCGATGCCGTGGTAGTCGCTGTCGGTGGCGGTAGCCGGGTTGGCCAGCACGAACTTGGAGTTGAAGATGTTGAGCCCCTTGTTCTCCATGGCGCCCATGTTGAAGAAGTCCACCGCCACGATCATGTAGATGTCGAGGTCATACTCGAGGCCGAAGCGCTGCTCGTCCCAGCGCATGGAGTTGATGAGGCTCTCCATGGCGAAACCGGCGCGGTCCAGGTTGCCCTTGTCGACGAAGATCTCGAGGGCTACCTTGCGGCCGCTCTTGGTGGTGTAGTGGCTGCGCTCCACGTCGAAGTCCCCGGCCACCAGCGCAAACAGGTAACTCGGCTTGGGGAAGGGATCCTGCCACTGCACGAAGTGGCGACCGTCACCCAGATCGCCGCTGTCAACCTTGTTGCCGTTGGAGAGCAGGAAAGGATACTTGGCCTTGTCGGCGGTGATGCGGGTGCTGTAGCGGGCCAGAATGTCGGGCCTGTCCATGTAATAGGTGATGCGTCGAAAGCCCTCCGCCTCGCACTGGGTGCAGTAGGCATCGCCGGACTTGTAGAGCCCTTCCAGCGCGGTGTTGGCGGCCGGGTTGATGTCGGTGACTATGGTCAGCACGCATTCTGCCGGCAGGTTGAACAGGGTCAGGCTGCTCTCCCCCTGCTCGTACTGGCTAAAGGCAACTCCGTCCACGCTGATGGCGTGCAGGACCAGCCCTTCGCCATCCAGCACCAGCGGCTCCTTGTGGTCGCCGTTGCGACGCAGCCGCGAGATGGCGGTGACCCGGGTCTGCGGCTCCTGCAGCTGGAAATCGAGGTCGATGCTGTCGCACCAGTAGAGCGGAGCCTGGTAATCCTGGCGATATTTGGCCGTCATGGCCTGGGAGTGATCGGTCATTATTGTTTGCTTCCACGCTTGTTATTGACGTGTCAGAGGCTGTCATAACCGGTTGGCAGGGTCAAATAGTTTGCATTCAGGCAAAGGAAAGGGCGACCGAAGTCGCCCTTGTTGATTAATTGGCTGTCCCTGTTCAGCCGCGTTTGCTGAGCTTGGCCAGATCCGCCGTGATGTTGGCAGCCTCGACCAGATACTCGTCGGGTGCCTCAAAATCGGCAGGCAGATCGTCCAGGCTCTTCACCGTCGGCTTGCCCAGGCGAGTCAGGCGTTCGTTGGCGCGCTTGAGCGCCTTCTCGTCCTGCTTGGCCTGATCCGCCAAACGCTCCGCCTCGTTCAAGGAGACCGACTTCTTGTCTTTCTCCTCCTTGTACTCGGCGATGTCCTGCATCACGTAGGCAAACTCCGGATCCTTGTTGATCCGCGCCTCGTGGGCCGCCTGCAGCTTGGGCAGCAAGCTGGCAAAGTTGCCGAGCTTGTCGTACTTGGCCGACGCTATCTTGTCCCACGGCAAGGCGTTGAACTCGCGGCTCTCGCCCGTCTCTTCCGGTGCCACCGCGGTGGGGAAGCTGATGTCCGGGGCGACACCCTTGTTCTGGGTGCTGCCACCGTTGATCCGGTAGAACTTGGCGATGGTGTACTGCACGTGACCCAGCGGCTGCTCGTAGAAGTCATAGACCTTGGCGAGGCTGCGATGCTGTTGCACCGTGCCCTTGCCGAACGAGTTCTCGCCGAGGATCATGGCACGGCCGTAATCCTGCATGGCGGCAGCGAAGATCTCGGAGGCCGAGGCGCTGTAGCGGTCGATCATCACCGACATGGGGCCGCCGTAGTAGACGTTGCCGTCGTCATCACCGTTGACGGTGATGCGGCCCATGTGATCCCGGATCTGCACCACCGGACCGCTCGCGAAGAACAGGCCGCTCAGGGCAGAGGCCTCGGTCAGCGCACCACCGCCGTTGCCACGCAGATCGACGATCAGCCCCTCGATCTTCTGCTTGTTGAGGCTGGAGAGCTCCTTGATCACGTCGTCGTGCAGGTTGACGTAGAAGCTCGGGATCTCGAGCACACCGATCTTCTTGCCCTCGGCGGTGATCACCTTGGACTTGGCGGCCCTGTCTTCCAGACGCACCTTGTCACGTACCAGCTCGATCTGCTCGGTCTTGGCGCTGGCGCCCTTGCCGCGCTGGATCTCCAGCTTCACCTTGCTGCCCTTGGGCCCCTTGATGAGCTCGACCACGTCATCGAGACGCCAGCCGATCACGTCGACAATCTTGCCGTCGTCCTGCCCTACCCCGACGATCTTGTCGTCCGGTTTCAGGTGGTTGGACTTGGCAGCAGGGCCGCCGGGCACCAGGGAGCGAATGACGGTGAAGTCATCTTCGGCCTGCAGCACGGCCCCAATCCCCTCCAGCGAGAGGTTCATCTCGGTGTTGAAACGATCGGCGCTGCGCGGAGACAGATAGCTGGTGTGCGGCTCAATGGCGCGAGCGAAGGAGTTCATGAAGAGCTGGAATACATCCTCGCTCTCGGTCTGGGACATCCGCTTGATGGCGTTGTTGTAACGCTTGCCGAGCAGCTCCTTGATCTCGGGCCACTCCTTGCCGCTGAGCTTGAGGCTCAAGGCATCGAACTTGACCCGCTGGCGCCACAACTCGTTGAGTTCGGCCTCGTCTTTCGGCCAGGCCGCCCCTTCCCGATCAAACACGTAGTTGTCGGGCTGGGTAAAATCGAAAGGAGTATCGAGCAGTTTGAGGGCGTATTCGAACCGCTCATAACGCCGCTGCTGACTCAGGTTGAACATCTCGTAAGCCGGTGCCAGCCGCCCTCTTTCGAGGTCGGTGTCAAAGCCGGTACGGTACTTTTCAAAACGGCTGATGTCAGAGGCCAGAAACAGGTTGCGGCTGTAATCCAGATTCTCCAGATACTTGTCAAAGATCACGGAGGAAAAGGCATCGTCCAGCTTGAACTGCTTGTAATGCGAGCGGGTAAACAGATTGGCAATTCGCTTGCTAGCCGTAGCATGTTGGCTCTCCTGAGCCAACACAGGCAAATCACTTTCCTTGAGCACCGGCTCGATGGCCTGTGCAAGCCCGGCAAGCGCCAGGCTACAGGCAACGAGGGAAAAACGAATTACGCCATGCTTCAACATTTGTCTCCTTAGAGAACCAGGTGCTCGAATTTGACCCGCAGCATCATGCCGGTCTGCAATTGAACCTGAACGTCATCCTTGGTCACTTCCTTGATGGTGGCCGGTACCGGCGACTTGCCCAGCACCACGCGCACACCCTGCTCTACTTTCAGGGTAGCGGCATCCACCTTGACCAACGGGGCCTCGTCAGCAACCGGAGCAGCCTTGGGAGCGGCTTTCGGCTTGCTGGACTTGGTGGCGGCATCGGCCTTGCGCGGAGCAGGACGACGCGGCTGCTTGGCCTTCTCTTCTTTATTGTTGGTACGACGGCTGGCAAAGACGCGCTCTTTGCTCTCCTTCAGGGCTTGCTTGGCGTGCTCGATGTGCTCTTCGGTGAGCAGCTCGCCCGGGTTGCCGTCCAGATCGACACGGGCCTGGCCGGCCTTGAGGCCATGCAGGTAACGCCAGCTGGAGGTGTATTGACGCAGAGCGGAGCGCAGCATGGTCTTGGAGACTCTGGCGTCGTCAGCAAGACGCTCGGCCAAATCCTGGAAGATGCCAATCTTGAGCGGCTTGGCCTCTCCTTCAGCAATGAAGCAGGCCGGGAATTTCTCGACCAGGTAGGCAACGATCTCTTTACTGTTCTTCAGCTTCTCAGTGTTTTCCATGTATAACCTTGGCTTTCATATAAACGCGCGGGCACGCCCGAGCACAACAAAGGCCCCATTATAGAGAGCTTGGGGCCTTTTGCGAACCATCAAGCAATGACTTAGAGCATGCTTTCCAAAATTTGCACCGTTTCTTCGAGGCCAATCCGGTCCTGCTCGTCAAAGCGGTTAAAGATTGGACTATCGATATCCAGTACGCCAATGATCTCGCCACGCCGACGCAGCGGGATCACGATTTCGGCATTGCTGGCACCGTCGCAGGCGATATGCCCCTCAAACTGGTGCACGTCGTCGATGAGCTGGGTCTTGCCCTCGGCCACCGCCGTGCCGCATACCCCGCGCCCGACCGGAATGCGTACGCAGGCCGGCTTGCCCTGGAACGGGCCGAGCACCAGGGTCTCCCCCTGCAACAGGTAAAAGCCGACCCAGTTGATGTCGGTCAGCTCCTGATTGAGCAGGGCGGACAGGTTGGCCAGGTTGGCGATGAGATCCGGCTCTCCCTCCAGCAATGCCTGGGCCTGCTGGTTGAGCGTGCGATAAAATGCTTGTTTTTCAATCATGATTAAATGAACTTCACTCCCTGACAATCAGTGCAAGGTAACGCCCTGCCTGAAAAATTCAAATCAATTTTCACCTTGCCCCCTCCTTTTGCACCTCAGGAAGAGGCCCTCAGCGAGCGACGGAGAGCGCCAGTTGCTGGCGCTGGCCATTGCTCCACTCGATATTGAGCAGCCAGACCATCATCGGCGAGGTGCAGGATCCCACCAGGGTCGTCCCTTGCCAGCCCTGGGCTATGGCCTCAAAAGTGACCGGAATGGTCCCCATGAACATGTCCCGCCCCTCCAGCCACGCCTTCACCGGCGTGACGGCCGGATCGCCGCCCTGAAGCTGTATCACGAAGTCACGTTCGGCCTGGACCGGCAGCGAGGCGATGCGGGCGGTCAGCGGCTTATTCCCCGCCTGCAGGGGGCATGAGCTGTGGGACAGATCACAAATCTGATCTTTTTCCGAGCTTGCCATCACCGTCTGCGCGCCATCGAACCAGGTTCGATAGGCAACCAAACCGAGCAAAATAGTCAACACGATCGCCAAATGGATAATTTTGCGTGAAGTGAGTCTCTCTTTCATGAAAGAACAACCTTGTAAGATGTCTGAAAAATGACATTTTCGTGATCTCGCGCAAGGTAAATAATTGAACAGGCGAGACCCAACGGAGCCAAATATATCACTGTTTATACTGTTATTTTACCTGTCAGTTCAGTATCATTCCCATTGAATTTTCATTTAGCTACTTTTTGCTTTTCCTTTTATTAACAGTTGTTAACAAGAGAAAAGGCAGTAGCCAATGAAGTCGGTCCACCTCACTGGACACAAAATCAAACAACAGCAGCATCGGAAGCGGAATACAACGATGAGCCATACAACTAACCATCCTGAGTACAACTACACCGTTGTTCGCCAGTTCACCGTCATGACGATTGTCTGGGGAATTGTCGGCATGTCGGTTGGCGTACTGATTGCAGCCCAGTTGATCTGGCCTGCCCTCAACTTTGATACTCCCTGGCTGACTTACAGTCGCCTTCGCCCTCTGCACACCAACGCGGTCATCTTCGCATTTGGCTGTAGCGCCCTGATGGCGACCTCCTTCTATGTGGTGCAACGCACCTGTCAAACCCGACTGTTTGGTGGCCCGCTGGCGACCTTCGTGTTCTGGGGCTGGCAGGCCATCATCCTTTCTGCCGCCATTTCGCTGCCGCTGGGATACACCACCTCCAAGGAGTACGCAGAGCTGGAATGGCCGATTGATATCGCCATCACCATCGTCTGGGTCGCCTATGCCGTGGTCTTCTTCGGCACCCTGGTCAAGCGCACCACCTCCCACATCTATGTGGCGAACTGGTTCTTCGGTGCCTTCATCATCACGGTGGCCGTGCTGCACATCGTCAACAACATGGAAGTGCCGCTTTCGGGCATGAAGTCCTACTCCATGTACTCCGGCGCCATGGATGCTATGGTGCAGTGGTGGTATGGCCACAACGCGGTAGGCTTCCTGCTGACTGCCGGCTTCCTCGGCATGATGTACTACTTCGTACCGAAACAGGCGGGTCGTCCGGTCTACTCCTACCGTCTCTCCATCGTCCACTTCTGGGCGCTGATCTCCCTCTACATCTGGGCCGGTCCGCACCACCTGCACTATACCGCCCTGCCTGACTGGGCCCAGTCCCTCGGCATGGTAATGTCCCTGATCCTGTTCGTCCCCTCCTGGGGCGGCATGATCAACGGCATCATGACCCTTTCCGGTGCCTGGCACAAACTGCGTTACGACCCCATCCTGCGCTTCCTGATCGTGTCCCTGTCGTTCTACGGCATGTCCACCTTCGAAGGCCCCATGATGGCGATCAAGACCGTCAACGCCCTCTCCCACTACACCGACTGGACAATCGGTCACGTCCACTCCGGCGCGCTGGGCTGGGTTGCCATGGTCTCCATCGGTGCCGTGTATCACCTGATCCCGAACCTGTTCGGCCAGGGCCGCATGTACAGCATCAAGCTCATCAACGTCCACTTCTGGCTGGCGACCGTGGGCACCGTGCTCTACATCGTCGCCATGTGGATTTCCGGTGTGATGCAGGGTCTGATGTGGCGTGCGGTCAACGACGACGGCACCCTGACCTACAGCTTCGTAGAAGCGCTGCAGGCCTCTTATCCCTTCTACTTTGTGCGCTTCCTGGGTGGCTGCTTCTTTGTCACCGGCATGTTGCTGATGGCCTACAACGCCTATCGCACCATCACCGCGCCCAAAGGTTCCCTGGAACCTGTCGCACAGCCAGCATGATTGAAGAGGTCAAAGCATGAGCAACAATAACCGTCACGAGATCTTTGAAAAGAGCGTTCCCATGCTGGTGGTCGGCATCATATTTGCCATCAGCCTGGGGGGCCTGGTGGAAATCACCCCGCTGTTCTTCCAGAAGCAGACCACTGAGCCGGTCGAGGGCCTCAAGCCCTACACCGCCCTGCAGATGGAAGGTCGCGACATCTTCATCCGCGAAGGCTGCACCGTCTGCCACAGCCAGATGATCCGTCCGTTCCGCGCCGAAACCGAGCGTTACGGCCACTACTCGGTCGCCGGTGAGAGCGTCTGGGAGCACCCCTTCCTGTGGGGCTCCAAGCGTACCGGTCCGGATCTGGCCCGGGTTGGCGGTCGTTATTCCGACGACTGGCACCGTGCCCACCTGATCAACCCGCGCGACGTGGTGCCCGAGTCCAACATGCCCGCCTTCCCCTGGCTCGACACCAACGTGTTGACCGGTGAGCTGACCGGCAAGAAGCTGGCCCTGTTCCGCGATCACTTCGGCGTACCCTACACGGATGCCGACATTCAGGGGGCCGGTGAGGCCGTGAAGGGCAAGACCGAGCTGGATGCGCTGGTAGCCTATCTGCAATCACTGGGTCATGCCCTGAAATAAAGGAGTCAGGATATGGATTACGGCACTTTTCGCGGCCTGTATACCCTGCTGTTGATGGCCATCATGATCGGCATCATCGTCTGGGCCTACAGCAAGCGCCGCAAGACCTCCTTCGACGAGGCTGCCAATCTGGTATTTGCCGACGACGAGCAACCCAGTGCTGATAACAAGAACGCAGGAGCGAAACAATAATGAGCACTTTGTTTAGCATTTTTGTGACCGTCATCAGTCTGGGGACCATCCTCGGCTGCTTCTTGCTGCTGGTATGGTGCCTGCGCGACAAGATGGGCGTGGAAGAGGGCAAGTCCATGGGGCACGCCTTCGACGGTATCGAAGAGATCAACAACCCGTTGCCAAAGTGGTGGACCTACATGTTCCTCTTCTTCATCGTCACCGGTCTGGTCTATCTGATTGCCTTCCCGGGCCTTGGCAACTTCAAGGGCGTACTGGGCTGGCAGAGCTCCAACCAGGACATACGCTCGCTGGCCGAGTCCAAGGCAGCGGCAGCCTCCGCCAAGGCTGAAGGGCGTGCGGTGGAATACGATCGCGAGCTCGTCAAGGCTGACGAGATCTACGGCGCCAAGTTCCGTGAGCTGGCCTATCAGGCCGATGGCAAGACCTATCGCGCCATCGAGGAGATAGCCGCCGATCCGGAAGCCCGCAAGGTGGGTCAGCGTCTGTTCCTGCAGAACTGCTCCCAGTGCCACGGCTCCGATGCCCGCGGCGGTCGCGGTTTCCCGAACCTGACCGACAGCGAATGGCAGTGGGGCGGCGCGCCCGACCAGATCAAGACCACCATCATGGGCGGTCGTCAGGGCGTGATGGCCGCCTGGGGCGAGATCCTCGGCAAGGACGGAGTCCGCGAAGTGGCCTCCTACGTGCTGAGCCTCTCCGGTCGCAAGGTGGACATGGTGGAAGCCAAGAAGGGTGAAGCGCGCTTCACCATCTGCGCCGCCTGTCACGGTCCGGACGCCAAGGGCGGCATCGCCTTCGGGGCACCGGATCTCACCAACAACACCTGGCTCTACGGCGGTTCCCGTCAGGTGGTCGAGCAGACCATCACCCACGGTCGTCACGGCGTGATGCCGGCCTGGAAGGATATTCTGGGTGAAGACAAGGTGCACCTGCTCGCCTCCTACGTTTACAGCTTGTCCCACAACGACCAGCAAAATAAGCAGTAACATGTGATAAACACGTGATTACTCAGCAAAAAGCCTCGACTCTTCGAGGCTTTTTGTTATCTTGTGTTGACTGAAATTCCTCTGTTTCGTTAACCACTGGTTTCACGGTAGTAGCACTATGTCCCAACCCTGGTATCGCCAATTCTGGCCCTGGTTCATCATCGCCCTCCCGACCGCCGCCGTGATCGGCAGCATCAGCACGGCGATCATCGCCAGCAAGGATGGCGTCAATCTGGTGGCCGAAGACTATTACAAGCAAGGCAAAGAGATTAATCAGGATCTCAGCAAGTTTGATCGCGCCGAAGCCCTCAACATCCACATCGCGCTGGAGGTCAACGGCAACGAGCTGACCCTCAAACCGCTGTCAGGGGATATCCCGGCCGGCCAGGCGCTCTACCTCTCCCTGTTTCACCCCACCCTCGCCGGCATGGACAGCGAGCACATGGTGACCGCCGACGGCAACGGCGTCTATCGCCTGCTGCTCGACAAGCCCCTCACCGGCAAGTGGCACGTGCGGGTGGATGCCTTCAACCACGAATGGCGGCTGCAAGAGACTGTCCAGCTCCCCACCAAGGCTCCCGTCGAACTCGATCCCAAAGGGCGCTGAGTCATGACTGGCCCGCTTCATCCTGATCTGCCGGCCCTGATCGGTGGTCACCGCTTTTCATCCGCAGACCCGGTGGTCTGCGACAATCTGCCATGACTGGCTGCTTTCACTGTGGTGAGCCGGTCCCCGCCGGCAGCCGCTATGCCCTCGAGATAAAGGGCATAGTCCAACCCATGTGCTGCCCCGGTTGTCAGGCGGTAGCGGAAACCATTCTCGAATGCGGCCTGGCCAGCTACTACGAGCACCGTACTGCCCCCGGCACCAAGGGCGAGCTGGTGCCCGCAGAGCTCGCCGCCCTCACCCACTACGATCTGGCCGAAGTACAGCAGGATTTCGTCACCGACAGCGCCACCGGCAGCCACAAGGTGCGCGAGATCCAGCTGACGGTGGAAGGCTTGACCTGCGCCGCCTGTGCCTGGCTCATCGAACGCCATCTGGGCAACCTGACCGGGTTGCACTACATCAACGTCAACACCACCACCCACAGAGCCCGCATCAAGTGGGACCCTGACCGGCTCTCGTTGAGCGACATACTCAAGGGCTTTGCCAAAATTGGCTATCGCGCCTACCCCTTCCAGACTCACCAGCAGGAAGCGCTCTACGCCAAAGAGGTGCGCAGCTACATGTTCCGGCTGGCACTGGCGGGGCTCGGCTCCATGCAGGTGATGATGTGCGCGGTGGCGCTCTACATGGACCTCTTCATCAGTGTCGAAGAGGAGTTCATGGTCTACTTCAAGTGGATAAGTCTGCTGCTCTCCACCCCCATCATGATCTACTCGGCCCAGCCCTTCTACGTGGGCGCCTGGCGCAGCCTCAGGCAGGGGCACCTCTCCATGGACGTGTCGGTGTCGCTGGCGCTGATCGGTGCCTTCGTCGCCTCCATGTGGGCCACCGTGTTCAATACCGGTGAGGTCTATTACGACTCCATCACCATGTTCGTCTTCTTCCTGCTGCTGGGGCGCTTCCTCGAGCTGCGGGCCAGACGCAAGGCATCCGAGTCGAGCTCCAACCTGGCGCGGCTGGTGCCCATCATGGCCACCCGGCTCGATGAGGATGGCGAACACGAGGTGGCGGCCAAGACGCTGCAGGTTGGCGATCGGGTGCGAGTGCTGGCGGGGGCCACCCTACCGGCGGACGGCATCATCCTGCTTGGGCAGGCCAGTCTCAACGAATCCATGCTGACCGGCGAACAGCTGCCACTGCTCAAGCAGGCGGGAGATGCCGTCTACGCCGGCACCATCAACACCGACGCCCCATTGGAGATCCGGGTCAGTCATCGTATCGAAGAGTCGCGCCTGGCCCAGATCATGCGGCTGCAGGATCATGCGCTGGACGACAAACCGGCCATCGCCCAGATGGCGGATGTGCTCTCCCGCCATTTCATTCTGGTGCTGCTGTTCATCGCCGCTGGCGTATGGACCTTCTGGCACTTCCATCAGCCGGAGCAGGCCTTCTGGGTCACCCTGGCGGTGCTGGTCGCCACCTGCCCCTGCGCCCTGTCGCTGGCCACTCCCACCGCGCTCACCTCGGCCACCGCCCGCCTGACCCGTGCCGGCATCCTGCTGCGCCGCGGCCACGTGCTGGACGTGCTGACCCGGGCCAACCGCATCGTGATGGACAAGACCGGCACCCTGACCACGGGCAACATCAGCCTGACCAGCACGGAGGCCCTGGGCAATCTCGACGAGGCGCGCTGCCTTGCCATCGCCCGCGCCCTGGAGGCCTATTCCGAACACCCCATCGCCCGCGCCTTTCGCAGCAACGCCGCAGACGACGCCGTGCTGCTGGCGGCCAGCAAGGTGACCCCCGTCATCGGACACGGTATCGAGGGGGTGATCGAGGGACGTCACTATCGCCTCGGCAGTGCCCGCTGGCTCGGCATCAGCGATGCCCAAGAAACACAAGCGGACGGGCTGGTCATCTATCTGGCCGACGAGGATCGGGCGCTCGCCCGTTTCCTGCTGACCGACACCCTGCGCCCGGATGCGAAAGCGCTGATCCAGGCCTTCAAGGCGGCCGGCCTCAAGACCACCATTCTCACCGGCGACAGCTCGGCCCAGGCCGACGAGGTAGCCCGCGAACTGGGGGTCGACGAGCTGGTCAAAGGCGTCACCCCGGATGGCAAGCTGGCCTATCTCAAGGAGCACGAAGCCCGCGGCGACATCAGCATCATGGTGGGAGATGGCATCAACGACGCCCCTGTGCTGGCCGGCGCTCATGCCTCCTTCGCCATGGCCGGCGGCACCGATCTTGCCAAGAACAGCGCCGACGCCATCTTGCTGGCCGACGATCTCTCCCGCCTGCTGGATGCCCGCGCCCTGGCGCTGCGCACCCGCAAGATCATCAAGGAGAACTTCGCCTGGTCCATCGGTTACAACCTGCTGGTGCTGCCATTGGCGGCGAGCGGCTGGCTGCCCCCCTACGTGGCGGCGGCGGGCATGTCGCTGAGCTCCCTCATCGTGGTCACCAACTCCATGCGGCTCAACCGCTGAGCCGTGGCCACAGGGACAGACAGGGTGAAGGGAGCGGGCCTTGCTCCCTTCACCCTCAAATCGACGGGCCTGCGGCCACCAACGGGTGTACTATGACCCCTTTCATTGCAAGGTTTGCTGCATGAACATCATCTTCGTCCTCATCCCCATCGCCATCCTCTTCGTCATCATCGCCGGCGCCGTCTTCTTCTGGGCCATTCGCTCCGAGCAGTTTGAAGATCTCGACCGCCAGGGTTCCAATATCCTGTTCGACGAAGAGCAACCCGCCCCCAAACATGCCGAACACGAGCACAAAGATGACGGCCACCCTTGATCTGCTGGGCGCCTTGCTGGTGGGACTGGCTGGCGCCGGCCACTGCATCGGCATGTGCGGCGGTGTCTCCGCCGCCCTCTCCATGGCCATTCCTGCCGAGAAGCAGCACTTCTGGGGCCGGCTCGGTTACCTGCTCAACTACAACCTCGGCCGGATCCTCAGTTATGTGATTGCCGGCGCCTTGGTCGGGGGGGTGCTGGCCACCACCAGTGAGCTCGGCGCGGGCAAGCACGCCATCGCCGGCTTGCGGCTGGTGGCGGCCTTCCTGATGATTGCCCTCGGGCTCTATCTCGCCGGCTGGTGGCAGGGGGTGTTGCTGCTCGAGCGCATGGGCGCCAGGTTGTGGCCCCGCCTCAAGCCGCTGGCGGGCAGGTTTATCCCCTTCACCTCGGCCTGGCAGGCACTGCCGTTTGGCATGGTATGGGGCTGGCTCCCCTGCGGGCTGGTCTACTCCATGTTGACCTGGAGCGCAGCAGCGGGATCCGCTGGCGGCGGAGCACTGATCATGCTCTTTTTCGGCCTCGGCACCCTGCCGACCCTGTTTGCGCTGGGGGGGCTGGCAGATCGGCTGCGCTACTGGCTGACCCTGCGCAGTTTTCGCCTTGGTGGGGCCCTCCTGCTCATCGCATACGGGCTGCATACCCTCTGGATCGGGATTGCGTCCTTTTGAAACCCTATCCAAAACGGATGAGTTGATGGTAAACTTGTTTGATATAAATCAATTATTCGTATGAGCCTATGATCCCGGAAAAGAAACCTGGCAGACGTATTCAGAGCGGTGGCTGTGCAATTCATTGCCAGGATTGCAGCATCAGCCAGCTCTGCATTCCCTTCACTCTGAACGACAACGAGCTCGATCAGCTGGACAGCATCATCGAGCGCAAG
Source organism: Aeromonas sp. s2 (assembly GCF_040907935.1). NCBI lineage: Bacteria > Pseudomonadati > Pseudomonadota > Gammaproteobacteria > Aeromonadales > Aeromonadaceae > Aeromonas > Aeromonas sp. s2. The sequence continues at coordinate 92,411 of NZ_JBFOCR010000005.1, read as the reverse complement.
AAGCCGATCCAGAAGGGTGAAGAGTTGTTCAAGGCCGGCGATGAGCTTAAATCGCTCTACGCCATCCGCTCCGGGACCATCAAGTCATACACCATCACCGAACAGGGTGACGAGCAGATCACTGCCTTCCACCTGGCTGGCGATCTGGTCGGCTTTGACGCCATCCACAAGCAGGCGCACCCCTCCTTCGCCCAGGCGCTGGAAACCGCCATGGTGTGCGAGATCCCGTTCGACGTGCTTGACGATCTCTCCGGCAAGATGCCGAAGCTCCGCCAGCAGATCATGCGGCTGATGAGCAACGAGATCATGGGCGACCAGGAGATGATCCTGTTGCTCTCCAAGAAGAATGCCGAAGAGCGCCTTGCCGCCTTCCTGCACAACCTGTCGGTGCGCTTCTCCGAGCGCGGTTTCTCCGCCAAGGAGTTCCGCCTCTCCATGACCCGCGGTGACATCGGCAACTACCTCGGCCTCACCGTCGAGACCATCAGCCGTCTGCTGGGCCGCTTCCAGAAGTCCGGCCTCATCAGCGTCAAGGGCAAGTATATTACCGTGCTGGATCACGTCGCCCTCGGCGTCATGGCCGGTGCAACCCGTCCCCCCTGCGGTTAAGCCTCCTCTCTCCGGTGCCGGATCGGTTTACCCCGAAATTTGATCCGGCACACGTCCCCCCTTCTCCTCCTGAGCTAAGCTGTAATGGCTAAAGGTCTGCCATCATTGGTATTTTTGCCAAGGAGGAGGAGAACATGGTCAAGTACCGAAAAATCCTGGTGGTCATCAACCCGGAAGAAGAGCGGCAAATCGCCCTCGAACGTGCGGTCAAGGTCGCCGAGCTGGATGAAGGGGCGCAGCTGACCCTGTTACTCACCATTTACGACTTCTCGTATGAAATGACCGCCATGCTGTCGGTGGATGAGCGGGAAGAGATGCGCCACGGAGTCATTTCCCAGCGCCGTGAGTGGCTCGACGACATACTCAAACCCTACCGTGCCCGTGGGCTGGACTGCGAGATCAAGGTGGTCTGGCACAACCGTCCCTTCGAATGCATCATTCAGGAAGTACTGGAGCAGCGCCACGATCTGGTGGTCAAGGCGACTCACCACCACTCCTTCCTGCAAACCTTCATCTTCACCCCCACCGACTGGCATCTGCTGCGCAAGTGCCCCTGCCCCGTGCTGCTGGTGAAAGAGGGGCATTGGCAGCGGGGCGGCAACATCATCGCCGCCATCAATTGCTCCAGCGACGATCAGGATCAGAAACTGCTCAACGAGCGGATCACCGAAGAGGGGATCGCCATCGCCGAGCTGCTCGGCTCCAACCTCTATCTGGTCAACACCTACCCGGGTACCCCGGTCAACGTGGCCATCGAGCTGCCGGAGTTTGACCCCAACGCCTACAACGACGCCATTCGCAAACATCACGAGAGCCTGCTGCTGAGCCACGCCGACAAATACGGCATCGGCCATCTCTGGACCCGGGTGGCGGAAGGCCTGCCCGAAGAGGTGCTGCCCGATCTCGCCGGCGAGCTGCAGGCCACCCTGATGATCATGGGGTGCGTCGGTCGCACCGGGCTCTCCGCCGCCCTGCTCGGCAACACAGCCGAACACGTGGTGGATCGCCTCGCCTGCGACATGCTGATCCTCAAGCCCGCCGACTACAGCTGCCCGGTCGATAGCCGCCGTCCAGCATAAGCCTTTCTTGCCCTCCCCCGGGACATGGCTATAATAAGCCGCTTATTTTTGTCCCGGGTTTCAGGTCATGCTAGAAGAGCTTAACGCCAAAGAAAAATACAGTTTCAACAAACTGCAGAAGCGCCTGCGGCGCAACGTAGGTCAGGCCATTGCCGACTTCAACATGATTGAAGAGGGTGACAAGGTCATGGTGTGCCTGTCCGGCGGCAAGGACAGCTTCGCCATGCTCGACATCCTGATGAGCCTGAAGGCCAGCGCCCCCATCCACTTCGATCTGGTGGCGGTCAACCTGGATCAGAAGCAGCCCGGTTTCCCCGAGCACGTGCTGCCCGAATACCTGAGCACCCTTGGCATCGACTTCAAGATCGTCGAAGAAGATACCTACGCCATCGTCAAGGAGAAGGTACCGGAGGGCAAGACCACCTGTGCCCTCTGCTCCCGCCTGCGCCGCGGCATTCTCTACCGCACCGCCCAGGAGCTGGGTTGCACCAAGATTGCCCTTGGTCACCACCGCGACGACATCCTCGAGACCCTGTTCCTCAACATGTTCTACGGCGGCAAGCTCAAGTCCATGCCGCCCAAGCTGGTGAGCGACGATGGCAAGAACGTGGTGATCCGCCCGCTCGCCTACTGCAAGGAGAAGGACCTGGTGCGCTATGCCGAGGTCAAAGCCTTCCCCATCATCCCGTGCAACCTGTGCGGTTCCCAGGAGAACCTGCAGCGCCAGGCCATCAAGCAGATGATGCAGGAGTGGGATCGCCGCTTCCCGGGTCGTCTCGAGACCATGTTCACCGCCATTCAGGACGTGATCCCGAGCCACCTGCTCGATCACAAGCTGTTTGACTTCAAGAGCATCAACCGCGACTCCGGCATCATCGACGGCGGCGACAAGGCGTTTGATCCGCCCGAACTGCCCAAGGCACCGCTGCTGGACATCGACGAGATGGACATGCTGGACGTGATTGAGGTGCGCTAAGCCCTCACCATCACCAATGAAAAAAGGAGCGCCAGGCGCTCCTTTTTTACTTTTATACCGGCCAGCTGGCGGCCCGGGACCCATCAGCCCTTGTGCAGCCAAGGGGTCAGCCGCAGGATCTCCCCCTGCAACTGCAGCTTGCCCTCGGCAAACTCCGCCAGCTGGGCGTTGCTCAGCAGCAGTTGCCCCTCCTGCCAGGGCAGCGGCAGCTGGCGGGCACCGTCGATGAGGTAGGCGGTGCCGCTTGGCTGCACCAAACTGATCCTCATCCCCGTCATCTCGGGCAGGAAATATTTGCCGACCATGCCGGCCAGCTTCTCCAGCAGGCTCTGCATGTCGTGCTGGCGGCCCGTCAGTTCGCTCACCTTGAGCTCCCACCGACTGTCTGCCGGTGGCGGCACGTCGGCCATCACCTGCACCGACAGATCGCAGACTGCATGAGGCTCGGTGAGCCCCACTACCACGGTCGCCTTGTCGAGATTCAGATCGTCGTCATAGGGCAGCCGCAATTCGCTGTCGATGGTCACCTCGGCCGCCACGTCCCGATCCAGGGTCGAGACACGGGCCGAGGTGAGCAGGCAGCGCCGGCCATTTTGCGGATCGGTCAGATAAAAACCCAGCCTGGCGTGCCCAAACTCCCCTTTGGCGAAGGTCTTCATCTGGCTGTAGAAGGTGCCGTACTGCAGCTCTAGGGAGGGCTGCGCCACTGCCAGCATAGGGGCCAGCAACAGCGCGGCTGCCATCCCGTATCGATTGTTCATATGCCATCCTTTTGCATCACGCATCTACACGCGCCGCTATCTGTTGCTGTTGTCTGACGCCCTGCATGCCCGTCAGGCGTTGAAGTGATCGGGGCCCTGGCTCACGTCGGTCACTTCGACCGCCACCCCGCACAGATCCCGGTAGAGGATCCCCTTGCAGTTGAAATAGAGCGGTGCCACCCAGATAAGTCCCAACCCCATGGGGATCAGCGCCAGGAAGAAGAGCGCCATCATGACCCCGTGCAGCAGCACTATGCTGGGCCAGCCGCGGGCAAACAGCCGCAGGGAAACCAGAATGGCCTGCGCCGGCGACAGGCCGCGCTCCAGCACCAGCGGCACGGTAAACACCAGCCCCATGCCGATCAGGGCCGACGGAATGAAGGCCAGCATCACCGGCAGACCCACCAGCTCGAACAGCGGGCCGAACAGGCTGGTGATGAGGCTGCCGAGCAGGCTCAGGCTGCCAAGGCGCAGGAAGTGGCGAAAGAAGTCGAACACCTGGCTCGGCCGGGCACGCACCCCCACCGACTGCTGCAACCCCAGCATGTCGAGGGAAGAGGTCATGGGCGACATGATGACGGTGATGAGCAGGCTCAGCACCAGGGCCACGTCCATCCCCCCTTCCTGATTGACATAGGGGGCGAGCAGGGTGTTGCTCAACAGTATCCAGATGGCCGTTACCCCGACGATGGCCAGCAGCAGGCCGAACCCGGTGCGCCGCGTCTGTTGCCAGCTCTCCTGTAATACCCCCTTGAGGTCGAGACGATATCCCTGGCTCAGGGACTGTTCGAGGGAACCACCTATCCGCATTTTGTTACTCAATTGACTATCCAACATCCGAAAGACCGCTATTCAGGGAGCACATTATAGCGATTTGACCCGGCATGCGTAGCCGTTTTTCCCGCACGTCTGCGCTCAAAAAGCCTTTGATTTCATCAGTTCCCCTTGTCCTGGCCGGGATCCCGCCCTTGGCCGACGGCCACCAGGGGCGTAGGATGCCAGGCGACAGTGCGGATTTTTTTGCGCGCCCCGCCCCACCCGGGATCACAGGGGGCACGCGCTTCACAAGGAGATGTTCATGTCTGATTTGACCCTCTATCTCGCGCCCGGCACCTGCGCCATGGCCGTGCGTATCGCCCTCACCGAAGCCGGTGCCCCTCACGTTGTCAAACGGCTGGATCTGGCGGCCGGCGAGCAGCGCTCCCCCACCTATCTGGCCATCAACCCCAAGGGACGGGTCCCGGCTCTGGTCACTGAGCACGGTGTGCTCACCGAGACGCCGGCCTTGCTGCTTTATGTGGCGCAGCGTTTCCCAGAGGCACAGCTGGCACCGCTGGACGACCCCTTCCTGCTGGCCCGCATGCAGGAGGTGCACGGTTTTCTCGCCGCCACCGTGCACGTCGCCCATGCCCACGGCCGCCGGGCCAGCCGCTGGGCCGATGACCCGCAGGCCATCGCCGCCATGCAGGCCAAGGTGCCGCACAACATGCGCGAGGGCTTTGCCGAGATAGAGCGCCACTATCTGGCCGGCCCCTGGGTACTGGGGGAGCGGTTCAGCCTGGCCGACATCTACCTGTTCGTGGTGGCGAGCTGGCTCGAGGGCGACGGGGTGGCCATCAGCGACTTTCCCAAGGTCGCGGATCACTATCGGCGCATGCTGGCACGCCCCGACGTGCAACAAGCGCTCGCCCTCTAATTCCTCTCGTTGCGAGTGCCAGTGCTCTTATGGCACCTTTTTTCCCCGCTTTCCCCTCGCCATTGAGATCGTTTTCACATTTCTGCCATCTCCTGGTGGATCCAGAACGCCTGAACGCCTATCTTCCTCCTCATGACGCAACCGGTTGCGTAACCGGTTGCCTAGCTAACATCAGATACGCGGGCATAGCCTGCCGAGGTGCTGTATGAAACGAGGCGTACTGCTCAATGCTCCCCTGAGTGCCCTGGTGGCAAGGATGGGCCACACCGACGAGATCACCGTCTGCGATGCGGGCCTGCCCATTCCGGCGGGCCCCGAGCGCATCGATCTGGCGCTGATGGCGGGGACGCCGAGCCTTGGCACCGTGCTGACCGCCCTGCTCACCGACCTGGTGGTGGAGAAGGTGATCATGGCGAGCGAGATCAAGCAGATCAGCCCAGCCGCCCATCAGGCGCTGGTGGATCAGCTGGAGGCGCACGCCGCAGCCCAGGGCAAGCCCATCACCATCGAATACTGCCTGCACGAGGAGTTCAAAACCCGCTCCCGCCAGAGCAAGGCCATTGTACGCAGCGGCGAGGTGACCCCCTACGCCAACCTCATTCTCTGCGCCGGCGTGGCGTTTTAAGCCTTTTCAAGGAATCAGCCATGAGTACAACCCCTTCGCCCATTCTGTCGCTCACCGGGATCGTCAAGACCTTCCCCGGGGTGCGGGCGCTCGATGAGGCAGGCCTCAAGGTCTACCCGGGTCAGGTAATGGCCCTGCTCGGCGAAAACGGCGCTGGCAAATCCACCCTGATGAAGGTACTGACCGGCATCTATCAGGCCGATGCGGGCACCATCAGTTATCGCGGCCAGCCGGTTCACTTCAAAGGGCCCCGCAACTCCCAGGATCAGGGGATCAGCATCATTCACCAGGAGCTGAACCTGCTGCCGGAGCTCTCCATTGCCGCCAACATCTTCCTCGGCCGCGAACCGCGCACCCGCTTTGGCAGCATCGATCACAAGCAGCTGCGCGAACGGGCAAGCACCCTGCTGGCACGACTTGGCGTCAAACACGGCCCGGATACCCGGCTCGGGAGTCTCTCGATCGGTGAACAGCAGATGGTGGAAATTGCCAAGGCGCTGTCGTTCGATGCCAGCGTCATCATCATGGACGAACCCACCGATGCGCTGACCGACACCGAGACCGAGCAGCTGTTCAAGGTCATCCGCGAGCTGCGTGAGCAGGGCTGCGGCATCGTCTACATCTCCCACCGCCTGAAAGAGATCTTCGAGATCTGCGATCGGGTCACCGTGCTGCGCGACGGCAAGTGGATCGGCGAGCAGGCGGTGAGCGAGCTCGACGAAGACAGGATCATCGAGATGATGGTGGGCCGCCGGCTGGAAGAGCAGTACCCGCGCCTGGTGCGCGAGCTCGGCCCGGTCAGCCTGCAGGTCAAGGATCTGGCCGGCCCCGGCGTGCGCGGGGTGAGCTTCTCCCTGCGTCAGGGTGAAATTCTGGGCTTCAGCGGCCTGATGGGATCCGGCCGCACCGAGCTGATGAAGCTTATCTACGGTGCCAGCCCCATCAGCGCCGGCCAGGTGTCGGTGGATGGTCACGCGCTGGCCCCCAGAAGCCCGGCCGATGGCCTGGCGGCCGGCATCGCCTACATCTCCGAGGATCGCAAGGGCGATGGCCTGGTGCTGGAGCTGTCGGTGCGCGAAAACATGAGCCTGTGCGCCCTCGGCGAGTTCATCCGTGGTGGCAAGATTGACGGCCAGGCCGAACGCCAGGCGGTGGGCGACTATGTGCGCCTGTTCAACATCAAGACCCCGAGTCAGGATCAGCTGATAAAACTGCTCTCCGGCGGCAACCAGCAGAAGGTAGCCATCGCCAAGGGGCTGCTGACCCGGCCCAAGGTGCTGATCCTGGACGAGCCGACCCGCGGCGTCGATGTCGGCGCCAAGAAGGAGATCTATCAGCTCATCAACCAGTTCAAGAAGGAGGGGATGAGCATCATCCTGGTCTCCTCCGAGATGCCGGAAGTGCTCGGCATGAGTGACCGCATCCTGGTGATGCACGAAGGGCGCATCAGCGCAGAGTTCAATACCCGCGACGCCAATCAGGAAAAACTGATGGCGGCGGCAGTCGGCAAACAGTGGCAAGCAGAGCAAGAGGCAGCACAATGACAACCCAAACCCTTTCCCGCCGCGGCATCATGAGCAAGGAGTGGTGGATCGAGAACAAATCGCTGGTGGCCCTGCTGGTGCTGATCGGCGTGGTCTCCTTCCTGAGCCCCAACTTCTTCACCGCCGACAACCTGCTCAACATCCTGCGCCAGACCTCGGTCAACGCCATCATGGCGGTCGGCATGACCCTGGTCATCCTCACCGCCGGCATCGATCTGTCGGTCGGATCGGTGCTGGCCCTGTGCGGCGCCCTGGCCGCCACCATGGTGGCCATGGAGCTGCCCATCATGCTGGTGATCCCCCTCACCCTGGGTGCCGGTGCCCTGCTTGGGGGCATCAGCGGCCTCATCATTGCCAAGGGCAAGGTACAGGCCTTCATCGCCACTCTGGTCACCATGACCGCCCTGCGCGGCGTCACCATGGTCTATACCGAGGGGCGCCCCATCTCCACCGGTTTCAGTGACGGCGCCGATCACTTCGCCTGGCTGGGTACCGGTTACCTGTTCGGCCTGCCGGTGCCCATCTGGCTGATGGCCATCGTCTTCCTGCTGGCCTGGTTCATGCTCAACCACACTCGCCTGGGTCGCTACATCTATGCCCTCGGCGGCAACGAATCGGCCACCCGCCTCTCCGGCATCAATGTGGATCGGGTGAAGCTCGCGGTGTATGGTCTGTGCGGCATGCTGTCGGCACTGGCCGGGCTCATCGTCACTTCCCGCCTCTCCTCCGCCCAGCCGACCGCCGGCATGGGTTACGAGCTGGATGCCATCGCCGCCGTGGTGCTGGGTGGCACCAGCCTGATGGGGGGCAAGGGCCGCATCATGGGTACCCTGATCGGGGCGCTCATCATCGGCTTCCTCAACAATGCCCTCAACCTGCTCGACGTCTCGTCCTATTACCAGATGATCGCCAAGGCCAGCGTGATTTTGCTCGCCGTGATGATCGATAACAAAAGCAAGTAAGCACACACAAGGAATGAAATGATGAAAAAGCTCAATACCCTGCTCGCTGCCGCCATCATGTCCGTGCTGGGCACCGCCCAGGCCGCCGATCACACCCTGGCCATGGTGGTCTCCACCCTCAACAACCCCTTCTTCGTCACCATGAAGGAAGGGGCCGAAGCCAAGGCCAAGGAGCTTGGCTACGAGCTGGTGGTGCTGGACTCCCAGAATGACCCGGCCAAGGAGCTCTCCAACATGGAAGATCTCACCGTGCGCAAGGTCAACGCCATCCTGATCAACCCGACCGACTCCGAAGCCGTGGGTAACGCCATTCGCCTCGCCAACAAGGCCAACATCCCGGTGCTGACCCTGGACCGCGGCGCGGCGCAGGGTGACGTCAAGGCTCACATCGCCTCCGACAACGTGGCAGGTGGCAAACTGGCCGGCGATTTCATCACCCAGAAGCTGGGTGCCGGTGCCAAGGTGATCCAGCTGGAAGGGATCGCCGGTACCTCCGCCGCCCGTGACCGCGGCGAAGGCTTTTCCCTGGCCGTGGCCGCCAACAAACTGGAAGTGCTGGCCTCCCAGCCCGCCGACTTTGACCGCACCAAGGGTCTGAACGTCATGGAGAACCTGCTGGCCGCCCACCCGAGCGTGCAGGCGGTGTTCGCCCAGAACGACGAGATGGCGCTGGGTGCCATCCGCGCCGTGCAGGCCGCCGGCAAAGAGGTGATGATCGTCGGCTTCGACGGCACCGACGATGGCAAGGCCGCCGTGGCCAAGGGTAAACTGGCCGCCACCGTGGCCCAGCAGCCCGCCCTGATCGGTGCCATCGGCGTGGAAACCGCCGACAAGGTGCTCAAGGGACAGCCGGTGGAAAAATCCATCCCGGTTCCGCTGCAAGTGGTCAGCAAGTAAGTTGACGGGGGGAGGTTCGCCTCCCCCTTTTCACTCAAGGTTTACGGTGCCTCCCGGCCTGGATCCGGCTTTCGTGTCCATGCCAAGATGCATCAGGAGTACTCAACATGAATCGTCTCGTCGTTCTGGGCAGTGTCAATGCAGACCACGTGCTGCGCGTTCCCCACTTTCCTCGCCCGGGTGAAACCCTGACCGGCCACAGCTATCAAGTGGTGCCCGGTGGCAAGGGCGCCAACCAGGCGGTGGCCGCCGCCCGGTTAGGTGCACAAGTCTCCTTTATCGCCCGCATCGGCGATGACGCCATCGGCCAGCAGATGAAGACCGGCTTTGCCAAAGACGGTATCGACGTGAGCGCCATCGAGCTCGACCCCAAGCTCCCCACCGGGATCGCCATCATCTATGTGAGCGATGAGGGGGAGAACAGCATCGGCATCTCAGCCGAAGCCAACGGCGCCCTCAGCCCGGCCGTGGTGAAAGGCCATGAAGCGATGATAGCCGCCGCCCACACCCTGCTGCTGCAGCTGGAAGTGCCTCTGGAGAGTGTGCTGGAAGCCGCCCGCCTGGCCCGCGCCCACGGCACCCGGGTGGTGCTCAACCCCGCCCCCGCTCGCCCGCTCTCAAGCGAACTGCTGGCACTGGTCGATCTCATCACCCCCAACCAGACCGAGGCCGAGCTGCTGACCGGCGTCAAGGTCACCGACGAGGCGAGCGCGGCAAAGGCTGCCGCCCGCTTCCACCAGATGGGCATCGAAGAAGTGATGATCACCCTGGGCTCGCAGGGGGTCTATTGCAGCAAGGGGCAGCAACAAGCGCTCATCCCGGGCTTTCGGGTGAAAGCAGTAGACACCACGGCGGCCGGCGATACCTTCAACGGCGCCCTCTTGGCAGCCGAGCTCGCCGGCGCCGACTTTGACGCGGCCGTGCACTTTGCCCATGGCGCCGCGGCGCTCTCCGTCACCCGGTTTGGTGCCCAAAGCTCCATCCCGAGCAAGCAGGAGGTCGACGCCTTCCTGCTTGAGCAGACTGCGCAGGGGCACTGATGGCCAATATCAAGGAGGTGGCGGCGCTGGCGGGGGTGTCGACCACCACCGTCTCCCACGTCATCAACGAGACCCGTTTCGTCGCCGAGGAGACCCGCGAGCGGGTCTTCGCCGCCATGCGCGAGCTCAACTACGCCCCGAGCCTGGTGGCCCGTAGCCTCAAGGTGAAGGAGACCAACAGTATCGGCATGCTGGTCACCACCTCCAGCAACCCCTTCTTCGCCGAGGTGGTGCGCGGGGTGGAGCGTTACTGCTTCGAGCAGGGCTACAACCTGATGCTGGGCAACACCGAGGGGCAGGCCGAGACCGCCCTCTCCTACCTCAAGATGATGCTGCGCAAGCGGGTCGACGGCCTGCTCATCATGTGCAGCGAGGGGCAGCAGGAGGTGTTCAACCAGCTCGACTGGCTCAAGAGCCTGCCGGTGGTGGTGATGGACTGGGGGATGGAGAGCGCCGACGTGGATCTCATCGCCGACAACTCCCATCGCGGCGGCTACCTGGCGACCCGCCACCTGCTGGGGCTGGGTCACACCGCCATCGGCTGCATCACGGGCCCCCACAGCCGCGCCCCCGCCAACCAGCGGCAGGCGGGCTTCGAGCAGGCGATGCAGGAGGCCGGGCTCACCGTCAACCCACAGTGGGTTCAGGAGGGTGACTTTGACTGCGCCAGCGGCCATCAAGCGATGCGCCGTCTGCTGGCTCTGCCCGAGCGTCCCACTGCGCTGTTCGTCTGCAACGACATGATGGCGATGGGGGCCATCAGCGCAGCGCATCAGGCGGGACTGGTGATCCCGCGGGATCTCTCCATCGTCGGCTATGACAACGTGGCGCTGGCCGAATTCATGTCACCGCCGCTCACCACGGTCAACCAGCCGAAAGAGGAGCTGGGCCGCCTCGCCGTCACCCGGCTGCTGGCACGCATCAACGGTGAGGTGCTGGCGGACCACCTGATCACCGTCGATCCCGACCTGGTGATCAGAGATTCCTGCGCCCCTCGCCCCTGACATTCACCTGCAATAAAAGCGCAAGGCGACCCTGGGGTCGCCTTGCTTCGTTTTGTCTCTGGCAGGTTCAATACCGCCCTTTGTGCTCAGGCCAGCTGCCTTGCCTCACTGCCCGCCAGCACCTGCAGTTGCACCAGCCCCAGTCGCCGGGCCAGCGGCTGCAACAACTCGCCATGTTCATCATCCTGCGGCAACCAGTAGCGCACGGGCCAGCCGGCTGCCAGCTGGGCCGGGGTGGCGCTGCCAATGTCTCTGAGCGCCAGGGTGCAACCCTGCTGCCGCAATCCCGCCAGCAAGGCAGCATCCGGTTGCAGTGCCAGCACCAGCAGCACCAGCGGCGTGCGGGATGTGCCCGGCAGACAGGCCAGCACCTGAGCCAGCTGAGCCTGGTTGTCGAGCGGGAGCAACAACGCCCGCCCATCGACATGCTGCGCCTCGTGCGCTTGCAGCAGCCGGGCCAGCACTGGGCCCAGCACGCCGCACTCCTGCAGCCAGCGCATATGACAGGGCGTGCCATGCTCTTGCCAGTAGAGCGCCAGTTGCCACAGGCCGTTGCCCTGTTCATCCGTCATCGCCTGCAGTGCCACCCGCAGCGGCGCCGGCTCGCGTCCGGCCAGCCAGTCTCGCAGCTGATGAAGTTGATGCTGGGTCAACTGCAACTGCTGCAGCATGGCCGGCGCAAACCAGCTGATGTCCCCCTCCTGGCTGCGCTTGGCCTGATTGAGGGCCAGGATGGCCTGATCCAGCAGCCGGCCGGCATCCTGCTGCTGCGCCCTGGCCACCCCGAGCCGGCAGGCCAGCTCGAAGCTGCACTCCCGGGTCACGAACTCGAAGTGGAGCAGGCTCACCAGCTGGTGGATGCGCGCTTCCAGCGTCCCGTCCGCCGTGGTCAGCACTACCGCGAACTCGTCGCCACCGAGCCGGTAGGCATGGTTGCCGTGGGCTTGCTGCAGCTTGTCGGCCACCGTCTGCAACAGCCGATCACCCACCTGATAGCCGAGCAGATCATTGACCAGCTTGAAGCGTTTGAGATCGAGCACCACCAGGGCGCTCGCCTCGCCGGCAAGCAGGGCACGGGAGAGCTGCTCCTGCAGGGCCCGGCGGTTGCCAAGCCGGGTCAGGGGGTCGAGCAGGGCGAGCCGACGGTTCGCCAGATTGGCGCGAATGAGGGCGGCCACCAGAGCACCGCCGGTCAGCAGCAGGATCAGCTGCCAGATCTGCAGCCAGAACAGGCTGCTGCGGATCTGGCTCACCGAACGTTCCCGCTCCTGGCCGGAGAGGATTTGGTTGCCTATCTGCTCGATGAGCCGGGTCTGGCTGGCGATCTCCTCCTGCAGGCGGGCGAGTTGGGCCCCTTCCCGCAGCTCCCCTGCCGCCATCTGGGGCTCGAGCCGCTTGATCTGCTCGAACAGTCCGGCCAGCGCCCTGCCAAACCCGTGCCGCTCGCGCGCCTCGGCGGTTTCGCTGCTGATGAGGAAGATGTCGAGCCGGTTCCACAGCAGATCGTAATCCAGGCTCAGGGTCTCCATCTCCACTTGGCCGACCCGATAGAGCCGCAGATCGGCGAGGAAACGCTGGGATTCGAGCATCACCTGGCTGATGTTCCAGTGGATGTTGCGATAGAAGGTGTCGACCAGCTGCTCCTGGCGATGCTGCAGATAGAGGCTGCTGCCCGACGAGAGCAGAAACAGCAGCGAGACCGCCACCAGCAGCAGTTTGTGGCGGGATAGCCCCATCAATCGACGATCTCGATGCGGGTCACCTGCCACACCATGCAGTTGTGGATGGCGGGCACGTCCAGTTTGGGATAGCTGGTAAACGGGATAAGCAACCAGAGTGGCCCCTTGTTGCGCCGGGTCAGCGGCTTGCCGTCCTCCGTACGCACCAGGGTCAGCGGCACGCCGTCGAACAGGGCCAGATCCACCACCTGTTGATAACCATTGAGGGCCGAGACGGCGATCTTGCGAGCATCCTGGATCCCTTGCGCCGCCAGCACGGTCGCCAGGGTCGGCCCGCGATAGTGGTGGGCGCCCTGGGTCCAGGGGGTGGTGGTGGTGAACTCGGTCTGTGGCAAGGCGGAGAGGGTCGCCTCATCGAGGGCCACTTGCTGGCCATCTGGCAACACCAGGGTCATCAGGGAGGCCTGTGCCGATGCGCCGGCACAGGCCAGCATCAGGAGGGAAAAAGCGATCCATTGCTTGAGAGTGATCATGTAAGTTGCGCCAACTGCGTCCCATTTTTTGGCTGCCAGTGTGGCGATTTCACCGGTTCATTGCAACTGCGCTGATGCACAATAGCTAGGGGCCGCGCATCTCCATCCAGTTGTGGCCCTCGATCTGCGCCGGCTGGTGTACGCCGCAGCGTTGCAGCAGCTCATCCACATAGGCGGGTACCAGCAGGGAAGCCGGACCGTAGCGTTTCTCGTCAAACTGGCTGCCCACTTCGCTCGGCTCCAGGTTGAGCTCTATGGTGTGTGCTCCGTTCAATCCCGCTTCGTGCACGAAACCGGCCGCCGGATAGACGGCGCCAGAGGTGCCGATGGAGATGAAAAGATCGCACTGGGCCAGCGCGCCGTAGATGCGATCCAGCCCGAGCGGCATCTCGCCGAACCAGACCACGTGCGGGCGCAGCGGCTGGGGAAACTGGCAGCAGGTGCACAGCTCCTCCTGATGGAGATCGCCGCGCCACTCGATCACCTGGCCCGAGCCTGGGCAGCGCGCCTTGAGCAGCTCACCGTGCATGTGGATGAGGTTCTTGCTGCCGGCGCTCTCGTGCAGGTTGTCGATGTTCTGGGTCACCAGGGTGACGCAGCCCGGCAGCAGGCGCTCGAGCCGGGCCAACGCATAGTGGGCCGGATTGGGGTGAATGTGGGGTTGCTGCAGCTGATGACGGCGAGAGTTGTAAAAGCCCTGTACCAGCTCAGGATCCCGGGCATAGCCCTCCGGCGTCGCCACGTCCTCCACCCTGTGCTCCTCCCACAGACCGTCACAGGCACGAAAGGTCTTGATGCCCGACTCGGCCGAGATCCCGGCACCGGTAAGAATGACGATGTGTTTCGCTGACTGCACCATGACTGACTCCCTCTGGCTAGCTCTCTGGCTGACCTTAGCACAGGGTGAAAAACCGGCCTATTCGCCCTTGGTCTTATGATGCGGTTACAGGGTGTCGAGCACGCTCAGATCGAGTCGCACGAACACCAGCTCCCGACCCGTCACCAGGGTGAGCGGCAGGCCCAGCCCGCGCAGCAGCGCCAGCATGGGGCGATTCTGGGGTAGCACCTCCGCCGTCCATTCGCGGATCCCCTCGCCTCGCGCCAGCAAGGCCAGCGCCAGCAGGATGCGCCGCCCCGCCCCTCTGTGCTGGAAGTGATCGGCGACAATGCAGGAGAACTCGGCCCGATCCGGGTGTAACCGCCGCCGGATGGACTGGGCCTGGGCCAGCGGCCGCCCCTGACCGTCGGTCAGCAGCAGGCCGATCTGGTGTTCCCTGGGGTAATCTAGGAAGAAGGCGAGCTGCTCGTCGCTCAACCTCTGCTTGGCGCGCATGAAACGCAGGTAGACGCTCTGCTCACCGAGTTCGTCATAAGCCGCCCGGATGCGGGCGGGATCGGCCCCCGCCAGCTCCTGCAAACGGCAGGGAACGCCCCCGACCTCCATCATCAGCGGCAGGTCGGCGCGGGTGCGGGGATGAAGCCAGCCGGACAGGGAGCGTCGCAGCCGGGCTTCGTCCGGCGGCCAGCAGAGGTAGCGGGCCACCCTCTACCAGCGCCCCGCCATGCCGCGATCGCGCCACAGGTTGTGGTCCAGCAGGTTGAAGGGATCGTCCAGATAGAGGGCGATGCCAAGCTCCCGGGCTCGGTTGATGAAGCGCCCCAGCAGGGAGTCCGGGGTCATGGCCTCCAGGCTCGGCAGCAGGCTCTGCCCCAACAGCAGGTGCTGCAGCGGCATCCGCTCCAGCAAGTCGAACGGAATGTGCTGATCGTTGTCCAGCAGCAGGGCGAGCCGTGCCCCCGCCAGACTGGCCTGCAGCACCAGGGCAAAACGCTCCGCCTGGCTCAACAGGTGGTCGCGCCGGTGGATCAGCAGGGTGAGCTCGCCAGGCTCCCTGCCCCGCTGGACGAGCCACTCGCGCACCAGCTCCCAGCGCGGCGGCAAGCCGGTCACCGCCAGCCAAATGGGCAAGGGTGACGGAGGATCGGACAAGAGCCCGAGCAGCCCCTTCTCCTCCCCCTGCCAGGTGCGGATGGTACGGCGCAGTCCGCTCAGGCGGCGCTGACGCTGCGGCCCCAGATAAAGCCCCTTGAGCAGGCTCAGCAGATCGTCGGCCAGCAGCGGCTTGGCCAGGGCCGCCAGCACGTTGAACCCGGCATCGTGCAGCAGGCGGCGGGCGCCGTCGATCAGGGTCTGGTCGTGGGCGGAGAGCAGCACGATGGGCAGGCCGCTGTGCTGGTATTGGGGCTGGCTCATCAGCAGGCTGATGGCATCCTGATCCACCAGGCTGAGATCGCTCACCAGCAGCTTGATCTCGCCACCGGCCAGCGCCTTGATGCAGGCATTGCCATCCTGCACCCACTGACAGGGCAATCCCAGTCCCCTGATCTCCTGCTGAATGTGGGCCCCCTGAAACGGGTGATCCTCCAGCAGCAACACCCGGGTCTGGGCCAGCCACTCCTGCCACGCCAGATAGCGGCCATTGACCCCCGCCAGCCAGTCATCAGTGAGGCGATAGATCCCCTCCGCCTGCGCTGTCAATTGCGGCAGGTAGTCGGCACCAGCGTGGGAGTCGGGATCGAACAGGGCGATGGCACCGGCGGCAAACAGACCTTCCCACTGCCAGCAGGCATCGGGCCGGGTGCGGCGCAGGGTGGCAAATTCCGGCAGTTCGACGGCTTTTGCCGCCCGATAGGCAACCCCGTCCAGGGCATAGATGGTCACGGGGTGGAACAGGCGCTCATCCGTCTCTTCCGAGTTCAGCAAGGCCAGTAACTCTTCATCTGTGATGATCATGTCAGAGCCTCTCACGTAGTCGCCGGCACACCTCGTCCAGAGCTTGCCGCAGCGGGGGTAGCAGGGGTTGCCGTGGATCCCGTTTCCACTGTTCAATCACCTGGACGAGCGGGGTCGCGCCCACCATTTTGGCGGCCCCCTTCATCTTGTGTAAAGCGGCTTCCAGTGCCATCTCGTCTGCTTGTGTGACACAGCGCTCAATGTCGGCCAGATCCTGGCCGGTCGCCTCCAGATAGAGGGAGATGAGCTCGGGGGTGAGCAGCGGCATCTGGGCTTCTGACCAAGAAGCAGGCGCTGCCGCCTTCTGCTCCGGGTTCGGCTCGGGTGCGGGGTCCCCCAGGGTGCGCAGCAGATTGGCGAGATCCTTGAGCAGCAGCGGCTTGTCCAGATGACCACGACAACCGCAGCTGGCCAGCTGCGCCGCCGCCGGCTCGCTGAGATCGGCGGTGATCACATAGGTGGGCAGATGTTGCCAGCGCGGGGTGTCTCGCAGTCGGCGGCAGAGCTCGGCTCCGTCCATCACCGGCATCTGCAGATCGGTCAGCACCAGATCGACCGTCTCGTGCTGCAGCATGTCGAGCGCCAGCTGGCCGTTGGCCGCGCTGATCACCTGGGCCCCCAGCTGGGTCAGCTGCATGCTGATCAATACCCGGTTCACCTCGTGATCTTCAACCAACAGCACCCGCATCCCCTGCCCCGGCAGCGTGATCATGCCCTGGGCGGAGGGCACCAGCCGCGGCTGCATCAAGCTGACCACCGAGCCCGGCACCCAGGGTTCGCCCTGCCAGTCCCAGTAGCGCAGCCCCTGTTCATCCTGGCGGGCGCTCAGCACCGGGCCGGCCGGATCGTCCGGCAGATCGAGCTCGCCGAGCCAGGGCAGCAGATAGTCCCGCTCCGCCCCGTCGAGTGCCACATGGACGCTGCTCACCCGCGGGCGCCAGCGCGGCATCTCCTGCAGCAACACCAGCGGCAATGCACAGGTGAAGCGGCTGCCGCCAGTTGTGCGCGGCTCGACCCGGATCTCTCCCCCCATCTGCTCCATCAGCTGGCGACAGATGGCGAGCCCGAGCCCGGTCCCCTGGGCCCGCGGCTGCCCCTCCTCCCCACCCTGTTCAAAGGGCAGGAACAGGCGCGGCAGCAGCTCGGCACTGATGCCGGGCCCCTCGTCATCCACCCCGCACAGCAGCTGGGTGCCGTCCCGGCGGGCCCACAGCACCACCTCGCCACGGCTGCTGAACTTGATGGCATTGGCCAGCAGGTTGTGCAGTACCTGCTGCACCCGATGGGGATCCAGCTCCACCTGAGCGGGCAGTCGGTGATCCAGATCCAGCCGCAGTTGCAGCCGCTTGGAGCGGGCCTTGGACCAGTGCACGGCAGCCACATGCTCACACAAATCCACCAGATCGGTAGGCTGGGGCGAGAGCGCCAGCTGCCGGTTCTCGTTGCGGCTGAAATCGAGCACGTCGTTGAGCAGGCCCAGCAGCTCGTCCCCTGCCTGCCTGACATGGGAGAGCGCAGAGTGCTGCTCGGCATTGAGGGGGGTGTGGCTGAGCCATTCCAGCAGCCCCAGGATGGCGTTCATGGGGGTGCGGATCTCGTGGCTCACCGCCGCGAGGAAGCGGCCCTTGGCCAGCACGGCCTGCTCGGCCCGCTCATGGGAGGCCTGCAGCGCCTGCTCCTGCTCGACCCGCACCGTCACATCCTGCACCACCCCGTATACCCGCCACCCCTGCTCGGGCAGGCTGCGCCCCCGGCCGTAGAACTGCAGCCAGCGGGTACCCTTGAGCGGATGCTGGTAGCGCAGGGCATAGGAGAAGGGCTGGCCGGCCTGCAGCATCTCGCGCATGGGCTGCTGCATCTCGACCTTGTCCTGCGGCGCCAGCCGTCCCAGCGCCTCGCCCGGGTTGCGGCGGATCTGCTGACTGGCCAGCCCCAGCAGCTCATAGCTGCCGCGGCTGATGAACTCCACCTGGCGGATCCCCTCCTCGTGCAGCAGGAACTGGATCACCACGCCGGGTACCGTGTTGGTCAACGCCCGCAGGCGCCGCTCGGCCTGGCGCAACAAGCGGGTGCGCTCGCGCAGGGCACTGATGTTGGAGAGCGCGATGAGATCCCCCGCCGGCGACTGCTTGCCGAGCTGGAGCGGGATCTGGGCGTAGGAGTAGACCTGATCGCCCAGAGCCATCTCCCCCTCGCTCTCTTGTAACTGGGCCTGCGGCAAGTGCAACTCCGCCAGATAGCGGGCCTCCAGCCGCTTGGCCTGCTTGTTACGCTTGATGATCTCGCCCTGATTGTCCCGCAGGAACACGGGCACCGGCAGCGCCTGGAACAGGGACTCCCGGAACTGGCTCTCCAGTGCCAGGGTCTGCTCCATCTCCTGGCGCTGACTTACCTCCCGGGCCAGCTGCTGGCGCGAGCGCCAGATCAGCCAGATGACACCGGCACTGATCAGCAGCGCCAGCAACACCGAACCCAGCCAGATCCCGTAGCTGACCCCGGCCTGCTGGGTCAGTACCAGCCGGTGCCAGCGCAGTTTGAGATCGTCATTCTGCTTGCCGGTGAGGGTCATCAGACTCTGCTCCATCACCCCGGCAAGCCTGGGGCTGTGCCGACTGATGGCAAACCCCAACCCGAAACGCTGCGGCAGCTCCCGCACCTCCAGCCCGTCCAGCTGGTTGTTGCGAAGCGGGTATTGCAGCTGATAGAGCTCGGCCAGCATGGCGTCGGCCGCGCCGCTCTGTACCGCCGCGATCCCCGCTGCCAGGGTGTCGCTCTTGCGCCAGTGATGCGTACCCTCCAGGCGGGTCAGCATCTCTTCGTCATAGAGGGTGGCGGGCACCGCTATCCTGCCCTTCACCGCCGCCAGCGTCTCGAACGGCTGGGTCTTGCGGCTCACCAGGGCATAACGGCTGACCGCCATGATCCGGGTAAAGTCGAAGGCATCGGTCAGCGCCGGCGTCTCCAGCAGGCCGACCATCATGTCCGCCTCGCCGCTGCGCAGCTTGGCCAGCGCCTCTTCTCGGCTTGCGGTGGGGATCACGTGGAAGTTGAGCCCGGTCTGCTGGCTCACCAGTTTCAGCACGTCCGCGCTCCACCCCTTGAGATCGCCCTGCTCGTCGAGGCCGCTGTAGGGCATCAGATCCGGGTTGACCACCAGCTTGATGGCGCTGGAGGTGCCGACCAGCCAGGCCTGCTCCTTGTCGGTGAAGTGGAGCGGGTTGATGTCCTGCTCCCCCTGCGCCAGGTAGCGGTCGAGATCCTGATAGAGGGAGCCCGGCGGCAAGTAGCGGATGGCGGTGTCGATCAGCTCGCGCAGCGCCGGTTTGTCCCGCATCATCAGCCGGTAGCTCACCACCAGCTCGTCGCTGCGCAGGCGGCGCAGCCGCAGCCCGGTGTCCGGGTATTCGCGCATCAGGTAACGCAGCTGCAGGTAGTCGCCGAGGTAGGCCGTCCCCTTGCCCGCCGCCAGCGCCGCGTACCAGTTGTCCGCCTCGGTCAGGGGCTGCTGGGTTGAATGGGGATAGAGGGCCCGCAGCACCTCGTTCGCCTGCCAGATGGGCGAGACCAGAAACCTGGCCTGCTCCAGCTCGCCGCGATAGAGGATGGCGGACTCGGCCTCCAGCATGGCACGACTGAGCGCCATCCCGGGCAGGGCCTCCAGGGAGGGGCCCACGTTGGGAATGAGATCGCAGCGCCCCTCAAGCAATCCGCTGCGCACGGCAGACCAGTTGGGCAGCTTCTGATAGATGAGCGGAAAGGGGAGCTGTTCGGCCAGTCGCTCCATCTGATCGACCAGCAGCCCTCCCGACTCATCGAGATAAGGCGGCCTGATGAGCGCCGGATAACAGATGGTCAGCGACTTGGTGGCATCGGCAAATGCCTTGGCGGTCGTGGAGAGAGGCAGATCCATCGCCTGCAGTGGCGCGGCCAGCAGCAGACCTAGCAAAAGACTGGTTTTTATCATGAAAAAGTAAAAGCCAGGCGGTTGCCTGGCTTTTTGTCACTCGTTGGGTTCAACATTTTCGACCCTGGCCTTGAGTTTCTGACCAGGGCGGAAGGTGACCACCCGCCGGGCGCTGATGGGAATATCTTCGCCGGTTTTCGGGTTACGTCCTGGACGCTGGTTCTTCTCACGAAGATCAAAGTTACCGAAGCCTGAAATCTTGACTTGTTCACCACGCTCAAGCGCTTGTCTGATCTCTTCAAAGAAGGCTTCCACCATATCTTTGGCTTCACGCTTGCTCATCCCGAGCTGGGTGAACAGGTGCTCTGCAATGTCGGCTTTGGTAAGCGCCATAGATCAATCCCTCAAGGATGCATTCAACTCTTCACCAAGGGCCCGCACGACATTGTCTACGGTCTCGGCAATCTCTTTCTCCTCCAGAGTGCGCTGGGTGTCTTGCAGAACAAGACTGATGGCCAGGCTCTTCTTGTCCTCGGCCATACCAGCACCCTGGTATACGTCAAACAAGTTTATTCCAACTACCTGATTTCCGCCAACTTTTTTAATTACTGCCAGCACATCGCCGGCCAGAACCGCAACATCAACCACCACGGCGATGTCGCGACGGTTGGCCGGGAAGCGGGAAACTTCGGCTGCAACCGGCACCTTGGCCGGGGTCAGCTTGTCCAGCTCCAGCTCGAACATCACGGCACGGCTCTTGAGGCCCAGCTTCTTCTCGAGGCTCGGGTGGATCACGCCGATGTGGCCGATGACCTCGCCATTGCGCAGGATCGCCGCGCTCTGGCCAGGGTGCAGGGCACTGTGTTCGGCACGCTCGAAGGTGAAGGTGGCGCCTTCGGCGGTCAAGTCCAGCACCGCTTCCAGATCCCCTTTCAGATCAAAGAAGTCGGCAGCGCGGCTCTTGATGTCCCAGTGCTCGTCGCTCTGGTTGCCGGTGATGATGCCGGCCAGCATGGGCTCCTGACGGATGCCGTTCTCGGCATTTTCGTCCTTGATGAAACGCAGGCCCTGCTCGAACAGGCGCACCCGCGGCTGCTGACGGTTCTGGTTGTAAACCACCGCCTGTACCAGACCCGGGAACAGAGAGACGCGCATGGCGGACATCTCGACCGAGATCGGGTTCGGCAACACGATGGCATCGCTCTGCGGGAACAGGGTCTGCTGAGCCTTGGGATCGACGAAGCTGTAGGTGATCGCTTCCTGGAAGCCGCGATCGACCAGCAGGTCACGCACCCGCTTGAGGGTCACCTGCCCTTCCGCCTGCTCGACCATCGCGAGCGATGCGGCGGGTTTGAGGTTCGGGATGTTGTTGTAGCCGTAGATGCGGGCCACTTCCTCGATGAGATCTTCCTCGATGGCGATATCGAAACGCCAGGAGGGAGCCAGCGCGATCCAGCCGTCGGCGTCCACGGTCACCTGCATGCCCAGGCGAGTCAGGATCTCGACCACCTGTGCATCCGCCACGCTGATGCCGATCACCTTGTCGAGCTTGGCACGACGCAGCTTGATGGGGGCAGCCTTCGGCAGATGGGCATCGGATTTGACCTCGATGACCGGGCCCGCTTCACCGCCGCAGATATCCAGCAGCAGACGGGTGGCGCGATCCATCACCTTGGCCTGCAGCTCAGGATCCACCCCGCGCTCGAAGCGGTGGGAGGAGTCGGTGTGCAGACCGTAGGCACGGGCACGGCCGGTGATGGAGAGCGGCGCGAAGAAGGCGCACTCCAGCAGGATGTCGGTGGTGGTCTCGGAGACACCGGTGCGATTGCCGCCGAAGATGCCGGCCATGCAGGCAGGGCCCTGGGCGTCTGCGATAACAAGCGTGGTCTCTTTGAGCTTCACCTCGTTGCCATCGAGCAGGGTCATCGGCTCGTCGGCCTTGGCGCGGCGCACCACCAGTTCACCTTCCAGCGTCGCCAGATCGAAGGCGTGCATCGGCTGACCGTATTCCAGCAGCAGGTAGTTGGTGATGTCGACGATGGCGTCGATGGAGCGGATGCCGCCACGGCGCAGCTTCTCCTGCATCCAGAGCGGGCTTTGGGCGTGCAGGTTCAGCCCCTTGATGACACGGCCGAGATAACGGGGGCAATCGGCCGGCGCTTCAACCCGGATCGGGAAGCTAGCGTCGATGGTGGCAACAGCAGGGGTCCAGGTCGGCTCGACCACGTCCACGCTGTTGAGCACGCCGATTTCACGGGCCAGACCAGCGATGCCGAGGCAGTCGGCACGGTTCGGGGTCAGATCCACGTCGATGCTGACGTCGTTGAGTGCGAGGTAGTCGCGGATATCGGTGCCGATAGGAGCGTCAAGCGGCAGCTCGATGATGCCATCGGCCTCGACGTCGATACCCAGCTCGCTGAAGGAGCAGAGCATGCCGTGAGACGGCTGGCCACGCAGCTTGGCTTTCTTGATGGTGAAATCACCCGGCAGGGTCGCCCCAACCTTGGCCACGCAGACTTTGAGGCCCTGGCGGCAGTTAGGCGCGCCGCAGACGATGTCCAGCAGCTCTTCTTCGCCCACGTTGACCTTGGTCACTCGCAGCTTGTCGGCGTCCGGGTGCTGGGCGCACTCGACCACTTCACCCACCACCACGTTGTTGAACTGGCCGGCCACCGCTTCCACGGCGTCCACTTCCAGACCGGCCATGGTGATCTGCTCGGCTAGTGCGTTGTCACTCAACTCGGTGCGGACCCACTCCATCACCCAGGATTTACTGAATTTCATGTTCTCTCGCCCTTACTTGAACTGCTTGAGGAAGCGCAGGTCGTTTTCGAAGAAGGCACGCAGGTCGTTGACCCCGTAACGCAGCATGGTTAGGCGTTCAACGCCCATGCCGAAGGCAAAGCCGGAGTATTTTTCCGGATCGATGCCGACCGAACGCAGCACGTTCGGGTGCACCATGCCGCAGCCCAGCACTTCCAGCCACTTGCCGTTCTTGCCCATCACGTCCACTTCGGCGCTCGGCTCGGTGAACGGGAAGTAGGAAGGACGGAAGCGAATGGTCAAGTCTTCCTCGAAGTAGTTGCGCAGGAAGTCGTGCAGGATGCCCTTGAGCTCGGTGAAGCTGGCATGCTCGTCAACCAGCAGGCCTTCGACCTGATGGAACATCGGGGTGTGGGTCATGTCATAGTCGTTACGATAGACGCGGCCCGGCGCTATGATGCGGATCGGCGGCTGCTGATGCTCCATGGTGCGGATCTGCACGCCCGAGGTGTGGGTACGCAGCATCAGATCAGGATTGAAGTAAAAGGTATCGTGATCGGTACGCGCCGGGTGGTGCGCCGGGATGTTCAGCGCATCGAAGTTGTGGAAGCCATCTTCAATCTCGGGACCACGGGCAACCTTGAAGCCCATCTCGCCAAACAGGCGCTCGATGCGCTCGATGGTGCGGGTCACCGGGTGCAGACCGCCATTCTCGATGCGGCGGCCCGGCAGGCTGACGTCGATGGTCTCGGCGGCCAGCTTCTGGTTCAACACGGCAACTTCGAGGGCTTCACGACGCCCGTTCAGGGCATCCTGAACCTGCTGTTTGGCCTGGTTGATCACGGCGCCCGCGGCGGGACGCTCTTCAGCGGACAGGGCGCCCAGGCCCTTCATCTGCTCGGTAAAAAAGCCCTTTTTACCCAGATATTTGACCCGGATTTCGTCAAGGGCGGCGATGTCGCTTACGCCCTCAATTTCGGCCCTGGCTTGGCCGACTACTTCTTCAAGCTGTTGCATGTCTTCCTCGTCACCACTCCCGGTACAGGAGCCTTTAGGCTAAATAAGGTCAAGAGGGGAATAATACAAAAAAAGCCCCTTCACTGACCATAGTTAAGGTGCCCTTTTCTCCCTAGAAATCATTTTGTTATCAAGTAGGGCTTCGAGCCGGACCTGCTTCTTCTTTGCGATTGGGTACACAATTTCAGCTTGATGGCATATGAAGCCATATGTATAGCTATCATGATGGTAGAGTCATCGCCGCCTGCAAGCGACAAATGACAGACAACAAAAAAGGAGGCCTAAGCCTCCTTTTAGCATTTATAACAGAACCGGATTAGACCAGAGCTGCTTTGGCCTTTTCAACCAGGGCGGTGAAAGCCAGCTTGTCGTGAACGGCGATATCGGACAGGATCTTGCGATCAATCTCGATGGAAGCCTTCTTCAGACCGTTGATCAGACGGCTGTAGGACAGACCGTTCTGACGGGCTGCTGCGTTGATACGAGCAATCCACAGTTGACGGAACTGACGCTTTTTCTGGCGACGGTCACGGTAGGCATACTGACCAGCTTTGGTTACCGCTTGTACCGCTACGCGGTAGACACGGGAACGGGCGCCGTAGTAACCCTTGGCGGCTTTCATTACTTTCTTGTGACGAGCGCGAGCGGTCACACCACGTTTAACTCTTGGCATTTTTCACATCCCCCCTTATGCGTACGGCAGACAAGCGACAACACGTTTGTGGTCGGCAGCGGAAACAAAGAACTTCGGTCCCAGCTGACGCTTACGCTTACTGCTCTTCTTGGTCAGGATGTGACGCAGGTGGTTATGCTTGCACTTGAAGCGACCTGAGCCAGTCTTCTTGAAGCGCTTTGCGGCGCCCCGGTTGGTTTTCATCTT
This sequence comes from Aeromonas sp. s2, assembly GCF_040907935.1. Lineage (NCBI taxonomy): Bacteria > Pseudomonadati > Pseudomonadota > Gammaproteobacteria > Aeromonadales > Aeromonadaceae > Aeromonas > Aeromonas sp. s2. The sequence goes on along the minus strand of NZ_JBFOCR010000005.1, from coordinate 67,648 downwards.
CGGCATTTCATACTCCGCATTGTGAGTGACAACAAAATCGCAAGGCGAACCGACTCATGGGGCTGCCCCCATGAGTCAATTTCTTGTGGGCCTTAAGATTTCTTCTTGGGTGCGAGGACCATCACAGCTTGACGGCCTTCGACTTTCGGGAACGATTCGACTACGGCCAGCTCTTCCAGATCGTTCTTGACGCGTTCCAGAACCTTGATACCAAGATCCTGGTGGGCCATTTCACGACCACGGAAGCGCAGGGTGACCTTTGCCTTGTCCCCGTCTTCCAGAAAGCGAACCAGGTTGCGTAGTTTTACCTGATAGTCGCCTTCGTCGGTGCCAGGACGGAATTTGATTTCCTTGACCTGGACGACTTTCTGCTTTTTCTTCTGTTCTTTGGTGGTTTTGCTCTTTTCGTAGAGGAATTTGCCGTAATCCATGATCCGGCAAACGGGCGGCTCAGCGTTCGGACTGATCTCGACCAGATCCACTCCGGCCTCAAGGGCCAAGTTCAGAGCATCCTGGATGGAGGTGATGCCAATGGCTTCACCATCCAGGCCAGTCAGACGAACTTCTTTCAGACGGATCTCTTCGTTGATCCGGTGAGCGCGGGCTTGCGGTTGCTTGCCCAGTTTTTTTCCGCCTTTTATAGCTTATTCCTCCACTTTCTTTTGTCCGCGGGTCTGAACTTCCTGGGTCAACAGAGCAATCAGCTCTTCAACAGGATAAGAGCCCAGGTCAGCCCCTTTACGGGTACGTACTGCAATCTTGCCGGCTTCTACTTCTTTGTCGCCGCAGACCAGCATAAAAGGTACCCGCTTCAAAGTATGCTCGCGGATTTTAAAGCCAATCTTCTCATTTCTCAAGTCCGCTTTTGCGCGAAGGCCCGCATCATTCAATGCTTTGGCTACTTTCACCGCATAATCGGCCTGATTGTCGGTAATATTCATGACCACGGCCTGGGTAGGTGCCAACCAGGTCGGGAACAGTCCGGCGTACTCTTCGGTCAGGATCCCGATGAAACGCTCCAGCGAGCCCAGAATGGCGCGGTGGATCATCACGGGGACGTGACGTTCGTTGTCTTCGCCCACATAGGTGGCACCCAGACGGCCCGGCAGGGCAAAATCGAGCTGCACGGTACCACATTGCCAGGCACGGTCAAGGCAGTCATGCAGGGTGAATTCGATCTTGGGACCGTAGAAGGCCCCCTCGCCCGGCTGCAGGTCGTACTTCAGACCGTTCAGCACCAGCGCTTCGGCCAGTGCGGCCTCGGCGCGATCCCAGGCTTCGTCGGAGCCGATACGCTGTTCCGGACGAGTGGAGAGCTTGACCACGATGTTCTCGAAACCGAAGGTGCCGTAGACGTCGTAGACCATGCGGATGCACGCAGACACCTCTTCCATGATCTGCTCTTCGGTACAGAAGATGTGGGCATCATCCTGAGTGAAACCCCGTACCCGCATCAGGCCGTGCAGGGAGCCTGACGGCTCGTTGCGGTGGCAGGAGCCGAACTCGGCCATGCGCAGCGGCAGGTCGCGGTAGGATTTCAGACCCTGGTTGAAGATCTGCACGTGACCCGGGCAGTTCATCGGCTTGATGGCGTACTCGCGGTTCTCGGACTGGGTGGTGAACATGGCCTGGGCGTACTTCTCCCAGTGACCTGAACGCTCCCACAGCACGCGATCCATCATGAAGGGACCCTTCACTTCCTGATAGTCGTACTCTTTGAGCTTGCCGCGGATGAAGGTTTCCAGTTCGCGGAAGATGGTCCAGCCATCGTTGTGCCAGAACACCATGCCCGGCGCTTCTTCCTGCATGTGGTACAGGTCGAGCTGCTTGCCGATCTTGCGGTGGTCGCGCTTGGCGGCCTCTTCCAGACGTTGCAGATAGGCTTTGAGCTGCTTCTTGTCAGCCCATGCGGTGCCGTAGATGCGCTGCAGCATCTTGTTGTTGGAGTCACCGCGCCAGTAGGCGCCGGACATCTTCTGCAACTTGAAGTGGTGGCAGTGACGCATGTTGGGCACGTGCGGGCCGCGACACATGTCGATGTACTCTTCGTGATGATAAAGACCTGGCTGGTCATCACGGGCAATGTTCTGATCCAGGATCTCGACCTTGTAGGTCTCGCCACGGGCTTCGAACACATCGCGTGCTTCCTGCCAGGAGACCTTCTTCTTGACGACGTCGTAATCCTTGGCGGCCAGCGCCAGCATGCGCTCTTCCAGGGCAGCCAGATCTTCATCGGTCAGGGTGCGGTCGAGATCGATGTCGTAGTAGAAACCATTGTCGATGACGGGACCGATGGCCATCTTGGTCTGGGGCCAGAGTTGCTTGATGGCATGACCCAGCAGGTGAGCACAGGAGTGGCGCAGAATGTCCAGACCTTCTTCGTCTTTGGCGGTGATGATGGCCAGGGAGGCATCGGCTTCGATCAGCTCGCAGGCATCCACCAGTTCACCGTTTACCCGACCGGCAATGCACGCCTTGGCGAGACCGGGACCGATGTCCGCGGCCACATCCATGACGGAAACGGCGTGGGCAAATTGACGTTGGCTGCCATCAGGCAGAGTAATGATTGGCATTGTGTGTTTCCTTATACAGTGGTGCCCCCTACCAAAGGGCACATGCGGGATGGAAAGATTCATTCAAAAATGGGTGATGTTCTGGCTCTCCACAGCACTTTGCGAAGACGCCCCGTGACGCAAACAACCCGTTCAACGTCGCAAGACAAACCAAAAACCGAACCATGCTACCAGAAGTAGACGGGGCTGTATCGGGTTTGCTGAGATTTTCTACAACCAGATGAACCGCTTGGAGGTTATTCTCCTAGCAGAGGCTGCCAGTTGAAGTCGAACGTGGAGCTCCCCTCCTGGGCCAGTTCCAGCTCCTGCAGCACCTTGAGCGCCAGCTGGTTGCCCTGCCTGGCGGCCTGATAGAGCCACTCCTTGGCACGGGGCAAATCGACCCGCCCGCTGACCCCCATCAGATGCAGCACCCCCACCTTCAACATGGCGGGCACATCGCCGTTCCTGGCCGCCAGCTCCATCCAGTGAAATGCCTCGCGCAGATCCCGCTTCACCCCGGCACCCCGCAAATAGAGCTCCCCCAGCCGGTATTGGCCGAAGGCGTCCCCCGCCTGCGCCGCCTGACGATAGAGGCTGATGGCGCGATCCATATCCTGCTCGCTCCCCTGCCCCATTTCATGGCTCCAGCCCATCAGCGCCTGCGCCCGTGGCTGGCCCTGATCCGCCAGCGGCGACCAGATCCGGGTTGCCTCATCGAAGTGACCGGTGCGCCAGGCGCGGTTGGCCGAGGCCAGCTCCTGCTCGGTAGAGAGCGGGATCAGGCGCCAGATAACCAGCGCAATGACGGCGATGAAGAGCCAGCGGTAGGTGATGGGGGCCATGATGATTTCCGTGATCCAGTTCGCATTTCGTCTATGTAAACGAAATGTAGCGCCGCGATCAAGCAAGAGATCCTTTTGACATGCTTTTTATGGCGGGATAGGTCGGCAGAACTTGCATTCGGCAATGGGGGGCAGCATGATAACTGTATATATAAACAGTGCTAGTGCAATGCGATGGCAGGACGAGGCAGTTCCCACAATGTTGATCACCGTTTCAGCGGCCAGCGGGTCGATGCGGTCGACGACGGCTGGGCCCAACCCGAGTGGGAAGCGGCATTCGCCGCCAGCGCTCCCCGCACCGAGGTGACGGAGATCAGCGCCCGCAGCATCATCAGTTACAACAGTTCCCCCGACGTTCCCTTCGGCCGCTCCATCAATCCCTATCAGGGGTGCGAACACGGTTGCATTTACTGTTATGCCAGACCGAGCCACGCCTATCTCGAGCTCTCCCCCGGCCTCGATTTCGAAACCCGGCTGTTCGCCAAGCTCAATGCCGCCGAGCTGCTGCGCCGGGAGTTTGCCAGACCCGCCTATCAGCCGCAGACCATAGTGCTGGGGGCCAATACCGACCCTTATCAGCCCATCGAGCACCACTATCGCCTCACCCGCCAGTTGCTGGAAGTGATGCTGGCCCATCGCCATCCGGTGGGGATCATCACCAAGAGCGCCATGATATTGCGCGACCTCGATCTGCTGACGGAGCTGGCCCAAGAGGGCCTCTGTCAGGTGATGGTGTCGGTCACCACCTTGAATGAAACCCTGCGGCGACAACTGGAGCCAAGAGCAAGCACGGGGGCCGGCCGGCTCAAGGTGGTGGAGAGACTGGCCCGCGCCGGCGTGCCGGTCGGCGTGCTGGCGGCCCCCATGATCCCGCGGCTCAACGAACCCGAGCTCGAGCAGATCATCAAGAGCGCCGCCGAGGCCGGCGCCCACTGCGCCGACTATATCCTGCTGCGACTGCCCCACGAGCTGGCACCGCTGTTCAGTGACTGGCTGGAACAATACTACCCAGGCCAGAAGGAGGCGATCCTCAACCAGCTGCGAGCCAGCCGGGACGGCGCCCTCAACAGTCCCGCCTTCGGGACCCGGATGCGGGGAGCAGGCCAGTTTGCCGATCTGCTGGCCCAGCGCTTTCGCTTGATCGCCAAGCGGCTCGGGCTCGGCAAGCGCCACTTTCAACTGCGCCAGGATGCCTTCATCCGCCCGGGCGAGCAGCTGCGGCTGTTTTAATTCCCGTCATGACGCCAGCCCGTGGGCATGACCAAGTCAGCCTCGGGGGCGCACTCCCGCAGCGCGCTCGCGGGCAATCAGCTCGACCGGCAGCCTCGCCGGTTCATGGGCCACTTCCAGCTCCTGTTCGTGCTGCGCCTCGTCCCTCCCGGCTTCGCCCCATACCCGGCTCCACCAGATTTCCCACATCACCCAGCTGGTCATAAGATGCTCCTGTGCGGCAGAGGCCGCCGTTGTGATCGCCGACGCAGGCAAGATGCCCTGCCCCCATGACAGAGGCATGACGCCCCGATGACATCTCGGTTGCCGCTCTGGCGGCAGCCTGGCTGGGGCAGCTAACGGCGGGCATAAAAAAAGAGCGACCCGAAGGTCGCTCTTTCGTATCGGGAAAAGGGGGAACGATTACTCGTCGCCCGCCTCCCCTGCATCGACAGCACCGGTGTCTGCGGCGGTATCGGTGCCTTCAGACACCTCACCCTCGACGGCCAGTGCCTCGGTTTCCTCTTCGTCGCTCTCGGCAACACGCTGCAGGCCGACCACGGTTTCGTCTTCACCGGTACGGATCAGACGCACACCGCCGGTGTTGCGGCCGATGACGCTCACCTCGGACACCCGGGTACGTACCAGGGTACCGCCGTTGGTGATCAGCATGATCTGGTCGGTATCTTCGACCTGGATCGCATCGATCACCTTGCCGTTGCGCTCGTCCACCTTGATGGAGATGACACCCTGGGTACCACGGCTCTTGGTCGGGTACTCATCCAGCGCGGTACGCTTGCCGTAACCGTTCTCGGTAGCGGTGAGGATGGCCCCGTCGCCACGGGGCACGATGAGAGACACCACCTTGTCACCGGCGCCCAGCTTGATGCCGCGCACACCGGCAGCAGTACGACCCATGGGACGTACGCCCTTGAAGGTGCCCTTGCTTTCGGTGCCTTCGCCGTTGTCGCTGCCATCATCGTCGTTGCCGGTGTCGACTTCGTCAGTGGCATCGGCATCAGCGCGACCGCTGCCTTCCGCGAAGCGAACAACCTTGCCCGCATCGGAGAACAGCATGATCTCGTTGCTGCCATCGGTGATGTCCACCCCGATCAGCTCATCACCCTCTTTGAGGTTGATGGCGCGGATGCCGGAGGAGAGCGGACGGCTGAAATCGGACAGGCTGGTCTTCTTCACGGTACCGTTGGCGGTGGCGAAGAAGACATACTTGTCGGCGTCATATTCTTTAACCGGCAGGATGGCGGTGATGCGCTCACCCTCATCCAGCGGCAGCAGGTTGATGATCGGACGACCGCGGGCGCCACGGGACGCCTCCGGCAGCTGATACACCTTGAGCCAGTAGACCTTGCCACGGGTGGAGAAGCACAGAATGGTGTCGTGGGTGTTGGCCACCAGCAGACGCTCCACAAAGTCCTCTTCCTTGATCCGGGTGGCCGACTTGCCACGACCACCGCGGCGCTGGGCCTCGTAGTCGGAGAGCGGCTGATACTTCACGTAACCCTGGTGAGACAAGGTCACGACCACGTCTTCCGGGGTGATCAGATCTTCGATGTTGATCTCGGCACTGGACATGCTGATTTCGGTACGACGCTCGTCGCCGTACTGCTCGCGCACGGCCAGCAGTTCGTCACGGATCACTTCCATCAACCGTACCGGGCTCGCCAGGATGAACAGCAGCTCGGCGATGAGATCCAGCAGAGATTGGTACTCTTCCAGGATCTTCTCGTGCTCGAGGCCGGTCAGCTTGTGCAGACGCAGGTCAAGGATGGCCTGGGCCTGCTGCTCGGTCAGGTAGTAGTGACCTTCGCGGATGCCGAACTCGGGTTCCAGCCACTCGGGGCGGGCCGCGTCGTCACCGGCTTTCTCCAGCATGGAGGCCACGTTGCCGAGCTCCCAGCCGCGGGCAACCAGGCCCGCTTTCGCATCGGCCGGGGTCGCGCTGTGGCGAATGAGTTCGATGACCGGGTCGATGTTGGCCAGCGCCACCGCCAGACCTTCCAGGATGTGAGCCCGATCCCGCGCCTTGCGCAGTTCGAACACGGTCCGGCGGGTCACCACTTCACGGCGGTGCAGCAGGAACGCATCCAGGATCTCTTTGAGGTTCATCACCTTGGGCTGGTTGTTATCGAGCGCCACCATGTTGATGCCGAACGTGGTCTGCATCTGGGTGTGCTTGTAGAGATTGTTCAGCACAATCTCGCCGGACTCGCCGCGCTTGATCTCGATAACGATGCGCATGCCGTCCTTGTCGGACTCATCGCGCAGGGCACTGATGCCCTCGATCTTCTTCTCTTTGACCAGCTCGGCGATTTTCTCGATCAGACGAGCCTTGTTCACCTGATAGGGGATCTCGTGAACGATGATGGTCTCGCGACTGGTCTTCTCGTCCACCTCCACTTCGGCCTTGGCACGCACATAGACGGAGCCACGACCGGTACGGTACGCCTGCACGATGCCGGAACGACCGTTGATGATGCCACCGGTGGGGAAATCCGGGCCGGTGATGTAGGTCATCAGCTCGTCGATGGTGAGGTCGCCGTTCTCGATCAACGCCAGACAGCCGTTGACTATCTCGGTGAGGTTGTGAGGCGGAATGTTGGTCGCCATGCCCACCGCAATACCGGAGGAGCCGTTGACCAGCAGGTTGGGAACCTTGGTGGGCATGACAGCCGGGATCATCTCGGTGCCGTCATAGTTCGGCACCCAGTCCACGGTCTCTTTGTCCAGATCGGCCAGCAACTCGTGGGAGATGCGGGCCATCCGCACTTCGGTGTAACGCATGGCGGCGGCGCTGTCGCCGTCGACCGAACCGAAGTTGCCCTGACCATCGACCAGCATGTAACGCATGGAGAAATCCTGCGCCATGCGAACGATGGTGTCATACACGGCAATGTCGCCGTGCGGGTGATATTTACCGATTACGTCACCGACCACACGGGCCGATTTTTTATAGGGCTTGTTCCAGTCGTTCCCCAGCTCGTTCATTGCATACAGAACGCGGCGGTGAACCGGTTTCAAGCCATCACGCACATCCGGCAGAGCTCGTCCTACGATCACGCTCATGGCGTAATCAAGATAGGAACTCTTGAGCTCTTCTTCGATGTTGACCGGCGTGATCTCTCTGGCCAGATCGCTCATAGAAAGCCTTAATCCCTAATTAGTTGTTCTTTGGCTTAAACAGCGCGACATGGTAACACACTGAGCCAAATACCTTAAGCCACAAATCCGGTAACAAGTCGGGCTGGTGTGACAAAGTCCGTCCGTTATAATGCCCGCCAGGACAACAGATTGCGCGCGCCCCACCCAGCCTGCGCGCCCTTGCCACAGGATCATCAAAAAATGCACAGTGATGCCAATGTCGATCTGACAGAAATTGCCAAATTCGAAGCCATCGCCTCCCGCTGGTGGGACATGGAGGGAGAGTTCAAGCCACTGCATCAGATAAACCCGGTGCGCCTTGACTGGATCACCGACAAGAGCGGTGGCCTGTTCGGCAAGCGCATCCTCGACATCGGCTGCGGCGGCGGCATTCTCGCCGAGAGCATGGCCCGCCGGGGTGCCAAGGTCACCGGCATCGACATGGGCAAGGAGCCCCTCGGGGTCGCCCGCCTCCATGCCCTCGAGGCGGGCGTGGAGCTCGAGTATCGCCAGATCACCGCCGAAGCCCACGCCGATGAGGCCCCCGGCCAGTACGACGTGGTCACCTGCATGGAGATGCTGGAGCACGTGCCGGATCCCGCCTCCGTGCTGCGCGCCATCGCCACCCTGGTGCGCCCGGGCGGCAAGGTGTTCGTCTCCACCATCAACCGCAACCCGAAAGCCTATCTGATGATGATCCTCGGCGCCGAGTACCTGATGAAGATGGTGCCCAAGGGTACCCACGACCACAAGAAGTTCATCACCCCCGCCGAACTGTGTCGCATGGGTGAGGCGGCAGGCCTGCTGGTACGGGACATGAGCGGGGTGCACTATGCGCCGCTCTCCAACAGCTTCAAGCTCGGTCGCAACGTCGACGTCAACTACATGGTGGCGTTCGAGCGCCCGGAGCAAGGCTGATGACGACTCACTCTGCTGCGCCCCTTGGCTGCGTGCTGTTCGATCTGGACGGCACCCTGCTCGACACCGCCCCCGATCTGGGGGCCGCCGTCAACCACGTGCTGATAAGCGAGGGCTTCGCCCCCCTCTCTGACGACATCATCCGTCAGACCACCTCCCACGGGGCGCTCGGGCTGCTCAGGGCCGGCCTTGGCGACGAATTGCTGGAAGAGCTTGGCGCCACCCGCCTTCGTACCGCCCTGCTCGACTACTACGCGGCCAACCTCTGTGTCGGCACCCACCCCTATGAAGGCATGGTGGATCTCATCGAGTGGCTCGACGAGAAAAAGCTGCCCTGGGGCATCGTCACCAACAAGCCGGGCTTTCTCACCGAGCCGCTGCTGGCGGCCCTGCCGGCGCTTGCCAGTTGCGGCGTCACCGTCAGCGCCGACACCCTGCCTGTGCGCAAGCCCGACCCCGCCCCCATGTTCTTTGCCTGCGAGCAGCTGGGGGTCGAAGCAGCTCACTGCCTCTATGTGGGGGATCATGTGCGCGACATCGAGGCCGGCCGCAACGCCGGCATGCGTACCGCCGTCGCCGGCTGGGGTTACCTCAATGACGACGAGGATCCCGCCCAGTGGGGCGCCGATCTTCACTTTGATACCGTGCAGGCCCTGCATCACTGGCTGCGCTACGAGCTGGATTAAGCCTTGCCCGCCTGAGCAGTCAGGCAAGGCTGCCGTGGATACATATAGAAGTGGATGATCAGGGGGAGCTCCACGCCTGGGTTCTCTTGGATAACGCAGCAGGTGGATAACACAAGAGATGGATATCAGACGCAGCTTTGCGACCATCCCTTGAACTGAGCGGTGAAAATGACGCCCATCTGGTCACTCGCGCAGCAAAACGGAGGATCGGCAATTGATCCCCCGTTTTGCCGGTTTGACAAGCAGTGCGGCAGCGGGATCGGACACCTTTTGACCCTTGCTGCACAAGGGATAATCAGGCTGAATTTGCTAGTAAAAACACCCCGTTTTCGCAAGCAAAAAAAGTTATTTAAATTTTCCATGTTCGATCATCAGACTTGCATTTACCGGATCGGACGGATGAAAACCCGTTCGCTGTGAGCGTCCACTAACTCCATCGACAACACCCACAATTTATCCACAGCAATTGCCTTATCCACAGATTGCAAAGCCGGGCAGACCTCACTATCTTGTAGCTCGAATTCAAAATAACACTATATCTTGTGATTCATCGCACAATAGGTACCCACCTCCATCGCCCTGCCCGGGCCGGAGGCCAACGCCGTGCGATGGTTTTTCGGGAATCAACTAAAGGTCATCAGCCAATGAACTTGTTTGTGACGAAGCGTAACGGCCACAAAGAACCCATCGATCTGGATAAAATTCACCGCGTGCTGGACTGGGCCGCCGAGGGTCTCGACAACGTGTCGGTCTCCCAGGTGGAACTCAAGTCCCACATCCAGTTCTATGACGGCATCCGTACCGCCGATATCCACGAAACCGTCATCAAGGCCGCTGCTGATCTGATCTCCGAGCAAAGCCCGGACTACCAGTACATGGCCGCCCGTCTGGCCATCTTCCACCTGCGCAAGAAGGCCTACGGCCAGTTCGAGCCGCCCCACCTCTACCAGCACGTCGCCAAGCTGGTGGACATGGGCAAGTACGACAAGCACCTGCTGGAAGACTACAGCCAGGCCGAGTTCGAGGAGCTGAACGCCCACCTCGACCACTGGCGCGACATGGACTTCTCCTACGCCGCGGTCAAGCAGCTGGAAGGCAAGTACCTGGTCCAGAACCGCGTCACCGGCGAAATTTACGAGAGCCCGCAGTTCCTCTACATCCTGGTAGCGGCCTGCCTCTTCTCCAAGTATCCGAAAGATACCCGTCTGGACTACATCAAGCGTTTCTATGATGCGGTCTCGACCTTCAAGATCTCGCTGCCGACTCCGATCATGAGCGGCGTGCGTACCCCGACCCGTCAGTTCAGCTCCTGCGTGCTGATCGAGTGCGATGACAGCCTGGATTCCATCAATGCCACCGCCAGCGCCATCGTGCGTTACGTGTCCCAGCGCGCCGGCATCGGCATCAACGCCGGTCGCATTCGTGGTCTTGGCAGCCCCATCCGTGGCGGTGAAGCGTTCCACACCGGTTGCATCCCCTTCTACAAGTACTTCCAGACTGCGGTGAAGTGCTGCTCCCAGGGCGGCGTGCGCGGCGGGGCGGCCACCCTGTTCTACCCGCTGTGGCACACCGAGGTGGAGAGCCTGCTGGTACTGAAGAACAACCGCGGCGTGGAAGAGAACCGGGTCCGCCACATGGACTACGGCGTGCAGATCAACAAGCTGATGTACCAGCGCCTGATCAAGGGTGGCGACATCACCTTGTTCTCCCCGTCCGATGCGCCGGGTCTGTACGATGCCTTCTTCGCAGATCAGGACAAGTTCGAAGAGCTCTACGTCAAGTACGAGCAGGATCCGAGCATTCGCAAGAAGACCCTCAAGGCGGTGGATCTCTTCTCCCTGATGATGCAGGAGCGCGCCGGCACCGGTCGCATCTACATCCAGAACGTGGACCACTGCAACACCCACAGCCCGTTCGATCCGAGCGTGGCGCCGGTGCGTCAGTCCAACCTCTGCCTCGAGATTGCACTGCCTACCAAGCCGCTCAACAACGTGGATGACGAGGATGGCGAGATCGCCCTGTGCACTCTCTCTGCCTTCAACCTGGGCGCCATCGAGAAGCTGGAAGATCTGGAAGAGATGGCCGAGCTGGCCGTGCGCGCCCTGGATGCCCTGCTCGACTATCAGGACTACCCGCTCAAGGCCGCCAAGAAGGGCAGCATGAACCGTCGCACCCTGGGGATCGGCGTCATCAACTACGCCTACTACCTGGCGAAGAACGGTGCCCGCTACTCCGACGGTTCTGGTCTGGCGCTGACTCACCGCACCTTCGAGGCGATCCAGTACTACCTGTTGAAGGCCTCCGTGCAGCTGGCCCGCGAGTTCGGCCCCTGCCCGGCCTTCAACGAAACCACCTATGCCCAGGGGATCCTGCCCATCGATACCTATAAAAAGGATCTGGACAACCTGTGCAACGAGCCGCTGCACCTGGACTGGGAAGCGCTGCGCGAAGAGATCCGCACCGTGGGTCTGCGCAACTCTACCCTGACTGCCCTGATGCCGAGCGAGACCTCCAGCCAGATCTCCAACGCCACCAACGGCATCGAGCCGCCGCGCGGCCTGGTCTCTGTCAAGGCCTCCAAGGACGGCATCCTCAAGCAGGTGGTGCCCGAGTATGACCGTCTGAAGGATCAATACGAACTGCTCTGGAAGCAACCGAGCGTCGATGGTTACCTGCAGCTGGTCGGTATCATGCAGAAGTTCGTGGATCAGGCGATCTCCGCCAACACCAACTATGATCCCGCCCGTTTCGAAGGCAACAAGGTACCGATGAAGCAGCTGCTCAAGGACTTGCTGACCGCCTACAAATACGGCCTCAAGACCCTGTACTATCACAACACCCGTGATGGTGCGGACGATGCCCAGACCGATCTGCAAGATGACGGTTGTGCCGGCGGCGCCTGCAAGATCTGATGAACCGGGCGGGAGCGACAAGCTCCCGCCCTCCTGTTTCCCCTACTTCGCGATATTCGACAACCATGGCCTATTCAACTTTCTGCCAGACCCAAAACGACCAGCTCAAGGAGCCGATGTTCTTCGGCCAGTCGGTCAACGTGGCCCGTTATGACCAGCAAAAACACGAAGTGTTCGAGCGCCTGATCGAGAAGCAGCTCTCCTTCTTCTGGCGCCCGGAAGAGGTGGACGTCTCCCACGACCGCATCGACTTCCAGGCCCTGCCGCCCCACGAGCAGCACATCTTCATCTCCAACCTGAAGTACCAGACCCTGCTGGATTCCATTCAGGGCCGCAGCCCCAACGTGGCGCTGCTGCCGCTGGTCTCCATTCCGGAGCTGGAAACCTGGATCGAGACCTGGGCCTTCTCGGAGACCATCCACTCGCGCTCCTACACCCATATCATCCGCAACATCGTCAACACCCCCGCCCAGGTGTTCGACGACATCGTCACCAACGAGCAGATCCTGAAGCGCGCCGGCTCCATCAGCCACTTCTACGACGATCTGATCGAGGCGACCGCACTCTACCACCTGCACGGTGAAGGTACCCATCAGGTGGCCGGCCGCGAGGTGACCATCACCTTGCGCGAGCTCAAGAAGAAGCTCTATCTGTGCCTGATGAGCGTCAACGCACTGGAAGCGATCCGCTTCTACGTCAGCTTCGCCTGCTCCTTCGCCTTCGCCGAGCGCGAGCTGATGGAGGGCAACGCCAAGATCATCAAGATGATCGCCCGCGACGAAGCACTGCACCTGACCGGCACCCAGCACATGCTGAACCTGATGCGCAGCGGCCAGGACGACCCCGAGATGGCCGAGATCGCCCGCGAGTGCGAGCAGGCCTGCTTCGATCTGTTCAAGGAAGCCGCCATCCAGGAGAAGGAGTGGGCCGAGTACCTGTTCCAGGACGGCTCCATGATCGGCCTTAACAAGGACATCCTCTGCCAGTACGTGGAGTACATCACCAACCTGCGGATGGCCGCCGTTGGCCTGCAGCCGGCCTTTGCCGGCGCCAAGCAGAACCCGATCCCCTGGATCAACACCTGGCTCTCCTCCGACAACGTGCAGGTCGCCCCGCAGGAAGTGGAAGTGAGTTCCTACCTGGTGGGTCAGATCGACAGCGAAGTGAACGCCGAAGACCTGGGTGATTTCGAGCTGTGAGTGACGCCACCGGCACGCTGACCGAGCCCCTGCACGCCGCCCCCGCCAAGAGCGAGACGGGCGCACCGCAGGTACACACCCGGGATGGCGTGCTGCACGCCCACCCCGGCGAGAGCGTGCTGGAGACCCTGGAGCGTCACGGTCATCACGTGGAGTTCCAGTGCCGCAGCGGCTATTGCGGCGCCTGCCGTACGCCGCTGCTGGCAGGCAAGGTGCACTATGCCGCCGTGCCGCTCGCCTTTGTCTCCCAGGGTGAGTGCCTGCCCTGCTGCTGCAAGCCGGTGGGGGCCATCCGGCTCGACATCAAGAAGGGCTAAGACCGCCCTCCCTTGATATGTCCAAGCTCGTCTCGCCAAACAAAAAGCCGCCGGATTGCTCCGGCGGCTTTTTTACATCCATCTTTATGCCTCATGGGCTGCTGGCTGATGCGCCACCCGCTCCCACAAGGCATTACAGCCAGGGCGCGGCGGTCGGCCCATGGTGCAGGCCCAGCTTCCAGACCCGGCCAAAGTGCTTGTAGTGACCGGCCGCGACACCGGCCTTCTCGCCCATGCCGTGGTAGAGGTCGAGGTGGCCCTTCTTCACCGCCCCGCCCACATCCAGCGCAATCAACAGCCGCAGCTGATGCTTGCCGGTCCAGTTGCCCTCTTTGTCCAGCAGCGGTACCTCCGCCAAGATCGGCGTGCCCATCGGCAGCAGGGTCTTGTCGGCGGCCACCGCCGCCATGGGCAGCAGCGGAATACCGGCGGCCCCGATCACATCGTTGGTGGGGCGACGCTCGAAGAAGACATAGGAGGGGTTCTGCTCCACCAGCTCCTTGACGCTCTCCTCCGGCTGACGGTTTGCCCACTCCTTGATGGCCTTCATGGACATCTGCTCCCTGGGCACCTCGCCGCGGTCGATCAGCACCCGGCCTATGCTCACATAGCCGTGACCGTTCTTGCCGCTGTAACCCAGATACTGCAGCCTGTCGTCATCACCATAGTGAACAAAGCCCGAGCCCTGCACGTCCATCAGGAAGTTGTCGATAAGAGACTTGCTGTAGCCAAGCTCCAGCCCGCGGTTGGCCAGCGCCCCCTGATGGATCTGGGCCCGGGTCGGACAACGGCTGCCGCAGTTGGGCATGGCGTAGATGGGGTACTTGTATTTCGCATCCGGGCGGTGGCGCACCTCCAGCACCGGCGAGTAGTAACCGGTGAAGAGTACGTTCCCCATCCGATCCGAGCCCCCCAGCTGGGCCAGACTGATGCCATAACGGGTGATCTGAGCGGGATCGCCGCCATTGGCCACCCAGCGGGAGAGCTGGTGATAGAGTTCGCCATAGCGGCGGGTCATCTTGCCGGAGCGCTCCAGCACCAGCCGGCTCTGGGGGCCGAACTTGCTGTAGTCGGCGCGGGCGCGACTGTTGACGCGCTCAACCCGCACCAGATCGTCGGGCAGCATGCCGTCCAGATACTGCTTGCCCAGATTTTCCGGCACCTCGCAGTTGAGAAAACATCTGGCATCGGGTTTGTTTTTGGGCACCTGGGCTTGCTCAGAGTTGCCCGCACAACCGGCCAACCCCAGCACAGCGGCGGTCAGCCAGTACGCGTGTTTATTCATATGTCCTCATATAACACCAAGCGTCATGTTCGGCGGGGAAGATGCCAAATTTGCAGGGGGAAAGCAAACGCCTTCAAGCCTGCGACGACGGATTTCTCCAAAGGGGATCTTCTGGGTTATAACAAGGTAACAAGGTGTGAGGGGCCATGGATGGAACAGCTCGAGATCTTCCCGCTGCAGAGCCCCTGCATCGGGGTCTGTGAAGTGAACAACAAGGGCTACTGCAAGGGGTGCCTGCGCAGCCGCGAAGAGCGCTTCAACTGGCTTACCATGACCCCGGCTCAGCAGCAGGAGGTGATGCGCCTGTGCCGGGGCCGCAAGGCGCGGGTGGAGGCGGCCCGCCGCAAAGCGCTGGAGGCAGCCCAGAACGAACCGCAAGAGCAACCGGGTTGGGATTTCTAGTTTCTCCCCCTCCTTCTTTCACGACAAACATAAAAAAGCGGCCCGCAGGCCGCTTTTCTTTTATGACACTATGAGATGTTGCCGGATGGCAAGGCTTATGCCGTGGCCAGCTTGGCCTGCTCTTCACCGCGTTTGAGCATGGCGTAAGCCACCCCGGTCAGCAGCGATCCTGCCGCAATGGCCACGATATACATCATGACGTTGCTGATGGCGTTCGGGATAAACAGCACGAACAGACCGCCGTGGGGTGCCATCAGCTCGCAGCCGAACAACATGGAGAGCGCACCGGTCAGGGCGCCGCCCGCCATGCAGGCCGGGATGACGCGCATCGGATCCTTGGCGGCAAACGGGATGGCCCCCTCGGAGATGAAGCACAGACCCAGCACAAAGGAGGCCTTGCCCGCTTCCTGCTCCGCCTTGATGAACTTGGTGCGGGCCAGGAAGGTGGCAATCCCCATCCCCAGTGCCGGCACCATGCCGGCGGCCATCACGGCTGCCATGGGGGCGTAGGTCTTGGAGGCCAGCAAGCCGACCCCGAAGGCGTAGGCCGCCTTGTTGACCGGGCCACCCATGTCAAAGCACATCATGGCGCCGATGATGACACCCAGCAGCACGGCGTTGGCAGAACCCATGTTGTTGAGGAACTCGGTCATGGCATTCATGATGCCGGCCACCGGGCCGCCCACCACGTAGATCATCACCAAGCCGGTAAACAGGCTGGCAAACAGCGGAATGATCAGGATGGGCTTGAGTGCTTCCAGGGTCACCGGCAGACGCACCTTGTCGCTCAGGTACTTGGCGCTGTAACCGGCCAGGAAACCGGCCACGATGCCGCCAAGGAAACCGGCACCCAGCGAGCTTGCCAGCATGCCGCCGATCATGCCGGGGGCGAGACCCGGACGGTCAGCGATGGAGTAGGCAATGTAGCCGGCCAGCACCGGGATCATCAGGGCGAAGGCGGAGCCGCCACCGATCTTCATCAGGGCGGCGGCCAGGGTGCCTTCCACCTTGAACGCCTCGATCCCGAACACGAACGAGAGCGCGATGATGAGGCCGCCCGCCACCACCATGGGCAGCATGAAGGAGACCCCGGTCAGCAGATGCTTGTAGGGGCCCGCTTTCTCCTCTTTCTTGGGTTGGCTGGCGCCGCTGTGGCGATAGGTTTTCGCCTCGTTCCACGCCTTGTCGAGCTCGGCACGGGTTTTCTTGAGCGCCGCCCCCGTGCTGGTGCGATAGACCGGCTTGCCGTCGAAACGGGCCATATCCACCTCGATGTCAGTGGCGAGGAACACCAGATCGGCGGCGGCAATCTCCTCGGCAGTCAGGGCGTTCTGGGCACCGACCGAGCCTTGAGTCTCGACGCGGATCTGATGACCCAGCTGTTTGGCCATGGTCTCCAGCGCTTCTGCCGACATAAAGGTGTGAGCCACCCCGGTCGGGCAGGCGGTCACCGCCACGATACGCTTGCCAGCGGCGGCCGGTTTGGTAGCTGCGGGCGCAGCTTGATGGCGATAGAGGCTGGCGCCGCTGGCGGCGGCTTCCAGCAAGGCTGCCGGATCCTGCAGGGCAAGATCCATGCTGCCCTGATAGACACGCTTGCCATCATAGGCGGCGAGATCTACCGGGGCGCTGGCGACAACCAGCACCAGCTCGGCGGCGGCAATCTGCTCCTTGCTTGGTACCTGGCGGGGCTGCACGCTGGAGCCGACGTCGAGAGTGAGCTCCCAGCCTGCCAGTTTGGCCTGCTGTTCTATCCGTTTTGCAGCGAGAAAGCTGGTGGCAATGCCCGCCGGGCAAGCCGTAACCAAGATTGCTTTCATTGGGCATCTCCTGAGTTTTCCATTGAGGGGGTATGGCATTGAACCGGTGCCAGCGCATCCAGACGCTGTACGCGCACCTGCTCGAGCAAGGGGTCGAGGACCTTGATATCGTTAAAGCCGACCGCCACCTGGCTGACCGCCAGCGCCGAGACGGCGGTGGCGAGGCGCAGGGTCTGCTCCGGCGTCCAGCCGAGGCTGAGGCCATGGGCGAGACCTGCCACCAGGGAGTCGCCGGCACCGACCGTGCTGACCACCTGCATGCGCGGCGGAATGGCCTGCCAGACGGCATCGGGTGCAAACCAGATGAGGCCGTCGGCGCCATTGGAGATCACCACGTTGGGGATCCCGCTGGCCTGCAGCGCGCGGGCACACTCAGCCTGCTCGCTCAGGGTCTTGATGGGGCGGCCGGCCCACTGGCCGAGCTCCTCCAGATTGGGTTTGACCAGGGTCGGCGCCGCCTTGATCCCTTCGCTTAAGGCCGCGCCGCTGCAATCGAAGATCACCTGCTTGCCTTTGGCCTTGAGCAGGCGGATCAGATGGGCGCAGTAATCGGGGGCCACCCCTTTGGGCAGGCTGCCCGCCAGCACAAACCAGTCGGCGTGCGCTGCCAGTTCGTCGATGGCCTGCTCCAGCGCGCTCACTTCTCCTTGGTGGATGGTGAGCCCCGGCAGATTGAGATCGGTGACCCGGCCGGATTGCTCGGAGATCTTGACGTTGATGCGGGTGCTGCCCGCCACGCGCACGAAGTGATCGGCCAGAGCACGCTCCGTAAACAGGGAGACGAAGCTCTGCTGGTTATCGGCGCCAAGCCAGCCGGTGACGCCTACGTCGCGGCCCAAGTCCTTGAGCACCATGGCCACGTTGATGCCCTTGCCCGCCGCACGCAGGTTGGCCTCGTTCACCAGGTTCACCTCGCCCAGGCTCATCGCCTCCAGACGGGCGGTGAGATCGAGCGCCGGGTTGAGGGTGATGGTCACTATGTCCATCAGTGTGCCCCCTCGCCCAGCCCGGCCGCAATGGCGGCGCCTATGCCCTTGAGGGCCGCTTCGGCGTCAGCCCCTTCGGCGCGAAACGCCAGACGATGGCCACACTTGACGCCAAGGCCGATCACCTTCATCAGGCTCTTGGCGGAGACCGCCTCGCCGCTGCCATCCAGGTTCGCCACCCGAATGTCGGATTCATACTCCTTGGCCACCTTGACCAGCATGGCGCCCGGACGGGCGTGCAACCCGTGGGGGTTGATGATGGTGAAGGTTTCACTAAGACCGCTCGCCGGGCCCGCTTGGAGCATGGCCAGCCCCTCGCTACCAGCCAAGGTGGCGATCTGACCGGCAGCAGCCAGCTTGGCCAGGTTGTCGAGTTGCGCCAGATGGCCGCTATCTGCGGCGCACAGCAGCAGCAGGGCGCTGACCGGCAGATCACCAACGCGCAGTTCGCTGCTCGGGGTGGCCAGCACCCAGCCAGTCTGGGCCGCTTGCGCGCGGGCCAGCCAGATCCCCTCGCCCAGGTAGGCGGGTTCACTTGCCAGCAGGTCGCTCACCATGGCGGCATCGCCCCAGCCGGCGGATTTGGCGCGGGCGGCGGCGCCCAGCAGCAGCTGATCGCGATCGTCTGCCGGGAAGTCGGCCAGGGCCAGGAACTGCACCTCTTTGGGCGCCGTGGCACCGGTCAGGATATTGATGATGGTGTCGGCATCGGTGGCCTCTTTGAGCTGGGCTGCCGCCTGCTCGTCACCCAGCACGTGGGTGAGCTGGCGCAAAATGCCCAGATGTTCGTCAGATTTGGCGGCGATGCCGATGGCGACGTAGGCGATCTGCCCCTCATCCCATTCGATGCCATTGGGGAACTGGGCCACCATGACGCCGGTGCTCTTCACCAGATGCCGGGTGTCAGTGGTGCCGTGGGGAATGGCGATACCGCTGCCAAGGTAGGTGGCGTGCTGCGCTTCGCGGGCCAGCATGCCCTCCACGTACCCCGCCTCCACCAGACCGGCTTCGGTCAGTTTGCCTGCCAACAGAGCAATGGCTTCGGCCTTGGTCGCCACCGACTGCCCCAGCAGGATCTGCTGTCGCGCCAACTTCAACATAGAGATTCTCCATCAGGTGCCGGGCGGCCTGACCGTACCGGCGCATCAAACATAACCATTCGTGCCACTCGCCTGCTGACAATAGACCGGATTGCATCCCTTCGGGAGCCATGCCGGGTTTTTATGCCCGGCCATCGATTGTCTGCTGACAAGCTGAATCGTTTCACTTAGACTCAGACTGAATCGTTTCAGCGAATTGATCAAGTACCCACAAAGAGTGCTTTTCAATGATATGATCCCGCGCACACTTTTCGGTGCCCTCACCAGGTAGTGCCCGTGGGCCTTGCAACTCAAACAGAGCCAATATGATGAAACTGGATGAAATCGCCGCCCTCGCCGGTGTCTCGCGCACCACGGCCAGCTATGTGATCAATGGCAAGGCCGACCAATACCGCATCAGCCAGGCCACCCGCGACAAGGTGATGGCGGTGGTCACCGCCCACAACTACCAGCCGGACAGCCGCGCCGCCTCTCTGCGTGGTGGCCAGACCAGAACCCTGGGCTTTATCCTGCCCGACCTCGAGAACGCCAGTTACGCCAAGCTCGCCAAACGGCTGGAGCAAGGGGCGCGGGTACAGGGTTATCAGCTGCTGATCGTCTGCTCGGAAGATGACCCCGCCACCGAGAAGGAACTGGCCGAGATGCTGGCCAGCCGCCACGTGGATGCGCTGCTGGTGGCCAGTTGCCTGCCGCCGGAAGATCCCTTCTACCTCGGCCTGCAGACGCGCGGCATCCAGGTGCTCGCCATCGACCGGGCCATGGCGACCGACAAGTTCGTCACCGTCGCCAGCGAAAACCAGAAGGCGAGCTTTGATCTCACCGCCTCCCTGCTCTCGCCAGCAATCACGCACATCGCCTTGATCACCGCACTGCCGGCGCTCACGATCAGCCGTGAACGCAAAGCCGGCTTCGAGCAGGCTGTTGCCAGCCACAGCACTGCTTGCCATCTGTGTGAAGGGGCCCATTTCTCCCGCGCCGAAGGCTATCGCCTGATCAAGGCGCTGCATCAGCAGCTCGGCCAGCTGCCCCAGGCACTGGTCGCCACCTCCTACATCCTGATGGAGGGGGTGCTCGACTATCTGCTTGAGCAGGAGACCGACATGAGCCGGCTCGCCATGGCCACCTTCGGCGATGATCGCCTGCTCGATTTCCTCCCCTTCGGCATCAACTCCCTGCCCCAGCAGCACGATGCCCTCGCCAGCCAGGCGCTGGAGCTGGCCCTCAAGGCGATTGGCGGCGAATACCAGTGCGGCCTCCACTATGTGAGCCGCACCCTCAAACGCCGCCGCTGATCCCCTCTCCATGGCGCGCCGCTGCGGCCTCCCTCGCAGCGGCGCGTTTTTTCACCACCCCAAAACCATATCTGTCATCATTTATTTCCACATATTCTGCCAACCCAGTACAAAATCCGCTTTTTCAGGCTTGTTTCCACCATTTTGATCCGTTAACTTGGCAACCAACTTTTACAACCACAGGTTTTTCGTAACGATGGGTTCACTCCGATATTGCTAGCCTCCGGTCTCGACCCCGGAGGCGCCTTGCCAACACCTCATATGCCTGCTGTGCACCGCGCAGTTTCTCGATTCAGATGGACACCATGAACACCAAAACCCTGGGATGTACCCTGTTGATTGCCGGCACCACCATAGGCGCCGGCATGCTGGCCCTGCCGCTGGCCTCTTCGTCGCTCGGCGGCCCCGCCACCCTGCTGCTGATGATCGGCCTCTGGGCCCTGATGGCCTTTACCGCCATGCTGCAGGTGGAAGCCAGCCTCAGCACCGGCAAGTGGTACCTGCACCAGCTGGCGGATCACCTGCTCGGCCCCTGGGGCAAGCGCATCGCCTCCTTCTGCATTCTGATGCTGTTCTACTCGCTGGCCTCCGCCTACATCAGCGGTGGCAGCAGCCTGCTGGCCCAGGCGCTGGCCGATGCCGGCCTGCCCCTCAGTCAGGAGCAGGCGGCCTGGGCCTTTACCCTGCTGTTTGGCGGCATGGTCTGTGTCGGCACCAAGCAGGTGGATTACCTCAACCGGCTGATGTTCACCGTCAAGCTGGTGATCATGGTGGCGGTGCTGGCGCTGCTGTTGCCGCGCACCGAAGGGCAGCACCTGCTCTCCCTGCCGCTGGGTCAGGGGCTGTTGCTGGCGGGTCTGCCGGTCATCTTCACCTCGTTCGGTTTTCACGGCTCCATCCCGAGCGTAATGCTCTACCTGGGGGACTGCCCCAAGCAGCTGCGCCGGGTCTTCGTGTGGGGATCCGCCCTGCCGCTCATTCTCTACGTGCTGTGGCAGGTCGCCATCCTGGGTCTGCTGGGTCAACAGGCCCTGCTCCAGAGCGGTGGCGCGCTGGACACCCTGCTGGCTAACGTCGGCAAGCTGGTGAGCTGGCCCGCCTTCAACCAGGCCATGCACCTGTTTGCCGATCTGGCGCTGGCCACCTCCTTCCTCGGGGTGACCCTGGGTCTGTTTGACTTCATGGCCAAGGTGACCCGTCGCAAGGACAACTGGCAGGGTCGCACCCAGACCGGCCTCATCACCTTCGTGCCGCCCCTGCTGTTTGCCCTCTACTTCCCGCAGGGCTTCATCATGGCGCTCGGCTACGCCGCCATTGCGCTGGCGATACTGGCGGTACTGCTGCCGGTGGCCCTGGTGTGGCAGAGCCGCAAGCAGGCCGAGACGCACCACTACCGCGCCCCGGGTGGCGTGCTGGCCCTGGGCCTGGCCGGCGCCATGGGCGTGCTGATCGTCGGGGTGCAGGTGAGCGTCAGCATGGGGCTGCTGCCGGCGCTCTAAGCCAGAGCCGGTATTGAATCCCCCAATGACCAGGCCCCGCCAACGGATGTTGACGGGGCCTTGTCATTTCCGCTGCGGCCGCAGCAGTGGCACCTTCTCCTCGCAACAGTCAGGGCACTTTCCAGGCTTGGGCTGAGCCACCGCCAATACAGCAAAGCCCTGCCTGAGTGGCAGGGCTTGCAAGCGCTCATCAGCGGGACAAGTTGCGGGCCACAAGCCCGACTTGTCCGCTGAGTTGGTTTAACGAGCCGAGACAGTGATGCTGGCCAGATCGATCAGGTTGACCGGCCCGCCCCGCCCGCCGGCATCATTGTAGGTATCGTTCGCCTTCAGATAGCTCATGTTATAGAAGTCGCTCACCAGGATGTCGTACTGCCCTGCCGGCACGTTCACGATGACAGAGGTCGAGTCTCGCAGCGGTTTGATCTCCCCCTCCTTCATCACATGGGGCATCTGCACAGTGCCGCCTGCGACCACCTGGCCCTTGCTGAGCACGGATATCCGCTTCACCCCGTTGGTCACCCCCAGATTGATGGCGTGCTGGGCATTGCTGTACTGCAGGCGAATGGCGCGCTGACCATCCAGTGTGACATTGCGCACCAGGACGGTATCCTCCGGGCGGCCCCAATCTTTCAGATAAGGCATGGAGATGGCCGCATCGGCCGCCGTGAGGGTGCCGGTATGCGACACCGCGACGGCATCGACCGCGATGCGCCGGGTCTCTGGCTGGTAGCACACCGGCTTGGCATGATGGGAGCGGTTACCGGACTCGGGATAGATGGCCTCCGCGCTGTAGCAATAGGCCATGCCAGGTTGCAACAGCAGGTCGTCGACCCACTCCCCCGCCGTCTCGAGTCCCTTGGCGACCAGCTTGCCATCGCGATACAGGTTGTAGCTGAGCGCCCCTTTATTGACGCTGTCCTGCCATGTGACGACCAGCTTGCCAGCTTGCTCGGTCACTCCCAGCAGGGTGGGCTCGGTCGGTGCGAATACCTTGCGGTTTTCCACGTCCAGCGGTGCCACGTCCTCGATCAGGCGGATCCCCTGTTCATCGGCAATGCCGGCCCCCAACTGGACCTCGATCTGGTTGCTGGCAGCCAGCATATCCTCGCTGATCAACTCCCCCACGGGGGCACCGTTGAGCATGATGCCGCGCACCGGGTAGTAACTGCCCTCCTCCCCGACATCCGGGAGCAGCAGCTTGATCTCGATCTGCTTGCCACGGTAATTCAGCCCCTTGAGCACGGCTTCGGGCCTGGCGCCCATCAGCCTGTGCAGGTGACTGGTGACAAAGGGCGAGACACGGATCCCCTGCTCTTCCACGTTGTAGCCAAACAGGGTGTTGGTCACCATGCCGAGATAGCCGCCAACGGACCAGAGCTGACGCTGGGAGTTGATGACAGGCCCCGTCAAGTCGGGTTGAGCCAGATCCATCAGAGAGGGTTGGCCCGAGAGCCACTCCAGATTCTCCATGTTGGAGAGGTTGAGCGCGGCCCCGCGCATCATGGAGTCGACATGGCGATCGGCCACGGCCACGTTCTGCACCCTGGCCGCCGCCTTCAGCCCGTATGCGGAGACAAAGGGCCAGATGGCACGGTTATGGTAGACCGGCATATCGGGCTGCTGCGGGAAATAGACAGGGGCACCATAAGGCCCAATGGGATAGCGGCTGACGATCTCCCTGGCCTGCGCCTCATCGGCAATGCCCGCCAGAATGGCAAGGGACTCCCCCAGCAGATCGAACTTGTAGGCCGGGCTCGGATCCGTAGCAGTATTGATCATGCTGGCATACATCTTCTCATCCGCCAGCCAGAAGGCCCGATTGATGGCCTGCTTGAGCGCGGCGGCCCATTGGCTGTAGCGAGTCACCAGTTCATCCTGGCCCAGCTCGGCGGCCAGGTGCGCTGCCAGCATCAGACCCTGGTAGTGGAGGACATTGGTGGAGAGGGACTTGCTCATGCCGATGTGGGCGATATCGGTCTTGATCCACTTGGCATAGGTCTGGTCACGCCAGTCGAGGAAGGATTGCTCCCCGCCATAGAGGCCATCGCCATTATCGAAGGCCGCCAGGCGATCGCTCTCAATGGTATTGCGCAGCCCCTCAAACGCCTCGGGCAGGAAGGCGCTGCGCTCCTCGGTGGGCAATGCCGCCAACACCTGCTCGGCCGCCAGAGCCCACCCCATGCGATCGGTGCTGATGGGCCAGCTGCCCCCCGTGCCCGTATCCTGAATGATCTGGCGCCCCTGCGAGATCAGGCCGTCGAGGCCCTGCTTCAGCTCGGTTCTGAAATCGGAGAGCTTGAACTGCAGGGAGTTACGTGCCCGCTGCGGATCCAGCACCCCCAGCCCCAGATCGGTGGCGTAAGAGAGATCCCGCGTCCAGACATAATGCCACTTGGCTCCCGTTTCGAAGCAGTCGCAGGGGATCGCCTGACCGCCGCCGTAACTGCCATCCTTGACCTGGGACACGCTGTTTTGCCGCATCTCGTGTGTCGCCAGCGTAAACAAGGCGTCAAACACCATGTTGCCCGAGCGTAGCCGGGGCAGATCGGCCTGCTCCTGATAGGTGGTGAAGCTATCCCCCGGATCCCGCAGCTCCTGGGTCGTCGACTGGGCATAGCTGCGATAGTCGGCCCCGGCCTGCTTGACCGAGAAGGTGGCAACCTCCTTGACCCCGGGTATATGGGTCTGGTATTCCCGCTTCTCGATAAGCTCATGCCCCTCATGAGGATTGATCAAGCGCAGATCCTCGTCCGTCGCGGCATTGATCAGCAACACAGGGGCCTTTTCATCCTCACTGGCATCGAGGACAAACTTGTAATATCCCGCCTGTGACACTGACAGGGATGCCAGCTGGCAACTGCTGTCACAGCGCTGCATCCTGGCGGGATCATTCAATGACAGGGTGCCGCTGGTACCAAAGCCGATCCCGTCCTGGGCAGAGGCCATCTTAATCTTGTGCTCCCCGGGAGCCAGCCTGGCCACCACCACATAGCGTTTGTCGCCCTGGTAGATCATCTGCAAGAGCGGTTCGAGATTGCCGTCTATGCCCTTCAGATAGAGGTTTTCAGCATAATTGGGGTCATCACGCACCATGGTAAATTCGACGACGGGGGCAGCCAGATCGGCATTGGTCACCTTGACCTGAATATCGAGTAGCCCTTTTTCGGTCACCACCAGGCGATTGTTCTGTCCGTTATTCTGGTAGTACATGGGATAGCGCTGTTCGGGGAAGATACTGGTCTCGTTGCGGCTATCGGCAGAAAAGTCAGGATATTTCGTCCATTCGGGGCCCGCGACCTTGAACGGTGACATGCCTGAATTCATCTTCAGGTTGTCCAATCGATATATTCCATCTTTGAAGACCAGTTTGAACTTCTCTTCACGATCCCAACCGCTGAACTCCCCGACCAGATAGAGATCAAAATCCCAGGGGGCTTTCGCCTCAATAGTATTATCACTTGCAGATGAACTATTATCGTTGCAACCGGACAAGAGCATTCCGCCGCACAACAATGACACGGATAAAGCCAATGGATGGATTTTCATATATTCCCTTCGTTACTTTATTTATTATTTCGTTATTCTAATGACAGCCATAAGCTGTATTTTCTAGCCTACACCAGCAGGCCTTGAAAAACACATAGACGACCATAATGGCGGGATAGCCATCATCTATAACCAGGCTGTATTGCGTGATCCCATTCACAAAATAAACTCGGTTACCGGTCAACTCGAATAGAAAACAACGTGAGGAGACACACACAAAAACTGTTGCGGCGACACGGAGGCGATTGACAGTCACCCATGCTTGCACTAGCGTGGCGCTCCGCCTGATCCTGAACGTACGTTATTTCCCGTGGACAAACACCTCAGACAATTCATTGAAGTCGCGACCCACAAAAGCGTGAGTCTCGCCGCCAGGCACATGGGGCTGAGCCAGCCAACGCTGACCCACAACATGAAGAAACTGGAAGAGAGTCTGGGTACGCCCCTGCTCATCAGACAGGCTGGCGGTGTGGCGCTGACGGCAGCCGGCGAGTTGTTGCTGACCCAGGCCCGCATGATGCAACGGATCTACGATGACACCCTCAGACGACTCGCCATCCTGCGCGAGCGAGCAGCCCAGCCCCTGAGAGTGGGAACCGGCCACGCCTGGTGGCAGCATGTGCTGCAACCTGTCACCCTGCATTACCGCGCAGCCAACCCGTCTTGCGCCATCAATATCGAAGTCGGTAATCATCTGCGACTGCTGGACTTGCTTCTGGGCAATCATATCGACCTGTTCTTGGGGCATGAAATCCATGGTCTGGATAAACATTACAGTCTGATATTCATCCCGCTCTTTACCGCTAGCGATGCCGTATTTGTCAGAGCTGGACATCCCCTCTCAGGGAAAATTTGCAGCAAGCAGGATCTGGTTTATTACCCCAGCCTGTTGATTACCACGGATGAACCTAAATATCTTCATCTGGTCGAGGATATGGCAATCAAAAAGCAAGAGCATGAAGAGATGCAGCTCAATGATAAAATCATTTACAGCTCCAATTCGTTGATGGCCGCCATCGATCTGGTGAATAATAGCAATGCGGTCATGCCGTATCCCGGCAGCATGGGAGAATACTTCTCAAAATTCGATATCGTCCCACTCGAGATGGCGGAGGAATATAACAGAGGCACGGTTGGCATCTATATTTCCCGTGAGAAAATGGATGAGCCCAATATTCAAACGCTATGTCAACAGATCCAGACGCAGGTCGGCAAGCATCGCCATTTGCTTGCAGCCTGAGCCACCTCTTTTCATCCTTCTGCAAACCGCAGGCACAAAAAAACCCGCCAACTTGGCGGGGTTTTCTATTCAACCGTTGAGCGTGGGAGAGAAGCTCCCGAATCGCTTACTGGTTATGGGTAGAACGGCGCGGACGACGGGCCTGGGCCGGTTTGCCAGCACCATCGGCCGGACGTTGACCACCCTGGGGCTTGGGCTTGCCGCCGTTGCCAGTGCGATTGCCACCACCGTTACCACCGGCGCCATTGCCGGAGCGACCGGCACCTTGACGCTGGCCTTGACCTTGCGGACGCGGCGCACGGCGCTGCTCGCTCGGATCGCGCGGCTCTTTGCGCAGCGGCGCACCGATGCCACGGGCGATGTTGTCCAGCGTCTCGCGGGAGGCTTCGAAGCCGGCCACCTGCTCGCAGGGGATGCTCTGCTTGGTCAGGCGCTCGATGGCCTTGATGAGCTTGCCCTCGTCCGCCGCCACCAGGGAGATGGCGTGACCGGCGGCGCCGGCACGGCCGGTACGGCCGATACGGTGCACGTAATCTTCCGCCACGTTCGGAAGCTCGAAGTTCACTACCTGGGGCAGCTTGTCGATGTCGAGGCCGCGGGCGGCGATGTCGGTCGCCACCATGACGCGCACACTGCCGTCCTTGAAGCCGGACAGGGCGCGGGTACGAGCCCCCTGGCTCTTGTTGCCGTGGATGGCGGCGGCGCTGATGCCGTCTTTCTCAAGCTTCTCGGCAACCCGGTTGGCGATGTGCTTGGTGCGGGTAAACACCAGCACCTGCTGCCAGTTGTTGCTGGAGATGAGGTGGCTCAGCAGGGCAATCTTGTTGGCCTTGTCGCACGGGTGCACCAGCTGCTCGATGCGCTCGGCGGTGCTGTTGCGCGGGGTCACTTCGATCACCGCCGGGTTGTCCAGCAGACCCGTTGCCAGCTCGCGAATTTCATCGGCGAAGGTGGCGGAGAAGAGCAGGTTCTGACGTTTCTTCGGCAACAGAGCCAGGATGCGGCGGATGTCGCGGATAAAGCCCATGTCGAGCATGCGATCCGCTTCGTCCAGCACCAGGATCTCGACTTCGTCAAACTTGACGGCGTTCTGGTTGTAAAGGTCCATCAGACGGCCCGGGCAGGCCACCAGCACGTCCAGACCACGGCGAGTCGCCATCATCTGCGGGTTTATGCTCACGCCGCCAAATACCACGTGGCTGCGGATCGGCAGGTGCTTGCCGTAGTTGCGCACGCTCTCGCCCACCTGGGCGGCCAGCTCGCGGGTCGGGGTCAGCACCAGGGCACGGATGCGGTTCGGGGAGACCTTGCGCTTGCTCTCGGTCAAGCGTTGCAGCATCGGCAGGGTAAAACCTGCGGTCTTGCCGGTCCCGGTCTGGGCGGCGGCCATCAGATCACGGCCAGCCAGTACCGCCGGGATCGCTTGTTGCTGAATGGGAGACGGGGTGTCGTAGCCTTGCTCGGCAACGGCACGCAACAAGGGTTCGGCCAGACCGAGGGAAGTAAAACTCATAGTTACCTGCTAGGGATAGGGGCGCCGACAATCCGGGATGGGGCTCCTCTGCTGAGCCGATGCCATCTCGCCAGATCCGGGCCTGTTGAGAACACAACGATTTCCCCGGGGAGCAGAGCAAAGGGGAAAGAATAGGGGCGCAGTCTAACGGAGTTATTGAGGAGAAACGAGAAAAATGTGATGTTCCTCCCAGCATGTTTGCCAAAAGCCGGTCACCGTCCCGCCGAGAAAAGCCGTTCAAGAACTCATTCGAATCAGGCTATGCTTGATGCCAGACCATGGCGACGCCGCCGCGGCGATCCTGCAACAAGGAGGTTCAGGTTCATGCGTGTTCATTTTCTGCCTGCCGGCCGCTACTGGCTGCTTCTGCTGATGCTTGCCCTCACTCTGCCGCTGCAGGCCAACACCAGGTTGTCCGTCGCCTGGGGCCACTGGCCACCGTTCAGCTACATCAATGCCCAGGGGACGCTGGATGGACTGGACGTGAGCCTGACCCGCCAGATCCTGGCCCAGGCGGGGCTCACGCCCCGCTTTCGCAACCTGCCCTGGGCACGGGCCCTTCATCTTATAGAGCAGCAGCAACTCGATCTCGCCATGGGGGCGCTCGATACGCCGGAGCGGCGCGCCTTTGCCCGTTTCTCGGCCCCCTATCGGCGCAGCACCTTCGTGCTGCTGAGCAGCGATCCCATCCCCGGCCAGCGTGAACCCTGGCAGGATGTGCAGAGCCTGCAGGGGCTTTGCCAGCAAAGCCAGCTGCGCCTTGGCAAGCTGCGCGGCACCCGGCCGACCCAGCTGATGGCATCCTGCCCGGCCCTGAAACAGGCGAGTGAATACAACAGCGACGATCGGCTGATCGATCTGCTGCTGGCCCGCCGCCTCGACGGCATCATCGTCGAGTGGCAATACGCTCGTTACCGGCTGCAACAGCTGGGGGCCGACGGTTTTATCCACTGCCAGCTGCTGCTCCACCACCAGCCGGTCAGCCTGATGTTTGCCAACAGCGCCATCGATGACGACACCCTGGCCCGGGTCGATGCGGCGATCGCCAACCTGCCGCCGGCAAGCGGCAACCCCACCCCGCCCACCTGCCGGCTCGACAACCCGGCGGCCGACACGCCCCCCGGCCCACTCGCCAAGAGGGGGTGAATGGCCATCAAAAAGGCGACCCTGAGGTCGCCTTTTCATTGTGCCTGTGTGTGACTGCGCCACCCGATCAGCCGAGTGGTGAACAGCCGATCAGCGCAGCTGCGGAGTGTGCGTCAGCACGCCCTGGTTCTGGGCACGGTGGCGCAGCAGGTGATCCATCAACACCAGGGCCAGCATCGCCTCGGCGATGGGCACGGCGCGAATGCCGACGCAAGGATCGTGGCGACCCTTGGTGATCATCTCGATGGCCTCGCCTTCGGTATTGATCGTTTTGCCCGGCACCGTGATGCTGGAGGTCGGCTTGAGCGCCATGCTCACCACGATATCCTGACCCGACGAGATGCCGCCCAGAATGCCGCCCGCATGGTTGCTGGCAAAGCCGGCCGGGGTCATCTCGTCGCGATGCTCGGAGCCCTTTTGCTCCACCACCGCAAACCCGTCACCGATCTCCACCCCTTTCACCGCATTGATGCCCATCATGGCGTGGGCAATATCGGCGTCGAGGCGGTCAAACACCGGCTCACCCAGACCCACCGGCACATTGCTGGCGATGACCTGCACCTTGGCACCGATACTGTTGCCCTCTTTCTTCAAGTCGCGCATGTATTGATCGAGCGCTTCCAGCTTGCCCGCATCGGGGAAGAAGAAGGGATTCTGCTCGATCTGCGCGGCATCGAAGGCTTCGGCCTTGATGGGGCCTAGCTGGGAGAGAAAGCCGGTGATCTCGATGCCGTGCACCTGTTTCAGGTACTTCTTGGCAATGGCCCCCGCCGCCACCCGCATGGCGGTTTCACGGGCGGAGGAGCGACCGCCGCCACGATAGTCGCGCTGGCCGTACTTCTGGTGATAGGTGTAATCGGCGTGGCCCGGACGGAACAAGTCCTTGATGTCGGAGTAGTCCTTGGAGCGCTGATCGGTGTTCTCGATGAGCAGCCCGATGGAAGTGCCTGTGGTCTTGCCCTCGAACACCCCGGAGAGGATCTTCACCTCGTCCGGCTCGCGGCGCGGCGTGGTGTAGCGGGAGGTGCCGGGCTTGCGCCGGTCCAGATCCCCCTGCAGATCCGCCTCGCTTATCTCAAGCCCCGGCGGGCAGCCGTCGACCACGGCGCCCAGCGCCAGGCCGTGGCTCTCGCCGAAGGTGGTAACCCGAAAGAGTTGGCCGAAACTGTTCCCTGCCATGCTTGCTCCTGCTTAGCTCTTGTAAATCGCGAAATGGTCCTGGTACTGCACCAGCTCGGCACGGGTCATCACGAACACGCCGTGACCTCCGTTCTCGAACTCCACCCAGGTGAAGGGCACGTCAGGGAACTGGGCTTCCAGATGGATCATGCTGTTGCCCACCTCGACCACCAGCACGCCATCGTCTTTCAGGAAATCGGCGGCATTGGCCAGCAGGCGCTTGGTAAGCTTGAGGCCGTCGGAGCCGGAGGCCAGCGCCAGCTCGGGTTCGTGGCGAAACTCGTCCGGCAGATCCGACATGTCTTCGGAGTCCACGTAGGGCGGGTTGGAGACGATGAGATCGTACTTGTCGCCGACCGGCAGATCGCGGAACAGATCGGAGCGGATCGGAATGACCTGCTGTTCCAGCCCGTGATCGTTGATGTTGCGCTCGGCCACGTTGAGGGCGTCGACACTGATGTCGATGGCATCCACTTCCGCTTCCGGGAACTCGTGGGCCATGATGATGGCGATGCAGCCGGAGCCGGTACACAAGTCCATGATCCGGGTCGGTTCGTCTTTCAGGAAGGGGGCGAAGCGGTTGGCCACCATCTCGGCGATGGGGGAGCGGGGAATGAGCACCCGCTCGTCCACGTAGAACTCCCAACCGGCATACCAGGCCTTGTTGGTCAGGTAGGGGGCGGGAATGCGCTCCTGCACACGGCGGATGATGAGCTCGGCGATGCGGTGCCGTTCGCTGGTGGTCAGGCGGGAGTGGCGCATGGCCGGATCCACGTCCGGCGGCAGATGTAGCGCGGGCAGTACCAGCTGCACGGCCTCATCCCAGGCGTTGTCGGTACCATGTCCGTAGAAGATCCCGGCGTCGTTGAAACGACTCATGGCCCAGCGCAACATGTCCTGGATGGTGTGCATCTCGGCAACCACCTCATCGATAAATATCTTGTCCAAATCCACCTCCAAGTCGAGTAATATCCGGCCCGAGAATTCTATACAGCGAGCAAGACGAGTACCTGATGAAAAAAACGCCCTCACCGACAGACGAGGAAACCCTGCTGTTCCGCGATGCGATAAAAGGTACCCGGAAAATCAAGCAAGATACCATAAGGGCCGAGTTACGCCCGGTCAAGCAGAAACGCGAAATGCGTGAGAGCCGCGAATCCCTTGGGGTTGACCACTATTTCAGCGATGAGTACCAACCCCATCTGGAAGAGGATGGACCGACCCGTTACGTGCGCGACGACGTGTCAAAATTCGAGCTCAAAAAGCTCAAACGCGGCAGCTATCCGCCGGAGATCTATCTGGACTTGCACGGCATGAACCAGCAGCAGGCCAAACAGGAGCTGGCGGCCCTGCTCACCCTCTGCCGACGCGAGAACATTCACGTCGCCTCCGTGATGCACGGCATCGGCAAACACATCCTCAAGCAGCGCATCCCGAGCTGGCTGGCCCAGCATCCCAATGTGCAGGCGTTCCATCAGGCCCCCCGCGAGTGGGGCGGTGACAGCGCCATCCTGGTGCTGCTGGATATCGAAGAGTAACGCCTTCGCGCCACCCGCCGGCAACGCCAGCGGTATGAGCCCCGTAATCAAGGCGCAATAAAAAACCACCGACGTCTGGCGGTGGTTTTTTATTGGTACTGGCACCTCTCCCCTAGCCTGCCGCCTCCACGTAGCGCTTGAAGTTGTCGAGGATCCCCTGCCAGCCCGTCTGCTGCTGGGCCGGGGTGTGGCT
This sequence comes from Aeromonas sp. s2, assembly GCF_040907935.1. Classification (NCBI taxonomy): domain Bacteria; kingdom Pseudomonadati; phylum Pseudomonadota; class Gammaproteobacteria; order Aeromonadales; family Aeromonadaceae; genus Aeromonas; species Aeromonas sp. s2. The sequence continues at coordinate 35,109 of NZ_JBFOCR010000005.1, read as the reverse complement.
CGACTCGGCATCGAAGGTCTCCTGCACCCGTGTGCCGCCCGCCTCGCTCGCAAACTGCACATCCACCTCGCGCCCGTCATCCATCAAGAACGAGAGCCGGGTCGGCGCCTCCACCCGGGTAAAGGTGCCGGTGAAATCAAACCCGGCGCTGCCGTCTTTGGCGGCCATGTGATGGCAAAAACGCCCACCCACCACCAGATCGACCCGGCTGCTGGTAGTGTGCCAGTCGCTGGAGGCCGCGTTCCACCTGGCGATGCAGTCCGGATCGTTCCAGGCCCACCAGACCGCCTCTATCTCCTGCTCGATATGTGCCTCGATGCTGATCTTCATCTCCCCCTCCCTGCTTCGTTGCGCTGACCAGACCGCTGCGCCGGATCCGGTGCCGTTTGTAGATGCCCGCAAGTAAAGCCCAATCCGGGCCGACCGGCCAGTTTGCCAGAGCGGGCGCTCTGTGGCCGGCCCCTGCCCGGCTCCCGCCAACCGGGTATCAAAGCGGCCGCACTATACTGAATATCAATATGTTATTCGCCATGGAGGTTGCATGTTCACACAGGGTTCCCACGCCGATATCAAGTCCTCTCTCGATGCCATCGGTGCCGCCGTCGCGGTGTTTTCCCTAGACAAGGACGATCGCTTTACCCTCATCTCCGCCAACGACACCTTTGCCCAGGCCTTCGAGCTGGATGTGCTGGGTTGCATCGGCAAACGCCTGGGCGAGATGTTCCCCCGCTACATCACCGGCAGCATAGAGCAGCCGATGCACGAGTGTGTGAGCCAGCAGACCGGGCTCGAGAGCGAGCTGCCCATCGACACCCTGTCGCGCACCAGCTGGTGGCGCTTTGTCATCTCCCCCATCATTCCCGAGCAGTCCCGCATCACCCGCATCATGGTCACCGCCATCGACATCACCGCCAAAAAGCAGCTGGAAGAGGCGCTCAAGATGAGCCGCAAGCGCTTCGAGGCGGTGGTCAACTCCGCCTATGACGGCATCATCAGCGTCAGCAGCGAGTCGCGTATCGAGCTTATCAACACCGCCGCCTGCGAGATGTTCGGGGTGGACGAAAGCTACCTTGGCAAACGGCTGGAGACCCTGCTGCCCCAGCGCTTTCGGGCCAACCACGACGGCTATTTCAAGGCGTTCAGCAACTCCCCCATCAACTCGCGCCCCATGCACGCCCGCGCCTCCGTAATGGGGCTGCGCCGCGACGGCAGCGAATTTCCGCTGGAGGTGACCATCGCCAAGATCAACCTGGGCCAGACCACCGAGATGACCGCCATCCTGCGGGACATCTCGGAGCGGGCCAAGCTGGTGGAGGAGCTCAAGGTGGCGGCCACCACGGATCCCCTCACCGGGATCGCCAACCGGCGCCGCTTCGATGAACTGGTCAAGCTGGAGATGCAGCGCTGCCAGCGCTTCAGTCACACCATGAGCCTGCTGCTGATCGACATCGATCACTTCAAGCAGATCAACGACACCTATGGCCATCAACAGGGCGATCAGGCCATCCTCAGCCTGGTCAAGCGGGTTGCCAAACAGCTGCGGGAGGTAGACATGCTGGGCCGCTGGGGCGGCGAGGAGTTCATCGTGCTACTGCCGGAAACCTCGCTGGAGCTGGCCTGGGCCAGTGCGGAGCGGATCCGCCTCGCCGTCGAGTCGCAGCTGCATCAGCTGGGCGCAGGCACCGAGGTGCCGCTCACCATCAGCGTCGGCATCAGTGCCAGTCTGGGCCCGCAGGATACGGTGGAGCGCATGGTGCGCAGGGCCGATACCGCCCTCTATCTGGCCAAGAAACAGGGGCGCAACTGCTCAAGGAAGGCGCTGCCAGATTCCCCCTGACAGGCAACAGACTCCAAGCCTGATAGACAATCATCAGGCCTGGCGCCTTCCTTCATTCAAGGTAGCGAGACCATGTTCACTGCCCGGCCGGGCAAAGAAACCCATCGGCCTGCCAGCGGTGCCACATGCCAGCGATACCTCCAGCAGGGCCCCGTTGGCCAGCTGCCACTCGAAGAAGTCGTCAAATCCCGCCACGGTCAGCGCCCGGATCACCTTGGCCACCACGCCGTGCGCCACCAGCAACACCCGCTCCTGATGGCAACTCTGCGCCAGTTCCGCCAATCCCTGCCCGACCCGGGCAATGACTTCGTCCAGCGATTCGCCGCCGGGCGGTGCCTCGGCCCAGCGCCGGGTGATGTTGCGGGCCCACAGCGCAGGATAACGCTCCCGCGCCTCTTGCTGGGTCAGCCCCTCGAACACCCCGACATGGCGCTCACGAAACGCGGGGGCAAGGATCACCGGCAACGCCAGCTCGTCCGCCACCAGGGCCGCACTTTGCCGTGCCCGCAGCAAGGGGGAGCTCAGCAGCCGCTGAAACGGGGCCTGCGCCAAGACCAGCATCTTTGCCTGCGCGCTGATCTGGGCCACGCCGGTGTCGCTTAGAGCAATATCCAGCGCCCCCTGATAGCGCTCCTCGGCATTGGCCGGGGTTTGCCCGTGGCGCATCACTACCAGTTGCATGGTCTGTTCCTTTGATTGCGGCCGATGCTTACGCTACCTCGCCCCACGCTCACGACTTGGGGGCAAACTGTTCAAACACCTGCTGACCGGTCAAGGTAGGTGTCTCGTTTTTCAGCTCGTAAAAATCGGGCTTCTCGTCGATGAAGATCTGGCTCGCCAATTGGAAAGATTCGTTTTGAAACAGGCCGGCCGGCACTATGTACTCATCCGTCGGCAACAGGTGATAGAAAAGGTGGGTGCCGCAGGTGGGACAAAAGCCCCGCTCCGCCCACTCCGAGGAGCGATAGGCCACCGGGGTGAGCCCGCTAAAGTGCACCTCCTTGCCGCAGTGCACCGCAAACAGCGGGCCGCCCGACCAGCGCCGACAGGTGCTGCAGTGGCACAACCCCACCTCCTGGTGATCGCCGGCCGAGACCTCAATCCCGCCACACAGACAATGTCCCTTCATCACCCCTCCCTGCGTCTTGTTGTCGCTTGTCGTCGCTGACCTGATCGCGTCATTGCAGCCACTGCCTGATCAGATGAGTACCATGTTGCGCCCTCGTCGGCCACTGTCCCCATCACAAAACCGGCTGCGGGATGGCTCACGAGGCCGGCGGCCAGCGCTCCAGCAATGCAATCCGGCTGCCTTCGGGGTCCTGAAATTTGGCCACCTTGATGCCCTCCCCGACCTCTGTCAGCGGGATTTCGACATGCACGGCAATAGTGAACATGGGGTTGCTCCCTGATGTTTCCTCATTTGCGCAGTGATATTCCATGGCGAGATGGCGGCCAATCCTTTTAACTCTTGCATGTCGTCGCCCGATAAAATATCGGCTGGGTGAGGCATGCCTGATGGATAAAACAAGGGCCAGTTCAATAAGGCAACACATCATCAATGCCCAGCTGAATAAAATTCAGCTGACGGCACGTTCCAAGATAAAAAGAGTCAGTCCGATATAGATGACTGACTTCCAACATCAACATAGGTGGCTGTCGGCTATTGTCATTCTCATCGGGCCCTCATATAAGTGATAAGGGCCGGAGTATCGCCCTTTCTTGCCAAATTAAATGCAAGCTCAATTTTTCCATGTCGGATATGGAACAAGGGGGACAATCTGTCCCCCTACTTGGCTGAATAGATGTATCAATCGTCTCGCGAATTGATCCAGGCCGCTTTTCTTTATTTCGCCGGCACCAGCACCCAGGGATCCCCCTTGCCCGGTTCATTGCCCTGGGTCCACCACTTGGCCTGATAGATGGCCCCCTTGTAGCTCACCTGATTGCCTGCGGTATAGACCTTGCTGGCACTCCAGGCAGGTACATCGCCCACCGGGGGATCGGTCGGGTCAACCGGCGCAGGATCCAGCTTGGCCACCACTCTCACCTTGGGCCAGTTGGCGTGGGAGCCGTAGAAGTTGGTCACGCACTTCTCGTAATCTCCTGGCACCAGCGCCGAGTAGGCGGTCTGGAACCCCACCAGCTCACACTCGAACGAGTAGCCGCCGGGCCGATCCGGGTAGTATTTCCAGTTGCCGTCCCAGTTGGTGTAGAGCACGTCGGTGGCACCGTTGAGGTTGAGGCTGCCATAGGGAGTCTGCTGCCAGCAGGTGTTCTTCTCGTCGGCCTTGAGCGGGATCTCGTAATGCTTGGCCAGCCCTTCCCAGTAGCGGATGCGGTTGACCGGCTGACCCTTGTCCTTGTTCTGCTCGCCGCACTCGATGCCGCCGTTGATGACGTTGATGGTGGTGCCAAAGCCGTAACCGATGCCGGCGGCGATCTCGCGCTGGGAGGGCACCCAGGTGCGATCAATCACGTGCAGCATGGCGGGCTTGGGAGCCTGCGGGGTCAGGAAGAACCAGATGGCGGAGGCGAGGTTGAGCCAGGAGTCTGCCACCAGCCCGGGGTTGTTCAGCAGCACGGACGCATCGCCGTCAAACATCGCCTCGGAGAAGGCACCGTAGTTGAAATGGTAAGAGAGCTGCTTGGCGCCGCGACCGAAATAACCCTGCCCTGTGCTGCAGGGCCACTTCTTGTTCTGCCAGTCGTTCTGGCCACAGCCGGTGGTGTAGCCGGTCTGCCCCTCCGACCAGCCCATCTCGCGCACGTGCACCAGCGCCTGCTGCCACTCCTCCAGGGCCAGCGGGTTGTCGGAGATATTCTCCTTGGCAATGTGGCCGCCGGTCTCCTGAGCGAAATGGGCAAAGGCGGTGATGATGGATTTTTTGCAGATGGCATCGGCATCGCGACCATCGGTATATTCGCCGCAAAAAGCCGGGAATTTACCGACCGCCCGCAAGAAACGCTCGTAGGTATATTCCGGCGCCGCCATCTGGGTTAAATAATCCCAGTCCGATTCGGTGAATACCCGCTCGACCCGTTTGACGTTATCCGGATTGCTCGCTGCCCTCGGTTTGATGGCATCGACAATGGTATTGGAACGTGTCGCCAACGCCTTTGCCCAGATCCCGTACATGGGATTGGCCGTCTTGGCTTTTTCAACCGCCGCCAGATCCGGCGCGGCAATCACATATCCACCGGCATTTTGTGGATCGGGTTGAATATTCATGGCATGACTTGGCAATGCGCAGGCAGCCGCAACCAGCCAGGCACAATGTGTAGGCTTGAACATAACAGACAGTCCTTATGTCAGAATAACGTCGGGATAAGAGTCGCCTCGAGAGTAATATTATCAGCCACTAAATTCACGATGAGAATTAAGAATATTGTCGGAACTGTGAGCCAATTCACTCTGCCGGCAGGCCACCATAAAATGCATTGTGAACCGATGTTTTGACGCGGCGGCCGGATATATGAAAATAAACCGAAGAAAAATGAAAAAAGAGCGGAAAAACCGCTCTTTCAACGAAACAAACGCCCCAATCGGCGACATCAGGGTAAACAGCAAGCCGCTGCAACAGACCCCGCAACGACGGGCCCGCCGCTTATCTTTCTGGCGTTCGCACCGCGCGGATCAGGATATTGCGGGGGGTCATGGGTTTGTCGCAAAACTCCCCCACCTCCACCCGGTAGCCCTGCTCCTGCAGGAAGAGGGCGCGATCCAGCACCAGCCAGAGTTCCAGCGGACGGCGAAACAGGTGACGCACCAGCTCCATGCGGGCGACATCGCCATAACGCGCCTCCCCTTTTGCCAGAAAGCCGGCGTAGTCGAGGCCGGCCGGCAACTGCAACCCCTTTCGCTCGGCCGCCCAGCCACAGAAATCCTCGAAGGTACCGGTCAGCAGGCTCTTTTGCATGTTGGGCACCGGCAGATACTCATCCACCCCGCGCACCTGGCGCTGCAGGCAGTCAAAGGCCAGCCGCCAGGCCACCTCCTGCTCCCGCAGGCGGGCGATTCGAGCGCCGCCGGTGACCGTCTCCTGCAGCGGCAACTTCAGATCGTTCTTGGCAAGCTGCAGCGCACTGGCCTTGGCCGGACCTGAGAGCGGGCGGTAGTGGCTGGTGCGGATCAGGTGATAACAGCAGGGGGAGAGGGTCACCCCCTCTGCACCGCGCGCCGCCACCTGTTCAATCAGATGGGTGTGCAGCTCGCCGCAGGCGTGCAGCGCCATGGCGTGATGGGCCGGTGCAATCAGCTGGGCGGTCTCATCGGCGAAGGCATCGGCACAGACAAATGCCATCCGGGCGCCGTCGCGGGCGGCCAGCTGGCGCCCCTCATCGCACAGGGGCGCCTGCAGCTCCAGGCTCAGCACCTCGGCCTGACGGTGTAGGGAGACCAGCCGCCCCAGGTGGCCCTTGCCTGCACACCACTCCAGATAGGGGCCGCGATGGGCGGGCAGGCAGGCGGTGAAGGCTTCAATCTGCGCCTGCTTGCGCCCCGGCATGTACATCGCCATGGTCCGCTCGCACGGGATGGGTTCGCCCGTCAGGGTCGGCAACGCACTCAGGGCATGCAGCGCTGACCCCTGCGGGATCCAGGGGGCCAGCAGCTCGCACAGGGCGGGCATGTCGCCATCGAGCCGCTCAATCTCGGCCAGCGATAGGGCATTGAGCCGCTCGGCCAGCGCCGGCGTCGTCTTGGCAAAGGCGAGGTCAAGGTGATGATAGGGTTGGTATTGCCACCAGTGCCGGGCTTCGCTCAGCAGTCGATCCAGTTGTTGAAAACGTTGAGCCAGCACGCGTGCCCCTGTTCTGCCGTCAAAATGGAGGCTCATTCTAGCGATCCCGCGCCAAAAAGCACTCTCATCCATGCTGCGCCGGCATGGGTGTGCCACTATCCCCCAGCTTCAGCACGGGCAAAGAGAGTCCCTTCGGTCAATCCCTCCGGCCCGCCATAGTCCTGCGGCAGGGCTTAGCCTGACAAAGAACGGGGTTTTGTGGTATATTCCGCCCCTTCATTATCTTGGCCTGCCCAGCGCGGGCCATTTTACCAACGTGAATGGAACCAAAACATGACCATCAATGCCACCCTGCAAGCGCGCGCGGGCGCCAAGTGTGAACTGTGCGGTGCCGAACAGGCGCTGACTGCCTTCGCGGTCCCCCACTCTCCGGCCAGCGATGATGATCACACCGTTGCCCTGTGCGACACCTGCCGTGGCCAGCTGGAGCAGCCAGAAACCACAGTGGTCAACCACTGGCGCTGCCTGGGTGACAGCATGTGGAGCCAGGTCCCTGCGGTACAGGTCATGGCGTGGCGCCAGCTGAAAAACCTCTCCACCCAGGGCGAGGTGTGGGCCCAGGACATGCTGGACATGATGTACATGGAAGACGAGACCAAGGCCTGGGCCGAAGCCGGCCTGGCCAGCGAGGATGACGACAGCGTACCGACCGTCGACTCCAACGGCGCCGTACTGGTCGAAGGTGACTCGGTGACCCTGATCAAGGATCTGGACGTCAAGGGGGCGGGCTTCACCGCCAAGCGCGGCACCCTGGTGAAGGGCATCCGCCTCACCAACAACCCGCTGCACATTGAAGGCAAGGTCAACGGCGTGCAGATCGTGCTGGTCGCCGCCTACCTGAAAAAGGCCTGATTGCCCTCATACACCGATACAAGAGCGCCCCGCGGGGCGCTTTTTTTATGGCCGCCGATTGCCCTGCCCCCCTGTTCAGGCTTCGTAGCGTCGCAGCACAAGGCTCTACGCCGGCATGCTGTCTGCCGTTATTTTGAGCGAAAGGTTGGTGTCATCAGCTACCCTGTGGCACTCTGGGGTTTCATGGACTGACCAACCCCGACACCGCGAGTGTCATCATTGCAAAAGGAGCACGCCAGATGGCCAAAGTCAGCAAGAAAGAGATCAAGAAGAAGATCGCCGCCCGCCTCGAGAAAATTGCCAAGCACGAGAGCAAGATCAAGAAGCTGAAGAAAGCCCTGAAATAAGGGCCGGCACAATAAAAAACCGCCTGATGGCGGTTTTTTATTGCGATATCAGTCGCAAGCCACATCCAATGGCCATGCTTGCCATCCCCTGGCCAGTACCAATACCTCCTGCTCCAGCCACCAACCCTGCCTGATCAGATGCATGAGAGCCTCTGCCAGCGGATTGCCATGCCCGCCGGTCTCAGGCTCAAGTCTCCAGGGCGTCTTACCTCTGCTGATCAGTTGCCCCTCCAGACGCTGAGTCAGCGGGCGGGCATAGTAATGAACATACGCCACCAATGCATCGGGCAACCAGAGCGCCAACGGACGACGGAGGGCATGGGCCAGCTCGGTAGCAATATCCAATCCCCGCTGATCCAGATCACCAAAATGGGCCCAAGGCACAACCGCCGGTAGTAGCGGGATCACTTGCCGCGCCAGTCTGGTATTGCGGCCAGGCACATAAAGCAACAACTCCCCTGCTTGCAACGGGTAATCCACGAAGGCCCCCTTGTTCTCCACCGTGACTATCTGCTGTCCTTGCCACTCGATGCCCTGCAACTTGCAAAGACAACGCTCCGGCAAGACCAGCTCTCCCAATAGCGCCAACTGTGCCGTCATATCATGGCGCTGGCCGCTCTTATCAATGAGTAGCAACGGGCTCATGGTACGCAGCCGGACCACCTCATCCTGTGTCAATGTTATGTCGATAGCATCATTATCTGGACCTATCCCGCTCTTGCTGTCCCCGTGCCAAAGGGCATGAAAACTGGCCAGGTTAAGGCGCGCAGGCAGGTTAGCCCCGAGAGCCCGTATGGTGTCACGCCTGTTTGGCATCACTGGTGCCACCTGTGCCAACTGTGCTGCTAGATAAGCTCGCCCAGCATCAGTCAGCACATAACGAGCCCCTCGCCCCACCGGCTTGACTCCGCCCACAGCCTGCAAGAGATCTCGCAATCCGCGGCCATGCTTGCTATCGAGTGAATACCCCTTCTCATCGCTGCCCTCCAGCAAGCGGGCACAGAGATCCTGTACCCTGCGCTCATCAAACAGTGACATCTTCGCCTCCCCATTTCGGTGCCATATGGAAAAGAAGTAGAGTGGATTTTGCTGCCCGCTGCCGTGACCCGACTTGCACCAAGGAAAGATCACGCTCGTAGCCTTTAGGCGCACGAGGCAGTTTTCCTGCCAAGAACCATCGGCGCGTTACTAGCAAACCCGGGGCAAAGGGCGCAAGCTGGTTGTCGTGCACGCTGTTCGCGACCGGGCGGGAGCAGGCCGACAATACCTTCACAGGGGGCTCTCATGACGCAACCAACCGCACCACCACCCGCCTCTTCCTGGCATCTTGCGGACATTCGCGAACTGACCCGATTGTTCATTCAGGCCCTGCCTGCGACCATACAGCTCACCGAAGCCGTCCATCAGGCGGTCTTGAACGGCATGGGCTTCAAGGGGCGGGAGGAAGGAAAGACGGCGGGGATCACCGGGATGGTCTACAAGGGGGTACATGGCGCCGCCAGCGCGTTGGGCAGCGGCCTCCATACCCTGCTTGCCCGTCTGCCGCCAGCCCCGCCCCTGCAGCACATTCCCGACACGCCCGGCCGCGCCGCCCTGCTCGCCACCCTCAATGGCGTGATGGGGGACAAGCTGGTCGAGAGTCACAATGCCCTGGCCACCCCCATGACTCTGCGTTATCTCGGCAAGCCCCTGAGCTGGCAGAGCCTGCCCGCGCAACTGCCCCCTCGCGGGCGGGTGCTACTGATGGTTCACGGGCTGTGCATGAACGATCTGCAGTGGCAGACCCGGCATCAGGATGCGCCGGTCAACCACGGTGAGATGCTGGCCAAGGCACTGGGTTACGTGCCCATCTATGTGCGCTACAACTCGGGCCTCTCCATCGTGCAGAACGGTCAAGCACTGGCCCGTCAGCTGGAACAACTGGCAACTCACTGGCCCGGCGGCCTTGGCGAGATCAGCGTGCTGGCCTACAGCATGGGCGGGCTGGTGATCCGCAGCGCCTGTCACAACGCCGACATGGCCGCCCTCGCATGGCCGGCTCACCTTAAAAATCTGCTGTTTCTCGGCACGCCCCATCATGGAGCGCCGCTCGAATCAGTGGGCCACTGGCTGGAACGACTGCTGCCAGTGACGGCCTACAGCGAGCCGTTCGTCAGGCTGGCGCAGCTGCGCAGCGCCGGCATCAAGGATCTGCGCCACGGCAAGGTGATGGAGCCATGCCCTGCCCTGAGCCCCCTTTCTTCCCCCTTGGCCGATCCTCGTACGCCCTTACCCCTGCCGGGCGGAGTCCGCTGTTTTGCCATTGCGGCCACCACGGCGGCCAAACGCAGTCTGCTGGCAGACCGGTTGATTGGTGATGGTCTGGTGCCCCTGCGCAGTGCCCTTGGCCTGCATGACGAGGCACGCCACCAGCTGGCCTTTCTCCCCGCCCATACCATGATTGCCTATCGCACCAGTCACATGGCGCTGCTTGGCAGCCCGCAGGTGGCTCGCCTGCTGCTGCACTGGCTACAGAGCGATCACCAGGAACAGATCCCATCTGAGGAGCACGACCCGCAATAGGCCAAAGCGGCCGGTTTGCCCCGACATAAAGTAAGAAACCGCCAGCTGGCGGTTTTTTATTGGCTGGGTTACATCAGACGGGCCCGGCCAAATACCCGGATTGAACTGCCAGGCTCGGGGGGGATCTCGGCGTGCAGGTGCGATGCCATCCCCATCTCCTCCCCCTGCAAGAGATCGATGATGCCGCCGTGGGGCCAGTGCAGGTCCCGCAGGTAACCGGCAAAGGCTGCGGTGGCCGCTCCGGTGGCGGGATCTTCATAGACGCCGCCATAAGCAAAGGGGTTGCGGGTATGAAACAGCTGCTCGCGGGCGGCGTGAACCAGCAAGATGGTGACCAGCCCCTCTTGCTGCATCAGGGCGCGCCCCGCGGCCATCTCGTAGTGCATGGCTGCCAGGGCCGTGCGGCTGTTGAGGGCCAGCACCAGATGATCGGCGCCACCATGGATGAGGGCCGGCGGAATGCGGGGATCCAGATCAGCCCGGGTATAACCAAACAGCGCCAGCGCATCTCTTACCAGCGCGGCGGGAGCGGGCTTGCTGCGAGTGGGCGGTGACTGCAATGCCGCCTGCCACTCCCCTTCCCCATCCAGCCAGCTCGAGACCAAGATGGTGGCCTGATTGAGCTGCAACCCATACTCACCGGGGCCAACCCGACGACCCAGCGCCACCCCAAGGGCAATGGTGGCATGGCCACAAAAAGGCACTTCGGCCAGTGGAGAGAAGTAACGCACCCGCCACTGCGGCGCCGTCGTCCCGGCCGGCCCATCGGCGATGGCGAGCGGCGCGGCAAAGGCCGTCTCCGAAAAGCCCACCTCGGCGGCGATGCGTTGCATCTCCTCGGCAGCGGGCAGCTGAGCACCAAGCCAGACCCCAGCCGGATTGCCTCCCGTCTCCCCAGATGAGAAGGCGGCAATACGCACCAACTCGGGTTTCCACTGTGCTGCTGGCTCTGTCATGACTTGCTCCTGACGATGGCTGATAACCCTGGTCTGCCGACTGTGCTTGCACATGCCGCAGGCCGCTTTCCATAAGATAGCGAGCCCGCCGTGGCCGGTAAATTAAATGGTACACGGGTGCCGCTTGGGCGCCGCAGAGCCGGGCGGCAGCAACTACCTTTGAGGCGTGTCTGTATAAGGTCCTGCAGTGGAGCACCCTATGTATTCTTACACCCTCACCTTCAAGGAGGAGGTCGACAAGCTGACCGCCCCCGAACATGAGATCAGCCTGCACAGCCCCGCCCAGGCCGGTGATTTCATCATCCTCTCCGATGGCAGCCGCCATCAGGTGATGTTCGTCACCCATCGCGCTCACTACAGCAGCCTCTACCTCGACAAGGGGGTCAGGATGCCGCAGGGCTAATACCGTCAGCCCGTTGCAGATGACCACCGCACAGGGCTGCGCGTTGAACGCTCGGAATCTCAGAGCACCTTGATCACCGGCTGATGCATGATGGCGACCTCGTTCTGATAGACCACCAGCTCGCCAGGCGGCATGCCCTGCTCACCCAAAACGGTCACGGCGCACTCGTATCGGTAAGGGCCACTGGTGAATTGAAAGGTGTGGTTGCCTCCCGAGCCCTCCATCCTGACGGTGCCATTTTTCAGCACCAGGTCCGGCTTGTCGCTGAGCGCCTTTCCCTTGGCCCAGGAGGCATAGCGATAGCGGCCATCCCCCAACTCGTCGATGCGAATGGTAAATTTCTCGGTCTGCCACATCAGCTCGGGGCGTTTGTACTCCCGCAGGCCGGGATAAAGATCGCTTTTCTGTTTGGCGACAAGCTCAGCTTTGCGTTTTGCTGCCTGCGCCGTCTGATGATTGATGCCGGTCACCTTGCCATCGAAATCCAGCCACACCTCGCCACTGCCGAGCATGATGCCGCGCCAACCCATGGCCTGCCAATCCTGCCCGGCCCGGGAGCTGGCGATGCTGTTTAAAATGGCCTCATCAAACACCTCGTCGAAACGGGCCACCATCTCGGCCGGGCTCTTGATGGCGGGGATGGGATACTCTCGCTTGAAGGGGTACTTGATCTGGCGGGCCAGCGCCTGCTGATCACGCGCCTTGGCGGCATCGATCATCTTTTGTACCAAGGGCTGATACTCGGCGGCGAGCAGCGGCTCCTCGGCGTGGGCCGGCATCATAGCCAGCAGCCAGCCCAGCATCGACACCAGCACCAGACTCCCCCAGCGAAGCGCCATTTTCCCCGGCGCTTTGCCTTTCCCACCAACAGCCCACTGCACCTTGTTCATTTCATCTCCTTCAGTGGCTTGCAGCCTGCCCTGTCATATCGTCATTCAGGGCGCATCCGGTAACCAATATTCATAGAAATCTGTCTCGGCATGCTTGGGGTTTGGCCCAAGATATCGCCACCCGCAGCGTCGATAGAAACGCAGCGCACGCAGGTTGAGGCGACTGACCGACAGCACTGCCCGCCGGCAACCGGCCTGCTGCATTGTGTGGGCAACGTGCTGGAGCAGCAAGGCGGCCAGGCCTTGCCCGCGCGCCTGCGGCGTCAAATAGATCAGGTGAACGTAGCCGCTATCCGGCTCGGATGAAGAGGTCCGAAATTCCAGCTGCCCTACTATTTCGCCACCGCGCCATACATGCAGATAATGCCACTCCCGGCTGGTCAGCCTCGTCGTCATCCGTTCCCGATAGCCCGCCAGGAACGCGTCAAATCCGTCGTCGCGATGGAAGCTGCACACATAGGCGTCCCGGCGCGCTGCCACACAAAAATCGTAGTCACGGGCCAGATTGACCCTGTTGAACGCGAGGTTCATTCACCATCCTTGTCATAGCGCTTGCTTGTCATGGTCTGAACCGAGCTCAGGAGCATTGGATGACATCAGTCAAATGCATTCTCAGCATCTCTGATGGTGGAAGATATAAGTTTTTCGAAGATTTCCATTTGTCCGGCAGGAATAAGTTGAGACTGGATCAACCTGCGCTTCTCCGGACCAAAACACCGTTCGGCCACCCAGCCAATCAAATAAACCAAGGAGAGGCAGCCGCCTGCCGTTGCAATATTTCCTTGCACTACCAGGGGAGAGTCTTGAACATCTCCCCCCATCTCCAGCAACCGGGCTTTGGCTGCAGGGTTGGTTGTCAATTTCTTTCCCTTCAGCAAACCCAGTTCATGCAATATGAATGAACCTGCGCATATTGAGCCAATCAGCTGCCGCTGCGGCTCCAGTCGCAACGCGGACATGAACTCATGGTCCTGCAACGCGGCAGGGATGCCACGCTGCCCGCTGGTGATCAGCACCACATCCTGATCACGGGCTTCAGTCACATTTCCATCCGTCTTTACGTTGATACCCAGTGCAGAGCCATGCTCCGGTTTGGTTCCCAGTATTTTCACCGACCAGCTATCTTTGCTTCTCCCAAGCAGGTCATACATCAAGAAAAAATCCACATCGGTGAAATCATCAAATAAAACAATACCAACCTTGTACATGGTTACCCCGTCATCCTGTGCAGATAATCAAATGGTTATGTAACGTGCCGCATGAAATATCGCGTCATGTCACCTTGAGGTGCTTTTTTACCTTCTTCAACGCCATAGTGCGCTTGAGCGGCGAGAGATAATCGATAAACAGATTTCCCTGCAGATGATCGATCTCATGCTGCAACACGATGGCCAGGAAATCGCTGCTCTTCAGGGTGATAGGCGAACCATGACGATCCAGCGCCGACACCACCACTGTGCTGTAACGTTCGACGTCGGCGTAATAATCGGGCACGGACAGACACCCCTCTTGGCCAAGCGCTGGGTCAGTGCCGCTTATCACTTGCGGATTGATCAATACCAGCGGCTGATCCCGTTTTTCCGACAGGTCGATGATGACGATGGCCTCCTTGCGCCCCACCTGCGTGGCGGCGAGACCAATACCATTGTCGGTGGCATAGAGGGTCTCCAGCATGTCATCGATCAGGCCTTGCACGGCCGCAATATCCTCAACCCGCTCGGCCTTGACTCTCAACCTGGGGTCGGGAACCGTTAAAATATCCAGCCTTGCCATCAATACGCTCCCTCAACCATGGGCACCCCATGACTCTTCTCTCGTCACCGGCCGGGACAAGGAGACGAACGCCGGCTCTTCCGCCACCACCAGATAACCGAGGCGCCGATAAAACCGCAGCGCCCCCTGATTGACGGTAAAACTCGACAGGGTCACCCGCACCCTCCCCTCACATGCCGCTTCGCGATGCAGCCGCGCCATGACGGCAGAACCAAGCTGCCGGCCCTGATGGCGAGGGAAGATGATCAGCAGATGGACGTGCAGCGCATCCTCGTATGGCTTGCAGCAGAGCAGGCCGACTCGCTCGCCCCCTGCCAGGATCCACGAGAACCAGTGCGACTCATATTCGCTGGTCAACCGCGCGCGTTGCATCTCGTCATCCCAGCCAAACACTGCCTCGACATAGGGAAAGATCCCCTCTTTGACGGCCGCAAAGCGCTGTTCAAACTCACTTGGCGGGATCCCTGCCAGTGTTATCTCCATTTCATCCCTCTGATCTGTTCGGCGCCATGACGACCAATGCCCCCATCACAGCCCACGCGATGGTGACGATGCTGCGGGGTTTGGCCCCAATGTTGATTTTCATTTGGGTATCTTACTAAACAATCTGGAGATGAAAAGGTTGCAGGTACAAATCGGTGGCATAAGTGTGATGAGACGTCCCTCGTCGGAGGATGCAGGAAAGCAAATCAAGGGGAAGATGACGGGGGATAGCGTCTGGTGCGGCACCGGGCATGGGAAGAAATCGGGCCGACCTTGGGCCCGATGGGTTTAAGGGAGGCTCACCTCCTCCATAAAAATCAGCCGCAGCGGCTCTGCCAGCAGCACCTCGGCCTGGGCGGCAAAGGCCTGGAAATAGTCCGTCTGGCAGTGGCTGTCCAGCGCGGCCTGATTGATGAACGCTTCGCGCATGTAGAAGGTGCCCGGCTCCTCCTGCAATTCAAACAACACGTAATCCAGGTTGCCCGGCTCGCGCCGCGTCGGCGCAATGAGCTTGAGCAGCTCGCGGCGCAGTTGCTCTCTCATGCCAGTGCGGGCCTTCAGCACGGCGATCGACACCAGTTTGTCTGTCTCTTTTTTCATCCATCCTTCTCCGTTTTACATCGTCAACACACTAGAGAGTGCAGCCTGGACAGCTATTTATAGTGCCGGATGCCCCCCATCAGAAGTTGCCCAGTGTAGGCAGGACGGTGGGTGCCATATAGGAGAGCAGAATGAACACAGTGTTCACCACGCAGTGCACAGAGGAACAAACGAGCGGGAGGGATCATTGCGCAAAGGGTGTCAACGTTACCCGCCAGGAGGCGGCACGGCTTGCAACCCCCTGGCTAAGGGCTAAGGGTCTGCAGACCAGGATTCAACATCAAGGCAATAGGTGGTGAAAGGGTGTTCGCCCAGACGTGTTTTCCTCACCCAGATGGCCCGTCTGGCGAGGGAGCGGTAAGGCGGGCGGGTATCCAGCAGGTGAAAGAGGATAGACCGATGGCCAAGCTCCCTCGCCCACCCCATCATCTCGTTGAAAATCGCCACGCCGCTTCCCCAGCCGGCCCTGGCGAGCACAATGGCAAACTCCACCCCCTCGTCATCGGGCTGGATGCCGCACCACCCCACCACGGTGCCGTCGAGGAAGATGGCACGCACGCGGCAGCCTGGCCGGGCGTCGACTCTCAGCTTGTACGCCATCCAGTCGCGTACCCCGGCCACATCGAAAAGCGGGTGAGGGATCAGGTGCTTTCGCAGCGTCTCGTCGTTGAGCAGCGGCAGAAAATCCTCTGCTCTGACAGCAGAAAAGGGGCTGAACACCATGGAGGTCTCTCTCATTGCGCGAAGAGGCACCCTAGTAGGGGCTGCCATCCTTGTGTCTGGCTGACCAGGCGCCATCGGCCCCCTGTACCAGGGCCAGATCGTCGTCGGGATAGTCGACTGTGTCCCCTGGCAGCCTGTCCCCCACCTCGAGATAGACGGCGTCCACTTCACAGTGGTTGAGCAACTGGTGGGCCAGGCCGCTGCCGCCCTTGAAGCCGATGCACTCCCCCGGCGACATCCGGTACTCCTCCTCCCCGTGGCGCAGGGTGGGATTGCCCGAGAGCACATAGACGAACTCGTCCTGCAGGCCGTGATGGTGCTTGAGCGCCGAGATGGCCCCCGGTGCCAGGGTCGTCAGATTGACCCCGAAATTGGCGAGGCCGAAATGATCCCCCAGCCTGCGCCGGGTGCGGTGCTTGACCAAGGAGGCAAAGGGCTCCGGATAAAGGGACTTTGCCTTGTGCTCGGGGATGGCCGCTGCCTGAATGGCGCGCTTGTCAGTCATGTTCTGATCCTCCCTGTGAATGACGTCTCTCTTTATAGCCTGCTCCTTAGCGGCAAAACATCAGCAGGGAGTTGAAGGAGTGTCTCGCACACCATGCCAAGAGAGAAGTCGACGATGTCGGGGCCCGGAGAAAGAGCTCCACAAGGGCAAAGGGGGAATCTTGCCGGGAACGCAGAGCGTGATGCCCCTCTATCATCTGGCCTATCTCGTTGACCCACTCCCTCTTGCACCGCGCCAGCAGATAGCGCTCGTCATCCGCCTCCGATAGGGCAAGGTAATAAGGCGTTTGGAACCACTACAGCAGGAAGAAGCCTTCGATCGTCATGCGAGCCTCACCATACAACTCCACGCGACCGTCATCCCGTACCAGACAACGCAATGTGCCCTTGCGCGCCCCCCCTTGCTGGGCAATTAGCTCTTTCTTTCCTGTTCGTGCTGCCCAGAACGGCGCCAAGAAGGTATGCGCAGAGCCGGTCACCGGATCTTCGTTGACGCCAACCTGAGGGCCAAACCAGCGAGAGACAAAATCGAAGCGTTCATCGGCCGCCGTCACAATGACACCGCGGGTATCAAACTGCACCAGCGTATTGAAATCCGGGGCCAGTCTGTCGATGATCTGCCTGTCATCCACCAGCACGATCAGATCATCAGATTGCCATACCCCAACGATCCCTTCTTCTATACCGAGTGAAGCCAACAATCCCGATGGAGGCGTTATCTGAGTCACCGCCTTGGCAGGAAAGTCCATGCAGTATTCATGGCCTGAGCGGGTCACGGTAAGAAGTCCGCTGCGGGTGTGAAAATGAATGCGCTCACCAGCATGGTCCAGCTTGTTAAAAAGCACCCAGGCCGCGGCCAGAGTCGCATGCCCACACAAATCGACTTCGACCCCCGGTGTAAACCAGCGCAAGTGATAACCATCCTCTGCCGGGATAAAGAAAGCAGTCTCGGACAAATTGTTTTCAATGGCGATTGCCTGGAGCACTTCATCATCCAGCCACGTCTCAAGAGGACATACCCCGGCCGGATTACCGCCAAAAGGCTGAGAGGTAAACGCATCCACTTGATAGAAGGGGATCTTTATCGAGCTACTACTCTTCATCGCATTTCTCCAGGTAGTTGTAAATCGTGTATCGCGTCACCCCCAACATTCTGGCGACATGGTTGACACTACCTTTTATCTTGAAAAACCCCATGCCATGAATGTCTGATACGACGCGCCTTCTGAAGTCAATCTTGTTCTCTGAGCCTGTCTGCCGATATCTCTGCAACACATCATCCAACGTCTGGATGGATATATTGCTCGTCCTGCCACCCAGCCCTTCTTCCATGCCGGCTGGCAGGAAAAGATAATCCAGATCGCGCTTCAATTGATTGACAGTTTCCATATCGACATTGATGCAAAATGCCACCAATGGAGTGCCACCCTCGCCGTAATAGATTGTCGATGCGCTATTCAAGCGCTTCCCGGAAGCCGTCTTGGAAACATAACCGCTGAATGTGCGGTGCCTGATATCGGATGAGGCCTCGAGCAGCCCCAAAAAGCCCATGTCATCATCCGGTCCGGATAACAGCGCATCCCCTTTCTTGCGGCCACTTACATGCCCATTGACGATGGCGATGATGGACGCCTCGGGTCTGGTCAGATCATGTAATACCGCTTCGGTATTGGCGGGAATAGTGGTTCTAAGGGTGTCAAGGGATGCCGTCAAGGCAGTGATCAGACTGCCATGTTTCATGTCCATGTGAATTCTCTCTCTATGAAGCTGTCGCCTGGACTTCAACTTCCACATCCAGCCCAAATGCCAGCGCGCTGCTAGTCACCGAGCGAGCCGGGAAGCCATTTGAAAACCAAGTGCGATACTCAGCGTTGAATTCGGCAAAGTGTTTCATGTCACTCAGCCACACTTGCACCCTGACGACCTGATCTAGGCTCACGCCCGCCCGTGTCAGCGTCCCGTCTATCGACTGCATAATCCGCCGGGTTTGCTCCGCAACCGAACCATACAGCGGCTCACCACTGGCAGTCATCGAAACCTGGCCAGAGAGGAAGACAAAACCGTTCGCCTTCACTGCATCGGCAAAGGGAAAAGGCTTGTCGGTGGCATATCGTTCAATGGTCATGACGCTCTCACTCCCTCATAAATGTTACTGCGCCTAAGATAGCATCAGGCCTCCCTTTTTTAAACTTTTTTTGTAAATTCAACAAAAACAGCAAAACGCATTAAATATCAATCTTTTGAGATTGTTGTCATCGTTTGTCGGAACAATATGCGAGGCAGGGTTAGGGTGAGACAGTCTTGAGATAAGGAGAAATGAATGTAAAGGGACAGGGAATATGGCTGAAGCATTACGAGAGTGAGCTGGGCTGGCGGGCTGTAGAACCTCCCGTCACAGTGATGGGGGCAGATTAGGCCGGCCATCTGGCGGGCTTAATCAAACCCGTCCCTGATGGAGCAGTCAGTACCATATGGATTTATGGCACTCCCCTTTTCAGATCGCTGGCTAATTCACTACCTCGACCCTGACCTTGATAAGCCCGGCGCGGGGATTGCCGATGGCGCTGAAGGCCGCTTTGGAAAGGTCGATGATGCGTCCGCGCGGGAAATTCCCCCTGTCGTTGACCCTGACCACCACGCTCTTGCCGTTGGCGAGGTTGGTAACCCGCACCATGGCGCCGAAGGGCAACTCCATGTGGGCGGCAGTGTTGGCGTGGCGCTGGTAAGGCTCGCCGCTGGCGGTGCGCTTGTTGTGGTAGCGATCGGCGTAGTAGGAGGCGAGCCCCGTCTCGCTATAGCCTCGCCAGCTGCCGCCGTGGCTCTCGTCATAGCGACTGCTGCAGGCGGCCAGCAGCA
The DNA here is from genome assembly GCF_040907935.1 of Aeromonas sp. s2. Classification (NCBI taxonomy): domain Bacteria; kingdom Pseudomonadati; phylum Pseudomonadota; class Gammaproteobacteria; order Aeromonadales; family Aeromonadaceae; genus Aeromonas; species Aeromonas sp. s2. The sequence continues at coordinate 15,524 of NZ_JBFOCR010000005.1, read as the reverse complement.
CGGTGAGCGACAGCAGCAGCCCCTTTCGCAAAAATTGCCCCTTTTCAACCATGTGCCTTGTCCTTGCTCCCCTGCGGGGTTGTCGATGCCAATGAAGCGGTAGCGGGCGTGAGCGAACCGGCGTGGTGCCGGCCTGCCATGGCCGCGCCGCTACTTTGCCACAGTTTCCAAACAAAACGGGAGGCCAAGCCTCCCGTTTTCATACCTCATCCGTCAGCCTCTGTCAGGCAATGAGCTTGTCGTCGGCGAAGCCAAAGCCACGCAACCCCACCACATGCACGTGTTCGTGCTTGCCCTGCACCTTGCGGATGAGCTTGTAGGTGGTGCCCTTCTCGGGGCTGATGTTCTCGGGCGCGGCGATAAGCAGTTGCATGTCCTGCCGCTCGCACAGCTCGAACAGGGTGGCGATGGATTTGCCATCCAGACGCGCCGCTTCGTCGAGGAACAACAGGCGGCAGGGGGCGATGTCCTTGCCGCGCAGACGGCGGGACTCCTCCTCCCAGCTGATCAGCACCATCAAAAGGATGGCCTGACCGGTACCGATCGCCTCGCCGGTGGAGAGCGCGCCGCTCTCGGCCCGCAGCCAGCCATCGGCGCCGCGCTGCACCTCGATCTCCAGCTCCAGGTAGTTGCGATAATCGAGCAGCACGTCGCCCATCACCTGATAGCTGCGATCCCCCTGCTCCACCTGCGGGTTGAGGCGCTGGAACAGCTTGGCCATCGCCTCGGAGAAGCTGAGCTCCTTGTCGGCGAACAGATCGTTGTGCATGGCGGTTTGGTCAGCCAGCGCCGTCAGCAGACGGGTGTGAGCCTCGCGAATATTGACGTTGAGGCGCACCCCGCGCACCAGACCGAAGGCAATGTTCTGCAAGCCCTGGTTGAGCACCCGGATACGGTTCTGCTCGCGGCGGATGATGTTGGTGATCTTGGCCGCTACCTCGTGAGAGGAGAGCGACAGATGGGTTTCCCGCTGCTTGAGCTCGTCGGCCAGACGGGCCAGCTCGATCTCCATCTCCTCGATGGCCTCCACCGGATCATCGGAGCGGATGATGTCGTTGCGGATGCGATCTTTGAGGTAACGGTAGACCTGCACGTAGAAGGCCACCTTCTGCTCGGTGCTGCGGTTGCCCTCCGACAGTCGCAGCGCATCGCGCAGGGCCTCGTCGTGGGCCACAGCCACCCGCAGGGCGCCGAGGGCCTTGTCCGACATGGAGCGCAGCTCGTCGCTGTCAAGGTACGCCAGCTCGCGCTTGTTGAGGCGCTTCTCGACGTCGGTCTCCCGCGCCAGCCGCACCACCCGCGACCAGCTCGCCTTGTGACCCACCAGGGATTTACGGGCACCGTAGTAATCCTTACCTTCCAGCTTGAGACGACCGCCGAGAGATTCGATCTCGCGCTTGGTTACCTGCAACTGGGCCTCGGCGCTGGTGCGACGGGAACGGGTGCGGATCAGCAGCTCTTCGATCTCTTTCTTGTGGGCGCGCGCCTTCTCTTCCATGTCGTCAGAGAGGGTCAGCCCCATGGCCGCCAGCTCCTGCTCGAACTCGGTCAGGGTCTGGCGCTTGGCCTCGACGCTGGAGTTGAGCGCGGTGCGCAGCTGCAACGCCTCGGTGTGGCGCTGGGCAATCTGCTTGTGCTGCTCACCGGCGGTGCGGGCGGCAAGCTCGGCCGCCTTGAGCTTCTCTTTGAGTCGTTCGCTCATTTCGGAGGCCTTGCCCAGCAGGTCTTGCGCATCCTGATAGGCAAAGTGCGGCAGGCGGGCCACCAGCTGATCAAGGGCATAGCAACGGCGCTTCTGCTCGGCCAGCAATTCGTTGGCTTCGTCAAACGCCGCCTGTAGGGCAGAGAGATCCTGCGGATCCTGACGCAGCACCTGCACCATGGTTTCCAGCTTCTCGAGCGACTTGCCGTGCTTGGCGATAAAGGCTTCGGCCTGTTTCAACGCTTCCACGTCGGCGTGAGCCGCCTCGAGGCGGGCAGCCAGCTCTGTCTCGGCAAACAGGTGGGCAAAGGGCAGCATCCCCTGCACCAGCTGGATATGGCGGGTCAGCTGGGCGGCGGCCGCTTTGGCCTCTGTCAGCTGCTTGTTGCACTCGGCGATGGTCTCTTGCAGCTTGCGCTGCTCGGCCTGTTTGGCCTGCACTTCCGCTTCCGGGTCGGGGCGGAAGGCGATATCCAGATGCTGGCCGATAAAGTCGCGGAAGTGACCGTAGAGGCGGTGGTACTTCTGCTGCTCGAAGGCGGCCTTGGCATAACCCTCGATAAGCTCTTCGCGCTCAAGGTCGAGCTGCTCGATCCGCTTTTCCCGGGCGGCTCGGCCAAACAGCGGCAACTCGGGGTAGCGGGAGAAGCGCACCTGACGCTTGCTGGTGCGCACCAGCACGGCGTCACCCAGCTCGTCGGCCTCCACCAGGTCCTCGTCAAAGGAGTCGGGGTTGCCCTGGATGAGGTAGATATCTTCCGGGCAATCTTCCAGCTTTTTCAGCCGCTCGATGGCGCCCTCAAGGTCAAGCACCACCAGAGCGCTGCGGGCCGGGCCGTAGAGCGCGGAGTAGTAAGGAGCATCGTCGATGGAGATGTCGTCATAGACATCGGAGAGCAGCACGCCCCCCACCTGCTCGGCAATGCGAGCCAAGCGCGGATCCGCCTCACCGGCCCCCAGCTGCAGGTTGCGAATTTGCAGCTCCAGCGCCTGTTTCTGCGCCGCGATGCGGTTGCTCTCCTGCTCGAACTCGCGCTCCTTGTCGAGCACGCTCTGCATGCCGGAAGAAAGTTCTTCGGCGGTGGTGAGCGGCAGCCCACTTTGCTCGCGCAGCTGCTCGAGTTTTTCAAAGGATTTGAGCCAGCGCGGGGCCAGCTTGGTCAGCTCCGCGATATCGCGGCCGAGCTGGGCGCCCTGATGCTCGAGGCTGGCACGGCGCTGATTGACCTCGGCCTGTTGCTCGGCCAGCTCCTCCTGACGGGTGCGCTGGGCCTCAAGAAACAACTCCAGCTCGTCTTGGCTCGCGATCAGCTGGCCGGAGGCCTGCTGCAGCTCGTCACGCAAGCGCAGCAGCGCCTGCTGGCTTTCGCTCTCTTTCTCGAGGCGAGCCAGCGCGGCGCGCAGCCCCTGCCCCTGTGCAATGCGGGCCTTGTCTTCGATGTGACGCTTGAGCAGCGCCTGGGCGGTGGGCCAGGCGGCCTCGCGCGCAGTCTCGGGGGCAATGTTCAAAAGCAGCGCCAGCGCCGCTTCGTACTCGGCCACCGCCGCCTTGGCCAGCGCCAGCTGCTGCTCGGCCCCCAGCACCCGGCTGGTGAGGCTCTGCTCGGCGACGCGGAACTGGTGCAGGGTGTCGCTCGCCTGTTCGGCGGTCAGCCCCGGCAGCTCGCACTGCTCGCGGGCGTTTTCCAGCGCCTGCACCGCCTGACGGTACTGGATGGCGCGAGTCTGCTGGATATCCAGCGCCTGTTGATAGTCGGCCAGCTGGGTCTTGAGGCTGTCTACTTCTGCCTGGGCCAGCTCCTTGCGCTCTTCCACCTCCAGCAACTGGCCGTGGATCTCTTCCAGCACCGCCTGCTGCTGTTCGAGTTTGTCAGAGAGATCCGCCAGATCGGCGCGATACATCTCTATCTTCTTTTGCAGTGCCACGGCGGCCAGCACCTTGGCCAGGTGCTCGGCGGCGGACTCCAGCTCGTCGGTCAGCAGCTTCTCGCGGTTGGTGAGCTGCTCCACCTCGTCGGCCAGATAGATAGCGCGCTGCTTCTCTTCGGCCAGCAGGCGGCGTTTACCTGCCAACTCTTGGCGGGCCTTGAGGGCCAGTTCGGAGAGGCGGTTCTTCTCGGCGGCATTGCGCACATAATCCGCCGCCACATAGTGGGTGGTCTCGGTAATGAGGTTCTTGAACAGATCCCGCTGGCCCTGGGTCTCTTTAATAGCCTCAAGGGTGCGGCGGTTCTCGTAGATGGCCGCTTCCATGTCCTGGAACGCCTTGCGCACGCCGGAGTTCTCCGGCAGCAGGTATTCGCGCAAGGAGCGGCTGATGGAAGACGAAATACCGCCGTAGAGGGAGGCCTCGATCAGACGGTAGAACTTGCCGCGATCTTTTTGATCACGCAGCTTCTTCGGGGTGATGCCGAACTCAAACATGAAGTTGTGATAGTCGGTCACCGTATTGAACTTGGCGACCTTGATGGCGCCGAGCTCCGCCGCCGCCCCTTTCAGATCGGCAAACGCACGCACCCGGCCCTTGCCGTCGTCGAGCTTCTCCAGCAGCAGATCGGTGGGCGCCAGATTGTCCGGCACATCCACCAGTGCAAACGGGGTGATGTTGACCTTGTTGTCACGGTTGGCCACCTGCTCCAGGTGCACGCCGACCCAGATCCGCTGCTCGCGGCTGTTCATCACCTCGAGCACAGAGTAGCAGTGGCCGCGCTGCAGCTTGCCGTAGAGCCCCTTGTCACGGGAGGCGCTGCTGGAACCCGCCTCCGTGGTGTTGCGGAAGTGAAGCAGGGACTGGTCGGGGATGAGGGCCGCGATAAAGGCCGCCATGGTGGTGGACTTGCCCGCACCGTTGCCGCCGGAGAGGGTGGTGACCAGCTGGTCGAGATCGAAGGTCCGGGCGAAGAAGCCGTTCCAGTTGACCATGGTCAGGGATTTGAACTTGCCTCGCACCTTTATACCTCCAGATCCAGTTGTTCTTCATCGAGGTCCGCCTCGATATCGTCAAACAGCGAGTCGCTGCTCGGCATTTCGTCGTCGTGGAAGATGGCCTCCCCCTCCTGGATCATCCGCAGCTGCACGGCGCGCGGATCCTCATCGGAGCGCACGTCCGCGGCGAAGCGGAACACTGACTCGTTGACCCGGAATTTGTCGCTGTTGCCAAGGGCGGTGATCATGCCAAGGCGACGCAGGCGGCGCATGGAGGTACGGATCTTCTCCAGCAGTTTCTTCTTGTCGAGATCGGTGCCACCGGAGCGGCTGTTGACCATCCGCAGCAGCTGCTTCTCGTCGGCCAGGCTCAGCACCTCCTCCTGCAGCTCGCCCATGGCGAACACTCCTTCCGAGGCGAGCCGATCCGGGCTCAGGTAGAGGTAGCAGAGTACCTTGCCCACCAGCATGTCGAGCTCGGAGAGGACTGTGGTGCCAATGTCGGCGCTCGGGCGCGGGCGCAGGTAGAAGAAGCCTTCCGGCGCCTTGATGAGTTCCACCTGATAGCGGCCGTAGAAGATCTCCAGCTCCTGGTGGTATTCCACCAGCGCCGAGTGCTGCTCGAACTCGTCGGCACTGATGTGGCGGCCGGAGCGCAAGGCAGTGTCGATGCGCGGAAACAAGGGGTTGGCAATCGCCTCTGCGAGCCGCAGCGGCAAGGGAAATTCAGTATTGATCAATGACATAGGCCTGAACCTTGGATCCAGCTTGGTTAATGGGTTTCCATGCGGGCTGACGATGCAGCTGGTGCTCGCCGCTGGCATGGCCCAGGCGCACGGCCTGGTCGATCAGAAGACGCGCCACATCGAAGTGGGCATGGGCCGGGTAGTCCAGCAGGTATTCGCGCAGCACATCGGCCAAGTCCAGCTGCTGGCCCTGCTCGGGGTAGCGGGCCAGATAGCGCTCGATCCGCTCGGCCAGCTCCTGGTTGATGTCCACCATCTCCATGTACTCCATCTCGAGGGGCACCTCGCCGGTCACCTCCTCGTCGTGGATGGCGATGGTCTCGTCGCGCAGCTCCAGCAGGCGGGGCTCTTCGGCCACCCGCAGCTGCCAGTTGTGCTGATCGAAATTGCGGATGGATTCCCGCAGCCGCTGGCTGAAGGCGCGGTTCTTGTCCATGTCGATGGCGTTGCGGATGAACTTGTGGACGTGCCTGTCGTAGCGGGCCCACAGCTCGATACACTGCTGGCCCCAGCTGGTGATGACGTCAAGGCGCCCCTGCAGGGCGTGAGTCAGCTCCTCGACGTGGAACAGATCCTCGCGCCCCTGCGCCGCTTCCTGAATGTTGAGCAGGCCCGCCTGCAGACGGTGGCCGGCGGCGTCCAGGGTATCCTGCAGCTCGCGCAGGGTCTGGCCGGTCTCGTGCAGCAGTTTTTCGCAGCTGTGGATGGCATCGACCCAGTTCTGGGTCAGCAGGGCCGCAATCTCGCTTTTGACCTGATTCTGCTGCTCATCCATGGCGCGCTGGGTAAGATCGATGCGCCCCAGCGTCTCTTCCAGGGAGAAGGTGAGCCGTGGCAGCACCTCGGCATCCCACTGCTCGCGGGTATTGGTCTCGAGCGCCGCCTTGCGGGCGGTGTCGAGCTCGGCCGCCAGGTGCTCGAGCAGGATGGAGAGCTTGATGGAGTCGACCTGGCGCTGATCCATGAAGAAGTCGACGATGCTCATGCCAAGACGCGACAGGCGATAGAGGCTCTCCCCCGCCACCATGTCGGTGTTGAAACGCGACAGCAGCTGTTGGCGAATGAGATCGTTGATGGCGTTGTTGGCGCGACCGGTGAGGGTCTCGTCCATCTGGCCGAAGGCGTTGCTGACGTAGCCGAAGGCATCGTGCAGGGCCGCTTCCGACAAGTCCGACTCATCTTCGGACAGGGTCTTGATTGCAATCAGAAAGGCCAGCCGGTCGGTGGGCAGGCTCAACGCCAGCCCCTCCTGCCTGACCCATCCCACCATCTCTGGCAGGGTACGGGATGTACTCATCATGACGTTGTCATCTCGTTGTTGTATTGGGCGCAAAGCCTTGCGCGCGGCTACATCCGGTAGCATCGAAAAAAGGGGCTCAGCCGGCGGGTTTCTGCGCCATCACGTGGATATAGCGCCCCAGGGAGATAAACGGCTCCTGCCGGCAATATTGCTGCTCCATGGCCAGCAGATCGTCGAACTTCTCCAGCTGATCCTGCTTGTGGCGCATGTAATCGTGGATCACCCGCACCCCGGTCTTGCCGATTATCTTGAGCCCGCCCCGGCCAATCCAGTCATACACCTGCTCCGGCAGCTGGGGATTGGTGGGGGTCAGCGCCGTCTGCCGCTTCTTGCGAAGACCCAGGCGCACATAATCGAAATTGCCCACCACCAGGCTCTGGAACAGCAGGCCGTGGCGGTTGTAGAAAAGCAGCGACAGTATGCCCCCGGCATTGACGAAAGGGAACAGACCGAGCAAGGTCTGGCGCGGCTCGGCGAGCCACTCCAGCACCGCGTGACAGAGCACCAGATCGAAGGTGCCGGTCACGTGTGCTTTAAGATCCTGAATGGGACAATGGATGAGACGAATTCTGTCTTCCAGCCCCTTCTCGGCGATCTGGCTGCGGGCCAGCGCCAGCATCTCGGCGGAGAGATCGCACAGCTCCACCTGATGGCCCATGGCCGCCAGCTTCTGGGCAAAGTAGCCAAACCCGCCGCCCGCATCCAGGATGCGCAGGGGCCGGTTGCCAAGGCGGGCCAGGCAGGCTTCGATGTCGCTCCAGACCACTGTGGTGCGGATGCGCCCTTTGGTGGAGTCATAAATGTTGCGGGCGAACTTGTCGGCCCGCCCGTCGAAACTCTGATCGTGCTTCAAGGAGAAACTCAACTTTTGCGCCACAGGGTTGTGGCCATCCCAAAAAAGAGAGGTATTCTGTCACATCCCGAATTTGCTGAAAACTCAAGGAACTCTCTGCCGTGTTTGTGCTTAAAAAGTGGCTGGGTCAGCTGCTGATGCCGCTCCCCTTCTCCGTCACCCTGCTGTTGCTGGCGCTGCTGCTGCTCTGGTTCACCCGTTTTCAGAAAACCGGCAAGCTGCTGGCGACCCTGGCCCTGCTCATCGTCGCCCTGATGGGGATGCGGCCGGTGAGCTACCAGCTGGCCCGCCCGCTGGAGCAGACCTTCCCCCCCTTCGAGGTGAGCCAGCATCCGGACATCCAGGCCATCGTGGTGCTCGGCAACGGCCATGTGAGCGACCCGGCCGTCCCTGAGCGCAGCTGGCAGAACAACATCGCCCTGGCCCGCACTCTGGAGGGGGTACGGCTGGCCCAGGCTTATCCGCAGGCGGAGCTCATCTTCTCGGGCTATGTGTCGGGGGATCCTCTCTCGAACGCCGAGGTCAACGCCCGCATGGCGGCAAGCCTCGGCATCCCGCGCTCGCGGATGACGTTGTTTGAAAACAACAAAGACACCCACGACGAGGCGGTCAGCATCAGCCAGCATCTCAAGGGCAAGCGGGTGGCGCTGGTGAGCTCGGCCACCCACCTGCCGCGGGCCATGGCGCTCTATCAGGGTCAGGGACTCAATGCCGTGCCGGCCCCCACCGACTACACCGCCAAGCAGAGCCAGGTGGTGCAACCCCTCTACAGCTACCTGCCCAAGGGGCGCTATCTGATGTATTCCGAGGCTGCCATTCACGAATGGATTGGGGTATGGTGGGCCCGTCTGCGGGGTCAGGTCACCGATTGAGCGATCGAGCCTTTCATTCCTGATTTGGATCAGGAAAGCGAAAAAAAATTACGTCATTTGCCGCCGGGTCAGCTATCTTGGGCTCGGTTCAATTCATATAATGTCGCGCAATCAAATGCCTAGGAGATATAGAAGATGAGACAGCACCTGGTAATGGGTAACTGGAAACTGAACGGCACCAAGGCTTCCGTCGAAGCACTGATCAAAGGACTGACCCCGGCGGCTGCCGCTCATCCTTCTGTACAAGTCGCCGTCTGCCCGCCGGTTATCTTTTTGGGTCTGGTTGAGCAGCTGACCGCCGGCAGCAAGATTGCCTACGGTGCCCAGAACGCCGACGTTCACGAGTCTGGCGCCTTCACCGGCGAGAACGCTCCGTCCATGCTCAAAGCCTTCGGTTGCACCTACTCCCTGGTCGGCCACAGCGAGCGTCGTACCCTGCACGCAGAGACCGACGAGGTGGTTGCTGCCAAGTACGAAGCCATCCAGAAAGGCGGCCTGATCCCCGTGCTGTGCATCGGTGAGACTCTGGCCCAGTTCGAAGCCGGCACCACCAACTCCGTGGTCGAAACCCAGCTCAAAGCCGTGATCGACCGTTGCGGTATCGCCTCCTTCGAGAACGCCGTCGTGGCTTACGAACCGGTATGGGCCATCGGCACCGGCAAGACCGCTACCCCGGAAATCGCACAGGCCGTGCACGCTCACATCCGCCAGTACCTGGCCGGGTTTGATGCCGCCGTGGCTGCCAAGGTACAGATCCTGTACGGCGGCTCCGTGACCGGTGCTACCGCTGCCGACCTGTTCGGTCAGCCGGACATCGACGGCGGCCTGGTAGGCGGTGCGTCCCTGAAAGTGGACGACTTCTCCCAGATCATCGCTGGCGCGGCCAAGTAATCGGCTGCCTTGGAGGGGGCGCTTGCCCCCTCCTGCGTATCGCTTTTCCTATGGCAGCCAGCGCATCCCATATGAAAGCCGATATAGTAAAAGTGGCTTGTCTCATTTAACCCTTTCGTATTCGACAACTCAGATCCAGAGGCACTCATGACCAAACAAATCAAACGTATTGGTGTTTTGACCAGTGGTGGCGACGCACCGGGTATGAACGCAGCCATTCGCGCCGTGGTGCGCGCCGGCCTGCATCATGGCCTGGAAGTCTACGGCATCTATGATGGCTACCTCGGTCTGCACCAGGACCGTATCGTCAAGCTGGAGCGCCACAGTGTCTCCGACGTGGTCAACCGTGGCGGTACCTTCCTCGGCTCCGCCCGTTTCCCGGCCTTCAAAGATCCGAAAGTGCGCGCTGAAGCGATCGAGAACCTGAAAAAGCACGGTATCGACGCCCTGGTGGTGATCGGCGGTGACGGCTCCTACATGGGTGCCAAGAAGCTGACCGAAGAGGGTTTCCCCTGCATCGGCCTGCCGGGCACCATCGACAACGACATCGCCGGTACCGACTTCACCATCGGCTTTGACACCGCCCTCAACGTGGTGGTGGATGCCATCGACCGTCTGCGCGACACCTGCAGCTCCCACCACCGCATCTCCGTGGTCGAGATCATGGGCCGCCACTGCGGCGACCTGGCCATGTCTGCCGCCGTCGCCGGCGGTGCCGAGTACGTGATCGTGCCGGAAGTGGCCTTCGACAAAGAGAAGCTGCTGCAACAGATCAAGGAAGGGGAAGCCAAAGGCAAGCGCCACGCCATCATCACCATCTGTGAGCATGTCACCGACGTGAACGCCCTGGCCAAGGACATCGAGGCCATGACAGGTCGCGAAACCCGCGCCACCATCCTGGGCCACATCCAGCGCGGTGGCTCCCCGACCGCCCGCGATCGCATCATGTCCAGCCGCATGGGCGCCTTCGCCGTCGAACAGCTGCTGGCCGGTCAGGGTGGCCGCTGCGTCGGTATTCAGGGCAACGAGATGGTGCACCACGACATCATCGACTGCATCGAGAACCTGAAGCGTCCGTTCAACCAGGAGCTCTACGATCTCTCCACCACCCTGTTCTAAGCCCCGCTTGTTCAGGTTGTTGTAAAAACCCTCCGCTGGAGGGTTTTTTATTGGCGTGGGCCACCTGCCGGCACGCCCGCTCCCATTCCACCCTCTGGCATGTCTGCCGTTATCCCCGCCCATGGCTCCCTGCCGTCCCCTCGCCTCTTCGGGCAGCCCGGTCAGGGCGATGCAGCCAGCAAACCTCCCCACCTGCCATTGACTCACAGCGAAACCAGGGCTATCGCGCTGTGCAGTCAGCTCACCCTCCTTGTCATCAAGTGGTCATGTACCTGCCATCAGCAGCCCCCATCGAGCCGCCAACATGCCGTGAAAAGAGTCGAACAGGGTCGGCGCAATGGTTGCGCGACTGTCATCAACCGCAGGATTTCTGCAAATTTGCGAGCGTGCCGCCGCCAGAAGGTGGCGTCACTACAGGGAAAAATTCCCGGAGCACGACAAGAAATGCTGGGGGTAGGGAAAATGGGGCTGACAGCAGTCCAAACCATGCCAAACTCACTCCATCGCCAGCAAAACTGTCTGCTTTTGCAGACAAAATTTTAAAAAACCAAAAAAGACTCATATAAGACCCATCAAAAAACACAACAAGAACGGATTCATCATATTGATTTTATTGAATAAAAACACCATTAAATCCTGGTGGATGCCCAATACCCATCTTGAAGCTGATAAAACAGCCTTAGATTTATGAAAATGACGCTTTCGAGCGCTACGCGACAACTATGGCCACATAAATACACTTTACTATTGTTTTACTGCGCAATTGTGGTATCTTGGTTCCATCACCAGTCAGCCAAGGGAGACGATAATATGAAAGAGTTTGTGGTTACTGCCGTTTTCACCGTGTTTTTCACTCTGGTTGCCGTCTCTCTGCCGTCGCTGTCACAGCTTTGAGCCGGTTGGTTGCCCACTTCGTGATCCGCATGGGCAACGACAGGCACCAGCGTGCTGGTTAATTCACCGCATTCAGTCATTTTTGGTCGTTTCATCGAAAATGAGTGCAGACAAGGTGGTTAGCACCAGTCGGTGTATATAAACAGAGCTGTCGTGCCACGGCAGCGTAAACAGGGGGAGCCAGTGGCTCCCCCTGTTGCATTTGTGTCTGCGGGATTTACTCTTGCCCCCCTGCCCGTCACAATATCCGCTGGATTCGCCATGCAGGAATTACCATGACACAGGATGCGCTAAGCCATTGGCGTCGTGATCTTCATCGTCTGCCCGAAGCGGCCTGGTGTGAATTTCGTACCAGCTCCCTCATCGCTCACCACCTCAATGAACTCGGTTTCTCCATCATGCTGGGTGACAAGCTGCTGGCCAGCAACCTCATCATGGGACGCAACATAGACGTGCAAGCCCAGAAGGAGCGAGCCCTGCGCCAGGGTGCTCATCCGGACTGGCTGGGCCGGTTCGAAGAGATAACGGGGGTGATGGGACTGTGGGACAGCGGCCGACCGGGCCCGACCCTGGCCTTTCGCTTCGACATCGACGCGGTGGAGGTCGAGGAGAGCCAGGATGAGCTGCATCCCCCCAGCCAAGAAGGTTGGCACTCGCGCAACCCCGGCTGGATGCACGCCTGCGCCCATGATGGCCATACCGCCATCGGGCTGGTGCTGGCCGAGCGGATCGCCGCCCTCGCCGATCGACTGAACGGCCGTATCAAACTGTTCTTCCAGCCCGCCGAAGAGGGGTGTCGCGGCGGCAAGGCGCTGGCCGCCGGGGGCCAGCTCGACGACGTGGATGCCCTGCTGGCGCTGCACATCGGCATTCACGCCAACAGCGGCGAGCTGGTGGTCAATCCCACCGAGTTTCTCTGCTCCACCAAGTTCGACGTGGAGTTCATGGGGCGCGCCGCACATGCGGGGCTCGAGCCCAACGCCGGCAGCAATGCGCTGGCGGCGGCCTGCATGGCCACTACCGCCATGCTCGGCATCGCCCGCCACCGCGACGGCATGACCCGCATCAACGTGGGCCAGCTCCATGCGGGCAGTGGCCGCAACGTGATCCCGGGCCATGCCCTGCTGCAGGGAGAGACCCGGGGCGCCACACCGGCCCTCAACGACTACATGTTCAGCCAGGTGCAGCAGATGGTGGAAGGGGCGGCCATGATGCAGGGCGCCACCTACCTCATTCGCAAACAGGGCGAGGCCATCGGCATCGACAACAGCCCGGCCCTGCTCGAGGAGATCATCCCGCTCGCCCAGGCGCTCAAGCTGGAGACCATCCACACCCGTCGCTTCGGTGCCAGCGAGGATGCCGGCTTTCTTATCGAGCGGGTGCAACGTAACGGTGGCCAAGCGGCCTACCTGATCCTGGGGGCCAATCTGGCGGCGCCCCATCATCACCCGGAGTTCGACTTCGACGAAGCCGTGCTGGCGCCCGGCGTGGCCCTGCTGGAGTCCTGGTTGCTGGCCCGCCTCGGCCACTAGCAAGAGCCGGAGACAAACAAGGCAGCCCGTGGGCTGCCTTGTTTTTTTTCACTTCCCCTGCGCAGCAGAAGTTCCTATTCGCCCAGCACGATGGCCGAGAGGTGGGCGAAGTGGTGGATCTCGTGGGTCGCCTCGCTCGGACCATCCTGACGGGCCGGGTTGTACCAGCAGGTCGCCAGCCCCTGGGCCGCGGCGCCGGCAATATCGGTCTTGGGGTTGTCCCCCACCATCAGCACCCGCGCCGGACTCGGCTGACCCATCAGTGCCAGCGCGTGCTGGAAGATGGCCGGCGCCGGCTTGGTCACCTGCACCTCGTCCGAGATCACCAGCGGTTCGAACCAGGCCTGCCAGCCCAGCTTGTCGAGGCGCCCGCGCTGGGGCAGGCTGAAACCGTTGGTGATGATCCCCATCTTCACCTTGCTCTTCAGCGCCTGCAGAGTCTCCTCCACCCCCTCCAGCGGCACGCTCAAGGCGATGATCTGCTGCAGGAAGGTGTCGTTCATCGCCATCGGCGCCACGTCCACCTGCTCGGCAAAGAGGGAGAAACGAGTCTGTTGCAGGTGGACGGCATCGATCTCGCCGGAGTTGTACTGCTGCCAGAGCCGGTGGTTGAGGGCGTGGTACTCCGCCATCTTGGGCGGAGTCGGCGTCACGCCGTAAATGTGCAGTGTCTGCTCCAGCGCCTGAGCGACCGGGAAATCGACCAGGGTTTCATCCAGATCGAACAACACCCAGTCATAACTTGGTTCTTTCACGGGATCCCTTACTGTTCTGGTTGATCAAGTTCATTGCGCCGCCCCAGCGGGCCGGCCAGCAGTTCCAGCGTCAATCTGACCCCGAAACCAGTCACCTCGCTGCTGACCACGCCATTGCCGCCCTTGTTGCGAAAACCACTCAAGTCGAGGTGCAGCCAGGGGGTCTGGGCAGGCACGAAACGGCTGAGGAAACGGGCCGCATCGATGTGATCTGGCGAGGCGCCGGGCGCACACTGTAACAGATCGGCCCACTCGCTATCGAGGTTGTCGTCGTAATCCTCATCCAGCGGAAAGGGCCAGACTCGCTCACCGCTGCGCTGACCCAGGCTGATCAGCTCGCTCAGCCACTGGGGCCGGTTGGTGAAGGCGCCACTGTAACGACTGCCGAGCGCCCGCTTGCAGGCCCCGGTCAGGGTGGCGTAGTCGATCAGCAGATCCGGATTGTCCTGTACCGCCATGCTGAGGGTGTCGGCCAGCACCATGCGTCCCTCGGCATCGGTATCCACCACCTCGATGGTGGTGCCATTGAGGGCGGTCACCACCTCCCCCGGCCGGTAGGCGAGCGGGCCTATGTGGTTCTCGGCGATGGCGAGCCAGCAGTGCACCTCGTAGGGCAGCCTGGCCCGGCTGATGGCGTGAAGCGTGCCCAGCGCCACCGCGCTGCCCCCCATGTCCAGATGCATGCCGTACATGCTGCCGGAAACCTTGAGGTTGTAGCCGCCCGAGTCGTGACAGATCCCCTTGCCCACCAGGGCCACTCGCCGCACCGCATTGGGTGGGCAGTAGCTCAGCTTGACCATGGCGGCCTGGTTGTCTTCCGAGCCGCGTGCCACCGCGATGAAGGCACCGGCCCCCTGCTCGGCCAGCTGGGCCTGATCGTACTCATGCCACTGCCACCCCTCGCTCTGGGCCAGCTGGCGTACCCATTCGCGGTAGCTGCGGGCGGTCAGATCGGAAGCGGGCGACACCGCCAGATGGCGGGCGATGCCGTTGCCCTCGGCCTCGGCATAGATCCGCGCCAGATCCAGCATGCAATTGGGAGAGACCGCGATCTGCTGATAGCGCCAGGGATCTTCGCTGCGATGCTTGTGGCTTGGCAGCGGCACGTTGGCCGCCAGCAGGGTGGCCAGCGCCAGTTCGGCCAGGAGAGTGGTATCGGCCTCGTCAAACCCCTCCAGATGCAGCCCCAGTCGCTCAATCTTGAGCCCGGCCAGCGGCGCAACCCAGCTTCTCACCTGCTTGTAGAGGGCATGGTCGCGAGAGGGACGGGCCGGCAGGAAGACCAGCAGTTGCAGGGTATTGTGCAGCACCAGGCTGTAGGGGGCTTTCTGCCCCAGTGCGATCTGGGCGCTGACGGCGGCAAGCTCGGGCAGGGCCAGCAAGCTCTCGCGCCGCTCTTCGGCGCAGATCAGCAGGTTGGCGGCCAGGCCATTGGTGAGGACGGCAGCAAGGCTGGCGTCGTGAATGTCGATCTGCGGCGGCAGATAGGTAAATGGTTGCATCATCGGGCAAGGCCCTCGTCCATGAAGAGATACCAGAGATGATACCCAACAAAGCGGGGTCACAGCCAGATTGCACTTGAAAATCAATATCAAGCGTGAAGGCGACACGAAGCAGAAAGACCGCGAAGACGGCTGGATAACAAGCTAGAGGATCAAGGTAATTAAAGAAGGGAAGTTGGTTGCGGGGGCCGGATTTGAACCGACGACCTTCGGGTTATGAGCCCGACGAGCTACCGAGCTGCTCCACCCCGCGTCCGAATTGTATTGCCACCACAAGAGGCAGAGCAGATGCCCCTTGCTGTCTTCGTCTCCACCGCGCGGCATTGCCTGCCATGGATACAAATAGTTGGTTGCGGGGGCCGGATTTGAACCGACGACCTTCGGGTTATGAGCCCGACGAGCTACCGAGCTGCTCCACCCCGCGTCCGAATTG
>NZ_JBFOCR010000004.1:0-16697 GCF_040907935.1 Aeromonas sp. s2 | reverse complement strand
GCCATCGACGGGGAGTGGGAACTGGTGCTGCAGGCACCCAGCAGCAGGGCAAACAGGGGCAACAAGATTCTTATGGAGGGCTCCTCAGACGGATGGTCGGTCGAACTCAACGCCCCAGCTGGGCCGAGATGCGATCGCAGAGCTGCTTGAGCTGGGCCAGTTCAGCATCGGCCAGATCCACCTGATTGCGCAAGCTGTCTGCCAGACAGCAGCCCTGCACCTCTTGCTGCAGCTGGCGGCCCGCCTCGGTCAGGCGAATGCATTTTTGCCGCTCATCCTCGCGGGAGACGGTGCGGGTCAGCCAGCCCTTGCTCTCCAGCCGCTTGACGATGGGGGTCAGGGTGCCCGCATCCAGCCCGGTCTCCTGGCCTATCTCCTTGAGGCTGACCTCGTCCCGCGCCCACAGCGACAGCATCACCAGATACTGGGTGTAGGTGAGATCCAGCATGTCCAGCAGCGGCCGGTAGGCCCGCATCACCGCATTGGAGGCGCTGTAGAGGGCAAAACAGACCTGCTTTTTCAATTCACTCATGGGGCACCTCGCTGACGACTGGGGCCAGTATACCCCAGGAGCATGAGGGGCTGAATAATTTGCACACAAAACAGTTGTCAGCCCTCCGTTTCAGGATTAACCTGATTTTAGTTTGCACGCAAATAAAATCATCCAACGCCGCCAACACACAGAGCCCGGCCCGTCGCCGGCGAGGCTTGCACCAGATCCAACGGGAGAACCGCCATGAATGCCACCAGCCATCAAATCCAACTGCTGCGCCGCCCGGTCGGCCTGCCCGCCGCCGCCGACTTCGCCCTGGTCGAGGTGCCGCTGCCCCCCTTGCAGGAGGGCGAGGTGCAGGTCGCCAACCAGTGGCTGTCGGTGGATCCCTACATGCGCGGTCGCATGAGCGAGGCCAAGAGCTATGTGCCCCCCTTCCCCCTCAACGGCCCCCTCGATGGCGGCGCCATCGGCGTGGTGGAGGCCTCGCGCCACCCGGACTTCGCGGTGGGTGACCGGGTGAGCAGCATGCTGGGCTGGCGCGATCGCTTCGTCGCCAATGGCGCCCAGCTGACCAGACTGCCCGACACCCGCCTGCCGCCCCAGCGCTTTCTTGGCGCCCTCGGCATGCCGGGCATGACCGCCTGGACCGGGCTCAACCGCATCGCCAAACTGCAGGCCGGTGAAACCGTGCTGGTGTCGGCCGCCTCCGGCGCCGTCGGCTCCATGGTGGTGCAGCTTGCCAAACGGGCGGGGGCCCGCGTCATCGGCTCCACCGGGTCGGCCGACAAGGTGGCCTACCTCAAGAGCCTGGGGGCCGACGAGGTGATCAACTACCGGACCACCCCGGATCTCGATGCCGAGCTGGCCCGGCTGGCACCGGAGGGGATCCACGTCTACTTCGAGAACGTGGGGGGCGCCATGCTGGACGCCGCCCTCAACCACATGGTGGTGCACGGTCGCATCGTGATGTGCGGGCTCATCGAGCAGTACAACGGCCAGAGCGAGGCGAGCGGGCCGCGCAACCTCTCCCAGGTGATCCGCAAGCGCCTCACCATGCAGGGGCTGATCGTGTTCGATCACTGGCAGCACTACGGCGAGTTTCTGGCCGAAGTGACCCCGGCCTTCGACGCCGGCACCCTGCAGGCCGAGGAGACCGTCTATCAGGGGCTCGCCAGCATGCCGCAGGCCTTCATCGGACTGTTCGAGGGGCGCAACACCGGCAAGATGCTGGTCAAGCTGGGGTGATCCTCCGCACTGGCGCCTGACGCCGCAGACTGCTTGCATGACGGGCCCATCCGACCTAAGGTGGGCCCGTTTTTTATGGTGCAATTCGCCGTTTGTGCAAGGAGCCGCTCATGGGTTCCCTGCTTGTCCCGCGTCATCCCTGCAAGGAGCCCTTCTTATGTCAACTCCCTATCCCCGCGTCGGTGTCGGCGTGATACTGACCAACCGCCAGGGCCAGGTGCTGCTTGGCAAGCGCAAGGGGAGCCACGCCCCTTACTGGTCCATCGCCGGCGGTCATCTGGAGCTGGGAGAGACGTTCGAATCGGCAGCGATCCGGGAAGTGGCCGAGGAGACGGGTTTTCGGATCAGCAACCCCAGCGTCATCGCCGTCACCAACAACCTGGAGACCTGGCGTGAGAGCGGCCTGCACTATGTCTCGGTCACCCTGCTGGCCGAGGTAGAGGGAGAGCCCCAGCTGCTGGAGCCTGAGAAGTGCGAAGGCTGGATCTGGTGCGACCCGCGCAATCTGCCAGAGCCTCACTTCGATGCCAGCCGCCAGTCCATCGCCTGCTGGCTTGCTGGCCGTTGCTATCTGCCGACCGCCCCCTCCCACGCTGAATAGTCCATACAGGAGCCCGCCCCACCACGATGAGCCCGCCGCCTCACCAGCCAGTGAGGCATCCCCGTGAGCCCGCAATCCACTCCGATTGTCATCAAAAAGTCACCGCTTTGTCATATCATCTCCACCGTCTGATGAAATGCGCGAGGAGAGCGACGAGGTGGGACAGGTATTCATGCAATTTCTGTGGTTGGGCTGTGTCAGTTTTGGCGGGCCGGCCGCCCATATCGGCTACTTCCAGCGCACCTTTGTCGAGCGGCGGGGCTGGCTGACCCAGGCCGAATTCGCCCAGTTGCTGGCCCTCTGCCAGCTGCTGCCGGGCCCCGCCTCCAGCCAGCTCGGCTTTGCCATCGGTCGCCAGCGGGCCGGGCTTGGCGGAGCGCTGGCTGCCTTCGCCGGCTTCACCCTCCCCTCCTTCCTGTTGTTGCTGGCCGCCGCCATCGGTCTGGGCCAGCTCGGCAACAACGTCTGGCTCGATGCCGCCCTGCACGGCCTCAAGCTGCTGGCGCTGGTGGTGGTGGCCGATGCGGTGCTCACCATGAGCCGCCAGTTCTGCAAGACAACGCGCAATCAGGGGATCATGGTCGCCACTGCGGCTGCCCTCTGGTGGCAACCCGGCCTGCTCACCCAGCTCGTCATGCTGGCGGGCGCCGCCCTGCTCTGTGCCCGCCAGGCAGACCACAGCGGCACTCCCTTGTCGTCTGCCGGCGCTGTGAGCCGACCCCACTGGCCCACCCTGCTGATGTTCGCCCTGCTGTTTGTCGGCCTGCCGCTGCTGGGGGGCTCCGTCGGCCAGCTGGTCGCCGACTTCTACCGGGCCGGCAGCCTGGTGTTTGGCGGCGGCCACGTGGTGCTGCCCCTGCTGGCGGAGAGCGCGGGGCACAGCCTCAGCCAGCAGCAGCTCCTGACCGGCTACAGCCTGGCCCAGCTGGTGCCCGGTCCCATGTTCACCCTGGCGACCTATCTCGGTGCCCAGTTGCTGCCGGCCACCCCGTTGGGCGGCGCTCTGCTGGCGACCCTGGCGCTGTTTCTGCCCGGTTTTCTGCTGCTGTGGGCCATGGGCCCCTGCTGGCAGAGCTGGCTGGCCCACCCTCGCCTCGCCGGCGCCGTAGCCGGCATCAACGCCGCCGTGGTGGGTCTGCTGCTGGCGGCACTCTATCAGCCGGTCTGGCAGAGCGCCGTGCTGGCCCCCACCGATCTGGCGCTGGCCGCCGTCGGCTTCTACCTGCTGCGGGCACTCAGGCTCCCCATTCTGGCGCTGGCGACCCTGTTGATGGGCGCCACTCTGCTGCTGGCCTGAGCGACCCTGGCGGCGACCACAAAGAAACGGCCCCTTGCCAAGGCAGGGGGCCGTTTTTGCATGCATGTCTATCGCCAGGCTCAGGGCTCGGGATCGAAATCCAGGCTCAGGCTGTTGACGCAGTAGCGCTGGCCGGTCTCGGTCGGCCCGTCCGGGAAGACGTGACCGAGGTGGGAGCCGCACTGGCTGCAGGTGATCTCCACCCGTTTCATGCCGTGGCTGTTGTCCTCTGTGTAGGTCACGGTCCCGTCGATGGCCCGATCAAACGAGGGCCAGCCGCAGCCCGAATCAAACTTGGCGTCCGAGTGAAACAGCACGCTCTTGCAGCAGACACACAGGTAGTCGCCGCTCTTGCGGTTGTGGAGCAGGGCGCCGCTGTAGGGACGCTCCGTGCCCTTCTCCCAGCAGACGTGAAACTGCTCGGCGCTCAGCTTGTCGCGCCACTGTTCGGGGTTGTTACTGCTCATTCCGACTCCTCACCACTGATAACGGTGCCCAGCATACCCAGTCAGGGCGCCGCACTCTACCCCGCCAGCGGGAACTGTGATCCCGTTGGCAACACGGCGGCAACATCCGCAGTGGCCAGCGCCTCTTCCTCCGCCAGCGCCACCGCACTCAGGGCCACCCGCTCCAGCAGCTTGAGGGAGTGGGCCCGGCCCACCGCCACCTGGCGCTTGATGTCGTCGGGCAGGAACGGCAAGCCGTCATTGGTGGCGGTGTCGATGGTCTGGATCCACTCCATGCCATCCCCCGGTGGCGGCAGACGGAACTGGATGTCGTAGTCGCTGGCGTTGAACAGCACGAACCAGCGCTCCCCGCCGCAGCCGATCATGCCGATGTCCATGGCGAACGCCTGTCCCATGGGGGCGTGCCAATCCTGATCGGTGAGCTGATGGCCGTCCGGGTGATACCAGTTGACCTGGTGGCAGCTGCTGGAGGCACCGTTCCAGCTGTCGTCGCTCAGCTGCAGATTGGAGAAGACGGTGGACTCCGCCCGCAGCGCCATCATCTGCTGGGTGAAGGCGAGCAGCCGCTCGTCCTCCGGTCGCCACTGCCAGTTGACCCAGCTGATCTGGTTGTCCTGGCAGTAGGCGTTGTTGTTGCCAAGCTGGCTGCGGCCCATCTCGTCGCCGGCGAGGAAGTGCGGTGTCCCTTGCGACAGCAGCAGGGTGGCGATCAGATTACGCTTCTGCTGCTGGCGCAGGTTGTTCACCCTGGGGTCGAGCGTCGGCCCCTCGACGCCGTGGTTGCAGGAGAGGTTGTTGCCGTGGCCGTCCCGGTTGTCCTCGCCGTTGGCCTGGTTGTGGCGCTGGTTGTAAGAGACCAGATCCTCCAGGGTGAAGCCATCGTGATAGCAGAGGTAGTTGACGCTGGTATGGGGGGAACGCCAGTTCTTCGGGAACAGATCCCTTGAACCCACCAGCCGGGTGGCAAAGTCCCCCATCTTGCCCGCATCGCCGCGCCAGAAGGCACGCACCGTGTCGCGGTAGCGGTCGTTGATCTCCAGCCACTGGCTCGGAAACTGGCCGAGCCGATAGCCGAAGGGGCCGATATCCCAGGGTTCGGCGATGAGCTTGACCCGCGCCAGCACGGGATCCGCCATCATGGCCTTGAAGAAGGCCCCCATGGGGTCGAACTCGCCCGCCTCGCGCGCCAGGGTGACCGCCAGATCGAAGCGAAAGCCGTCCACCTGCATCTCGGTGACCCAGTAGCGCAGGGCGTCGAGCACCAGCCGCAGGCTGTTGGGGTGATCCAGATTGACGCTGTTGCCGCAACCGGTAACGTTGGCGTGACGAGTGTAATCGGGGCCGTGGGCCCCCGCCTCGAAGGAGTAGTAACCGGCGTTGTCAAAACCCTTGAAGGAGAGCACTGGGCCGTCGAAGCCCGCCTCCGCAGTATGGTTGTAGACCACGTCCAGGATCACCTCGAGCCCGGCCCTGTGCAGCTCGCGCACCATGGTCTTGAACTCGGTCACCGCCTCCTGCGCCGCATAGCGCGGCTCGGGGGCGAAGAAGGCGATGGGGTTGTAACCCCAGTAGTTGGTGAGCCCCAGCTGCTCGAGCCGGGGCTCGGACATGAAGGCCGCCACCGGCATCAGCTGGACCGCGCTAACGCCGAGGGACTTGAGATGTTCGATGATGAGCGGGTGGCAGATCCCCAGATAGGTGCCGCGCAGCTCGCTCGGCACCCCCTGATGCTGGCGGGTGAGGCCCTTGACGTGAGCCTCGTAGATGACGGTGCGGGCCGGCTCGATGGCGGGCTTGCCCACCCCCTGCCAGTCGAATGCATCATCCACCACCACCGACTTGGCCACCATGGCCGCGCTGTCCCCCTGATAGAGGGCATCGTCCCAATAGGTGGGGCGGCTGAGTGCCCTGGCATAAGGGTCGATCAGCAGCTTGTCCGGGTCGAACAGCATCCCCTCCTGGGAGATGCCGTGCACCCGGTAGCCGTAACGCTGGCCGGCCCGAACCCCGCGCACATAGCCGAAGCGGTACTGGCCGCGCCGGCCGGGCAGCTCGAGACGGGCCAGCTCCCGCTCCTGCTCGTCGAACAGGCAGAGCTCCACCTTGTCCGATTGCGGCGCCCAGACGCAGAAGTGACAACCCGTCTTGTCGAGCAGCACTCCCAGCGGGTAGTCCTGCCCCTTTTCCATTACAAACATCAAGGCTCCTGTTTGATGAACAAGGTCGCGAGCGGCGGCAAGTCCAGCACTATGCTGTGCGCCATCCCCTGCCAGGGGGTCGGCTCGGCGACGAACACCAGACCCACATCATAGTTGCTGCCCCAGTAATGCTCGCTGTCGGTGTTGAGCACCACCCGGTAGTGACCGGCCGCAGGCACCCCGAGGCGATAACCGATACGCGGCACCGGGGTGAAGTTGCAGGCCACCACCAGCGGGTTGGCTCCCTGCTTGTCGGCCCTCAGCCAGGCGAAGATGCTGTTGTCGGCGTCGTTGTGATCCAGCCAGCGGAAGCCGTTCTGCTCATAGTCCGCCTGATACAAGGCAGCTTCATGACGGTAGAGGTGGTTGAGGTCGTGGATCAGCCGCTGCTGGCCGCCATGCTTGGGATACTGCAGCAGGTGCCAGGGCAGCTGGGCATCGTGATTCCACTCGTTGCTCTGGGCGATCTCGGTGCCCATGAAGTTGAGCTTCTTGCCGGGATGAGCATACATGAAGCCCATGTAGGCACGCAGGTTGGCCGCCTGCTGCCACTCGTCCCCCGGCATCTTGTAGAGCATGGAGTGCTTGCCGTGCACCACCTCGTCGTGGGAGAGCGACAGAATGAAGTTCTCGTCATAGTGGTACACCATGGAGAAAGTCATGTCGTTGTGGTGGTAGCGACGGTGAATGGGCTCCTTCTGCATGTAGGTGAGGGTGTCGTGCATCCAGCCCATATTCCACTTGAAGCCAAAACCCAGACCGCCCAGGAAAGTGGGACGGGAGACCCCGGCGAAGGCGGTGGACTCCTCGGCGATGGTCATGGCGTGGGGGTACTTGCCGTATACCTCCTCGTTGGCCCACTTGAGCAGGCTGATCGCCTCGTAGTTGTGGTTGCCGCCATCGACGTTGGGCACCCACTCCCCCTCGTTGCGGGAATAGTCCAGATAGAGCATGGAGGCCACCGCATCTACCCGCAGGCCGTCGACGTGGAACTTGTCGAGCCAGAACAGGGCGCTGGCCACCAGGAACTGGCGCACCGTATTGCGACCGAAGTCATAGATGTAGGAGTTCCAGTCCGGGTGCCAGCCACGGCGCGGATCTTCGTACTCGTAGAGCGGAGTGCCGTCGAAGCGAGCCAGCCCGTGGGCATCGGACGGGAAGTGGGCGGGCACCCAATCCAGAATCACGCCGATCCCGGCCTGGTGGCACTGATCCACGAAGTATTTGAAATCATCAGCCGTGCCGTAGCGGCTGGTGGGAGAGAACATGCCCACCGGCTGGTAGCCCCAGGAGCCGCTGAACGGATGCTCGGAGACCGGCAGCAACTCGATGTGGGTGTACTCCATCTCTTTGACGTAATCGACCAGCTCCACCGCCAGCTCGCGCCAGCTCAGGCTGTCACCGTTGGGGTGGCGCTTCCAGGAACCCACGTGCAACTCGTAGATGGAGAGCGGCTGCTCGCGCTTGTCGTTGAGCTGGCTCTCGCGCCAGGCGGCATCCTGCCACTGGTACTGGTCGTGGTCATAGACCACGGAGGCGAACGAGGGGTACTGCTCGCAGTAGAAACCCACCGGGTCGCTCTTGTGCGGCAGCCGGTTGCCCATGGGGTCTTTCAGTTCGAACTTGTAGCGATCCCCGGCCTTGAGGCCCGGCACGAACAGCACCCAGTGACCGCACTGGCTGCGCTGCATCGGGTGACGACGGCCATCCCAGAAGTTGAAATCGCCGATGAGGCTCACCGCGGTGGCGCTCGGCGCATAGACCGCAAAGCGCACCCCTTCCACTCGCTGGTCCAGATGCTCCACTGTGCGCAGTTGGGCACCGAGCGTGTGGTAGAGGTTTTCCGGCTGGTAGGTGAGCTCTGCCAACCCGGCCCAGCCCGCATCCTGGAACTGATAGGGATCGATGACCTCGACGGTGGTATCTGGGTAGTCGGCAAGCAACTGGTAGGGGAAGGGGTTTTTACGGCGGGTGAAAACAGTTTCAAAGAGGCCCGAATCATCGGTGGGCGCCAGGGTGGCAACAATCTTGCCCGACTTGAGATCCCTGACCCTTACGGCCTGGGCATCGGGTAACCAGACGGTCAGCTTGAGGCCGGGCCCATCCGGGTTGGCCTGCAGGCCTAAGTGGGAGAAGGGATCGGAACAGCGGGCTGCAACCAAACGTTCAACGAGCATCGAGATTTCCTTTCATAGCTGAGCATCCGCTCCGGCCTGGGCCGAAGCGGATGTAAGTGAGTCACGTTTTGTCGGCAGTGGCTCAACGACTGGCCTCGTCACGGGCCTGGCTCATCTTGCCTGCCAGCGCCTTGAGCGCCTCATTGGCAAAAATATCCTCCAGATCGGTGGAGAGCTTGCGGCGCCAGTTCGGGTACTCGTAACTGGTGCCCGGCACGTTGACCGGCTTGTCCATCTCCAGCCAATCCTCCAGCTGGGTGCTGAACAGGGCGCAGCTGCCGCGAGACATATGCAGTTGCAGACCGTGGTTGAGCTCGGTGTTCATGCCGACCCAGTTCACGTCGTGGCTGATGTTGCCGGAGATCACCCCGTGGCCGTGCAGGCTGTCGAGAATGCGCTGCTTGGCCTGGTGGCGATCAGCATACAGGGTCTTGAGTACGTCTTCATCTGGATACAAGCCCAGCTCGCGTCCCAGCGCCAGATCGTCACAATGCCAGAAGCCTTTGAGGGTCGGCATGTCATGGGTGGTCAGCGCCGACATCGCCTGCTCGGCATAGTGAGCCGGGGAGATGAAGCCGCCATCGTCCTTGGAACGTTCGAAGAAGAACACCTTGTAGGAGTGGACGCCGTTCTCTTTGAGGGTCACGTCGATCCCCTCCGGCACGGTACCGAGATCCTCGCCGATCAGCAGACACTGATTGCGGTGGGACTCGAGGGCCAGGATGCCAAGCAGATCGTTGACCGGGTAATAGATGTAGGCGCCTTTGGCGGCCGACTCTCCGGGCGGCACCCACCACAAGCGCAACAAGGCCATCACGTGGTCGATACGCAGCGCGCCGCAGGAGCGCATGTTGGCACGGAACAGATCCACCATCGGCTGGTAGGCCGCCTCGAACAGCTGGTTCGGGTTCATGGGGGGCAGACCCCAGTTCTGACCTAGCGGGCCCAGGATATCGGGCGGCGCACCGACCGAGGCTTTCGGGCAGTAGAGATCCCGGTTGGCCCAGATCTCGGTGGAGCCTTCGGAGACGCCCACCGCCAGATCGCGGTAGATCCCCATCACCATGCCGGCCGCCTTGGCACGGGCGTCGGCCCGGGCCAGCTGCTCGTCGGCCAGGAACTGCAGATAGAGGTAGAAATTCACATCCTGGCGGTGCTCGGCCATCCAGGCCGCCACTTCGGGATTGTGGTAGTCGCGGAACGGCTCCGGCCACACCGGCCAACCCCAGGCATTCTCGCCCTTGGCATAGAAGTGGGCTTGCAGGGCATCAAAGGCGGCCTGTTGCTGCAAGCTGTCGCCGCCGGCGACGACGAATGCATCGAAAGCGGCCTGACGCTCGGCGCCGAGGCTCGCCTGATCGAACACCTGGCGCAGCATGCCGAGCTTGGTCTCGATGACGCCGGTGTAATCCACGTTGCCCTTGGCACGCAGCTCGCTCAGATGCTGCTGGAAAGCGGGGCTTGCCACTTCCGCCTTGAGGCCTGCGTTCCCTTGGAATTCGGGTACAGCCTCCACATCGATGTAGGCCACGTTGAGCCAGCGTCGGGACGAGGGGCTGTAAGGGCTGGCGCTCTCCGGGTTGGCCGGATAGAGGGCATGGATCGGGTTGAGGCCGACGAAGTGGGCGCCCCAGGCGGCCATCTTCTCGACCAGCTGACCCAGATCGCTAAAATCGCCGATGCCCCAGTTGTGGCGGCTGCGCAGGCAGTAGAGCTGTACGCTCGGGCCCCACACCTTGCGGCCATTGGCAATGGGAGGCTGCTTGTAGCACGCCTTGGGCGCGA
The DNA here is from genome assembly GCF_040907935.1 of Aeromonas sp. s2. Taxonomy (NCBI): domain Bacteria; kingdom Pseudomonadati; phylum Pseudomonadota; class Gammaproteobacteria; order Aeromonadales; family Aeromonadaceae; genus Aeromonas; species Aeromonas sp. s2. The sequence goes on along the minus strand of NZ_JBFOCR010000004.1, from coordinate 6,431 downwards.
CGATGAGGCGCATGCTGGCGAGCGGCTCGTCGTTGCCCTCCTCCAGCAGGATCAGATCGTGATAACCCAGCTCGGGCTGCACATCCAGAGCCACGCGATAGGCCTGGCACTCCATCTCTTCGAATTCAGCCACGCCGACCAGCTCACCGTCGATGGGGGTGAACTGACCGGACAACAGGCCGCCCTGCTCCAGCTTGAGCTGCCAGGTGAGGGCGTCGTTGACGAATTCGATGGGCAGACGGACTTCAAGGGTAATGGGCTCGCCGCTGCGAACCACCATCACGGGATCCAGCGCACGCAGCCAGTGCTGGCGGTGCTCCTGCTCAAGCTGTTCAGTCAGGGCGGCCTCGTCGTCGACGCGGTAACCCATGGCGCCCAGCATGGCGGCCTTGCTCTCTTCGGATACCTGAGCCGGGTGGCCCCAGGCATCAACATACTCGCTGGCGATACCTTTAGCGGCAGCCAGCTGTTCAATCAGGGTGGTCATAGTTTGAGAATTCCCGCTGTGGATTCTATCTATACTATTTTGATTAATTTTTATGGGTGGTACTTGAACAGTGGCTCTATGGGCCATGCTAAACCGCGCACATTTTTACACATCTGTCTGGCTGGTTGTGTGACCGAGTAGGCACTATTGTTGATAACTGCCACGCCGGTCCCATCGATAGTTATTTCGCCAAAAGCTGGTAGTCAGTTACATAAACAGAAAATAAATTTCACAGTTTTTCATGATATAGCGCAATTTCAGACAGATTGTTGGTTGACTCGCGGGGGAGTTCTAGTAAATTTACAAGCGGAATTTTCTTTGACTACTGAACAGTTAGGTAACCAATTATGACTATCAAAGTAGGTATTAACGGTTTTGGCCGCATCGGTCGCTTCGTCTTCCGTCTGGCTTGCGAGCGCAACGACATCGAAGTTGTTGGTATCAACGATCTGATCGACGTTGACTACATGGCTTACATGCTGAAGTACGACTCCACTCACGGCCGTTTCAAGGGCACCGTTGAAGTCAAAGACGGCAACCTGGTTGTCAACGGCAAAACCGTACGTGTTACCGCTGAACGTGACCCGGCCAACCTGAAATGGGATGCCATCGGTGTTGACGTTGTTGCCGAAGCTACCGGTCTGTTCCTGACCGACGAGACCGCTCGCAAGCACATCGCTGCCGGCGCCAAGAAAGTTGTACTGACCGGTCCGTCCAAAGACGCTACCCCGATGTTCGTAATGGGCGTTAACCACGCTACCTACGCTGGCCAGGACATCGTTTCCAACGCTTCCTGCACCACCAACTGCCTGGCTCCGATCGCCAAAGTACTGAACGACACCTTCGGTATCGAATCCGGTCTGATGACCACCGTTCACGCTACCACTGCTACCCAGAAGACCGTTGATGGTCCGTCTGCCAAAGACTGGCGCGGTGGCCGCGGTGCGGCTCAGAACATCATCCCGTCCTCTACCGGTGCTGCCAAGGCTGTTGGCGTCGTTATCCCGGAACTGAAAGGCCTGCTGACCGGTATGGCTTTCCGTGTTCCGACTCCGGACGTATCCGTAGTTGACCTGACCGTCAACCTGAAGAAAGCCGCCACCTACGCAGAAATCTGCGAAGCGATGAAAGCTGCTTCCGAAGGCGCCATGAAGGGCGTGCTGGGCTACACCGAAGACGAAGTGGTTTCCACCGACTTCCTGGGCGAGCGTCAGACCTCCGTATTCGACGCCAAGGCTGGTATCCAGCTGACCGACAAGTTCGTTAAAGTTGTATCCTGGTACGACAACGAAATGGGCTACTCCAGCAAGGTTCTGGACCTGATCGCTCACATCTCCAAGTAATTTGGGATAAGCAATCAAGTAGCTTGAAAAAGGCGGCCATGGGCCGCCTTTTTGTATTCTGGACCGGGATTATTCCACCCTTCTCTTCTGAATGTGCGCGAGCACAGGAGTCCTCATGCAACCGACACGCACTCTGACTGCCCACTGTACCCTCAGCCACCACCCGGCAGGCCAGCCGCTGCTGACCATCGACAACGGCTACGCCAAGGCAGAAATCAGCCTGTTTGGCGCCCACGTACTGAGCTATCAGCGCCATGATGAACCCGCCTCCATCTGGCTCAGCGACAAGGCTGTGCTGGATGGCAGCAAGCCCATTCGCGGCGGCATTCCTCTCTGCTGGCCCTGGTTTGGCCCGGCGCCGGCCCGCGTCGGCAGCGGCAAGCCCTCCCACGGCTTTGCCCGCACCAGCCTGTGGACGCTGGACGGCGTCTCCGATCACGGCGACGGTACGCTCGTCCATCTGTCTCTGCGTGACAACGAGGCAACCCGTCAGCTCTGGCCCCACGCCTTCGAGCTGGAGCTGGACGTACTGGTGGGCAAGGAGCTGGCCCTGGTACTGACTACCCGCAATACCGGTAAAGAGCCCCTTGTCTACGGCGGTGCCCTGCACACCTACCTGCAGATAAGCGAGCCGGAGGCAGTGAGCGTCAGCGGCCTTGGCGAGCCCTATGCCGACAAGCTGACTGGCCAGAATGGCCAGCAGCAGGGCCCTCTGACCCTGAACGGGCCGCTGGATAGGGTCTACTGGCAGCCAGACGCCCAGGTCAGCATCCAGGATGGCGAACGTCAGACTCGAGTGGTCAGCGGCAACCACGACAGCGTGGTGGTCTGGACCCCCTGGCTGGAAGGGGCGAGCGCCATGGCCGACATGAGTGATGACGGCTATCGCACCATGCTGTGCGTCGAAGCGGCCATCGCCAGCGAGGCAGGCGTGACCGTTGCACCGGATGAAGAGCACAGCTTCTCTACCGTCATCATCTGACTATTCGGCTGACGGATAAATAAAGAGGGCTCCCGCGGGAGCCCTCTCTACCTCTCATCACCTATCCCACTCAGGCATTGCCCTGGGTCTTGAGCTTGAGCTCGGCGGCGAAGTTAAGCATGCGGTCGAGCGGGATCAGCGCCTTCACCCGCAGATCCTCGTCCACATGGATCTCGTGGCGCTCGGCGCCGTCGGTCAGGGCCGACTTGATGGCCACCAGACCGTTCATCGCCATCCAGGGGCAGTGGGCACAGCTGCGGCAGGTGGCACCGTCGCCACCGGTCGGCGCTTCCACCATCTCCTTCTCCGGGCAGGCCTGCTGCATCTTGTAGAAGATGCCGCGATCGGTCGCCACGATGAGCTTCTGCTGGGGCAGCTCCCTGGCCGCCTTGATCAGCTGGCTGGTGGAGCCCACCGCATCGGCCAGTTCTATCACCGAGGCGGGCGATTCCGGGTGCACCAGCACGGCGGCATCCGGATTCTGCTCCTTCAGCTCGCGCAGGGCGCGGGCCTTGAACTCGTCGTGAACGATGCAGTGGCCCTGCCAGCGCAGCATCTCGGCGCCCGTCTTCTTCTCGATATAGGCCCCCAGGTGACGGTCCGGGCCCCAGATGATCTTGTGACCCTGGCTGTCCAGGTGCTCGACGATCTCCAGCGCGATGCTGGAGGTGACCACCCAGTCCGCCCGCGCCTTGACCGCCGCGGAAGTGTTGGCATAGACCACTACGATGTGATCGGGATGGGCGTCACAGAAGGCGGAGAACTGCTCGATGGGGCAGCCCAGATCGAGGGAACACTCGGCTTCCAGGGTCGGCATCAGCACCCGCTTGTGGGGGCTCAGGATCTTGGAGGTCTCCCCCATGAAGCGCACGCCGGCGACGATCAGGGTCTGCGCCTCATGATCGCGACCAAAACGGGCCATCTCGAGGGAGTCACCGACGAAACCGCCGGTCTCCTCCGCCAACGCCTGGATCTCGGGATCCGTGTAGTAGTGGGCGACCAGCACCGCCTTGCGCTCCTTGAGCAGTGCCTTGATGTCTGCGATCAGGGTCGTCTTCTGCTCGGCGCTCAGGGGAAGGGGCTTGGCCGGAAACGGATAGTCCATCTCGACTACCGGCGGGACATTGTTCAGTGCATTGCTCATTGCGACTGTTCCATCAACGCTTGGAAAGGCAAAAATTATAACCAGAAGCCGTGCACAAACCCATCAACAAATCAGGTGCCGTGCAAGCGTCCGAATATACTCATCTCATTCGTTGTCATTCTTGCCAAAGGAGTAGTCGGATGAAACAACGTTCACTCAAGACCAAGCTGCTGCTCACCATGGGTCTGTTTATCGCCAGCGGCCTCGCCATGACCCTGATGCAATCCTCCTCGCTGAACTCCCTGCGCAACGACATAGTGAGCCAGACCCGCCAGGCGCTGGAGCAGGAGGTATCCCGTACCCTGCAATTTCACGCCGAGCGCTATGCGGTACAGATAGCCGCTCTGCTGCAACAGTCCTATCAGGTGCCGCTGGGCATGGCAGCTCAACTGGAGGGCAGCATGGCGCAGCCTGACGGGCTGCTGAGCCGCCCCCAGGTCGAGATGCTGCTTCGCAGCCGTCTGCAGCAGGCTGGCGGCATCAGCTCCATCTACGCCCAGTTTGAACCCGACGGGTATGACGGTCAGGATACCAGCTGGATGGCCGGCGCCTCCCACTCCGTCGCCAGCAAGGGCAGCCTGGAGATTTACTTTACCCGGGATCAGGGGGGCCAGATCAGCCAGCAGCCGGTGGATGCCGCCAGCAGTGCCGCCAAATACGACACCTCGGTCAACGAGTTCGGCATTCGCAACAGCGAGTGGTACCTGTGCGGCCGCGACACTCTGCGCCCCTGCCTGATGGAGCCCTATCTCTACGAAATCAGCCCGGGCAACCAGATGCTGATGACCAGCCTGACGGTGCCCATCCTGAAGGCGGGCAAATTTGTCGGCATCACCGGCGTCGACATGAACCTCCCCATCTTCCAGCAACTGGCCGAGAGCCTCGGCAAGAGTCTTTACGACAACCAGGCCGAGGTCACCCTGGTCAGCAAGATGGGGCTCATCGTCGGCAGCAACCGCCACGCCGACAAGCTGGGACGGCCGTTGACGGAAGCCGGCCTCACTGCCCCTACCGGCCAGGCACAGAGCACGGAGAGCGACTTCATCCTGCAGCAACCGGTCAGGATCGATGCCGCCGACAGCCAGTGGTGGCTGATGATCAAGGTGCCCAAGGCGCGGGCCCTCAGCCAGGCCAACACCATCAGCAATCAGCTGGGTGATCTGCTGCAGGCCACCCAGCAGCAGCAGTTGATCGCCATCGTCGTCGTCACTCTGCTGGCGCTGGCGTTACTCATCTGGTTCATCCAGAGCATCACGGCCCCCCTCTCCCTCATCAGTCGCCATGTTTCTCACCTCGCCAGTCACGAGGGAGACCTGACCCAGCAGATGAAGATAGACACCCACCAGGAGCTGATCGAACTGGGTGGCCACCTCAACGCCTTCCTCGGCAAGCTGCGCGGCATGGTGCAGGGCAGCAAGCAGATCGGCCAGCAAGTGCACCAGCAGGCCAGTGGCATGAAGCAGACGGCCGATACCATGCGCAGCAGCCTGGATGAACAGAGCCTGGAGCTGGAGAGCGTGGTCAGCGCCATGCATCAGATGAGCACCACGGCGGTCAGTGTGGCGGGTTATGCGGAGCAGGCGGCTCAGGAGTCTGAGACGGCGACCCACCACATAAGCACGGCCCAGCAGACCCTGAGCCGGGCTCGCAACGAGATCCACACTCTGGTCGAGGACATGCATCAGGCCGACAAGGCGGTCGCTCAGGTCGCCCAGCGCAGCACCAATATCAGCCGCATTCTCGACGTGATCAGGGCCATCGCCGAGCAGACCAACCTGCTGGCGCTCAATGCGGCCATCGAGGCGGCGCGGGCCGGCGACATGGGGCGCGGTTTTGCCGTGGTGGCAGATGAAGTACGGGCCCTGGCCAACAAGACCCGGGAGTCCACCGACGAGATAGGTCAGCTCATCGGCAGCCTGCAGACCGAAGTCAGCAGCAGCCAGCAGTTGATGAGTACCGGCATCGCCCGTTCGGCCAGCACGGTAGAAGGGACGGAGCAGGCGTTTGAAGCCCTCAACCAGGTGGTCACCCAGATCCAGCAGATCCACGACCACATCAGCCAGGTGGCCACGGCGGCCGAACAGCAGAGCGCCGTCAGCGACACCATCAACCAGAACCTGATGCGGATCGGCGATGCTGCCACCACTCTGGGACAGGAGGCCAATGCCAGCCACCGCCTGAGCGAGCAGCTGGAACAGGCCGCGACGGCGCTGGCCAACCAGCTCGAGCGGCTGAGAACCTGACGCCGAACAGCCATAAAAAAAGCCCGCATTGCTGCGGGCTTTTTCAATCTGGTGGTCGTTACTGGGATCGAACCAGTGACCCCCTCCTTGTAAGGGAGGTGCTCTCCCAGCTGAGCTAAACGACCTGGGATTCTGAAATGATGGTGGGTCGTGCTGGATTCGAACCAGCGACCAATTGATTAAAAGTCAACTGCTCTACCGACTGAGCTAACGACCCATCTAAATCATTTTT
>NZ_JBFOCR010000033.1:0-2285 GCF_040907935.1 Aeromonas sp. s2 | reverse complement strand
CGGAAGTTGCCGACCAGCTTGTCCAGCTCGCCGGAGAGGTGCTGCAGGCTGCGGCTCGACTCGGTGAGCTGGTGGGCGATGTCGGCGGTCTCCATGGTGAGCTGGTTGATGTCTTCCACGTTGCGGTTGATCTCGCCCACCACACTGGACTGCTCCTCGGTGGCGGTGGCGACCTGGATGTTCATGTCGCTGATCTGGGTGATGTGGGCGGTGATCTGGCCGAGGGCGCCGTTGGCGGCATCGGCCTGGGTGACCACTTCCAGGCTCTGGTTGCGGCCCTGGGTCATGGCGCTGACCGCGCGGGCGCTCTGCTCCTGCAGCCGGTTGATCATGCCCTGGATCTCGGCGGTGGAGGCGGCGGAGCGACTGGCGAGGTTGCGCACCTCGTCGGCCACCACCGCGAAGCCGCGGCCCTGCTCGCCGGCACGGGCGGCCTCGATGGCGGCGTTGAGCGCCAGCAGGTTGGTCTGCTCCGAGATGCTGCGGATGGTGTCGAGGATGCTGCCAATGGAGTCGGTCTGGCTGGCCAGCGACTCGATGACTCCGGCCACCCCTTCAATTTCGCCGGAGAGGCCGACGATGCCATGACGGGCCTGAGCCACCACGCCGGCCCCCGCATCCGCCTGCTCGTTGGCCTGTCTCGCCACTTCTGCGGCGAGGGAGGCATTGCCGGCGATTTCGCTCACGGTAGCCCCCATCTCGTGGATGGCGGTGGCCACCTGCACGGTGCGATCCCGCTGGGCGGTGCAGTTGTGCTGGGTGAGCTGGGCCTTGGCGGCCACCTCGTCGGCGGTGGCGGCCAGTTGATGGGAGTTGCGGGCTACCTGCTCGATGGCGCTGTGGATCTTGCTGACGAAGTGATTGAAGCTCACCGTGATCTCCGCCAGCTCGTCATTGCCCTTCAGCTGGGCACGGGAATCCAGCGCCAGGTGTTCGGCGGCATAGCCAATGTACTGTTGCAGGAAGCTGACGCGATTGCGCAGGCCACGCAGTACCAGAAAGGAGACCAGCAGGCAGATGACGAGTGCGCCTCCTATGATGGCGAGCATCTGGCTTTCGCCCCGTGCGAAGCTCTGCTGACTGATGGCGTGACGCTGCTGGGCCAGCTTCATCAGTTCGTCGAGCTGGGTATTGGCACTCTTGCGCATGGTGCCGTAGGTTACCGCGTAGCGCTCCTTGTAGATGCGCCGTGCACTTTCCATCTCCCCCTGTTCCATGGCGGCCAGCATGGGCTGCAACTCGCTCTTTTCCATCGCTTCGAATTGTTCGAACAGCTGCTGGGCATTTTGCCGCGCGGCAGGATCGACCTGGGCGTTGACCGCCAGCTGCATGGCTTGGCGCATCTCGGGGATGTCCTCTTCCCGTGTCTCCTTGACCCGGGTCAACACCCCTTTTTCATCCTTGAGCGAGGTTTCTTGTAACAGCATCATGTCGAGCCCCACCCGCATGCGGGGGATGCGCGACACTACCTCTGCCATGGCCCGCATCGGGGTGGCGGTGTTCTCGTATAGCTCGGTGGCCTGTCGTTCGATAGCGCCCATGCTGCGAAGGCTGGCGGCGCCCACCAGCAGCAGCGCCAGGCAGGGCACGGCGACAGCCAGTATCAACTGGCTCTTGATTGTCAGTTTACCCTCTAGCATGGGTTCTCCTCGCTGATCATGACGATGTGAATTATCACAGTATAAATCGACGGATCTGGCGCCAACTTGAGCCTTTGTTAACAAACGGCCAACAAAAAGGGGCGCCATGCGCCCCTTGTGATGTCAAAAGCCTCAAAGTCGGAAGTTGCCGACCAGCTTGTCCAGCTCGCCGGAGAGGTGCTGCAGGCTGCGGCTCGACTCGGTGAGCTGGTGGGCGATGTCGGCGGTCTCCATGGTGAGCTGGTTGATGTCTTCCACGTTGCGGTTGATCTCGCCCACCACACTGGACTGCTCCTCGGTGGCGGTGGCGACCTGGATGTTCATGTCGCTGATCTGGGTGATGTGGGCGGTGATCTGGCCGAGGGCGCCGTTGGCGGCATCGGCCTGGGTGACCACTTCCAGGCTCTGGTTGCGGCCCTGGGTCATGGCGCTGACCGCGCGGGCGCTCTGCTCCTGCAGCCGGTTGATCATGCCCTGGATCTCGGCGGTGGAGGCGGCGGAGCGACTGGCGAGGTTGCGCACCTCGTCGGCCACCACCGCGAAGCCGCGGCCCTGCTCGCCGGCACGGGCGGCCTCGATGGCGGCGTTGAGCGCCAGCAGGTTGGTCTGCTCCGAGATGCTGCGGATGGTGTCGAGGATGCTGCC
>NZ_JBFOCR010000032.1:0-2500 GCF_040907935.1 Aeromonas sp. s2 | reverse complement strand
CGTCGCCTTGGTGAGCCATTACCTCACCAACTAGCTAATCCCACCTGGGCATATCCAATCGCGCAAGGCCCGAAGGTCCCCTGCTTTCCCCCGTAGGGCGTATGCGGTATTAGCAGTCGTTTCCAACTGTTATCCCCCTCGACTGGGCAATTTCCCAGGCATTACTCACCCGTCCGCCGCTCGCCGGCAAAAGTAGCAAGCTACTTTCCCGCTGCCGCTCGACTTGCATGTGTTAGGCCTGCCGCCAGCGTTCAATCTGAGCCATGATCAAACTCTTCAATTTAAGTTTGGTTGCCAATTAAGGCGGCTCAATGAATTGCTGAATTAACTGCTGCAACTTAAAAGTTGCTTTGGTCACTTCATCAGACATTGAAAATCAAAAATTGTTTTTGATGCTCGATGCTGTGAGTGCCCACACAGATTGCTTGATTCAAATTGTTAAAGAGCGACGCAGCTTTTGGCTGCTGCGGGAGTGGCATTCTACTCAACCGCCTTCTCGAGTCAAGCCTTATTTTCAAAGGCTTTTCGAGGCTACCGACCCGGCTGTTTGCGTTGCCGCTTGCCGTGTCGATGGAGGCGCATTATAGGGAGTGAATTCGTTCTGGCAAGAGGATTATTGCAAAAAGATGGCTTTCATCGCTCAACCGCTCACAAAGCCACCAAAAAGCCACCAAAAAGCCACCAAAAAGCATCTTAATCCAGCGAAATCAGCCTGCGACAGGCGCAGCAACGGCAAAATCATGCAGGTTGTCGTAGATGGCATCGGCCAGCTCAATCCCCGCATCAGTAATCGGCTTGCCCGTTCTGACCATGACCTTGTGACCGACCTTGGCATTGATGGCGGCTTTCAGGTCAGAAGGTTTGTCACCCACCATATAAGAGCGGCTCATATCGATACCGAGCTCCCGCTGGGCAAGCAGCAGCATACCCGGTTCGGGTTTGCGACAGTCGCAGGGAGCACCGTGGTCCGGATGATGGGGGCAGAAATAGATGCCATCGAGATCCACATCGCGATCGGCAAGGGACCAATCCATCCACTCGGTCAGGTTCATGAAGTCATCTTCAGTGAAGTAACCACGGGCAATGCCGGATTGGTTGGTCACCACGACCAGCAAATAGCCCTTTTTCTTCAGCAATTGCATGGCCTCAATCACCCCGGGCAGAAAATGGAAGTCATCAACCTGGCTGACATAACCCGTGTCCTTGTTGATGACACCATCGCGATCCAGAAAAATGGCGGGTTTACTCACAGCAGCTACCTCTATAGATGATTTCGCAAAAGTATCTCACAGGCCATTTAAAGCCCCAAAAGTAAAAGGGGTGGCCGAAGCCACCCCTTTCATGTGTGCATATAAAGTATCGATTAAGCGATAACTTTAGCTACAACACCAGCACCTACGGTACGACCACCTTCACGGATGGCGAAACGCAGGCCGTCGTCCATCGCGATCGGCGCAATCAGGGTAACAACCATCTTGATGTTGTCGCCCGGCATTACCATCTCTACGCCTTCCGGCAGTTCGATGGTACCGGTCACGTCGGTAGTACGGAAGTAGAACTGCGGACGGTAGCCTTTGAAGAACGGGGTATGACGACCACCTTCTTCTTTGGACAGCACGTACACTTCAGATTCGAACTTGGTGTGCGGCTTGATGGTGCCCGGCTTGGCCAGTACCTGACCACGCTCTACGTCTTCACGCTTCACGCCACGCAGCAGCGCGCCAACGTTCTCGCCTGCACGACCTTCGTCCAGCAGTTTGCGGAACATTTCAACGCCGGTACAAGTGGTCTTGGTGGTATCTTTGATACCAACGATTTCCACTTCTTCACCAACTTTAACAATACCGCGCTCTACACGACCGGTTACTACGGTACCACGGCCAGCGATGGAGAATACGTCTTCGATCGGCATCAGGAACGGCTGGTCAATTGCGCGCTCCGGCTCCGGAATGTAGGTGTCCAGGTGGCCAGCCAGTTCCAGGATCTTCTCTTCCCACTGAGCTTCGCCTTCCAGCGCTTTCAGTGCGGAACCACGTACTACCGGCAGGTCATCACCCGGGAAGTCGTACTCGGACAGCAGTTCGCGAACTTCCATCTCGACCAGTTCCAGCAGTTCTTCGTCATCTACCATGTCACACTTGTTCATGAACACGATGATGTACGGAACGCCTACCTGACGACCCAGCAGGATGTGCTCACGAGTCTGCGGCATCGGGCCGTCAGTCGCTGCTACTACCAGGATCGCGCCGTCCATCTGGGCAGCACCGGTGATCATGTTTTTAACGTAGTCGGCGTGACCCGGGCAGTCTACGTGGGCGTAGTGACGGGTAGCGGTGTCGTATTCTACGTGGGAGGTGTTGATGGTGATACCACGCTCACGCTCTTCCGGCGCCTTGTCGATCTGGTCGAAGGCGAAAGCTTTACCACCGAAGTGCTTGGCCAGCACGTTGGTGATGGCGGCGGTCAGGGTGGTTTTACCGTGGTCAACGTGGCCGATGGT
>NZ_JBFOCR010000031.1:0-20081 GCF_040907935.1 Aeromonas sp. s2 | reverse complement strand
ACGTACACTTCAGATTCGAACTTGGTGTGCGGCTTGATGGTGCCCGGCTTGGCCAGTACCTGACCACGCTCTACGTCTTCACGCTTCACGCCACGCAGCAGCGCGCCAACGTTCTCGCCTGCACGACCTTCGTCCAGCAGTTTGCGGAACATTTCAACGCCGGTACAAGTGGTCTTGGTGGTATCTTTGATACCAACGATTTCCACTTCTTCACCAACTTTAACAATACCGCGCTCTACACGACCGGTTACTACGGTACCACGGCCAGCGATGGAGAATACGTCTTCGATCGGCATCAGGAACGGCTGGTCAATTGCGCGCTCCGGCTCCGGAATGTAGGTGTCCAGGTGGCCAGCCAGTTCCAGGATCTTCTCTTCCCACTGAGCTTCGCCTTCCAGCGCTTTCAGTGCGGAACCACGTACTACCGGCAGGTCATCACCCGGGAAGTCGTACTCGGACAGCAGTTCGCGAACTTCCATCTCGACCAGTTCCAGCAGTTCTTCGTCATCTACCATGTCACACTTGTTCATGAACACGATGATGTACGGAACGCCTACCTGACGACCCAGCAGGATGTGCTCACGAGTCTGCGGCATCGGGCCGTCAGTCGCTGCTACTACCAGGATCGCGCCGTCCATCTGGGCAGCACCGGTGATCATGTTTTTAACGTAGTCGGCGTGACCCGGGCAGTCTACGTGGGCGTAGTGACGGGTAGCGGTGTCGTATTCTACGTGGGAGGTGTTGATGGTGATACCACGCTCACGCTCTTCCGGCGCCTTGTCGATCTGGTCGAAGGCGAAAGCTTTACCACCGAAGTGCTTGGCCAGCACGTTGGTGATGGCGGCGGTCAGGGTGGTTTTACCGTGGTCAACGTGGCCGATGGTGCCGACGTTTACGTGCGGTTTATTACGCTCAAATTTTTCTTTAGACACGACGTAGTCCTTCTAGGTTAAACCCGCCTACCGTCGTAGGCGGGGAATCTTAAATTACTTGGATTTGCGCTCTTCGATCACGGCCTGGGCGACGTTGGTCGGGGCATCGTGATACTTGGCGAATTCCATGGCGTAGGAAGCACGACCCTGGGTAGCAGAACGCAGGGAGGTAGCGTAACCGAACATTTCGGCCAGCGGCACCAGAGCACGTACGATCTTGCCGGACGGGCCATCTTCCATGCCTTCGATCAGGCCGCGACGACGGTTCAGGTCACCGATAACGTCGCCCATGTAGTCTTCCGGAGTCTCGACTTCGACCTTCATGATCGGCTCGAGCAGTACCGGGTTGGCCTTCATGAAGCCAGCCTTGAACGCCAGAGAAGCAGCGATCTTGAACGCCAGTTCGGAAGAGTCGACATCGTGGTAAGAACCGAAGTGCAGACGCACGCCCAGATCCATTACCGGATAGCCTGCCAGCGGGCCGGACTTCAGCTGCTCGCGGATACCCTTGTCAACACCCGGGATGAATTCGCCCGGAATGACGCCACCCTTGATGTCGTTGACGAACTCGTAGGCTTTGCCTTCTTCCAGCGGGTACATGTCGATAACGACGTGACCGTACTGACCACGACCACCGGACTGCTTGGCGTGCTTACCTTCGATATCCTTGACGGTGTTACGAATGGTTTCACGGTAGGCAACCTGCGGCTTACCTACGTTCGCTTCTACCTTGAACTCGCGACGCATACGGTCAACGATGATGTCCAGGTGCAGCTCACCCATACCGGCGATGATGGTTTGACCAGACTCTTCGTCGGTCCATACGCGGAAGGACGGATCTTCCTGAGCCAGACGGCCCAGAGCCAGACCCATCTTCTCCTGGTCGGCCTTGGATTTCGGCTCAACGGCGATGGAGATTACCGGCTCCGGGAATTCCATACGCTCCAGGATGATCGGTGCGTTCTCGTCACACAGGGTATCACCGGTGGTGACGTCCTTCAGGCCGATGGCAGCAGCGATGTCGCCTGCGCGAACTTCTTTGATCTCTTCACGCTTGTTGGCGTGCATCTGAACGATACGGCCAAAACGCTCGCGCTTCTCTTTAACGGAGTTCAGCACGGAGTCACCGGAGTTAACCACACCGGAGTAAACGCGGAAGAAGGTCAGGTTGCCCACGAACGGGTCGGTAGCAATCTTGAACGCCAGAGCAGAGAACGGCTCGTCATCGGAAGCGTGACGCTCGTCTTTGGTCTCGCCATCCAGCTTCAGACCGTCGATCGCAGCAACGTCGGTCGGCGCCGGCAGATACTCGATCACGGCATCCAGCATGGCCTGTACGCCCTTGTTCTTGAACGCGGAGCCACAGGTAACCAGGATGATTTCGTTGTTCAGAACGCGCTGACGAAGAGCTTTCTTGATCTCTTCCTCGGTCAGTTCTTCACCACCCAGGTATTTTTCCATCAGGTCTTCAGACGCTTCAGCAGCGGCTTCAACCAGGTTCATGCGCATTTCTTGCGCCTGTTCCAGCAGCTCGGCCGGCACGTCTTCGTAATCGAAGGAAACGCCCTGGTCAGCTTCGCTCCAGTTGATGGCTTTCATCTTGACCAGATCGATAACGCCCTTGAAGTTCTCTTCTGAACCGATGTTCAGTTGCAGCGGAACCGGGTTACCTTTCAGACGGGTCTTGATGTGCTCAACGCAGCGCAGGAAGTTGGCACCGGTACGGTCCATCTTGTTGACGAACGCGATACGGGGAACCTTGTACTTGTTAGCCTGACGCCATACGGTCTCAGACTGGGGCTGTACGCCACCTACGGCACAGTACACCATCACGGCGCCATCCAGAACACGCATGGAGCGCTCTACTTCGATAGTAAAGTCAACGTGGCCCGGGGTATCGATGATGTTGATACGGTGCGGTTGGAACTGTTTACCCATACCGGACCAGAAAGCGGTGGTCGCGGCGGAGGTGATGGTGATACCACGCTCTTGTTCCTGTTCCATCCAGTCCATGGTGGCAGCGCCATCGTGAACTTCACCGATCTTGTGACTTACACCGGTGTAAAACAGAACGCGCTCGGTAGTAGTAGTCTTACCGGCGTCGATGTGAGCGGAGATACCGATATTACGATAACGCTCAATGGGGGTTGTACGAGCCATTGTCATCCTCTTACTAGGGCACTTGTCCCCAGATAATTGAAGGTGCGCAGAGCCAAAAGACCCTGCGCAAGCGGATTACCAGCGGAAGTGAGCGAAGGCCTTGTTCGCTTCAGCCATACGGTGAACGTCTTCACGTTTCTTGACAGACGAACCCTTATTGTCAGCGGCATCCAGCAGCTCGCCAGCCAAACGCTGAGCCATTGATTTTTCACCACGTTTACGAGCGGCATCAACCAACCAGCGCATTGCCAGGGCATTGCGACGAACCGGACGAACTTCTACCGGTACCTGATAGGTTGCACCACCGACACGACGAGATTTAACCTCGACGGCCGGACGAATGTTGTCCAGGGCTTCTTCGAATACGGCCAGGTGCTCTTTGCCAGTCTTGGTGGCAATGATGTCCAGCGCGCCATATACGATGGCTTCGGAAACAGATTTCTTACCGTCAACCATTACTACGTTGACGAATTTAGCCAGCAGCTCTGATCCGAACTTGGGATCCGGCAGGATTTTACGCTGACCAACAACACGACGTCTTGGCATTTCAAATTCTCCGTAACTTCAGGGGTTACCCAAAACTAGAAAGTTATCTAACTAGAAACGAATTAACGTTTGGCCTTACTTAACGGAGAACCATTAAGCTTTCGGACGCTTCACGCCGTACTTGGAGCGAGCCTGCTTACGGTCTTTAACACCGGCACAGTCCAACGCACCACGAACGGTGTGGTAACGAACACCTGGCAAGTCTTTTACACGACCGCCACGGATCAGAACAACAGAGTGCTCTTGCAGGTTGTGACCTTCACCACCGATGTAGGAGGTGACTTCGAAGCCGTTGGTCAGACGTACACGGCACACTTTACGCAGTGCAGAGTTAGGCTTCTTCGGGGTGGTGGTGTATACACGAGTGCACACGCCACGCTTCTGAGGGCACGCTTCCAGCGCCGGCACGTTGCTTTTCACAACGAGCTTGATGCGTGGCTTGCGAACCAACTGGTTAATAGTTGCCATCAAAAGGCTCCTGATAATGACTTCATAAACATGTGAAAAATCCTCCCCGCAGATACGGGGACGCGAAATTTTATGCCCTGTTGTCAAGGGAGTCAAGATTTATACAATCCGTGTCGGGAACGGCACGGCAGAATGTGTGTAAAGGCACGGTAAGTCACTGAAATTATTTTATAAAAACAGTTTCTAGCCACCCCAGGTCTGCGGTGAGCCTTTTTCGGCGATCAGCGCGACCAGGTCGGCCATCTCCAAATCCATCCCGATCCGTGACTGCAACCCCCTCGCCTGCAGGTCCTCCCGCATCACGTAGAGCGGAACGCCTGTCAGCCGCTCGCTCCACAACGGGGCCGTTGCCGCGACGACGGCGTCCTGCATCAGCACCAACACATCGTCAGGCTGGCGATAGGCCAGTGCCTGCTCCAGCTCCCGACTCTGGAAGGGAGAAGTCAATATCAGCTGTATCATGGCTACCTCAAAAACAGATGTGGGTGCTGCAGTCGCCCCACTGACGACGAATGTCGGATCGGGAGAGACCGGTCACCGGGATCAGCAGCTCCTCGGGGGTCAGCCCCCGTTCCGCCAACGAGTCGGTACACACATAGACCTCTTCGATGTCGTACAGCTCGAGCATCTTGAAGGTCGGCGCATAGTGACGCTGCAAGATGGTCTGCGGCTGCTGGTCCTTGAGCAATTGCAGCACGCCGTCCTCGATGAGAAACAGCGCCAGCGACTCCGTCATGGCAGACGTGGCCAGCAGGGCGTCGAGACCTTCCCGGCCAGCCGCAGTACCATGAGGCCCGCGCCGGCAAATGAACGCTATCTTGTGCATGCTTCCCCCCCTAGAACTGGACAAAGCGATCGGCGGTCAGGCTGGCTTCCGCCAGCTGGCCCAACCCGCTCAGGCAAAAGGGCGCTTCCAGATTGAACTGCGCTCTGCCCATCCCCTTGGCTTCCTGCTCATCCAGTACACCACGACGCATGGCCGCCGCCACGCACACGTCGATACGGATCCCCTGCTGGATGGCGAGCTCGCGCCACAGGGCGACCAGGTTGCTCTCATCGGAGGCGGGAGCATGCAGACCGTTGCCGTTGCAGACCCCATCCTGATAGAAAAACAGGTGAGACAGTCGATGACCCTGTTCGATGACGCTCAGGGCAAAGCGATAGGCCGTGCTGGCCGACTGGGTACCATAGGCCGGCCCCGTCACCAGCAAGGCGAAATTGAGACTCATATCCGGACTCCTGCGCATGTATCAGCCCATTCTACGCCAAATACGAAAAAGCCCCTCCTGGGAGGGGCTCTTCGTACCGCCTTGGATCAGACGTAAGCGATGGCTTCGACTTCAACCAGCACGTCCTTGGGCAGGCGCGCCACTTCCACGCAGGAGCGGGCCGGGGCCGATTCACCGAAGTAACGGGCATAAACCTGGTTGAAGGCAACAAAGTTGTTCATGTCGCTGAGGAAACAGGTGGTCTTCAGCACCTTGCTGGTGTCGGCACCCGCTGCCTTCAATACTGCAACCAGGTTCTTCATCACCTGCTCGGCCTGAGCCTCGATACCGCCAGCCACGATCTCCATGGTGGCCGGATCGAGCGGGATCTGCCCTGAGGTGAAGACCAGCTCGCCCAGTTTGGTGGCCTGAACATATGGACCAATTGCGGCAGGAGCCTTGTCGGTTGCAATAACTTCTTTAGCCATTCTTGTCTATCCCCTTCTATGGCGCTTATTCGTTTTCGTCTTCACCCTGCTTGCGCTGTCGGATGTACAGATAAACGGTGTGTTTGGAAATATTCAGTTTGTCGGCGACCAGGTTGATCGAGTCCTTGATATCAAATATGCCCTTCTCGAACAACTGGGTCACGATAAACCTGTTTTTGGCATTGTTGGCAACGGTCGGATCGCGGTTGATTTCGTCGATGGTATTGTCCACCGTCTGGGCAACCAGCTCTTCCACACTGTTGGCAAAGGTCTCCGGCGACTGACGCTCGACTTGTTGCGGCGTCGGGAAGAATTCGGCGACAAACTCGTGAAAAGGCGCATTGATGTGCAGGTTGATACAGATAAGGCCGATCACCTGCCTGTCGCTGTTCCTGATGGCGATGGTGCTCGACTTCATCAGGGCACCGGTGCGACTGCGAGCAAAATAGCTCTGGGTGTAATCCTGGCCGGTATTCTCTATGTCCTTGAGCATACGCAGCGCGAGATCGGTAATGGGGGCCCCCTCATTACGTCCCGTATTGAACCCGTTGGCAATCTTGATCACGGACTCGTGCAGATTTTCCAGGGAGTGGAGCACCACTTCACAGTGCTTGCCGAACAGCTCAGCCAAGCCGTCGATAAGCCCATCGTATGAGCGCAACAATTCCCTGTCTTCATCTGTAAAAGTGCGACCGATCAGTTGCTCTTCGGGAAGCATCACTTCCTCGATACCGACAGTCATGTTCTACCCCTGTAATACCCATTCAACTTTCCCGAGTTTTCAGTTGCGAGGGTTCAATGTCAACTTTTTTTGATTTTTTACTCCGCAACCTTGCTCTGGATCATCCGAATATCCGCGTGGCATCAGGCTTTGCCGAGAAAACAGCCAATAAAAAGGGCCCCATAAAGGGGCCCTTTTTCAATCACTGCAGCAGAAGATTACTCTTCGTCAAAGCTGCCGGCTGCGTTGAGCAGATCCGCCAGGTTTTGCTGAGCTTCATCGGCAGTCACCTGCGGTGCGGCAACGGCACGAGCGGCTGCGGCACGCTGGTTGATCCGGCTGTGGTGGTAGGCAAAGCCGGTACCAGCCGGGATCAGACGACCTACGATCACGTTCTCTTTCAGGCCACGCAGTTCGTCGCGCTTGCCGCCAACGGCAGCTTCGGTCAGAACGCGGGTGGTTTCCTGGAAGGAAGCCGCGGAGATGAAGGACTCGGTGCTCAGAGATGCCTTGGTAATACCCATCAGGATGTGACGGTAGGTGGCCGGGGTCTTGCCCTCAGCAACCAGCTTACGGTTGGCAATCTTCACGCGAGCCACTTCAACCTGTTCGCCTTCGATCAGGTCGGTGTCGCCAGCAGTCAGGATCTCGCACTTGCGCAGCATCTGACGAACGATGACTTCGATGTGCTTGTCGTTGATCTTAACGCCTTGCAGACGGTAAACGTCCTGCACTTCGTTGGCGATGTAGTTGGCGACCGGGCTGATACCGCGCAGACGCAGGATGTCGTGAGCAGACTCAGGACCGTCCGCCAGCACTTCACCCTTCTCAACTTTTTCACCTTCGAACACGTTCAGGTTACGCCACTTCGGAATCATCTCCTCGTAGACGTCGCCACCATCGGTCGGGGTGATGACCAGACGGCGTTTGCCCTTGGTCTCTTTCCCGAAGGAGATGGTACCGGAGATCTCGGCCAGGATGGCCGGCTCTTTCGGTTGACGTGCTTCGAACAGATCCGCAACGCGCGGCAGACCACCGGTGATGTCCTTGGTACCGCCGGACTCTTGCGGGATACGCGCTACCGCGTCACCCACGCCCACGTTGGCACCATCTTCCAGGTTCACGATCGCCTTGCCCGGCAGGAAGTACTGGGCGGCTACATCGGTACCCGGGATCATCACGTCCTTGCCGTTCAGGTCGACCAGTTTCACGGTCGGACGCATCTCTTTACCGGCGCTCGGACGCTCGTTGACGTCCAGCACGACGATGGAGGAGAGACCGGTCAACTCGTCGGTCTGACGAGTAATGGTCACGCCGTCGATCATGTGTTCGAAGTGCAGGCGACCCGCCACTTCGGTGATGATCGGGTGAGTGTGCGGATCCCAGTTGGCGACGGTTTCACCGGCGCTCACGGCCTGGCCATCCTTCACTTCCAGCACGGCACCGTAAGGCAGCTTGTGGCTTTCCTTGGTACGGCCCATCTCGTCCATGATGGTCAGTTCGGTAGAACGAGAGGTGATAACCAGTTTGTCGTCGCTGTTGTGAACGAACTTGGCGTTCTGCAGCTTGATGCTACCGGTGTTCTTGACCTGGATGCTGCTCTCGGCAGCGGCACGGGATGCGGCACCACCGATGTGGAAGGTACGCATCGTCAGCTGGGTACCCGGTTCACCGATGGACTGGGCAGCGATAACACCGACAGCCTCACCCTTGTTAACCAGGTGACCACGGGCCAGATCACGGCCGTAGCAGTGAGCACAGTTACCGAAGTCGGTCTCACAGGTGATGGCAGAACGTACCTTCACGCGGTCGACGGAGTTGCGCTCCAGCAGGTCACACAGCTGCTCGTCGAGCAGGGTGTTGCGTGCTACCAGCACTTCGTCTTCAGTACCCGGCTTGATCACGTCATCAGCAACCACACGGCCCAGTACGCGCTCACGCAGCGGCTCGACCACGTCGCCACCCTCGATCAGCGGAGTCATCCACAGACCTTCGGTAGTGCCGCAATCGTCCTCGGTGATCACCATGTCCTGTGCCACGTCTACCAGACGACGAGTCAGGTAACCAGAGTTCGCAGTCTTCAGTGCGGTATCCGCCAGACCCTTACGAGCACCGTGAGTGGAGATGAAGTACTGCAGTACGTTCAGACCTTCGCGGAAGTTCGCGACGATCGGCGTCTCGATGATGGAGCCATCCGGCTTGGCCATCAGGCCACGCATACCGGCCAGCTGACGAATCTGGGCTGCGGAACCCCGCGCACCGGAGTCGGCCATCATGAAGATGCTGTTGAACGAGGCTTGCTCTTCTTCTTCACCCAGCGAGTTGACGTTACGCTCTTTGGACAAGTTCTCCATCATGGCCTTGGAAACACGCTCGTTGGCGCTGGCCCAGATATCGATAACCTTGTTGTAACGTTCGCCCGCGGTCACCAGACCGGACAGGAACTGGTCCTGGATCTCGGCAACTTCGGCTTCGGCAGAAGCAATGATGTCCTTCTTGGCATCCGGGATGACCATGTCATCAATACCAACGGACGCACCGGACAGGGCCGCATAGTGGAAACCGGTATACATCAGCTGGTCAGCGAAGATAACGGTGTCCTTCAGGCCCTGCTTGCGATAGCAGGTGTTCAGCAGACGAGAGATCAGCTTCTTGCCCAGCGCCTTGTTGGAGACGCACTTGATCCAGTTCTGCGGGTTGGCATCCAGATCAGCCTGTTCGGCGGCAGTCAGCACCTTCGGCTCGTCGATCAGGGCGTATTCCATGCCTTTCGGCAGGATCAGGCTCAGGATCGCACGACCAACGGTGGTGTTCTTCATCTCGGTCTTGGCAACCAGTTCACCGGCTTCGTTCTTCACGTACTCGGTGATACGGCACTTGACGCGCGCATGCAGGTCGGCCAGGCCGGCACGGTAGACCTTCTCAGCCTCTTTCGGACCGGACAGCACCATACCTTCGCCCTTGGCGGCGATACGGGCACGGGTCATGTAGTACAGACCCAAGACCACGTCCTGAGACGGAACGATGATCGGCTCACCGGAGGCAGGCGACAGGATGTTGTTGGTGGACATCATCAGCGCGCGCGCTTCCAGCTGGGCTTCCAGGGTCAGCGGTACGTGGACCGCCATCTGGTCACCGTCGAAGTCCGCGTTATAGGCGGCACAGACGAGCGGGTGCAGCTGGATGGCCTTGCCTTCGATCAGGGTCGGCTCGAACGCCTGGATACCCAGACGGTGCAGAGTCGGTGCACGGTTCAGCAGGACCGGGTGTTCGCGGATCACTTCGTCCAGGATGTCCCAGACAACAGCTTCTTCGCGCTCAACCATCTTCTTGGCGGCCTTGATGGTGGTCGCCAGACCGCGAGTTTCCAGCTTGCCATAGATGAAGGGCTTGAACAGTTCCAGCGCCATCTTCTTCGGCAGACCGCACTGATGCAGGCGCAGAGTCGGACCTACGGTGATAACGGAACGACCGGAGTAGTCGACACGCTTACCGAGCAGGTTCTGACGGAAACGACCTTGCTTACCCTTGATCATGTCGGCCAGGGATTTCAGCGGGCGCTTGTTGGAGCCGGTGATGGCACGGCCACGACGACCGTTGTCCAGCAGGGCATCCACGGACTCTTGCAGCATGCGCTTTTCGTTGCGCACGATGATGTCCGGTGCAGCCAGATCCAGCAGACGCTTCAGACGGTTGTTACGGTTGATCACGCGACGGTACAGATCGTTCAGATCGGAGGTCGCGAAACGGCCGCCGTCCAGCGGTACCAGCGGACGCAGGTCCGGCGGCAGCACAGGCAGCACTGTCATGATCATCCACTCCGGCTTGTTGCCGGACTGCAGGAAGGCTTCCATCAGCTTCAGACGCTTGGTGGTCTTCTTGCGCTTGGTCTCGGAGTTGGTCTGATCCAGCTCTTCGCGCATGGTGCGCACTTCGCCTTCCAGATCGATGGCGCGCAGCAATGCCAGGATTGCTTCGGCACCCATCTTGGCGTCGAATTCGTCGCCCCACTCTTCCAGTGCGTCCAGGTACTGCTCTTCGGACAGCATCTGGCTGCGCTCGAGGTTGGTCATGCCGGGTTCGATCACTACATAGGATTCGAAATACAGCACGCGCTCGATGTCACGCAGGGTCATGTCCAGCAGCAGGCCGATACGGGACGGCAGGGACTTCAGGAACCAGATGTGGGCAGTCGGGCTGGCCAGCTCGATGTGGCCCATACGCTCACGACGGACCTTGGTCTGGGTCACTTCTACGCCGCACTTCTCACAGATCACACCACGGTGTTTCAGGCGCTTGTACTTGCCGCACAGACACTCGTAGTCCTTCACCGGTCCGAAGATACGGGCGCAGAACAGACCATCACGCTCCGGCTTGAAAGTCCGGTAGTTGATGGTCTCAGGCTTTTTGACCTCACCGAATGACCAGGAGCGGATCATGTCAGGAGAGGCCAGACCGATCTTGATACTGTCAAACTCTTCGGTCTTGGTCTGAGCCTTCAAAAACTTGAGTAAGTCTTTCACGTGTTTCCCCTGTCAGGAGTCTAACCTCGGCGCCCCTCTCGGGGCGCCCACGTCAATTCTCGAACAATAAGAGCGAGCTCTTACTCTTCGTCCAGCTCGATGTTGATACCCAGAGAGCGGATTTCCTTCAGCAATACGTTGAAGGATTCGGGCATGCCCGGCTCCATACGGTGGTCGCCATCCACGATGTTCTTGTACATCTTGGTACGGCCATTCACATCGTCAGACTTGACGGTCAGCATCTCCTGCAGGGTATATGCCGCACCGTAAGCCTCCAGGGCCCACACTTCCATCTCACCGAAACGCTGACCACCGAACTGCGCCTTACCACCCAGCGGCTGCTGGGTAACCAGGCTGTAGGAGCCGGTAGAACGCGCGTGCATCTTGTCGTCTACCAGGTGGTTCAGCTTCAGCATGTACATGTAACCCACGGTGACCTTACGCTCGAAGGCGTTACCGGTACGACCGTCGAACAGGGCGATCTGACCGGATTCCGGCAGGTCGGCCAGCTTCAGCAGGGCCTTGATTTCGCGCTCTTTGGCGCCATCAAATACCGGCGTTGCCACCGGCAGACCCTTGCGCAGGTTACCGACCAGGGTACGTACGTCGTCGTCGGACAGCTCGGCCACGTTCACTTGCTGGGTGTCTTTCTCGCCCAGGTCATAGACCTGTTGCAGGAAGTCACGCATCTCGTGCAGCTCACGCTGTTCCTTGACCATGCGGTCGATCTTCTCGCCGATACCCTTGGCCGCGAGGCCCAGGTGCACTTCGAGGATCTGACCGATGTTCATACGGGACGGTACGCCCAACGGGTTCAGAACGATGTCGACCGGACGGCCGTACTCGTCATGGGGCATATCCTCGACCGGACAGATCTTGGAGATAACACCCTTGTTACCGTGACGACCCGCCATCTTGTCACCCGGCTGGATGCGACGCTTGACGGCCAGATAGACCTTGACGATCTTCAGTACGCCCGGCGCCAGGTCATCGCCCTGGATGATCTTGCGACGCTTGTTCTCGAATTTCTTGTCGAACTCGGCCTTCAGCTCAACGTGCTGTTCAGCGATCTGTTCCAGCTCGATTTGCTTGGCTTCATCTTCGATGGCCAGTTCAAACCACTTGGAGCGATCGAGCTTGTTCAGACGGTCTTCGCTGTAACCGGCGGCCAGCAGCAGGTTGCGGGAGCGGCCGAAAATGCCGTCTTCCAGGATCTTGAACTCTTCGGTCAAGTCCTTCTTCGCTTCCTTCAGCTGCATCTCTTCGATTTCTTTGGCGCGCTTGTCTTTTTCCACGCCGTCGCGGGTAAAGACCTGCACGTCAACCACGGTACCGTACACACCGTTCGGCACACGCAGGGAAGAGTCCTTCACGTCGGACGCCTTCTCACCGAAGATGGCGCGCAGCAGCTTCTCTTCCGGAGTCAGCTGGGTTTCACCTTTCGGGGTCACCTTGCCGACCAGAATGTCGCCGCCCTTCACTTCCGCACCCACGTAGACGATACCGGACTCGTCCAGCTTGGACAGAGCGGCTTCACCCACGTTCGGAATGTCGGCAGTGATCTCTTCCGGACCCAGCTTGGTGTCACGGGAGATACAGGCCAGTTCCTGGATGTGAATGGTGGTCAGGCGATCTTCCTGAACAACACGCTCGTTCACCAGGATCGAGTCTTCGAAGTTGTAACCGTTCCACGGCATGAATGCGACGCGCAGGTTCTGACCCAGCGCCAGTTCACCCAAGTCGGTGGACGGACCGTCAGCCAGTACGTCGCCCGCCATTACCGGCTCGCCCAACATCACGCACGGACGCTGGTTGATACAGGTGTTCTGGTTGGAACGGGTGTATTTGGTCAGGCTGTAGATGTCGATGCCGGCTTCGCCAGGCAGCAGCTCATCTTCGTTGACCTTGATAACGATACGGGAGGCATCGACGTAGTCGATCATGCCGCCACGCTTGGCCACTACGGTAACACCGGAGTCAACGGCCACAGCGCGTTCCATACCGGTACCAACCAGCGGCTTGTCGGCGCGCAGAGTCGGTACAGCCTGACGTTGCATGTTTGAACCCATCAATGCGCGGTTCGCGTCATCGTGTTCCAGGAAGGGGATCAGGGCCGCTGCCACAGAGACGATCTGTTGCGGGCTCACGTCCATATACTGGATCTGGTCGGCGTTCATAAAGGTGGATTCACCTTTGTGACGGCACGGGATCAATTCATCTTTCAGACGGCCATCTTCGGTGGTCGCGGCGTTAGCCTGTGCGATCACGTACTTGCCTTCTTCAATAGCAGACAGATAGTCCACTTCGTCGGTGATCACACCGTCAATGACCTTGCGGTACGGGGTCTCGAGGAAACCGTACTCGTTGGTACGAGAGTACACGGACAAGGAGTTGATCAGACCGATGTTCGGACCTTCAGGAGTCTCGATGGGGCACAGACGACCGTAGTGGGTCGGGTGTACGTCTCGAACTTCAAAGCCGGCACGCTCACGAGTCAAACCGCCCGGGCCCAGCGCGGAGATACGGCGCTTGTGGGTCACTTCGGACAGCGGGTTGTTCTGGTCCATGAACTGGGACAGCTGGCTGGAACCAAAGAACTCTTTGACTGCGGCGGAGATCGGCTTGGCGTTGATCAGATCCTGCGGCATCAGGGTGTCCAGGTCGCCCAGGGAGAGACGCTCCTTGACCGCACGCTCGACACGCACCAGACCGACACGGAACTGGTTCTCGGCCATTTCACCGACAGAACGGATACGACGGTTACCCAGGTGGTCGATATCGTCCACTTCGTCGTTACCGTTACGGATGTCGATCAGGCGCTTCATCACATCGACGATGTCGTCTTTGGTCAGAGTGCCCACGCCGGTCTCGTCTTCACGAGCCAGACGGCGGTTGAACTTCATCCGACCTACGGTAGACAGGTCGTAACGCTCGGAAGAGAAGAACAGGTTCTCGAACAGCTGCTCTGCGGCTTCGCGAGTCGGCGGCTCACCCGGACGCATCATGCGATAGATTTCGACCAGGGCTTCCAGGCGGCTGGAGCTGGAGTCGATACGCAGGGTCTCGGACATGTAGGCACCGTGGTCCAGTTCGTTGGTGAACAGAACCTCGAAGTGCTTGAAGCCGGCTTGGGAGAGGTTGGCTACCGCTTCCAGGCTCAGCGCCTGGTTGGCAGTCACTACCATCTCGCCAGTTTGCGGATGTGCGTAGTCCTTGGCAGCAACTTTGCCAACAACATACTCAACCGGTACCTCAATCTGGGTAACGGAATCTTTTTCCAACTGACGGATGTGACGCGCAGTCACTCGACGACCGGTCTCAACCACCACGGCGCCATTGGCCACGATGTCAAAGGTCGCAGTTTCACCACGCAGGCGCTCCGGCACCAGATCCATCATCAGCTTGCCATCTTTGACTTCGAAACCGATAGTCTCGAAGAAGGTGGCCAGAATCTGTTCGGAACTGAAATCCAGGGCACGCAGAATAATGGATGCCGGCAGTTTGCGACGACGGTCGATACGGACAAACAGGTTGTCTTTCGCATCGAACTCGAAGTCCAGCCAGGAGCCACGGTAGGGAATAACGCGCGCGTTATACAGCACCTTACCGGATGAATGTGTTTTGCCTTTATCGTGGTCGAAGAAGACGCCCGGGCTGCGGTGCAGCTGGGAGACGATTACCCGCTCGGTACCATTGATGACAAAGGTGCCGTTCTCGGTCATGAGCGGAATTTCGCCCATGTATACTTCTTGTTCCTTGATGTCTTTGACGGTGCCGGCAGCTGCTTCACGGTCGTACAGAACCATACGAAGCTTGACACGCAGCGGCGCGGAGTAGGTCACTCCACGGATCTGGCATTCTTTTACGTCAAATACCGGCTCACCCAGGCGATAGCTGACATACTGAAGCTCAGCACTACCGGAGTAACTGGTGATCGGGAAAACGCTACGGAAAGCGGCCTCTAGGCCATATTCACCTTCCGGGTCAGCCTCGATGAACTGCTTGAAGGAGTCCAGCTGAATGGACAACAGATAAGGCGTGTCCAGTACCTGGTCTCGCTTACCGAAGTCCTTACGAATGCGTTTTTTTTCGGTATAAGAGTAAACCATAGGGTTCCTCAGCTCGCTGATAAGTGACCCACTCTGTCCCACGGGACAGCTCTGTCTCAACACCGTTTTGTGTTGGCCCGGACGAAAGAAAACAGTCCGGATTGCTGGTGCACCGAGAGTCGTAAACGGTGTGAAATGCTCTCAGTCTACAGCGCAAAAAGGCTGGTGAACAAAAATTCACCAGCCCTAGCCTGTTTTATCAGGCTAATCTACATAAATGCAGATTATTTGATCTCAACAGAAGCACCGGCAGCTTCCAGCTCTTTCTTCAGAGCTTCAGCTTCGTCCTTGGACACGCCTTCCTTCAGGTTAGCCGGGGCAGCTTCTACCAGATCTTTGGCTTCTTTCAGGCCCAGACCGGTAGCGCCACGAACGGCTTTGATAACGGCAACTTTGTTGGCGCCAGCAGCAGTCAGAACTACGTCGAACTCGGTCTTCTCTTCTACTGCTTCAGCAGCAGCCGGGCCGGCCATTACGGCAGCAGCGGCAGAAACACCGAACTTCTCTTCCATAGCTTCGATCAGCTCAACAACTTCCATTACGGACATGGAAGCAACGGCTTCGATGATTTGGTCTTTAGTGATAGACATGACAAAAATTCCTGATGTTGAATAAACTCAAACAGCCTAGATAGGCGAGAATCAAGCAGCAGCTTGTTTCTGGTCGCGAACAGCAGCGATAGTACGAACCAGCTTGCCAGCAGAGGCTTCCTTCATGGTAGCCATCAGCTTCGCAATTGCTTCTTCGTAAGTCGGCAGCGTGGCCAGACGATCAATTTGTGCTGCGGCGATAAACTCACCGTTAAAAGCGCCAGCCTTGATTTCGAACTTTTGGTTCGCTTTGGCAAACTCTTTGAACAGACGAGCGGCAGCGCCCGGGTGTTCGTTAGAGAAAGCAATCAAGGTAGGACCGGTAAATGCGTCGTTCAGGCACTCGTATTCGGTACCTTCTACCGCGCGACGCAGCAGGGTGTTACGCACAACGCGCATGTACACACCAGCTTCACGAGCGGTTTTACGCAGGACGGTCATCTTGTCTACAGTCACGCCGCGAGAATCGGCAATCACTGCAGAAAGAGCGCCTTTGGCAGCTTCGTTGACTTCAGCAACAATTGCCTTTTTGTCTTCGAGTCCCAATGCCATTGGCTTAACTCCTGGATTGAATCCGGGTCAATTGACCCAGTACTGACACATCCCCCCTACCTTTACAACAGAGGGGAACGATGCGGTAGCAGGATTCCAGAAGAGAAAGAATCTTTCTCGCTGGGTTTCCGGCACCGTCTACGCAGGAAGTATTAAGGCCTAACGGCCTCCTGCGGTCTTGGACGGAGGTCGAAGCCCCCAACCAATCAAGGCGCAAAATTATAGATTAAATTTTGCGCCTTGTAAAATCCATCAATTAGGCCTGAGCTTCCAGAGTAGCTTGGTCTACGGCAACACCGGCACCCATAGTGGTGGAGATGCTTACCTTCTTGATGTACTGACCCTTGGCGGAGGACGGCTTGGCCTTTTTCAAGGCAACCAGCAGAGCTTCCAAGTTCTCTTTCAACTGAACTTCGTTGAAGGAAACTTTGCCCAGGGTAGTGTGAATGATACCGTTCTTGTCGTTACGGTAACGAACCTGACCAGCCTTGGCGTTCTTGACGGCTTCGGCTACGTTCGGGGTTACAGTACCAACTTTCGGGTTCGGCATCAGGCCGCGCGGGCCCAGGATTTGACCCAGTTGACCAACAACGCGCATGGCATCCGGGGATGCGATCACGACGTCGAAGTTCATCTCGCCTTTCTTGACCAGATCGGCCAGGTCATCCATGCCAACCAGCTCAGCACCGGCAGCTTTGGCAGCTTCAGCGTTGGCACCTTGGGTGAACACGGCTACGCGTACATCACGACCGGTACCGTGCGGCAGTACAGTAGCACCACGTACGTTCTGGTCAGATTTACGAGCATCGATACCCAGGTTAACAGCAACGTCAACGCTTTCAACGAACTTGGCGGTAGCCAGTTCTTTCAGCAGGGCAATGGCTTCGTTGATGGAGTACTCTTTGGTACCGTCAACTTTTTCGCGAATAACGCGCATACGCTTGGACAGTTTAGCCATTGTCTTACTCCTCCACTACCAGGCCCATGGAACGAGCGGAGCCGGCGATGCAACGTACTTTTGCATCCAGATCGGCACCGGTCATATCCGGCTCTTTGGTCTTGGCGATTTCTTGCAGCTGGGCAACAGTCACCTTACCAACCTTGTCTTTGTTCGGCTTGGCGGAACCAGACTGGATACCAGCAGCTTTCTTCAGCAGGAAGGAAGCGGGCGGAGTCTTGGTTTCGAAGGTGAAGGAACGGTCGCTGTAAACGGTGATCACGACCGGAGTCGGAGAACCTTTTTCCAGCTTCTCTGTACGAGCGTTGAACGCTTTACAGAATTCCATGATGTTAACACCGTGCTGACCCAGAGCAGGACCAACGGGAGGGCTGGGGTTAGCACTGCCAGCCTTAACTTGCAGCTTGATATAAGCTGTGACTTTCTTAGCCATTACAAAAATACCTCAGAAATGGGTTCTAACGCCTCGGAGACATGCTCCTGCAAACGGCTCCCCAACTAATAAAGGGGCAGCGAATTATAATGACATTCGCTGCCCCTGACAACCGTTAACGAACAGAGTTTAATCAGCCTTTTTCGACCTGACCAAAATCCAGCTCTACCGGAGTAGAACGGCCGAAGATCAGTACGGAGACCTTCACGCGGCTCTTTTCGTAGTCCACCTCTTCAACGGTACCGTTGAAATCGGCGAACGGACCATCGGCAACCCGCACCATCTCACCCGGTTCAAACAGGGTTTTCGGACGCGGCTTGTCGTGGGCATCTTGCAGACGATTGAGGATGGCATCCGCTTCCTTATCGGAGATAGGAGCAGGACGATCAGAGGTGCCACCGATGAAGCCCATGACGCGCGGTACGTTGCGTACCAGGTGCCATGTGGTTTCATCCATGATCATCTGAACCAGGACGTAGCCCGGGAAAAACTTGCGCTCACTCTTGCGCTTCTGGCCAGCACGCATCTCGACCACTTCTTCGGTCGGGACCAGCACTTCACCGAACATGTCTTCCATGCCATGCATCTTGATATGTTCACGCAGGGATTTGGCGACACGGCCTTCATAGCCGGAAAACGCCTGCACGACATACCATCTCATACGCTGTTCACGTTGTTCAGTCATGGCTTATCCTTACACACCGGTAATCAGGTTGACCAACCAGACCAGGGCACCGTCCAGAACGAACAGCAGCAGCCCCATCACGGCAGTCACCGCCAGCACAATCAGGGTTGTCTGAATGGCTTCCTGACGGGTCGGCCATACGACCTTGCGTACTTCCAGGCGAGACTCACGGGCAAATGCCAGTGTTGCCTTTCCCTTGGTGGTTTGCAGGGCTACTGCACCGGCAGCAGCAATGACAACGACCACACCCAGGGCGCGGACGGCAGCGACAACATCGTTGAGCAGGTAATTACCCACTACAGCGGCAGCCAGGATAATGAAAACCAGGCCCCAAAGCAGGGTATCCTTGCTTCCGCCCTGGCTCTCAGAACTAACACTCATACAACCCACCTGTATCTGACGTAACCAAAGACACAAAAGCCCCGTACGAGACGAGGTATATGGCAGGGGCGGCAGGACTCGAACCCGCAACCATCGGTTTTGGAGACCGCTGTTCTACCAATTCGAACTACGCCCCTGCATAAGAAAGCCCCTATTATAGGGGCTTTGCTTTATTTATGTAAGCCAAAGATTAAGCGATAACTTTAGCTACAACACCAGCACCTACGGTACGGCCACCTTCACGGATGGCGAAACGCAGGCCGTCGTCCATCGCGATCGGCGCAATCAGGGTAACAACCATCTTGATGTTGTCGCCCGGCATGACCATCTCTACGCCTTCCGGCAGTTCGATGGTACCGGTCACGTCGGTAGTACGGAAGTAGAACTGCGGACGGTAGCCTTTGAAGAACGGGGTGTGACGACCACCTTCTTCTTTGGACAGTACGTACACTTCAGATTCGAACTTGGTGTGCGGCTTGATGGTGCCCGGCTTGGCCAGTACCTGACCACGCTCTACGTCTTCACGCTTCACGCCACGCAGCAGCGCGCCAACGTTCTCGCCTGCACGACCTTCGTCCAGCAGTTTGCGGAACATTTCAACGCCGGTACAAGTGGTCTTGGTGGTATCTTTGATACCAACGATTTCCACTTCTTCACCAACTTTAACAATACCGCGCTCTACACGACCGGTTACTACGGTACCACGGCCAGCGATGGAGAATACGTCTTCGATCGGCATCAGGAACGGCTGGTCAATTGCGCGCTCCGGCTCCGGAATGTAGGTGTCCAGGTGGCCAGCCAGTTCCAGGATCTTCTCTTCCCACTGAGCTTCGCCTTCCAGCGCTTTCAGTGCGGAACCACGTACTACCGGCAGGTCATCACCCGGGAAGTCGTACTCGGACAGCAGTTCGCGAACTTCCATCTCGACCAGTTCCAGCAGTTCTTCGTCATCTACCATGTCACACTTGTTCATGAACACGATGATGTACGGAACGCCTACCTGACGACCCAGCAGGATGTGCTCACGAGTCTGCGGCATCGGGCCGTCAGTCGCTGCTACTACCAGGATCGCGCCGTCCATCTGGGCAGCACCGGTGATCATGTTTTTAACGTAGTCGGCGTGACCCGGGCAGTCTACGTGGGCGTAGTGACGGGTAGCGGTGTCGTATTCTACGTGGGAGGTGTTGATGGTGATACCACGCTCACGCTCTTCCGGCGCCTTGTCGATCTGGTCGAAGGCGAAAGCTTTACCACCGAAGTGCTTGGCCAGCACGTTGGTGATGGCGGCGGTCAGGGTGGTTTTACCGTGGTCAACGTGGCCGATGGT
>NZ_JBFOCR010000030.1:75672-125672 GCF_040907935.1 Aeromonas sp. s2 | reverse complement strand
TGGGCGATCAGATAGCCAGTCACGAAGACTGGACCATGATGGTCGATGAAGTGCAGGAGAAAGATGGCCTGCTTATATATGTAGGTGTTCGCACCGACAATGATGAGCCGGTTGCCCTCAAGGAAGTGTTTCTCAACAACTTCATCAAGTTCAACAAGCCACAGGATCGCCTGTTCGCCGGCCAGATCGACCGGATGTCCCGCTTTACCCTGCGCTACGAAGCGCTGGTCAACCAGCACAAACGTCGTCGCAATCCGACCCGCGGTCTGGCCGGTGGCCGGGTCAGCCTGATCCCGCACCAACTCTATATCGCCCATGAAGTAGGCCACCGTTATGCCCCGCGCGTACTGCTGGCAGACGAGGTGGGCCTCGGCAAGACCATTGAAGCGGGCATGATCATTCATCAGCAGCTGCTCTCCGGCCGCGCCCATCGCGTGCTCATCTTGCTGCCCGAAACGCTCCAGCACCAGTGGCTGGTCGAAATGCTGCGCCGCTTCAACCTGCACTTCTCCCTGTTTGACGAGGAGCGCTGCATCGAGGCCTTTGCCGATGCGGAAAACCCCTTCGAAACCGAACAGCTGGTGATCTGCAGCCTCGACTTCCTGCGCAAGAAGCGCCGCCGCTTCGAACAGTTGCTGGAAGCCGAATGGGATCTGCTGGTCGTCGACGAGGCACATCACCTGGAGTGGAGCGAGGAGGCGCCGAGCCGTGCCTATGAAATGGTGGAAGCGCTGGCCGAACAGGTGCCAGGCGTGCTGCTACTGACCGCGACCCCGGACCAGCTGGGCCATCAGAGCCACTTTGCCCGTCTGCGCCTGCTCGACCCCGAGCGTTTCTACGACTACGAAGCCTTCCTCGCCGAGGAGCAAGCCTATGGCCAAGTCGCCAGTGCAGCCCAGGAGTTGCTGGATGGCGAGGCCCTGAGCGAAGCTGCCAAACAGACCCTGGCAGGCCAACTTGATGGTCTGGATCTCACTGATGCGGCCGCCCGTCAGCAGGCAGTCGCCAAGCTGCTGGATCAGCACGGCACCGGTCGAGTGCTGTTTCGCAACAGCCGCGCCAACATTCAGGGATTCCCCGAGCGTCATCTCAACGTCTACCCCATGCCGTTGCCGGAGCAGTACAAGACCGCCATCAAGGTGATGGGCATGATGGGTGGCAACGGCGGCGATCTGCAAACCCGTGCCCTGCGCTACCTCTATCCCGAGAAGATCTTCCAGCAGTTTGAAGGCGACAACGCCAGCTGGACCCTGTTTGACCCGCGCGTCGACTGGCTGCTTGAGTTGCTGATCTCTGCCCGTCAGCAGAAGATATTGGTGATCTGCTCCGAAGCGGCCACCGCCATCGCGCTGGAAGAGGCCGTGCGTACCCGCGAGGGGATCCGCGCCGCCGTCTTCCACGAAGGGATGTCCATCCTGGAACGGGACAAGGCCTCCGCCTATTTCGCCCAGCAAGAGGGGGGCGCTCAGGTGCTGCTCTGCTCCGAGATCGGCTCCGAAGGTCGCAACTTCCAGTTTGCCAGCCATCTGGTGCTGTTCGATCTGCCCCTCAACCCGGATCTGCTGGAACAGCGGATCGGCCGACTGGATCGCATCGGTCAGCAGAACACCGTCGAGATCCACGTTCCCTATCTGGAGGGCACCTCCCAGCGCGCCCTGCAGCTCTGGTATCACGATGGCCTCGATGCGTTCGAGCAGACCTGTCCGACCGCCCGCCCGGTATTCGAAGCGGTGCGTGACGAACTGTTCGAGCTGCTGGCCGCCAACACCGGTGAGCAGGCGACCCTAGAAGCACTGCTGACCCGCACCCGCGAGTTGCACGAGCCCCTCAAGGCCAAACTGGAACAGGGCCGCGATCGTCTGCTTGAGATCCACTCCAGCGGTGGCGAAGCCGCCCAGCAGCTGGTCGAGAAGCTGGCCGCCGAAGATGACGACACCGGTATGATCTCCTTCGCCCTCAAGATGTTCGACGAGATCGGCGTCAATCAGGATGATCGCGGTGAGAACGCTCTGGTGCTGATGCCGGGCGATCACATGCTGGTGCCGAGCTTCCCGGGCCTGCCGCAAGACGGCATGACCATCACCTTTGATCGCACCACCGCCCTGTCGCGGGACGACATGTCGTTCCTCTCCTGGGATCACCCCATGATGCGCGGCGGTATCGACCTGATCCTCGGCTCCGAGATCGGCGCCACCTCGGTGGCCCTGCTCAAGAACAAGGCGTTGCCGGTCGGTTCCATCCTGCTGGAGCTGATCTTCGTTGCCGAGTCTGCGGCCCATCCCCAGCTCTACCGCTTCATGCCGCCTACCCCAATCCGGCTGCTGATGGACAAGAACGGCAACAACCTGGGTGAGAAGGTGGCCTTCGATGCCTTCAACCGCCAGCTGACGCCGGTCAACCGCCACCTGGGCAGCAAACTGGTCACCGCTTCCCAGCCAGTGATCCACGGTCTGATTGGCCAGGGTCAGGCGATTGCCGAAGGACTGAAGGCGAATATTGTCGAGCAGGCCCGTTCTCAGATGGCGCAAACTCTGCAGCAGGATCTCGATCGTCTGGAGGCGCTCAAGGCGGTCAACCCGAACGTGCGCGACAGCGAACTGGATTATCTGCGCAATCTGCAGGCAGAATTGCACCACCTGATCGACCAGACCCAACTCAAGCTGGATGCCATCCGCTTTATCGTGGTTACTCATAACTGATGAAACGGTGAAAGCATCGTCTGGTTGATAACGACCAGACCCAACGTGAGTTGGATGCCATGCACTTTTTATCGTGGTTACCCATAGCTGATAAAACGGTGAAGGCATCGTCTGGTTGATAACGACCAGACCCAACGCGAGTTGGCTGCCATGCACTTTTATCGTGGTAATCCATAACTGATGGGGGCTTGCCCCCACTTTGACCAAAGATGCGAGACGCTATGTTTGTATACTCACCGCCCCTGGAACCCTGGCTCGATATCCTGTTCAAGGACAAGGACATCATGGTGGTCAACAAGCCCACTGGCCTGCTGAGCGTCCCCGGGCGCGGCCCCGAGAATGAAGACAGCGTGCTCCATCGGGTGAAACAACAGCACCCTAAGGCGGCGGCAGCCCATCGTCTCGACATGGCGACCACAGGCGTGCTGGTGATCCCCCTCAATCCCAACTCTCACCGGGAGCTGAGCCGGCAATTCCGCGAGCGGGAAACCGAGAAGCACTATCTGGCCTGGGTGTGGGGCGAGCCGGAACTGGATGCGGGTGAAGTGGATCTGCCGCTCTGTGTCGACTGGCCCAACCGCCCGAAGCAGAAGGTGGACTTTGAGGAGGGGCGTCACGCCCTGACCTTGTGGCAGAAGCTGAAGGTGGAAAATGGCAACAGCTTGCTCAAGCTGACCCCCATTACCGGTCGCTCCCATCAGCTACGGGTTCATATGCTGGAGCTGGGGCACCCCATCCTCGGCGACAACCTCTACGCTCACCCGGATGCCCTGACAGCGGCGCCTCATCTTTACCTGCATGCGGCCAGCCTGACCATCAGCCATCCCCGCAGCGGCGAACGGATGACCTTCGAGGCTCCGGCCCCTTTTCCGGTCTGAGCCAAGAGAGACATTGCGATATCGCAGACATAAAAAAGCCCCCATCGACGAGATAGGGGCTTTTTCGTTAGGGTCAGACGCGAATATCGATTTTACTTCCCAGAGAAGCGTTGGCCGATGTCGGTGCAACCGGTGCTGATTGAGCCGCTGTTTGCAGCAGTTTCAATGCAGATTCACCTTCTTGGGTCTGCTGTTTCTTGGCCAGGCTGGCCGTCATCAATGCAGAACCAAATGACGCAGATGCAGAACTAGATATATCCATGGTGTACCTCCTGCCCTAAGACTATCGGCCATCTTAGGCCAGACATGAGCACTTTGGCTAAATTAAATACGCCTTGTCGGGCTGACGCCGCTCCAGCCACTCCTCTTCCATCTCCAGCAGGGTCTGATAGACCTTCTCCGCCTGCTCGGGACGGCTGAACAGATAACCCTGACCATAGAGATGGATGTCGGTCAAAGTGCGCAGCACGTCGAGCTGGGCCTGGGTTTCAATCCCTTCGCACACCAGACTCTTGCCCAACATGGAGCCCATACGGCAGATGTTGGCGACCAGCTCGGACGCTTCGATGGAGGTATCGATCCCCTGAATGAAGGAGCGATCGATCTTCACCTTGCTGACCGGCAGTTTCTGCAGATAACTGAGAGACGAGTAGCCCGTCCCGAAGTCATCCAGCGCCAGCTGTACCCCTTGCTGGTTGAGATCCTGCATCAGCTGCAGGGAGTTTTTCACCTCGCGCATGGTGGTGTCTTCCGTCACTTCCAGCACCAGGCTGGCAGCCGGGATATGGTGGTCCATCAGCGCCTTGGCCACCAGCTTCAACAGGTTGCGCTGATACATGCCGGGAGAGATGTTCACGCACATCTGCAGATCCACCAGGCCCAGCTGCTGCCATTGATAGAGCTGCTCACAGGCGGTATTCAGCACCCAGCTACCCAGCTTTTCGGCCAGCTGAAACTCTTCGGCGACCTGGATCACCTCGTTGGGCGGGATGAAACCAAGCTCAGGGTGACGCCAGCGCAGCAGGGCCTCGACCGCCTCGCAGCGGCCGCTTTCCAGGTTGACGATGGGCTGGTAGTAGAGCTCGAGCGCATTGTGCTCCAGCGCCATGATCATGTCGCTGGCCAGATGCTTGCGACGCGCTGTCTCATTGAGCAGCGAGCTGTCGTAGATGACGTATGGCACATGGGTCTTGCGACTGTGGAACAGTGCCTGCTCGGCCCGGCTGAGCAGTTCCTGGGCCTGTTTGCTGTCCATCGGGAAGAAGGCGATGCCGATGCCCACCTCCAGCCGGAACGGATAGTTGTCGATGATGATGTCCTGCTTGAGCGCGTGCAGCAGACGGGCTACCAGCTCCCTCACCTGACGCAGATCACTGCTCTCGCGCTGGATCATGGCGAACTGGTCACCGCCAAGCCTGGCCACCCACTCACCGTTTTCACACAGGCCGCGCATCCGTTTCGCCAGCTCCTGCAACAGGAAGTCACCGGTGTTGTAACCGAACTTGCTGTTGATGTCGCGAAAGTCATTGATGTCCACCAGCACCAGACCAAACGGCGTCTCCTTGCTGGCGTAGGATTCCATCTTCTCGAGCAGGGCCAGACGATTGGAGAGCCCGGTCAGGGGATCTATCCGTGCCACTCTGAAATGGCGGCGCGCCTCGCGGATCAATAGACCGCTCAGCAGCATCACCGACAACACCAGCCCGGATACCATGAACAGCAGGGCATTGCGCAACTGGCCGAAGCGCTTGTCATTGCCCGAATAGACGTTGATGTTCTTCTGCATCACGGAGGCGAGGGAATAGGAGAGCGGTTCCTGCAGAGGCGACAGCCTCATCATGATCTGCTGATAATCCGGCGTTCCCGACTTCAGGTTGGTGATGTTGGGCTCCATCTCGCGGATATTGCTTTCGATCAACTGCACAAGCCGCAGGGTCTTCTGCTTGTCCTTCATGCTCTGACGCAACTGGCCGCTGAGCAGGATGGGGGTGCGGCTCCAGAGGATGTCGTAGCGCAACATCAGGGTATCGTGATCGATACCGCCATAATGGTAAATCTCGACGGAGTTGAGGAAGCGCCCCAACTCCAGTTGCAACTGCATCAGGGCCCAGGAGACGTCATAGGTATACTTCTCCATCACCCGGGTCGCATTCTGTATTTGTGCGAGGCAATACAGAGTGCTCCCGGTGAACAGCAGGATGGATAGATAAAGAACGATGAGTAAAGGCCACGCCTTGGTCTTTGCTTTCACTCGTGCTCCCAGAAGCCACTACATCAATGCTGAATATCAATGGCATTCAATTGCCAAATCATCATGTCGGTAAACTCCGAGCGTTTCAGCTCGGGATATTGATCCAGCGGTAGGATAAACCAAAGCGGTCCCTTATTCCGTACCCGCATGGTGACCCCATCATCTTGCCAGGCCAGAATCGGGTCGTATTGCTTGACCTTATCCCAGTTGAGCCTGATCTGAAAACTGTTCAATGCGGTCAAGGTGATCGCCTTGCCATCCGCGCCGACGGCGGCCAGCAGATCAGCCAGCTTGGGGCCCACATATTTGTGCGGCTTGTCGACCCAGGGGTTGGCGGTCACGATCTCGTGCTGCGGCAAGGCTTTGAGCATCGCCAGATCAAAGGAGACCACCCCTTCGGTCGCTTCCGCCGGTTGTACATTGCCGGTCACCTTCAGGATGACGGGACCTTGCGGCGTTTCCAGCGCCATTGCCGGCATGGCCAGAGAAAACAGTAATGAAATCAAACCCAGTACACGCATGTTCACCTCGGATAAAGTCACTGACAATAGACTCAGTCTAGTCGCCATAAAAAAAACGGCTCGCAAAAGCGAGCCGTTTGGTAACCCAGGCTGAATTACATCATGCCCATGCCACCCATGCCGCCCATGTCAGGCATGGCAGGGGTATCTTTCTTCGGCAGCTCGGAGACCATGCACTCGGTGGTGATCATCAGACCGGCAACGGAAGAGGCAAACTGCAGGGCAGAACGGGTCACCTTGGTCGGATCCAGGATGCCCATGGCCAGCATGTCGCCGTACTGTTCGGTGTAGGCGTTGTAGCCATAGTTGCCTTCGCCGTTCTTCACCGCGTTGGCGATGACGGAGGCCTCTTCACCGGCGTTGATGACGATTTGACGCAGCGGAGCTTCCATGGCACGCAGGGCAACCTTGATACCCACGTTCTGGTCTTCGTTGTCGCCACGCAGACCGGTCAGTTTGGCAGCAACACGCACCAGCGCCACACCACCACCGGCAACCACGCCTTCTTCTACCGCAGCGCGAGTCGCGTGCAGGGCATCGTCGACGCGTGCTTTCTTCTCTTTCATCTCGACTTCAGTAGCAGCACCCACCTTGATCACCGCAACGCCGCCAGCCAGTTTGGCTACGCGCTCTTGCAGCTTCTCACGGTCGTAATCGGAAGAGGTCTCTTCGATCTGCTGACGGATCTGGGCTACACGGCTCTCGATCAGGCCTGCGTCACCCACGCCATCGATGATGGTAGTGTTCTCTTTGGTGATGACGATGCGCTTGGCACGGCCCAGGTCTTCCAGGGTCGCTTTTTCCAGCTCCATGCCCACTTCTTCGGAGATCACGGTACCGCCAGTCAGGATGGCGATATCCTGCAGCATGGCCTTGCGACGGTCACCGAAGCCCGGCGCCTTGACGGCAGCCACTTTCACGATGCCACGCATGGTGTTGACCACCAGAGTCGCCAGCGCTTCACCTTCAACGTCTTCGGCGACGATGATCAGCGGCTTGCCAGCCTTGGCCACGCCTTCCAGCACCGGCAGCATTTCGCGGATGTTGGAGATTTTCTTGTCAACCAGCAGGATGAAGGGGTCGTCCAGCTCGACGGCACCGGTTTCCGGCTTGTTGACGAAATACGGGGAGAGGTAGCCACGGTCGAACTGCATACCTTCAACCACAGCCAGCTCGTCTTCCAGACCCTGACCGTCTTCTACAGTGATGACGCCGTCACGGCCCACTTTGTCCATTGCTTCGGCAATCAGCTTGCCGACTTTCTCGTCGGAGTTGGCGGAGATGGTGCCTACCTGAGCGATGGCGTTGTTGTCTGCGCAGGGCTGGGACAGCGCTTGCAACTCGGCAACGGCGGCTACCACGGCCTTGTCGATACCGCGCTTCAGATCCATCGGGTTCATACCGGCGGCAACGGCCTTCAGGCCTTCGTTGACGATGGCCTGGGCCAGTACGGTCGCGGTGGTGGTACCATCACCGGCGGCGTCGTTGGCCTTGGAAGCGACTTCCTTGACCATCTGGGCGCCCATGTTCTGGAACTTGTCTTCCAGTTCGATTTCACGAGCGACGGAGACGCCATCCTTGGTGATGGTCGGAGCGCCGAAAGATTTGTCCAGCACCACGTTGCGGCCTTTCGGGCCCAGGGTCACCTTGACGGCATCGGCCAGGATGTTGACGCCTTCCAGCATCTTGATGCGGGCTTCGTTGCCAAACTTGACTTCTTTAGCTGCCATTTTGTTCAGTCCTTCAATCAATTCTTGGGGGAAAGGGGTGGATTACTCTTCGACAATCGCCAGGATGTCGGTTTCAGACAGGATCAGCACGTCCTGACCATCCAGCTTCTCGGTCTTCACACCGTAGCCTTCGTTGAAGATCACCTTGTCACCAACCTTGACGGCGAGGGCTTTGACGTCGCCATTATCCAGAATTCGGCCAGTCCCCACGGCAAGAACTTCACCACGGGTGGACTTCTGGGCCGCCGTACCAGTCAAGACAATGCCGCCAGCGGATTTGGCTTCAGCTTCGATGCGCTTGATGATGACGCGGTCGTGCAGTGGACGAATTTTCATCGATAACTCTCCCAAAATGAGTCTCTGTGTTGCTTTGAGGAATGGCCATTCCTGGCCAAATTAGATATGTCTCCGATGTGGGGTACGTTTGTTAACCCTTCAAGGGCAAATACAAAAAAAATATTTTCACGTACTATGAAGGTCTTCGATGGATCGCCCGAGTCCCGGTCAGGAAACCGGTTTGTGCTGCCAGCAGCCAGAACTCCGCCAGATGTACAGAGACCAGCCCGTGACCCGACCCAATCCCCTGCTGACAGCCCCCATGACGTCCGTACTGCTGCGCATGACGGGCCCCATGATCCTCGGCATCGTCGCCATCCTCGCCTTCAACCTGGTCGATACCTTCTTCATCGGCATGCTGGGCACCCAGGCGTTGGCCGCCATCAGCTTCACCTTTCCGGTCACCTTCGTGGTCACCTCGCTGGCCATGGGGCTGGGGGCCGGCCTCTCCGCCGTGATGGGTCATGCCCTCGGCCAGGGCAAGCATGAAGAGGCCGCCCGCATCACCACCGACAACCTGTTTCTGGCGGTGCTGCTGGTCACCTTCATCGCCGTGGCGGGGGCGCTCACCATACACCCGCTGTTCAGGCTGCTCGGTGCCAGCGATGCGCTGATCGCCCTCATCTACGACTACATGCTGATCTGGTATCTGACCGTCCCCATGCTGGTGCTGCCCATGGTGGGCAATGCCGCCATCCGGGCCACCGGCGATACCAAGACCCCGAGCCTGGTGATGACGGTGGCCGGGCTGGTCAACGGCGTGCTGGATCCCCTGCTCATCTTCGGCATAGGCCCCTT
Organism: Aeromonas sp. s2; assembly: GCF_040907935.1. Lineage (NCBI taxonomy): Bacteria > Pseudomonadati > Pseudomonadota > Gammaproteobacteria > Aeromonadales > Aeromonadaceae > Aeromonas > Aeromonas sp. s2. The sequence continues at coordinate 116,459 of NZ_JBFOCR010000030.1, read as the reverse complement.
TCCCGAGTGGGGGATCCGCGGGGCTGCCATCGCCACCTCCCTCTCCTGGCTGATGGCCATGCTGGTCAGCCTCTATATATTGCGCCACCGCGAGGGCCTGCTGCGCTGGCGCCTCTCCCCGCGCCCGCAGTTGCTGGCCCACTGGCGCGCCCTGCTGCACGTGGCCGTGCCCGCCTCCTTCACCAACATGCTCAACCCGCTGGCCAATGCGGTGCTGATGACCATCTTCGCCGGACTGGGCACCGAAGTGGTGGCCGCCTACGGCGCCGCCTCGAGAGTTGAGGCCCTGCTGCTCATCGTGATGATGGCGCTCTCCTCGGTGCTGGCTCCCTTCATCTCGCAGAACTGTGGCGCCGGCAACCCGGCCCGCGCCAAGGCGGCGCTGCAGCTCTGCATGCGCTTCGCCCTGCTGTTCCAGCTGACGGTCTATGCGCTGACCTGGCTGCTGGCCCCCTTCATCGCCGATCTGTTCAGCGATCACCCGCAGGTGGTGCGCCTCATCGTGCTCTATCTGCACCTGGTGCCCATCGGTTACGGCTTTCAGGGCATGGTGATGTTGCTGGCATCCGCCTTGAATGGCGTGAGGGCATCCAGCATCTCTTTTCTGTTCAACGGCTTGCGATTGTTTGTCTTCTTGCTGCCAGGAGCCTGGCTGGGGGCAAAACTGGGGGGAGAACAGGGGATTTATCTGGGGATCCTGCTGGCGAACCTGGCGGCGGGCACTCTGGCCTGGTGGTATGCCCGCCACCGCTTCGAGCAGTTGTGCCATCAGGGCAAGCCCTGATGGCCCGGGATTGAGCGCAGCGCTTACTCCTTGCGCTCGAACTCCCCTTCGATGGTGGTACCGGCGCGCGGGGATTGACCCGGCTGGTCACTGCCAGGCACCTCGTCGAACGGCTGCTGACGGCTTTGAAAACCGCCCATCTGCATTCTGAACTGGTTGCTGCCGATCAGCTTGTCGGCCAGCTTGTTGCGCAGCCAGGGTTGCAGCAGCAGGATGCCGAAGAAATCGGTCACGAAGCCCGGGATGATCAGCAACAGACCGGCCAGCGCCAGCATCATGCCCCCCATCACCTCACGTCCAGGCATCTCCCCCTGCTGCATCTTCTGCTGCGCGTTGAACAGGGTCTTGATCCCTTCGCTGCGCACCAGAGAGGAGCCCAGCACCGCCGTCAGAATGAGCAGGCCGACGGTCGGCAAGGCGCCGATCACGGAGCCCACCTCGATCATCACGGTGAGCTCGAGCACCACCAGACCGACCAACAATAGAAACAACTTGCCCATAACAACCTCAGTGCGGGTGAATGTGAATGAACCGCCGGCAGACCAGACAGCCGTCGATGCCGCTGCCAACCCACCATGATATCGGTTCCTGTTGATTAAAATGGGGGTCAGCGCGCACTTTTCAAGTGCGGAGGGTGACGCAGCGCCGGATCCGCAGAAAAACCGGCTTGCCGGACTGTGATTGAAGTCATTGTTCTGTCAAAGTTAATCGGTCGATTGCAATATCTGTTTAATGACCACAAGTTATTTGAGGTTGTCTCAAATTTAGTGATCCAGGTCTAATATCAGATACCTCAATTGGGGTAATATCGACGCCAGTAATGAAGGAGGCAAAAAAGGCCTCCAACCGCCCCACTCGATGTGTGGTGCTTCAGGATGAACCGTGCGTAAGGAACTCGCGACCACTCGGTGAGGATCGTTTCCATTTATCTGATTTCTGAGGCATTACAATGAGCGACATCAAGAACGTCCGCATTGAAGAAGACCTGCTGGGCACCAAAGAAGTTTCCAACGACATGTACTACGGCGTACACACCCTGCGCGCCGTCGAGAACTTCAAGATCAGCTCTCAGAAGATTTCTGACGTTCCGGAATTCGTCCGCGGCATGGTGCTGACCAAAAAGGCCGCCGCGCTGGCAAACGGCGAGCTGGGCACCATCCGTCCTGAAATTGCAGACAAGATCGTGGAAGCCTGCGACCTGATGCTGAACACCGGCAAATGCTTCGACCAGTTCCCGGTCGACGTTTACCAGGGCGGTGCCGGCACCTCCGTCAACATGAACACCAACGAAGTACTGGCCAACATCGCCCTCGAGCTGATGGGTCTGGAAAAAGGCCGCTACGACGTCATCAACCCCAATGACCATGTCAACAAGTGCCAGTCCACCAACGACGCCTACCCCACCGGTTTCCGCGTCGCCGTGGTGAACAGCACCGACACCACCCTGTTTGCCCTGGAAGCGCTGATCGCCGCCTTCGATGCCAAGGCTGCCGAGTTCAAGAACATCCTGAAGATGGGTCGTACCCAGCTGCAGGACGCGGTACCCATGACCCTGGGTCAGGAGTTCCACGCCTTCGCCGTCACCCTGCGCGAAGAGATCAAGTCCATCAAGCGTTGCCAGGAGCTGCTGCTGGAAGTGAACCTGGGCGCCACCGCCATCGGTACCGGCCTCAACACCCCGCCCGAGTACTCCGCCCTGGCCATCAAGCGCCTGGCCGAGATCACCGGTCGCGCCTATGTGCCGGCTGAAGATCTGATCGAAGCGACCTCCGACTGCGGCGCCTACGTGATGCTGCACGGCGCCATCAAGCGCATGGCGATGAAGCTCTCCAAGATCTGTAACGACCTGCGTCTGCTCTCCTCCGGCCCGCGCACCGCACTCAAAGAGATCAACCTGCCGGAAATGCAGGCTGGCTCCTCCATCATGCCGGCCAAGGTCAACCCGGTCATTCCGGAAGTGGTCAACCAGTCCTGCTTCAAGGTATTTGGCAACGACGTCACCATCACCTTCGCCGCCGAAGCCGGTCAGCTGCAGCTGAACGTCATGGAGCCGGTGATCGGTCAGGCGATGTTCGAATCCCTGAGCCTGATGGAAAAGGCCTGCATCTCCCTGCGCGAGAAGTGCGTGGAAGGCATCACCGCCAACCCGGAAATCTGCATGAACCACGTGCTGAACTCCATCGGTATCGTGACCTACCTGAACCCCTTCATCGGCCACCACGAGGGCGACATCGTCGGCAAGATCTGTGCACAGACCGGCAAGAACGTCCGTGAAGTCGTGCTGGAACGCGGCCTGCTGACCGCCGAACAGCTGGACGAAATCCTCTCCATCGAGAACCTGATGAACCCGCAATACAAAGCCAAGCGTTACACCCGCGAAGCCACCGTATAAGCGAGCAAATGGGCCGGGATCATCCCGGCCCATAGAGTCAGTTCCCGATAGGTCTTGCCCAGCCCCATCGGGAATTGGCTTTTCTGCCAAATAAAACCTAAAAAAACTGGAAAATGGAGTGTTCACTATGATTGGAATCGAGTTGCTCGTCGTGCTCGCCGCTATCTATCTGGGGGCCCGGATAGGCAGCATCGGCATCGGCTTTGCCGGTGGTTTGGGGGTACTGGTACTGACCTGGGGCCTCGGGGTGCAGATCCCGAGCGATCAGCTGGTCACCTACATCCCCTGGGACGTGATCATGATCATCGCGTCCGTCATCTGCGCCATCGCCTGCATGCAGCTGGCCGGCGGGATGGACTACTTGGTGCACCTGGCCGAAAAAGCCCTGCGCAAGAACCCCAAATACATCACCTTCGCCGCCCCTGTGGTCACCTACCTGATGACCATGCTGGCCGGTACCGGTCACACCGCCTTCTCCACCCTGCCGGTGATCGCCGAAGTGGCCAAGGAGCAGGGCATCCGCCCGTCCCGTCCGCTCTCCATCGCGGTCGTCGCCTCCCAGATCGCCATCACTGCCTCGCCCATCTCCGCAGCCGTGGTCGCCTTCTCCGGCATGCTGGAGCCGTTCGGTGTTGACTACTTGACCCTGCTGGCCATCTGCATCCCCTCCACCTTCATCGCCTGCATCCTCGGCGCTTTCGTCGCCAACATGCTGGGCAAGCCGCTGGACCAGGATGAAGTCTACTTGGAGCGCAAGGCCAAGGGGCAGATCAAGCTGCGTGGTACCACCCAGCTCGAGATCAAACCCTACGCCAAGCTGTCGGTCTGGATCTTCATCGCCGCCATCGTGGCCGTGATGGCCTATGCCACCGCCATCTCCGGTAAAGTGGGCCTCATCACCAACCCGCCGATCCCCCGTGACGGCGCCATCATGGGCATCATGCTGGCCGCGGCCACCATCATGACTCTGGTGTGCAAACTGGACGTGACCCAGGTCACCAACATGCCGACCTTCAAGTCCGGTATGTCCGCCTGTATCTGCGTACTGGGTGTGGCCTGGCTCGGCAACGTCTTCGTGAAGGGCAACATGGATACCATCCAGCTCATCGCTGGCGACCTGCTGAACCAGTACTCCTGGCTGCTGGCCGTGGTGCTGTTCTTCGCCGCCATGCTGCTCTACTCACAAGGCGCCACCACCAAGGCCCTGATGCCGGCCGCCCTGGCACTGGGTGTCAGCCCGCTGACCGCCATCGCCTCCTTCGCCGCCGTGAGCGCCCTGTTCGTGCTGCCCACCTACCCGACCCTGCTGGCCGCGGTCGAGATGGACGACACCGGCTCCACCCGCATCGGCAAGGCCGTGTTCAACCACCCCTTCTTCGTACCGGGTGTGGCCACCATCGCCATCGCCGTGGCGCTCGGCTTCTTCTTCGGTGGCATGATGCTCTAAACAGCATTTAATTCCACAAATGTTCAAACGGCCCTCTCTGGGCCGTTTTTTATGCCTGCCTTTCTGGTCAAACCATTAATTAATCCTTGTCCGCTTCAGTTTCTATCAAGGTTCGCAGGGCTACTCTGGGCTATCGGAACAGAAACCGATCAACAGGGCCGAGCACAGGTCCGACAGTGTTTACACCAGAGGAACGAACAATGAAAAAAACAGCATTGACCATGGCCATCTCCAGCCTGCTGCTGGCCGGTGGTGCGCAAGCCGCGACCGTTTACAACCAGAACGACACCAAGCTCGACATCGGTGGTCGCGCCCAGGGCATGTACTACGGCACTGATGACAACGGTTCTGAAGGCGACGCCAGCTACCTGCGTCTGCACGTTGCCGGCGAAACCAAGATTGCTCCGGAAATGCAGGCCTTCGGCTTTGCCGAGTACAACCTGCCGACCTCAGGTTCCGACAATGACGAGCTGCGTTACGCCTACGCCGGCATCAAGCACGATCGCTTCGGTGCCTTCAGCTACGGTCGTCAGGACGGCCTGTTCACCAAAGCCGTGAACAACTACACCGACGTGCTGCCCGAGTGGGGTGGTGACGGCCTGGGCAAGGACACCGAAGTGTTCGGCACCGGTCGTACCAATGGCCTGGCTCAATACATCTACACCTATCAGGGCCTGACCCTGGGTGCCCAGTTCACCGGCAACAACGATCCGCAGAACGCCGATCGCTCCAACCTGACTGGCACCAACAGCACCTGGAATCCGAAGGGTTCCGCCGAAGGCTTCGCCGTGTCCGCCAACTATGACTTCGACATGGGCCTGAGCCTGGGTGCCGCCTACAACCAGGCCGGCAAGACCGACGAGCAGGCTGCCAACGCCTCCTTCGGTGGCGACAGCGACGCCAAACTGTACGGCGTGGGCGCCAAGTACGCCGTCGGCGACCTCTACCTGGCTGCCACCTACTCCCACGGTGAAGACCACATGTACGTCAGCACTTCCAGCTACAACGGCTATGCCGAGAAGATGGATGGCTACGAAGCCGTCGCCCAGTATGCCTTCGGCAAGTTCAAGCCGTCCGTGGCCTACCTGCGTACCGACGTGAAGGACAGCGCCCACGGCATCGATGACACCGCCACCGAATACGTCTCCATCGGTGCCTGGTACAACTTCACCGACAACTTCAACGCCTACGTTGACTACAAGATCAACCTGCTGGACAACAACGGTTCTGACTCCCACACCAACTCGCTGGGCAAGAACACCGACGACGTGGTCGCCGTGGCCCTGCAGTACAACTTCTAAGTCTTCCTGTAGCCTACTGTATTTTTTACCGGCCGCCTGCGGCCGGTTTTTTTATGCCCGTTCAGACGTTGACCCGCGCCAGACTCGACTCGCGATGAAAGCAGTTGGCCAGCAGCAGCAAGGTGGTCACGCCCACTGTGCCCAGCACCAGCCAGGGCAACCAGGGCTGTCCCTGAGCCATGGCGTAGTCATGCAGGGCGCCGCCCCCTACATACCCCGTCATGCCTCCCAGCGCCAGCCCCAGCCGGCTGAAACCCATGTAGCTGCCGCGCGCCCCCGGCTGCGCCAGCTTGGTCATCAGGGTCTCCCGCGCCGGCTCGGCGATGACTATCCCCAGATAGAAGCAGGCCAGCAGCATGAACACGGCTGGCAGGGTGTTGGCAAAGGCCACCAACCCGATGCCGGTGGTCATCAGCAGTACTCCGGCCATCAGCCGGCTCTCCAGCTTGAAGCGCCGCTCGCCATAGCGCGCCAGCGGATAGAGCAGCGCCAGCGAGATGGCGGTCTCCAGGGTATACATCCAGCCAACCGCTGTGGTACTGCCCGCCATCTGTTTGACCAGGATGGGGAAGATCAGCATCACCTGCACCCAGAGCGCGTAGTAGCCGCTCAGGATCAGCACCAGTCGGCAGAATGCCTTGTCGGCCAGCACCTGGCCGAGACCGGCGCGGATCGGGGTCGGCCGCACCGAGAGCTTGTAGGCGGGCAGGATCAGCAGGTTGCACAGGGCGGCGCAGACGAACAGGCCGGCCCCCAGCAGACAGACGTATTCGAAATCGAAGTTGAGCAGCCAGCTGCCGAGCAAGGCCCCCACCACGGCGCCGGCGCTCTCCAGCATCATCAGCAACGAGATGTAGCGACCCCGCTCCCGCGGCCGGGTGAACTTGATCACCAGCGCCGCCCGGGGCGGGTCGAACAGGCAGCCGCCGAGCCCCGAGATGATGCAGGAGAGGATCAGCTCAAGGCCGCTCTGGGCATAGGCCAGGCTGGCAAAACCCGCCGCCCGCAGCAGCATGCCGCCCACGATGAGCGGGCGTGCTCCGAACTTGTCCGCCAGCGAGCCCCCCAGAATGCCCAGCCCCTGCTGGGTCAGCTGACGCAACCCCAGCGCCAGCCCGACCACCCCGGCCGCCCAGCCGAGCTGATCCACAAAGCGCAGGCTGATCATGGGCATCACCACGAAGAACCCCAGGATCACCAACAGGGAATCCAACGCCAAAAACCACCGTCCCAACCGCCTCGCCCGATCCACCATGACTACCCGTCCCCTGCTGCTTTGATGACATTCATATCGATTACTGCTCGTCGCCCGAATGACGCCGTCACCAAACGGACTCAAGGTGCTGCAAGCCCCTGAGCCGGTGTGGCAATATGCCAAAGCACAACGATTGATACTGCTATTCTGGAAGGACGCCAGATATAGTGGTAGCCGACAACTGGCTATATTTCATATTGGATTATCTTATGGCTATGACCCTCGACGATCTGCAGTTGCTGCTGGATGTGGTCAATCGCGGCAGTTTCAGCAAGGCGGCGGCCGTGCGCGGCTGGTCGCAACCCATGGTGAGCCAGCGGATCGCCGTGCTGGAGCAGGATCTGGGCCAGCCCCTGTTTCGTCGCCATCGGCGCGGCGCCACCCCCACCCCGGCCTGCGAGCAGTTTCTGCCCGCGGCGAGCGCGGCCCTCAGCGCATTGGAAGGGGGTCGGCTGGCCATGCAGGGGGCGCCGGCGCTGCCACGCATCCGGCTCGCCTGCCTGCCCTCCCTGACGACAGTGGTGTTCGGCCCCCTGCTGCTGGCACTGGTCGACGAGACCTTCGAGATCCGCTGCAACACGGATCACTCCGGCATTATCATGCAGGAGCTGCTGACCGGCGAGACCGACGTCGGCTTCATCCTCAAGTGCCCCGCCATCGCCGGCATCCAGCTCGAGCTGCTCTATCGCTCCCCCATCATAGCGGTGGCCTGCGCCACCCATCCGCTGGCCGGGCGACAGGGGTTGACCCTGCAGGACATCGCCAACGAGCGGCTGGCGCCCCAGCAGTGGGGCACTGGCTGCGACGAGCTGATCCTGCAGTTGCGTCTGCTGCGCCAGGTGGCGAGCCCGCTGCACGCCATCCAGCCCGCCAGCGCGGCGCGGGAGCTGGCGCTGGAACACGGCTTCATCACCCTGATGCCGGCGCTCGCCATCGCCCGGGATCTGGAATTTGGCCGACTGGTGCAGCTGGACGTTGTGGATCTGCCGCCGGATCACTGGGACGTGATGATGGCCTGGCGCAGCGGCAAGCGCCCCAACCCCGCCAAGGAGCGGGTACTGGAGGCAGCCCGTACCCTGGCCGCCCGCTGGGCGGGCAAACCCGCATAAAAAAAGCGCCGGACAAGTCCGGCGCTTCACTGTTGTCAACGGCCACTGGTGATCAGTAGCTGGCCTTGAGGGTCACCCCGGAGAAGGCGCTGAAGGCGCTCAGCTGCACGTTCCAGGTCCCCGCCTTGGGCGAGTTCAGGGTGCAGGTCTCGGCGTTGCCGCTCTTGTACGGACGGCAGTCATAGCTGCTGCTGGTCGGCACGCTGCCAAACTTCACATAGAGGTCAGCATCGCCAGTACCGCCACTGCTGGCAATCACCAGCTGGCTCTTGCCGGCCGGCACGTCGATGGTGAAGTTCAGCTTGCCACCCTTGGCGGCGGAGAGACCGGTCACCGGTACCCCGTTTTGCAGCACGCTGCCAGTGGGCGGAGTGGTGCCGCCACAGGTGGCATTGACACCGACCGTGGTAAAGGCGGCCGCCACGTCGGTCACGCTGTAACCGAGATCGGTCGCCGCCTTGGTCACGCCACAGGCGCCCTGATCGAAGGTGGTGTTGGCACCCCAGTAGAGACGGTTGGCCAGCACGAACACTTCGAAGGCCTTGCGGGTATTCCAGCCGCTGGTGTTGGCCAGCAGGTAGAAGGCGCGGTTGTAGACACCCGAGCTGTGGTGCACGTCGATGCCGTCATAGTAGTCGCTGGCGTGGCCGATGGAGCTGCCATCCCGGGTCGGATCCTCGAAGTAGCGCAGGGAGCCGTTGCCCTTGAAGATCTGGGCGCCCACCAGCCAGTCGTTGCTGCCCTTCATGTAGTTCTCGGCCGCTTCCCCCGCCATGTCGGAGAAGGCCTCGTTGATGCCGCCCGACTGGCCGGAGTAGACCAGCCCCGAGTTCTGCTCGGTGAAACCGTGGCTCACCTCGTGGGCTGCCACATCCAGGCTCACCAGCGGATAGAAGGTGGTGGCGCCGTCACCGAAGGTCATCTGGCTGCCGTCCCAGAAGGCGTTCTCGTAGTTGCGGCTGTAGTGCACCCGCATCTTCAGTTTGAAGGTCAGCGGCGCCGTGTTGTACCAGTTGCGGTACATGTCGAACACCACGTTGCCGAAGTAGTGGGCATCGTTGAGGGGCGAGTAGGCACCGTTGATCTCCTTGACCGTGTTCTCCGGGCAGGTGAACTGATGAATGGCACCGCCCGTGGTGGCGTGATTCATGTTGAGGGTGTCCACGTTCGGGCTGGTCATCCGGCAGTTGTCGTCCACCAGCAGCGGACCGAAGTCAGCGCCGTAGAAATACTTGCCGGTCTTGACGTTGCCACCCGGGCCGGTGGCGTCCTTGTGGTTGATCCCTTCCCAGCGCTTGAGCTCGTTGCCGGTCTGGGCATCGATCACCACAAAGGGGCGGCTCGGCTCGTCGCTCGCCGCCAGCCAGGAGACCAGATAGACCAGGCGGGCCTGACCGGCCTCATCCTGCATCACGAACAGCTTGACCCGCTCGTTGCTGCCCTTGGCCCCGGCCCGCGCCTTGCTGGCGGCATCAGCCGGCGACAGGGCCGCGGTCGGGCTGGCCAGATCGGCATCGATCTGGCGCAGGATCTGACCGGAGACCTGGCTGATCTGGCCGCCGAGGGACTGCTCGGCCACCAGCACCTGACCCCAGACCGGGATACCGTGCCAGGTCTGCTCATAGCGCACCCGCTGCTGGCCGTTTGGCAGCTTGACTGCCCGCACCTGGCGGAACTCGCCATCCCCGGCCAGCGCGCTGACGCCGGCGGCACCGCTCGGTGCTCCCTGAATGCCGGCAACCTGATGTACGTCAACCTGTTCTGCAGCCAAGGCTGCGCTTCCCCAGCAGGCCAATACCACGGCCAAATAGACTTTGTTCATCCGTCTTTTCCTTAAGTCGATGAAGATTACACGCCGGGTCCGTTGCCCAGCGCTCCTACACTAGTTGGCGCGATCGGAATTGCTGCCTGTCATATGTGACAGCCCAGCATGAATCCATAGCAGAATCTGCTGTTGCCTGTTTTTGGTAGCGTAAAGAGCCGAAAAAATGGCGAATAACACCAGGAAAGGCCGAACAATGACAAGGCGCCCCAATGACGGTCGGAGCCGCCCCTCCATATGGGGATAGCGCAGCCTTGATAACGGCTGAAAGTCCTTGGCTAACAAGGGGTTGATTGGCTACATTGGCGGTTCTACGGCCCATTGCGGGCCCCTGCGGCAACGGGAGGTGCGGATGTTTTCATGGCAACTGGATGACGAGCTGGCGCTGCTGTTCCTGCAGCCCGACATGGCCAGCGAACTCTTTGCCCTCTGTCGGGAGAATCGCGACTACCTGACCCAGTGGCTACCCTGGCCCCCCTACATTCAGCAACCCGCCGACAGCGCCACCTTCATCCGCCACGCCATCGAGAAATTCGCCCGCGGCGAGGGGCTGACCACCGCCATCGAGTATCAGGGGGAGGTGGTCGGTGTCATTGGTTACAACCAGATCGACCGGGCGCTGGCCAAGGTCAGCATCGGCTACTGGCTGGCCGAACGCTGGCAGGGCAACGGCATCATCACCCGCGCCTGCCAGGCCCTGATCCATCACGCCTTCGAGGAGATGGGGATGGAGAAGGTGGAGATCAGCGCCGCCATCGACAACGAGCCCAGCCGGGCCGTCTGCGAGCGCCTCGGCATGCAGCAGGAGGGGATCACCCGCCGTGCCGAGCGGCTGGCCGACCGCATCGTGGATCACGTTCACTACAGCCTGCTGCGCGATGAGTGGCTTGGACAGAGGGATCACTGATGGCACTGCCACACCTGTGCACGGCCCGCAGCCGGCTCACCGTACTGCCCCCCGAGCGGGCCGATCTGATGCTGGATTTCTATCTGCGCAACCGCGCTCACCTCACCCCCTGGGAGCCCAGCCGGGACGAGAGCTTCTATACCCTGAGCCACTGGCACGGCCGGCTGCGCGACAGCTACGGTCAGTTCTTCAACGGCAGCGGGGTGCACCTGGTGGCGCTCGAGCCGGACGGCGAGCAGGTGATCGCCACCTGCAACTTCACCAACATCCTGATGGGTGCCTTCAAGGCCTGCCACCTGGGCTACGCCATCGATCAGGCCCACCAGGGACAGGGGCTGATGCAGGAGATCGTCGGGGCCGGCATCGACTATCTGTTCAGGGAGCACAGCCTGCACCGCATCATGGCCAGCTACATGCCGGCCAATCAGCGCAGCGGCGCCCTGCTCGAGCGGCTCGGCTTCGAGCGGGAGGGGTACGCCAAAGACTACCTGATGATCAACGGCCGCTGGGAGGATCACATCCTCACCTCCCGCCTCAATCCGGCGTGCTAGCCGGCGGTGTCCAGCCAAAGGCGGGGAGCTGAGCAGAGCGGACATAAAAAACGGGCCCGAAGTCACCTTCGGGCCCGTTCTTCAGATGAGGTGCAGGCTTAGTTGGCCTTGGCATCGCTCACTGCGGCTTCTGCCTTGGTGGCTACGTCAGCGGCAGCCTTCTCAACGGTTGCAGTCGCTTCGGAAGCAGCCTTCTCTACGGTAGAGGTGGCTTCGCTAGCGGCTTTCTCAACAGTTGCAGCAACGTCGGCGGCCGGAGTAGCGGCCGGTGCGGCGGCTTCTTCTTTCTGACCACAAGCGGTCAACATCAGACCCAGGATACCGGCTACCAGTACTTTGTTCATGTGCATACCCTCAGAAAAATATGGAGAGATGGTCGGTACAACCATCACAGTGCGTCCTTTCACCCGGTGAAAAAACCATATGCCGGGAGCCAAGAGGCGCGCGAAATATATCCCCATACGCGCCCAATGAAAACGAGTATCACAATGATATTTTCTCGTTGGCTGGATGAAAAGAACTACTACAGCGACAAACATTAATACAAAACACTGTAAACGGCGTGAATTCGTACAATAAAACGCCACAGGCCCCGTGATGGCTGGCAATAAACGGCTATTGTATGGTGTCGGCCATCACGCGCGGACCCCGCCTCAGTCAGACAGGATCTGACAAGCCAGCCGCTTACCCTCGCGGGCGCTGTCGCGGGCCAGGTCCAGCAGCGCCATCACCGCCAGCGCCTCGCCGGCCGGCACCGGGTTCTCCCCCTCCCCACGGATGGCGGCGCAGACGCCGCGATAGTAGGCGCCGTAGTCCCCCGCCTCGCCGGCCACGCTCTGCTGCTGCAGCTGACCGTCGCGGATCCGGCTGAGCTGGCCGGGTTCGTTGTCCACCCCCCAGTCTGCCGCCGGCGGCCGCATGCCTAGCTTGAGCTGCTCCTCCTGCACATCCATGCCGAACTTGATGAAGGAGCCCTCGCTGCCGTGGATGACGAAACGTGGCATGGTGGCCGACACCAGGCAGCTGCCGTGCAGCACGACCCGCATCTCGCCATAGCCCAGCACCACATGGAAGTAGTCATCAGCCAGGGCACCGGGGCGCTGCTGGGCCAGATCCGCCTGCAACCAGTCCGGCTGACCGAACAGTTGCAGCGACTGATCGAGGATGTGGGGGCCGAGATCGAACCAGAGGCCGGAGCCCGGACCGCCCGCCTCGCGCCAGCGCTGGCGCACCTCGGGACGATAGCGATCGAAGTGGGATTCGAACTGGGCGATCTGACCGAGCGCCCCCTCAGCCAGCAGGCGGCGTACGGTGAGAAAGTCACCGTCCCAGCGCCGGTTGTGGAAGATGCTGAGCAGTCGCTGCTGCTTCTGCGCCAGCTCCACCAGCGCCTTCGCCTCGGCCAGGTCCAGGGCGAACGGCTTGTCGATCACCACGTGCTTGCCCGCCAGCAGCGCCTCGCGGGCGATGGGGGCATGGGTGTCGTTGGGGGTGGCGATCACCACCAGATCGACCGACGGATCAGCCAGCACCTCGGCCAGCGAACCGACCCGGCAGCCGGGCAGCTCGCTCTGCACCTTGGCGGCATCGCGGCTCACCACCCAGCCAAGGGAGAGCCCGGGCGTGCTGGTCAGAAACGGGGCGTGAAAGGTTTGGCCTGCAAAGCCGTAGCCCACCAGGGCGGCATTGATTGTGTGGCTCATCCGGTTTTCTCCACGGGTAGCTGTGTCATGAGATGCAGGCGAACCTTTGGCCTGCCAAAAGAGAAGGGGGCCCAAGGCCCCCTGAGTGTGCCCATCAGAGCACAGGATTTATTGCAAACACAAGCGCCGGCCCTGGCGGGTCATCAGCACCACCAGCGGGGGCAGCAACAGCCACATGTGCAGCGCCAGCTGGTTCAGCGGGTCGTGCATCAGCGCGCCAATAAAGCCCACCAGCGCACCGGAGCCGCTCATCTGGAACAGGCCGAGCAGGGCGGCGGCGGTACCGGCGCAGTGACCGAATGGTGCCAGCGCCATGCCGGCGGCAGAGCCCAGGATCATGGCAAAGCCGATGCTGGAGAGGAACACCGGGCCCATCATGGCCAGCGGATGCGCAATGTGCATCGACAGGCTCAGGGAGATGGCGGAGAGCAGCAGCACCAGCAGGCCGATGCGCAGGGTGCGTCTTGGCCCCACCTTGGCGATGAAACGGGGCGCCAGGAAGCAGGCCAGGATGTTGAGCGCCGCGTTGGCCGCAAACCAGTAGCTGAAGCCGCTCATGTCCAGCCCCAGCCTCACCATCAGTTGCACCGGCGCCGCGGTGACATAGGCCAGGATCACCGCCATCGCCAACATGCAGAGGGAGGCGTTGAACAAGAAGCTCGGGGAGCGCAGCACCGGGCTATAGCGCGACCAGCTGATGAGCGGGCCGCCGCTGCGGGTCTCTTCCGGGCGGGTTTCCGGCATCCGCCACAGCAGCCAGCTGCCGACTACGACGGCGTATCCGGCCATAAACCAGAAGTTGGCCGACCAACCCGCCTTGGCGGTAAGCCAGCCACCGAGCAGGGGGGCCAGCGCCGGAATGAAACAGATGGCACCGTTCAGGTAGGAGATCATCTGACCGCTCTTCTTGGGGCCGTAGCTGTCACGTACCACCGAGAAGGCGGCCACCGAGGTGGCACAGGCGCCGAGGCCCTGCAGCACCCGCGCCAGCATCAGCTCGCCAAGGCTGGCGGCAAAGCCGGCACCCAGGGCGCTCAGACCGTAGAGCAGCACGCCGCCGAGGGCGATGGGCTTGCGGCCGTAGCGGTCGGCCAGCGGCCCTACCAGCAGTTGCCCCAGTCCCATGCTGAACAGGAACCAGGTAATGGTGCCCTGCATCAGGGTCACCTCGGCGCCCAGCTGCTCGGCCATCTGCGGAATGGCGGGCAGGTAGATGTCGATGGCCAGCGGACTGAACAGCACCAGGAGTACAAGCAGAAGAATCAATGGCATCAGTCACCTCGTGGCATGGGGAAATGGATTGGGGCGCGAGTCTACTGACTCACAGTAATGAATTGAAATGGTATTTAATCACTTCTGTTATTCCATTCAGGAAACATTCATTTTATCCACATCTTGCCATGACCCCGGCGAGGGTGATCCAGGGCAATTGGCGCTTTTCCTGGACGCCAGCCCCGCATAGAATGCGCAGATTATTTTTGCGGAGGTGCTCGATGAACAAGCTTGTCCTGGCAACAGGGAACCAGAAAAAGGTGAAGGAATTGGCCGCCATGCTGGCCGATATGAAGATCCAGGTGATCCCACAGAGCGAGTTTGCGGTCTCCGATGCCGACGAGACCGGCACCACCTTCGTCGAGAATGCCATCATCAAGGCCCGCCACGCCGCCCGCGTCACCGGCCTGCCGGCGGTTGCCGACGACTCCGGCCTGGAAGTGGATCTGCTGCACGGCCGCCCCGGCGTCTACTCCGCCCGTTTTGCCGGCGCCGGTGCCAGCGACAAGGACAACATCGACAAGCTGCTGGGCGAGCTGAAAGGGGCCCCCGAGTACCTCAAGAGCGCCCGCTTCTGGTGCGTGCTGGTCTACATGCGCCACGCCGACGATCCCACCCCCGTCATCTGCCAGGCGAGCTGGGAAGGGATGATCATCGACGAGCCGCGCGGTCAGCACGGCTTCGGCTACGACCCCGTGTTCTTCGTCCCCGACCATGACTGCACCTCGGCCCAGATGCCGGCCGAGCTCAAGAACCAGCTCAGCCACCGTGGCCAGGCCCTGGCCAAGCTCAAAGCGGCCCTGGCGGCGGTCAACTAAAGCACTGTCTCCCGCCGCGTTGTCATCTACAATGGGGGCCGTCGGCCCCCGTTTCGTTCGCGGCGCCCCGGCCCGTTGTCATCGACGACAAGTGCAACCCGACCCCTTTTGATTGTTGAATACTGGAAACCCCATGCTGCAACTGCCGCCCCTCTCCCTCTATATCCACGTGCCCTGGTGTGTCCAGAAGTGCCCCTACTGCGACTTCAACTCCCACGCCCAGAAGGGGGAGCTGCCCCACCTCGAGTATGTGGCCGCCCTGCTGGAGGATCTGGAGCAAGACCTGCACTGGGCCCAGGGGCGCCCCCTCTCCTCCATCTTTATCGGTGGCGGCACGCCGAGCCTGCTCTCCGTGGAGGCCATGCAGGCGCTGCTGGACGGGGTGCGCGCACGCATCGAACTCACTGCGGACTGCGAGATCACCATGGAGGCCAACCCGGGCACGGTGGAGGCGGACAAGTTCGCCGGCTTCCAGCGGGCAGGCATCAACCGCATCTCCATCGGGGTGCAGAGCTTCCAGCAGGAGAAGCTGACCCGCCTCGGCCGCATCCACGGCCCCGAGGAGGCGCGCAAGGCCGCCGAACTGGCCCACGCCATCAAGCTTCCTACTTTCAACCTGGATCTGATGCACGGCCTGCCGGATCAGAGCCTAGACGATGCACTCTACGACCTGCAGCAGGCTATCGACTGTGCGCCGCCGCATCTCTCCTGGTATCAGCTCACCATAGAGCCGAACACGGCGTTTGCCTCCAAGCCGCCCAAACTGCCGGAAGATGACACCCTGTGGGAGATCTACGAGCAGGGCCACGCCATGCTGACCGCCAAGGGCTATCAGCAGTACGAGATCTCGGCCTATGCCAAGGCGGGCTACCAGTGCCGCCACAACCTCAACTACTGGCGCTTCGGCGACTATCTGGGGATCGGCTGCGGCGCCCACGGCAAGGTGACGGATCTCGCCAACCAGCAGATCCTGCGCACCGCCAAGGTGAAGCACCCGAAAGGCTATCTGGATCCGAGCCGTCCCTATCTGGACGAGCAGTGGCAAGTGAGTGCGGACGATCTGCCGCTCGAGTACTTCATGAACCGGTTCAGATTGTTTGAACCGGCCCCCAAGGCGGAGTTCGAGGCCTACACCGGCCTTGAATTGGAGCGGGTAGAAACCATGCTGACCATCGCCCAGAGCAAGGAGTTGATCGAAGATCTCGGCGACAGCTGGCAGCTCACCCCCCTCGGCCATCGCTATCTCAACGTGCTGCTCGAACTCTTTATGGACGAGTGAATACGGGTTCACTCTCTTGCGGCAAGAGAGTGAATCAGCACCAGCGAATAGAAAAACAATCAGGGCGCCATTGGCGCCCTGATTGTTTTGGTTCCAAGAACTGTTCACGGTCTGTCGCGAGAGGCTGTCAGCAAGGTGAAGAGCAGCGCAGGAACCGGAGTGTGTAAGTACACATGAGGATTGCGAGCAGCACATGAGCCTTGATCACGGCCTCGCAGCAAGATCGTGGACAGGTGCCAAAGCAGAAACCCGCTCAGCAGCAGACGCGTACCATCTGCTGTTGGCCGGGCTCCCACCGCTTGCCGTGCTTGGCCTTGCGCTGATAGCTGCCCTTGCCCTTCTTGCTCGGTTCGACCCGGGCCTGGAACAGGGGGGAGGTCACCAGTGCCTTGAGGTGGTTGTCCTGAATGATGCCGCGCTGATGTTCGCAGGCGGGCTCGGTGGTGACCCGGGTCACCTTCTTCTTAGCCATATCGGCTCCTTGATGGGATTGTCGTGTTTGCCCAGCGCCCCTGCCCCCACAGAATCGGGGCTGGCGGCGAAAAAACGTGCCGATTGTGCGCCTCTCTCGGCCCGCCTGCAAGAGTGCTGGCGGGATCTTCAGGCCGGTTGATAAACGACCCGCACCAGCCCGCTCGGCAGCAAGGTACTGGACACAGGCCTCAGTGCGCCGGGCAGGGAGCCAGCAAAGAGCGGCACCCCGCGCCCCAGGGTGACCGGTACCCAAAACAGGATCAGCTCGTCCACCAGGGCCCCCTGCAGACCCTGCCTCACCAGCTCGCCGCCATCCAGATAGAGGTGGCGGCTGCCCGCCTGCCACAGCTCGTCCAGCACCTGCGCCAGCGCCCCCTGCCGAAAGGAGACATGCTCACGGGGAGCGGCGGGTCTGTGGGTCAGTACCACCACAGGTTTGTCGCCATAAAACCACTCGGGAAAGGCGTTCACAATGTCATAGGTGTTGCGCCCCATCAGCAGGGTATCAGTACTCGCCATCAGCGCGCCGTAGCCGGTCTCTTCCTGGGAGTCGCCGTTGTAGGGTTCAAGCCAGGCCAGATCACCCCCCTCCCCGGCAATGAAGCCGTCGAGGGAGAGGGCGAGAAAGGCGGATACCCGGGGCCGGCGCTGCTCAGTGCTCATGATCGTGGTGCTCGTGGCGGGAGGGAGCACCGGATTCCAGCGTCTCGAGGATGGCGCAGTGCTCCGCCGAGCGCGGGCCACCGCAGCAGATGTTGGAGAGCTCCCGCAGGTTGTCGCGAAAACGGGTCAGTTCGACGATCTTCTGCTCCACCTGTTCGAGCTTGGTGTCAGCCACCGCCTTCACCTCCTGACAGGTGACCTTGGCCTTGTTGGTGTCGAGATCCAGCAGCTCGCCGATGTCGGCCAGCGAGAACCCTACCGACTTGGCGCGGATGATGAACTCCAGCCGCCGCTTGTCCTGCTCGCCATAGAGGCGATAGCCGGACTCGTTGCGAATGCCCGGCGAGATGAGACCGTTTTTCTCGTAAAAGCGCAGAGTATCCGCCTTCACCCCGCACGCCTTGGCCAGCTCCCCGATCCGATACATGCCTTTCCCCCTCCCAAATGAGTCAAGAACCACAACCGGCACCCACTATCGCCCCTTTGCCGGACGATTGCCAGTCGGCAGCGGGAAAGAGGATGCGGCCACCCTTTTGCCATCAAGACACTGAAAAGACAAACGTTTCACAAAAAACCACCAGAAAACGTTTAACACCGCACCAGACAAGGCTTTGTCACTTTAAAAAATCCACCACGGGTCACATTTTTTGTGTAGAATACGCGCCCACAAGAGAGCGACGCGTCAAGCGGGTATTTCCTAAAACGCTTTTGCCTGGCGGCAGGTTTCAGGCGAGAGCGGTTTGCGAAATCCCCCACTTCCATTTATTTGGGGACTCTCTGTGTTGAGCCTCGCCTCCCATGGAACGGTCCCCGTTATGCTGAGGACGATAGTGTGATGGAACAAGCTCGACCCATTCGCCGTGCACTGCTGAGTGTGTCTGACAAGACTGGCATCGTGGAATTTGCCAAGGCACTCAACGAGCGCGGCGTGGCCCTGCTCTCCACCGGTGGTACCGCCAAGCTGCTGGCCGAGGCGGGTCTGCCGGTGACCGAGGTCTCCGACTACACCGGATTCCCCGAGATGATGGACGGCCGGGTCAAGACCCTGCATCCCAAGGTCCACGGCGGCATTCTCGGCCGTCGCGAGCAAGATGACGCCATCATGGCTCAGCACCACATCTCCCCCATCGACATGGTCGTGGTCAACCTCTATCCCTTCGCCGCCACCGTCGCCAAGCCCGATTGCACCCTGGCCGATGCGGTCGAGAACATCGACATCGGCGGGCCGACCATGGTTCGCTCCGCCGCCAAGAACCACAAAGATGTGGCAATCGTGGTCAAGGCTGCCGACTACGACCGCGTCATTCGCGAAATGGATGGCAACGGCAACAGCCTGAAACTGGCCACCCGCTTCGATCTGGCCATCGCCGCCTTCGAGCACACCGCCGCCTACGACGGCATGATCGCCAACTACTTCGGCACCCTGGTTCCTTCCTACGGTGACAACAAGGAGGGTGACGAGGAGTCCCGCTTCCCGCGTACCTTCAACAGCCAGTTCATCAAGAAGCAGGACATGCGCTACGGCGAGAACAGCCACCAGGCCGCTGCTTTCTATGCCGAGGAGCATGCCGCGCCGGGCTCGGTGGCGAGCGCTGTCCAGCTGCAGGGCAAGGCCCTCTCCTACAACAACATCGCCGACACCGACGCGGCGCTGGAGTGCGTCAAGGAGTTCGACCAGCCGGCCTGCGTCATCGTCAAGCACGCCAACCCGTGCGGCGTAGCCATCGGCAGCGACCTGCTGAGCGCCTACGAGCGCGCCTGGCAGACCGACCCCACCTCCGCCTTTGGCGGCATCATCGCCTTCAACCGTGAACTGGATGGCGCCACCGCCAAGGCCATCGTCGAGCGTCAGTTCGTCGAGGTGATCATCGCCCCCACCGTCAGCCAGGAGGCTCGAGACGCGGTCGCCGCCAAGCAGAACGTGCGGCTGCTCGAGTGCGGCCAATGGACCGCGCCGGCACAAGGCTTTGACTTCAAGCGCGTCAACGGCGGCCTGCTGGTGCAGGAGCGCGACCTTGGCATGGTGACCCTGGGGGATCTGACCGTGGTCAGCAAGCGCCAGCCCACCGAAGCTGAGCTGAACGACCTGCTGTTCTGCTGGAAAGTGGCCAAGTTCGTCAAATCCAACGCCATCGTCTACGCCAAAGACGGCCAGACCATCGGTGTGGGCGCCGGCCAGATGAGCCGCGTCTACTCGGCCAAGATTGCCGGCATCAAGGCCGAGGATGAAGGGCTGACCGTGGCGGGCTCCGTCATGGCCTCCGACGCCTTCTTCCCGTTCCGCGATGGCATCGACGCCGCGGCCGCCGCCGGTATCTCCTGCGTCATCCAGCCCGGTGGCTCGATGCGCGATCAGGAGGTGATCGACGCCGCCGACGAACACGGCATGTGCATGCTGTTCACCAACATGCGCCACTTCCGTCACTGATGGATCAGGGCCGCCGCCGGCGGCCCTTTTGTTGTCTCTTTTCACCTGGCTATTTTCACCGGCGCAGGCCTCAGGCCCGCCCGTGACCACGAATAGAAGCGAGCGATACGATGAAAGTACTGATCATTGGCAACGGTGGCCGTGAACACGCCCTGGCCTGGAAGGCCAAACAATCCCCCCTGGTAACCCGGGTCTTCGTCGCCCCCGGCAATGCCGGCACCGCCCACGAAGGGAGCATCGAGAACGTAGCCATCTCGGCTACCGACATCCCGGCCCTGCTGGCGTTTGCCAAGGAGCAGCGCATCGGTCTGACCATCGTCGGACCGGAAGCACCGCTGGTGAAAGGGGTGGTCGATGCATTCCGTGCCGAGGGGCTGGCCATCTTCGGCCCGACCGCCGCCGCCGCCCAGCTGGAAGGCTCCAAGGCCTTTGCCAAGGATTTTCTGGCCCGCCACGCCATCCCGACCGCCGAGTACCAGAACTTCACCGAGGTGGAGCCGGCGCTGGCCTACCTGCGCGAGAAGGGCGCGCCCATCGTCATCAAGGCTGACGGCCTGGCCGCTGGCAAGGGGGTCATCGTTGCCATGACCCTGAGCGAGGCCGAAGAGGCGGTACGCGACATGCTCTCCGGCAACGCCTTTGGTGACGCCGGGGCCCGGGTGGTGATCGAGGAGTTCCTTGAGGGGGAAGAAGCTAGCTTCATCGTCATGGTGGACGGCGAGCACGTGCTGCCGATGGCCACCAGTCAGGATCACAAGCGGGTGGGCGATGGCGATACCGGCCTCAATACCGGCGGCATGGGGGCTTACTCCCCCGCCCCCGTGGTCACCGACGAGGTGCATCGCAAGGTGATAGAGCGGGTGATCATGCCGACGGTACGCGGCATGGCGGCCGAAGGCAACGTCTATACCGGTTTCCTCTACGCCGGTCTGATGATCGATGGCCAGGGCAATCCCAAGGTGATCGAGTTCAACTGCCGCTTCGGCGATCCCGAGACCCAACCCATCATGCTGCGCATGCGCTCCGATCTGGTGGAGCTCTGCCTGGCGGCCTGTGCCGGCAAGCTGGATCAGGTCGAGGCCATCTATGACACCCGCGTCGCCATCGGCGTGGTGCTGGCCGCCGGCGGTTATCCCGGCGACTACCAGCAGGGCAAGCCCATCAGCGGCCTGCCGGTGGAAGAGGCAAGCGGCGAGAAGGTATTCCACGCCGGCTCCCGCATGGAAGGCGACACCGTGGTCACCGCCGGGGGGCGCGTACTGTGCGCCACGGCCCTCGGCCACACGGTCGCCGAGGCGCAGCAGCGGGCCTATCAGCTGGCCGGGCGCATCAAGTGGGACGGCATCTTCTACCGCAACGACATCGGCTGGCGCGCCATCGAGCGTGAACAGCAGCAGTAATGAACAGGGCCCGCAAGGGCCCTCTCTTTAGCTTGCCCTCGGCCAGCCTGGCAGCATGGTCCATATGGCATGGTTCGATTGGCTCAACATCCTCCTTGCATCTCCCCCCTCCCTGTTACCCTTTGTGACAAAAAACAGCAATATTCACAAACAGTTCACGTACTGTCATGGCATCATGCCTGTAATGAATCCAGATAAGGGTTCATAAGAAGCCACATAGAATCGATAAGCATGTCGTTTAAATAAGGAAATCCCATGTTGAAAACTGTACGCCCCCTGTTGCTGCCCCTGATGTTTGGCCTGATGACCCTGCCCGCCATGGCCGGTGAGCTGGAGCAGCCGATGAAGAAGATCGGCTTCAACTACAAGCAGGCGGTCAAGGCCGAGGATGCCGCCACCATGGAGAAGTACATCAACGAGATGAAGGCACAGTTCGACATCGCCAAGCAGAAGAACATGCCGGCCGCCAAGAAAGAGAAGTTCCTGGAAGGCATGAACGAAGTGCAGACCGAACTGGATGCCAGCCTGGCAGCCCTCAAGGCGGGTGACGAAGCCAAGGCGCGCGAGCACCTGGCCAAGGTCAACGACCTGAAGAAGGAGTACCACAAATATGCCAAGCAAAAAGGCTGATCCCTTCCGCTGGGATAGTCTGGTCCGCCTCACCCACTGGGGTGTGGCGGCCATCTGTATCGGCAACCTCTGGCTCAACGAGGCGGGCGAGGAGTGGCACGAGCGGCTGGGTTACCTGGCCATCGCCCTGATCAGCCTGCGCCTGGCGTGGGGGCTCTCGTTTGCCAGGGGTCATGCCCGGTTGCGAGCCCTCATCCCAAGCCGGGAAGATTTTCGCCAGCAAGCGCTGGAGCTGCGCGAGCGCACGCCACCGGCTCCCGGTCACCACGGCAGCGGCAAGCTGGCGGTCTGGACACTCTGGCTGCTGATCCTGGCCACCGCCGGCACCGGCTGGTTCCAAAATACCGAGATGGGGTTCGAACTGGGGGCTGACGACTGGCACGTCTGGTGCACCTGGGCCCTGCAGGGGATGATAGCGCTGCACCTGCTGGCCATCCTGTTCACCTCCTGGCGCCAGCGCAGCAATCTGGTAAGGCGCATGTTGCCCGCTCGGCGACGCCCAAGCGCCCCCGAGCAGGCCCCCATCCAGCAGGATCAGGGCTCCTGACCCAGTTTGAGGCGAAACGCCAGCAAGCAAAAAGGCCGCTCATGATGAGCGGCCTTTTTAGGAAATTTGGTGGCCCCTGCCCGACTTGAACGGGCGACCAATCGATTATGAGTCGACTGCTCTAACCAACTGAGCTAAGGGGCCATGATGTTGGTTTTGCGGCGTGGATTAAATTACCACTATAATATCAGCAACTTGCATCATTTCCCTCATATTGCTCGGCCTCAAGTCGTATCTGGTAGCTTCACTCCAAGTACACTTGCAAGTACACTTTGAAAATATCGAAGTGCACTTAGCGAGGTTTGCCATCCAATGCCATTGACTCACAGTGAAGTAAACGCGCTACCCGCGAAAAGGAACCCATATTTTCAGACTGACGACAATCGTACCCGAGGAGAAGGGAGATTAGGGGTACAGGTATTCCCTAGCGGCACAAAGACCCTGACGTTTCGCTATAGGCGAGATGGGAAGTGGGCATTTATACCGCTTGGTAGCTTCCCAAACCTCAGCCTTGCTGATGCCCGCGAAAAGGCCAAGGCGTTTGGCCAGATGATCCGTGATGGCCTAGACCCCAAAGATGAGCTGGCTCGTCAAGCAAAGGAGCGGGAGCAAGAAAAGCGGGAGCGTGAGCAGCAAGGAACCATTGAGCAGTTATTCAAAAGCTATACCGAGCAGATGAAGAAGGACGGGAAGCGCACCCATGAGGCTGTATTGGCGGCTTTGGAGAAAGAAACCTATCCAGTGATCAAACCCACGACCAAAGCCAAGGACGTGACCCCGCACGACATCAAAGTGATCCTGGCGCATATGATTCGCCGTGGTGCTGATACCCAATCCAATCGTGTCAGAAGTTACCTGATGGCGGCGTTTAATTACGGCCTCAAGCATGACAACGACCCCGCCAATTTTATAGACGATGCCAAATTTGGCTTGGTGCTTAATCCGGTGGCTGCCATACCCAAGCAAAAGGCCGCCGAGCGTGTCGGGGAACGCTTCCTGACGTGGGCAGAGGCTCGCAAATTGCTTGATGATATGGAGCAGTCCACTAGCCTAGGCTTGACCCTGCGTAGCCTGATCCGGCTTTGTTTCTTCACGGGTGGCCAACGCCCTTATGAGCTGGCCGCCTCACGCTGGGCAAGTATCGACTGGGAAGCCAAAACCCTGACGATTACCGCCGAGCTTTCCAAGAATGGCCGCCCTCACCTGATCCCGCTCACTGATAGCGCCTTGCGGGTGTTGAGAGAGCAGCAAGCGGCAACGGGGGATAGTCCCTTTATCTTTGCCCACGCCACCAAGCCGAGCGAACCAATGCCGATGGCTTCACTTAGCCAAGCGATTGATCGTTACCGCAAACGCGCCGAGATGGCGCACTTTATCCCCCGTGATTTCCGCCGAACCTGTAAAACCCTGATGGGTGAGCTTGGCATAGCTAAAGATCTGCGCGACCGCCTACAGAATCACGCCCTGAATGACGTATCCAGTAAACACTATGACCGATATGAGTACCTGCCAGAGAAGCGCCGAGCCTTGGAGCTATGGGAACGGCGGTTATTGGATCTGGCAGCGGATACCGTGGTTTCCGTTAACTTTGGGGGACGTGGGTTATCTTCCTGACGCCAAAGGCATTGCTTTAGCGACAATGAATAGTAATGTGAGCCCTAATGGCGTTACTCAATAAAGGGTGACAATAGCTCTTTGCAATAACAGCGTGCTAACTTAGCTCACAAAATCGTCAGCAATGCACTTGGAGTACTTAAAAAAATGCTCAAGCTCATTTCTCAACTATTCACCGAAGCAAAAACAGTAAGAAAGGCAGTGGACATATTGTCACGTACTCTAGGGGTTAACCCATCATTGGTATCACGTATGATGGGGGATCTTGGGCCTGAGTGTGGTAACGAACTAGGGCTGATGATTGCAAAAACGGAGGGGAGTGCAACTGATCCTTTCCGCTTCATCTATGAATGTGGCGCACTAATATTTTTCTTCCATTGGTGTTTGTATAAGAGTGCTGGTGACATCAATTGGATGCACCAACATCTAGCAAAACAGGGATTTTTGATTGATCAGATCAGTACAGATACGCATGCGTTAAGTATCGCACAGTCACTACTAGGTGGTATTGAATTACGGGGGTACGACCTGCGCAGATTCAACCAAAACCTCTCTGTCTTTATGGCCGAATATGAAGAGTATCTTGACAGTGATGGCACAAGGGAACCGCCAAAGCTAGTTTTACATTAGTGTAGGGATTGTATGGGTTTCTATAGAAAGGTTTCCTTCATAGCGATCATTGTAATGTTGCTGACTTTGGTGGCAGGGCCATTCCTATTCAATTTTTATCCAAACTTTGAAAAGGGAAAAGTTATGTGTGAATCACAAGGAGGGCACGTTAGCTTTGAAGGGAGGGACATCAAGGTTTATGACGATAGAATCGAATTGGTCGGTGTCTGGGGAATATTGGACAGTGGTAAACCCAGACACATTTTGATCCAAACTAAAGGACGGTTGTGTGTGATTGAAGAAAGTAACACTGATTAGATAAACACACAGGAAGGCGTCTAGGATCGTCCCTGACGAGGTTTAGAGGCTTACCTATAGAATCCCCTGGGCTACGCCTAGTGACACTATATAGTATAAGTGAGCAGACTAACGCCTTCGGCAAAGAGTAAAGATACGCCAGAAAGAAGAGAAGAAACCTACGCAATAGGTAGTTAGTAGACAAGGGCTACAAGGACAGGGGAAGGGCTTTGTCTTTTCTCTCTTTTCCTTTAGGCGTCTTCTTTAGCTTGGCCCTGCCGGCCTGAGGCACATATCTCTCATAATCCTCTATAACGCCTTCGGCACAAGAGGGTGGCACTACGTGCCGGATAATAATTGCTTATTTTATTTGTTATGTTATCTGTTATTGGGCAAATAGTGCCACCTCTCTTGCACTTAGAGGATGCTCCCTCATTACAAATGGTATCATCTCCTCTTCTTCTTTTAGCCCTTCAATCCAGCCATGTCCTAGAGCTACTCCTAATTGCAGGGTAGGCATCTCGCTTACCTAGAGAGCACACACACTTAACAAACATTCATGAAAATATTTGTCTATGAAAACATACAACTAACAGTATAAGTATATACAAGCTATTTGAAATGTAGCCTGCTTAGATAGGTCATTCCTCTATTCTTAATATAAGAGAAAACTTCCCCTTCAGGCTGGCTCTGGGCTGGAGCCTTGTCCTTTCACCAATTTTGGAGAATAGGATACTGTCATTTTTAGGAGTACTTGTGCGTGAAGATTTGAGCTACAAAGAAGTAGCAGAAGAAACCTATGTCTTTGATGTAGAGACAGGAGAGGTTTTTAGGACACCACTTACCGACCATTTAGAATCCGTCCCTTATGCACATATCGGATTGCCACAGCATACGGCCTCATTACGCAAGCCCTCTGAGTGCAAGACATTAGAAGAACTAGAAGACGTTTGCACCAATGATGATAAGACACACCAAACAATTGAGTTTGATTCTGGTAAGTTATTCGACATTGTCAAGAGTAAGATCATCGAGTTCGACGGGATTCTTCAATGGAGGGCTATGCAATTAGCTGCTCTAATAAATCAACGCAATGTGGCAATTACAAATACCGTTTCTGTATCAAAGGCGATAGGCGTTAGCCCAAGCCATCTGTCCAGAGAATTAGCACCTCTTATCGAAGGTGGATTCATCAAAGTGTTCACACCAAGAGGTCTTAGGGAGAAGACGAGAGTCATTCTATTCAATCCCCATCTTTTCTGGAAGGGTGATTGGGAAAAACGAAACGCAATCAGAAGAAAAGCGCTACTCACTGGGGAGTGGGAGTCAAGCATATGAAACTTCTAATTTTATATCCATTGATAGTTTACTTAACTCACGCACTTTCCATCTTTATCCTCCAATAATAGGTAAAAACAAATGCAACGATACAACTCAACTCATGAACAATTTATGCAGGCTAGAGCTGCTGCTAACGCGACGTACTTCGATAAGTTGCGTGAACCAGTCGAAGAGCTATTGGCGTTTGGTTTCGGGTATGTTTCCCTAGCCTCAGCTCTTAATGCAAAAGGATATCTAACCCAACGAGGTAAGCCCTTCACTCGTGAGAGTGTGCGCACCCTGCTAAATAACTTAGGGCTTTCTACAGTGGGAGCAGAAGAAGAATGCAAAGAACAATAATAGCACACCTCGATAAGCATGGTCGCTGCTGTGCTGTAGAACGAGGGCGAGCAGGTGAATTAATCCTCCTGGCAGGGAGCTTAGATAACGCGGTGAGTTACAAAGAACTCCCAGAAAAATACATAAGCTTGGCTATGCGAGAGATTAGCAACACCGTCTCGTCTCAGGGTGTCACAGTCGTAGTTGGCAAGGAGGTTGTTACTGTATGAACCTCTATTATGTCTATTACAACCAACAAGACAAGGCGGTGTGTGTAGAGCGCCAAGGCACAAATGGTATCATCAAGATTATTGCAGGTGTCAGGCCGACCAGCCTTTACAGCCGAATGCTAGTCACTGATACCTACGCTCTCTCAGAGGCAATCGATGAATCCTTGCTCACCAAGCAAGAGCAATTGAATAAATCGAAAGGGATGCGTTACCAGCGTACCCCCGAGTTAGAGCAAGAAATCAAGCTAGGTTGTTCACATTCCGTATTACATACCAAATACGGCCTTTCTAAACGTACCTATCACCGATTGCGTAACGAGCTTATTAGTGCCACTCCTCCTACCCTGTAGGGTAGTACCTCCCCCCTGTGCCACTTCCTCTCTAGCCCTTGTATATCAAGGCTTAAAATAGCCAATTTTAGCAAAGTAGGACTCTTACTATGTGGTGTTTTCTTAACACACACAAACGGGTTCCTGTAACCCACTGTGATCACTACCGCGATTATTCAAAATTCAAGAACTATGACATTGACGCCTCTTTCACCTGGGCACCCAATTCCTTTCGGAGAAACTAAAGATGAATGAACAAATCAAAGACCTGTTTCAAGACGAATCAATCAATGATGATCAGCTTGCAGCCATCATCCAAGAGGCACAAGGAGACGCCTCTAAGGTGAGTAAGAGCATGAAAGCTCTTGGTATTGGTGCAGGATCTAAAGAGCACATTGAATACATGCACTCTCTTAAGACTGACGCCATGCGTAAACATGGTTTCTCAGATCCTATTCAAAAAACAGAGTTTACAGGGGATGAATTAGCTAATCCCAATTGGACAACCAAGCAATGGAATCAATGGGAGCGTGCTAGACGTGTGAAAGCTGGTTACAAGCCTAGCCCACTCACCAACAGCCAAGACGCTGCTGACTTCTTCAAGAAACTTAGAGGTGGTTAATGTCTCTCATCAAGACGCCAAAGGCTGCAAATTACAAGTTCGGAGGGCAGGCTGATAAGCCTGTCCGCTTCCATGAATACAAATCAGAAATTACTAGATTCTCTTACAAGGGCATTGTCATTGAGCGTAAAGGCTCTAGCTACCGCATTACGCCACCCAAACTTAAAGGCTTTGATATGGCTTTGTGTGATGGTGTCTATACCGATACTCGTTCGCTACAAGGGGCGCTTGATTTGGCATTTCTGAATGTTGACAGTGAACGCCAAGAAGAACTAAGGGCGCTGAATATCAACCATCGGTGTCCAGCTTGTAAGGGCGTAACGCTCATTCAGAAGAGAGATTGGCAAGAGGAGCGGATTTCTTGCCCCTTATGCGCCCGATACTCTCACTATTCCTACTATGAAACCGTGAAAGATGAAGTAATCCGGTGATAGAGGAGAGGTACTTTACCCCTTACGCCTCTCAAGACATACAGCCCCCATCTGATTACTATCCCCTATAGCCAGTATGCTCATGGGGTTGTATTGACTCTTGCAGAGGGGGCCATTTGTCATATTTTCTGTGAGATTTTTTCAAGCTACATTGCATATATATAAGAACCCCCCCTTACCCCCTCCCCTGGCTGGTGCAACCAGCATTTCCCCAGCAAATCGACGATGCCTCTCTCCGCTCCCCACACAACTTTTCTTCCTGTCCCCTAAAACCACTGTCATTGTGTCAACCCATCACTGGGCAATTGATAGGGCTTGGAATGCCGTCATCATTCCGCCCCTAGCAGTTAGCTAAGTACACTCACAAGTACACTTCAAAACGCCAGAAATAGAAAAGGCGCAGCGGTTACTAACCTACTGCGCCTTTCTGAATGTGGTGGCCCCTGCCCGACTTGAACGGGCGACCAATCGATTATGAGTCGACTGCTCTAACCAACTGAGCTAAGGGGCCGAAATGTGCTTTTGCGGCGTGGATTATAGGGGATGTCCGTTAGCCAGTCCATAGGCATATCAACCACTTGGCGAGATTTCATCCATATTCAAGCGGTTCCGTGGTTCATCGTCAGCGCCCCATCGCCACGGATAAAACAAAGCCCCGCATGGCGGGGCTTTTTGACAGCGGTTACGGGTTGGACCCGCCCAGGATTACTCGTCCAGGAAGCTGCGCAGTACTTCGGAGCGGCTCGGATGGCGCAGCTTGCGCAGCGCCTTGGCTTCGATCTGACGGATACGCTCACGGGTCACGTCGAACTGCTTGCCCACTTCCTCAAGGGTGTGGTCAGTGTTCATGTCGATACCGAAACGCATGCGCAGTACCTTGGCCTCACGAGCGGTCAGACCGGCCAGCACTTCGCGGGTCGCGTTGCGCAGGCTCTCGCTGGTGGCCGCATCGGCCGGCAGGGCCAGGGTGGTATCTTCGATGAAGTCGCCCAAGTGGGAATCTTCATCATCACCGATGGGCGTCTCCATGGAGATGGGCTCTTTGGCGATTTTCAGTACCTTGCGGATCTTGTCTTCCGGCATGCCCATGCGCATGGCCAGCTCTTCCGGGTTCGGTTCACGACCCATCTCCTGCAGCATCTGACGGGAGATCCGGTTGAGCTTGTTGATGGTCTCGATCATGTGTACCGGGATACGGATGGTACGGGCCTGATCCGCTATGGAGCGGGTAATGGCCTGACGGATCCACCAGGTTGCATAGGTCGAGAACTTGTAGCCACGACGATATTCGAACTTGTCGACCGCCTTCATCAGACCGATGTTGCCTTCCTGGATCAGATCCAGGAACTGCAGACCGCGGTTGGTGTACTTCTTGGCAATGGAGATAACCAGACGCAGGTTGGCCTCGACCATCTCTTTCTTGGCGCGGCGGGCCTTGGCCTCACCGATGCTCATGCGACGGTTGATGTCCTTGATCTGGGCGATGGACAGACCGGTCTCTTCCTCTATCTGCTGCAGCTTGCCAATGGCGCGCAGCACGTCTTCGTCCATCTCCACCAGACGCGGTGACCAGGCCTTGCCGGCCTGCTTCTGGTATTCGAACCAGGCAGTTTCGCACTCGTTGTTGGTGAAGGCCGCGACGAAGGTCTTCTTCGGCATCTTGGCCTGCTCAACGCAGAGTTTCATGATGATACGTTCCTGCACGCGGACCCGCTCCATCATCTCGCGCATGTTGTTGACCAGGCGATCGAACTGCTTGGGCATCAGGCGGAATTGACGGAACACGTCTGCCAGCTGGGAGATGGCATTCTGGGTATCTTCGTGCGCGCGGCCATTCTGCTGAATGGAGAGGCGGGTTACCTCGTACTGGGCGCGCAGCTCACCGAACTTCTCGCGAGCAACTTCCGGATCCGGACCACCGTCGCCATCATCGTCGGAGTCATCCCCATCACCGTCTTCGTCTTCGTCTTCGTCTTCATCCTCGTCAGCCAGATCTTCCTCGCTGAGCTCGGAGCCGATGTGAGTGGCGGTCGGTGCGACGTCGTCGGTCTCATTGGGATCGATGAAGCCGGAGATGATGTCGGACAGGCGCAGCTGTTCGGCTTCATACTTGTCATATTGTTCAAGCAGATAGGTAATCGCTTCCGGGTACTCGGCGACGGAGCTTTGTACCTGGTTGATACCGTCTTCGATCCGCTTGGCGATATCGATTTCGCCTTCGCGGGTCAGCAGTTCGACGGTACCCATTTCCCGCATGTACATGCGGACGGGATCGGTCGTGCGACCAATCTCGGATTCAACAGATGCCAGAGCCTGGGCCGCTGCTTCGGCAGCGTCCTCATCGGCGGTACCACCTTCAGCCATGATAAGATCATCGGCATCCGGGGCGTTCTCCACCACCTGGATACCCATGTCGTTGATCATCTGGATGATGTCTTCGATCTGGTCAGAGTCGACAATGTCTTGCGGGAGGTGATCGTTCACCTCGGCATAGGTCAGGTAGCCCTGTTCTTTACCTTTGGCAACGAGGAGTTTAAGCTGAGACTGCGGGGTTTGCTCCATAGAACTCATCCGGTTGGTGTTGCTAGGTTGCGCGTACAGTGCGCTGCTGCGCAAATAGCCAATTCTAATAGAAAACCGCCAGACATGCTATGTCTGGTTGCGGCGTCGGTCATGAGAAACCCCTGCCCGCAGTATTGTCGGGGCCAGGCGGTTATAAAATGTTTGCTTTTAATCCCGTCCATTCGGGCAACGGTATTCATATTGGGGTTAATCACTCAAATATCAAGCCCCACTCTCATTTCTTTTCTCAATCTGCACCTCTCTGATCAGCATCATCAGCTCCTGAGTTTCCTCAGAGCTTAGCCCTTCCTGCGCCACCTTGGCCTGCAATTCCTCGATGCGCTGCTTCAGGAACAGGTTGATGAAACCGACGAAAGTATCCTGTAATTCTCCCAGAATATCGGGCTCCTGGTCGAGCTTTACCTCTTCAAACAAATCGTGCATCGCCAGCTGGGCCAGGATCTCTCCCTCTTTGGTACCGCGCCAGTGTTCCAGCAGGATACCCGTTGTCACCCCGGGCTGAGTCAGGATCTGCTGATGCAGTTGCAGCAGGAACTGGATCCCCTGCAGACGCAGGCCAGCCAGCTCAGGCATGGCCGGCAGCTCGGCGGTGATCGCCGGATATTGCACCATCAATGCCAACGCCCGGCGCAGTGGTGTCAGCTTGGCCGCCTTGGGCTTGCTCACCTCGGCCTTCGGCTGGCTGTTGCGGGCAAACAGTTCGGCGATCCGCTGTTTGTTTTCACCCCAACGCATCATGCTGGAGAGCCGGGTGATCAACCCCTCGCGGGTAAAGCCTTCCGGCACCCGGCGGATCAGCTCGGCGGCCTTGTTGGCCACTTCGAACTTGCCTGCCTCACCCGAGAGGGCCGCATCACGACCGAGACGTTCGAACATGAAGTCGGCAAACGGCTGAGCCTGGTCGAGCAGCGCTTCGAACCCCTCCTTGCCGATCTGGCGCACCAGCGAGTCGGGATCCTCGCCATCCGGCAGAAACACGAACTTGAGTTCACGGCCATCCTGCAGATGGGACAGCGCGTTATCCAATGCCCGCCAGGCCGCCTCACGGCCGGCATTGTCGCCGTCGTAACAGCAGACCACCTCAGCCGTGGTGCGAAACAGGGTATGGATATGGTCGCTGGTGGTCGCGGTTCCCAGCGCAGCCACCGCATAATCGATGTCGTACTGGCCGAGCGCCACCACATCCATATAGCCCTCCACTACAAGGATCCGACGCGGATCCTTGTGCGCCTGCTTGACCTCGTAGAGACCAAACAGCTCCCGCCCCTTGTGGAAGATGGGCGTTTCGGGAGAGTTAAGATACTTGGGCGTGCCATCCCCCAACACCCGGCCACCGAAGCCGATGACCCGGCCGCGTTTGTCGCGGATCGGGAACATGATGCGATCTCGGAAGCGATCATAGCTGCCCGGGCCGCTGTCCCGCGGGATCAGCATGCCGCCTGAGATGAGCAGCTGCTCGTGCTCCCGGCTGGATCCAAAGCGGCGACGCACCTGATCCCAGTCTCCGGGGGCATACCCGATGTTGAAGCGCTTGACCACCTCGCCAGTCAGGCCTCTGCCTTTCAGATACTCCACCGCCTGTGGCGCGTTCTTGAGATTACTCTCGTAGAAGCGCGCAATCTGGTTCATCAGCTCGAACAGATCCTTGCTGACGGCCGGTTGGCTATTGCTGGCTCCCCCCGCCGTTTGCTCACGGGGGACCTGCATGCCATGCAGGCTGGCCAGCTCCTCGATGGCATCGGGAAACTCGAGCCCGTCGTACTCCATCACAAAGCCGATGGCATTGCCGTGGGCACCGCAGCCGAAACAGTGATAGAACTGCTTCTCCTGACTGACAGTAAACGAGGGGCTTTTTTCGTTATGAAAAGGGCAGCAAGCCTGGTAGTTCTTACCGGCTTTCTTCAGCCGCACACGGGAGTCGATCAACTCGACAATGTCTGTGCGTACCAGCAGATCATCGATAAAGGATTGTGGGATCCTGCCTGCCATAACCGTCCTGTTTCATTGCGTAGAAAATAAAAAAGCCGCGCATTCCCAGGGAAGCACGGCTTCTTTGACCAAACAAGAGAGTTGCCTGTTACGCCAAGCGGGTTTTCACCTGCGCACTGACGGCGCCGACATCGGCACGCCCCTGAATTTTCGGCTTCAAGACAGCCATGACCTTGCCCATGTCAGCCATGACGGCAGCACCACTTTCAGCGATGGCTTGCTCAATCAGTGCGGCAATCTCGGCTGCGGTCAGCTGTTGCGGCAGGAATTCCTGCAACACAGCGATCTCGGCGGACTCTTTGTCGGCGAGATCCTGGCGACCGGCGGCCTCGAATTGACTGATGGAATCACGGCGCTGTTTGACCATCTTGGTCACCACAGCGAGGATATCCTGATCATCGAGCTCGACACGGGTGTCAACTTCACGCTGCTTGATTTCAGCCATCAACAGACGGATCGCGCCCAGCCGCTGCTTGTCTTTGGCAAGCATGGCGAGCTTTTGCTGATCCTTGAGTTGATCCTTCAGAGACACGGCATGATCCCTTGATTAGTACAGGCGGATACGACGTGCGTTTTCGCGGGACAGCTTCTTGGCGTGACGCTTAACGGCGGACGCTTTGGCACGCTTGCGAATGGTAGTCGGCTTCTCGTAGAACTCACGGCTACGAACTTCGGACAGGATACCGGCTTTTTCGCAAGAACGCTTGAAGCGACGCAGAGCAACGTCAAACGGCTCATTTTCACGGACTTTGATTACTGGCATGTGCCTTTCACCTCAGTGATAAATTGTTAGCTGACCTTCAATCGATCAGCATGTCTTAAAATGGTGCGAAATTATACTCTGGACAGGGAATGAAAGTAAACCCGCAGAGATCGCTCTGGTTTAAAAAACCCGCGAAGGTTACCATAGCCGTCTCATTTTAGCAGTGAAATTTTTTAGCAATGCGTGTATTGGGCATAGAGACATCCTGTGACGAAACCGGGATCGCGATCTTCGACGATCAAAAAGGGATCCTTTCCCACCAGTTATACAGCCAGGTCAAGCTGCATGCGGACTACGGCGGCGTCGTTCCCGAGCTGGCCAGCCGGGACCATGTGCGCAAGACGATCCCCTTGATCCAGGCGGCGTTGCAAGAGGCCGGACTGGGCAAGGATGACATCGACGGCATCGCCTATACCGCGGGCCCGGGTCTGGTTGGCGCCATCCTGGTGGGGGCCACCATTGGCCGCTCACTTGCCATGGCATGGAACAAGCCAGCCATCGCCGTGCACCACATGGAAGGCCACCTGCTGGCGCCCATGCTGGAAGAGAAGGCTCCCGAGTTCCCCTTTGTGGCGCTCTTGGTCTCTGGCGGCCACTCCATGCTGGTGCGGGTCGACGGTATCGGCAACTATCAGCTGCTCGGGGAATCCATCGACGATGCCGCCGGCGAGGCGTTCGACAAGACCGCCAAGCTGATGGGTCTGGACTATCCCGGTGGTCCGCTGCTCTCCCGCTTGGCTGAGAAAGGCCTCAAGGGCCGCTTCACCTTCCCGCGTCCCATGACCGACCGCCCCGGGCTCGACATGAGCTTCTCCGGCCTCAAGACCTTTGCCGCCAACACCATCGCCGCCAATGGCGACGACGAGCAGACCCGTGCCGACATCGCCCGGGCGTTTGAGGATGCGGTGGTCGATACGCTGGCCATCAAGTGTCGCCGGGCCCTGAAGGAGACCGGTCTCAATCGCCTGGTGGTGGCCGGCGGCGTCAGCGCCAACCGTCACCTGCGCGCTCAGCTGGCCGAGCTGATGGAGAGCCTCAAGGGGGAAGTCTTCTACCCACGTACCGAATATTGCACCGACAACGGCGCCATGATCGCCTATGCCGGCATGCAGCGCCTGAAAGCGGGCGTGTTCGAGCCGCTGGCCGTGAAGGCCGTGCCGCGCTGGCCGCTGGATACGCTGGATCCGGTTTGATCCTGTGGATCCAGTCGACATGAAAAAGGGGCTATGGGCCCCTTTTGGTTTTGCCTGGTAAGCATCTTCACTCACTCGCAGCAATTAGTTGGTGCGGAACAGCGCCTCGATGGAGAGCCCCTGCCCCAGTAGGATCTCCCGCAGACGGCGCAGCCCCTCCACCTGGATTTGGCGCACCCGCTCCCGGGTCAGACCAATCTCGGCCCCCACGTCTTCCAGGGTCGCCGGCTCATAGCCGAGCAGACCGAAGCGACGGGCCAGCACCTCACGCTGCTTGGGATTCAGCTCTTCCAGCCAGTGCACTATGCTGGCGCGCATGTCGTCATCCTGTGACTCCAGCTCAGGGCCCATGCCGCGCTCATCAGAGAGCACATCCAGCAGCGCCTTGTCGCGATCGCCACCAATCGGGGTATCGACCGAGGTGATCTTCTCGTTGAGCTTGAGCATGCGGTTCACATCGTCCACCGAGCGATCGAGCGCCTGGGCGATATCCTCGGCGGTCGGTTCATGATCGAGGCGATGAGAGAGTTCGCGCGCAGTGCGCAGGTAAACGTTTAACTCCTTGACCACATGAATGGGCAGACGAATGGTACGGGTCTGGTTCATGATGGCCCGCTCTATGGTCTGGCGGATCCACCAGGTGGCATAGGTGGAGAAGCGGAAGCCGCGCTCCGGATCGAATTTTTCGACCGCGCGGATGAGACCGAGGTTGCCCTCTTCGATGAGATCCAGCAGCACCAGGCCGCGGTTGTTGTAACGACGGGCGATCTTGACCACCAGTCGCAGGTTGGACTCGATCATGCGCTTGCGGGCGGCTTTGTCGCCCCGCAAGGCACGGCGAGCATAATAGACTTCCTCTTCTGCCGTGAGCAGGGGGGAGAAGCCAATCTCCCCGAGATAGAGCTGGGTGGCATCCATCACCTTGTTCAGTTCAGGTGCCATCAGCTCATCGGAAATCGTCTCTTCGGCCTCGGCCGCAACTTCCTGTATCTCTTCTTCTTCCTGACTCTCCAGCTCTTCGTCGAACTCTAACTCTGCATCCTGCATTACCAGTTGTTCTTGGCTCATGGCGTGTCTCCCTGACCTGCACCAGAGTAAGACTTAACTCTCTGGGTCTAACGCTTTGGCAAATGGCTCATCGGGTTGATCGACTTGCCTCTGTACCGGATTTCAAAGTGCAATCGCACATCCGGCGCGTCCGTGCTACCCATGTTGGCAATGACAGATCCGCCCTGCACCGAATCCCCTTCCTTGACCCGCAGCTCATCGTTGTGAGCGTAGGCTGAAAGGTAGTCATCATCGTGCTTGAGGATGATCAGCTTGCCATAACCCCTTAGTGCGCTACCCGCATAGACGACCTTGCCGCCGCTCGCCGCGTAGATGGGTTGCCCCTTTTGGCCGGCGATATCTATGCCCTTGTTCCCCTGTTCTGCAACAGAGAAACCCTCGACGATCCGGCCTTTGGTAGGCCAGTGCCAAGAAAGTCTCGACTGAGGCTTGTTGTCGTTTTTTTGTTCTTTTGCCTGAGCGTATTCTTTTGAAGATGGCTGAGCAACGGTTTTTTGTTTGATGAACGGAGTGGTCGTACCTGACGTTGCCGGAGCCAAGGGTTTGGGACCACTGCTCTGGCTGACCACCGGAGCGGTCACCGGCGAGGTCGCCGCCACCATCTGGCCACTGCTCGCCTCGGAGGACTGCACGTTCAGCACCTGCCCCACCTGAAGGGCAAAGGGGGCTCTCAGATTGTTGTTCTGGGCCAGGGTCTGATTCGACATGCCGAACTGGCGGCCAATGCTGCTCAGGGTATCACCGGGTCGAACCTGATAGGTGCCCGCGCTGCGTGCCACCGCCATGGTGCTGCCAGAGGCGTCGAGCCGGATCTGCTGACCCGGATAGATGTTGTAGGGGGGACTGATGCCATTGAGGCTGGCCAGCGAGGGCACGTCATTGCCCGAGTTGAAGGCGATGGAGTAGAGCGTATCCCCTTTCTTCACCGTGTAGCTGTTGCCCTGAATGGTGGGCTGGGCCGCCATCTGGCGCGCCGGAATGGTGGAAACAAGACCGTCATTGCCCAGTCCCTGGACGGGGGCGGCGGTCTTGCTGGAAGCGCAAGCAAGCAACAGCCATGACAACACGACGACACTGCTTCCTTGCCAAATACGCGAACGCATAGTGGATCCTCAACGACTAAACCAGAAATAGGCCACGACGGCCAAACCAATACAGAGCCAACCCAGCACATCCACATAGTGCATCAGCTTGCGCTCCATCTTTTCGCCACCCCAGCGCATCAGACCCGCCACCAGGAAAAAGCGCATGCCACGCCCGATCAGCGAGGTCACGATGAAGGGCAGCAGTGCCATTTGCAGCAGACCGGCCGTGACGGTAAACACCTTGTAGGGGATCGGCGTGAAGCTGGCAATAAAAATCACCCAGATACCCCACTGCTGAAACCACTGTTCGGCCACGGCAATCTTCTCCTCATAGCCGACCGACGCAACCAGCGGCTGGACCACCGGCTCCCACAGGGCATAGCCGAGCAGGTAACCCACCAGGGCGCCCAGTACCGAAAACAGGGTGGCGAGCGCGGCATAGTGCCAGGCCCGTCGGGGTTTGCCGAGCGCCATGGGGGCCAGCATCACATCCACCGGGATGGGCCAGAACACCGACTCGATGAAGGCGGTGATCGCCAGATACCAGGGGGCATATTTGTGGCGCGCCCACTGCATCACCAGCACATAGAGGCGGGAAAACAACTTCACTCGACATCTCCGTCAATCAGGGGAACAAAACGGACCGGCTCCAGGGTCCGGCTGGTGAGCTGGGAGCCCGACCGCTCGATCAGCTGCAGGGTCTGCTGGCTATCCCCCACCGGCAACACCAGCCGACCACCGTCGGCCAGCTGATCGGTGAGGGCCGCGGGCACCTCGCTGGCGGCCGCCGTGACCAGAATGGCGTCAAACGGCCCCTTATTGGGCCAGCCCAGCCAGCCATTGCCGTGCTTGGCGGAGACATTGTGCAGATCGAGCTGACGCAGCCGGCGCCGGGCCTGAAACTGCAGCGACTTGATCCGCTCCACCGTGTAGACGTGCTCCACCAGATGAGCCAGCACCGCCGTCTGATAACCCGATCCTGTGCCAATCTCCAGCACGTGGGCCGGATTGTTCTGGATCAGCAGTTCGGTCATGCGCGCCACCATGTAGGGCTGCGAGATGGTCTGGCCGTGACCGATGGGCAGGGCCGTATTGTCCCAGGCCTTGTGGGCCATGGCTTCATCCACGAACAGCTGGCGCGGCACCTTGGCAATCGCCGCGAGTACGCGGAAATCGCGAATGTCCTGCGCAATCAGCTGGTTTAACAGGCGCTGTACTATCACACCTTCATCCCTGCAGGTCCAACCAAGCCCCCAGCCCCGCCAGACTGCTGTAGGCAGTCATATCGATGGTCAGGGGGGTGATCGAGACGTAGCCCTGCTCGATGGCGGCGAAATCCGTGCCTTCTCCCGCATCTTGCTGGCTGCCGGGGGGGCCGATCCAGTAGATGGGCTGGCCGCGGGGATCCTCGGTGCAGATCACTGACTCCGCCCGGTGGCGGTTGCCAAGGCGCGTTACTCTGATCCCCTTGATCTGGTCGAGGGGCAGGTCAGGCACATTGACGTTGAGGATCTGATCGGCAGGCAACGGGTGCACCATCATGCCTTTCACCATCAGGGCCGCGTAATGGGCCGCCGTGGCGAAATGGGTCTTGCCTACCAGCGAGATGGCCAGCGAGGGGAAGCCGAGGTGGCGCCCCTCGGTCGCAGCCGCCACCGTGCCCGAGTAGATGACGTCATCCCCCAGGTTGGCACCGTGGTTGATGCCGGCCACCACCATGTCGGGCTCGGGGCGCACCAGCTCGTTGACCGCCAGGTGCACGCAGTCGGTCGGGGTTCCCTTCACCGCATGGTATCCGGTTTCGGCGATGCGGGTGACCCGCAGCGGCACTTCCAGCGTCAGGGAGTGACTCGCCCCGCTGCGGTTGCGATCCGGCGCCACCACGATGACCTCGCCGCAGGCGGCCAGCGCCTCGCTGAGGGCACGGATACCCTCGGCATGCACACCGTCGTCATTACTGACCAGAATTCTCATCGGACTGATTCCTGAAACCATGATCGGCCTCTTCGGCCTGCATTAACTCGCGCACCACGCTGGTGGCAAACGCCCCGGCCGGCAGGAAGAACGACAGGGTCAGCACAGCCCCCTCCAACTGCCAGCTCATGGCCTGCGGCTTGAGCAGCAAGGGGCGGCGATCCTGATCCAGCCCCGCCTTCTCCAGCCCCTCGCACCACTCGTGATAAGGCGCCAGCACTGCCTGCTCGAACTCGGCGGCGGCGCCCTGGCTGGCAGAGCGACCACGCCCCCACTGGGGCGCGGTGAGCTGCACGTCGCCGGAGGCGAGACGCGCCTCCAGCTCGGGCGTCACGCTCTCTTCGCTGAAGATGGAGTGGCTGCCTTTGAGCATCACGCAGTCGCCAGCCAGCAGCTGATGGGCCAGCCCCTGCTCGATGCGGGCGCTGACGATAGCGTTGAACAGCATGCTGCGAGCGGCGGAGAGGTAGAGGGAGCGCTTGTTGCGATCCTTGATCCGCTTGCCGGCGAACATCGCCTTGGCGGCCTCCAGATTGTTGCCACCACGGCCGAAACGCTGCTCGCCGTAGTAGTTGGGCACGCCCTGGTCGGCGATGGCCTGCAGGCGGGACTCCAGCCCGTCGGCCTGCTCCAGTCCGGTGAGGCGCAGGGTGAAGTGGTTGCCCTTGAGATAGCCGACCCGCAGCTTCTTGTTGTGACGCTTCACCTGCAGGATCCGGATGCTGTCGCTCTCGATGACCGAGAGGTCCGGCTCTGCCTTGCCAGGCAGGTGGATACCGAACCACTGTTCGGTCACCGCGTGGCGATCTTTCAGACCGGCCCAGGTCACCGCATTGCGGGCAACCCCGGCCGCATCGGCCAGCAGGCCCGCCACCCAGGCGGTGTTCTCGCCGGTTTTGCGCACCTGGACGAAGATGTGCTCACCCTCGCCGCAGGGTTCAAACCCGAGATCTTCATTGACCACGAAGTCGGCGGCTTGCGCCTTGAGGATGCCGCGGGCCGTGGGCGCCCCGTGCAGGTAGGCCAGTTGTTCGAGCATTATTGTTTCACCAGTAAGACGACGGCTTCGGTGGCGATCCCTTCCTTGCGCCCCGTGAATCCAAGCTGTTCGGTGGTCGTCGCCTTGACGTTCACCCGGTTCAAATCACATTGCAGATCGGCGGCCAGCACGGCGCACATGGCGTCGATGTGGGGCGCCATCTTGGGCGCCTGGGCGATGATGGTCACATCCAGATTGCCGATGGCATAACCCGCCTTCTGCACCCGTGCAAACACGTCCCGCAGCAGGATGCGGCTGTCGATGCCCTTGAATTCGGCCGCAGTATCGGGGAAATGGCGGCCGATGTCGCCGGCGCCTATGGCCCCCAGCAGGGCATCGCTCACCGCATGCAGCACCACATCACCATCGGAGTGAGCCAGCAGGCCCTGTTCATACGGCACCGCCACCCCGCCCAGCATGCAGGGGCCAACCCCGCCAAACTTGTGTACATCAAAACCATGTCCAATCCGGATCATGCCAGCTCCTCTGTGGGTGAATCGGGTCGCGCCGGCCGGCGCGC
>NZ_JBFOCR010000030.1:0-75600 GCF_040907935.1 Aeromonas sp. s2 | reverse complement strand
GCGCCGGCCGGCGCGCGTCCTGTTGCTGCAAATAGAGCCCCGCCAGGGAGAGATCCTCCGGCCGGGTCACCTTGATGTTGTCGGCCCGCCCTTCCACCATCCGCACCGGGAAGCCGGCCCGCTCCATGGCGGAGGCCTCATCCGTGATGGTGGCACCCAGCGCCAGCCCCTCCTCCAGCGCCCGCTTGAGGGGGCCGGTGGGGAACATCTGCGGGGTCAGGGCGTGCCAGAGCTCCTCGCGCTCGACGGTGGCGAGGATGTTGCCGGCGGCGTCGGAGCGCTTCATGGTGTCGCGCACCCGGCTGCCGAGGATGGCTCCGCCACAGGCCATGGCGGTGGCGATGAGGCAATCGAGATCGCCGTGGGTCAGGCAGGGACGGGCGGCGTCATGCACCAGCACCCACTCCCCTTGCGCCACGTGCAGCGCATTGAGCACGGAGAAGGCGCGCTCGGCGCCCCCTTCCACTCGCAGGATCCTCGGATCGGCGGCCACGGCCAGTGTGTCGAACCAGCGGTCATGGGGAGCCAGCGCCACTATGACCTGACCGATAGCCGGGTGGGAGAGCAGCCGGGTCAGGGTGTGCTCCAGAATGGCCATGCCCGCCAGTTGCAGATACTGTTTCGGGCGCTCGGCCCCCATCCGGCTGCCGATGCCGGCGGCCGGCACGATGGCGGTCAGTCCGCTGTGATGATCAGTCATCGTAGGCTGCGTCTCCGGAACTGGAGCCCTTGTCTTTGTCCTTGGGAATGATGCGGTAGAAGGTCTCGCCCTGCTTGATGTAGCCAAGATCGTTGCGCGACAACTCCTCGATGGCTTCCAGGCCCGAGGTCAGGTCATCAATCTCGCGATAAATCAGGTTGTTGCGATCCTTGAGTACCAGATTGTCCTGCTGCTGCCGGGTGATGGCATCGGACAGCTCACGATAGTCAGACAGGCCATTCTTCCCCAGCCAGAGGTCGTATTGAAGCCCTCCCAACAGGAAGAGCAGGATAAGAGTGAGTAGCCGCATGCACTGAGTCTCCTTCAAGCGGCCTAGTTTCCCATATTCGCAGGCAAGACAAAAGAAAGCCTGTGTCCCGGATGGGTTCGGTCGGAACAAAAAATGCAGAATCCGGGGATGGGGGTGACACAGACGAAAAAGCCCCGCCGGATGGCGGGGCTTTGTGAAGCAGGAGAACAGGCGATGATTAAGCCTGGTTCTTCACTTCTTTCAGACCGCGGAACGGAGCCTTGGCACCCAGGGCTTCTTCGATACGGATCAGCTGGTTGTACTTGGCAACACGGTCAGAACGGCTCATGGAACCGGTCTTGATCTGGCCAGCAGCGGTACCAACGGCCAGGTCGGCGATGGTCGCGTCTTCGGTCTCACCGGAGCGGTGGGAGATGACGGCAGTGTAGCCAGCGTCTTTGGCCATCTTGATGGCAGCCAGAGTTTCGGTCAGGGAACCGATCTGGTTGAACTTGATCAGGATGGAGTTGGCGATGCCGTTGTCGATACCGCGCTTCAGGATCTTGGTGTTGGTTACGAACAGGTCGTCACCCACGATCTGGATTTTCTTGCCCAGTTTCTGGGTCTGGTAGGCGAAGCCTTCCCAGTCAGATTCGTCCAGGCCGTCTTCGATGGAGACGATCGGGAACTTGGCAGTCAGCTCTTCCAGGAAGTCGGAGAAACCGTTGGAGGTGAAGACACGACCTTCGCCTTTCAGGTTGTACTCTTTCTTCTCTGCGTCGTAGAACTCGGAAGCAGCGCAGTCCATGGCCAGG
The DNA here is from genome assembly GCF_040907935.1 of Aeromonas sp. s2. Lineage (NCBI taxonomy): Bacteria > Pseudomonadati > Pseudomonadota > Gammaproteobacteria > Aeromonadales > Aeromonadaceae > Aeromonas > Aeromonas sp. s2. Next base: position 73,835 of record NZ_JBFOCR010000030.1, on the reverse strand, counting down.
GTCACGTCGGTGCCCAGCTTGTAACCGGCAGCGGCAACGGCTTCGGCGATCACTTCCAGCGCTTCGGCGTTGGATTTCAGGTTCGGAGCGAAACCACCTTCGTCACCGACGGCAGTGTTGTAGCCCTTGGACTTCAGCACTTTGGCCAGGTTGTGGAACACTTCGGCGCCCATGCGAACGGCTTCTTTCAGGGTCTTGGCGCCAACCGGCTGGATCATGAACTCCTGGATGTCGACGTTGTTGTCGGCGTGCTCACCACCGTTGATGATGTTCATCATGGGCAGCGGCATGGAGTAGACACCCGGGGTGCCGTTCAGCTCGGCGATGTGGGCGTACAGCGGCATGCCTTTGGCAGCAGCGGCAGCTTTGGCGTTGGCCAGGGAAACAGCCAGGATGGCGTTGGCGCCGAACTTGGATTTGTTCTCGGTACCGTCGAGGTCGATCATGATCTGGTCGACAGTGGCCTGGTCCTTGGCATCTTTACCCAGCAGCGCTTGAGCGATCGGGCCGTTGACGGCTTCGAGGGCTTTCAGCACGCCTTTACCCAGGAAACGGCTCTTGTCGCCGTCACGCAGTTCCAGCGCTTCGCGGGAACCGGTGGACGCGCCAGACGGAGCGGCTGCCATACCAACAAAACCACCTTCCAGGTGAACTTCGGCCTCAACGGTCGGGTTACCACGGGAGTCGATGATTTCACGACCGATCACTTTAACGATCTTGGACATGTGTATTTCCTCAGGTTTCGTAAAAAAACAACAAAAATATGCCAAAAAAAGCGGCTGTGGCACAGGGCCCCAACCGCATTTATTTTCAATTACTTCAGATTACGCTTCTGATACTCGCCCGCCGCCTTCACAAAACCGGCGAACAGGGCGTGGCCATCACGAGGAGTCGAGGTGAACTCCGGGTGGAACTGCGCGGCCACGAACCAGGGGTGATCCGGGATCTCGATGATTTCCACCAACTTCTTGTCGGCGGAGAGACCGGTCACTTTCAGGCCCGCTGCTTCGATCTGCGGCAGCAGCTTGTTGTTCACTTCATAACGGTGACGGTGGCGCTCGTAAATGGTCGGGCTGCCGTACATCTGACGCACCTTGGAATCTTCCACCAGGTGGCAGAGCTGGGAACCCAGACGCATGGTACCGCCCAGATCGGACTTCTCGGTCCGGGTCTCGACGTTGCCTTCGTCATCCACCCACTCGGTGATGAGACCCACTACCGGGTAGGCGCAATCTTTCTTGAATTCGGAGGAGTGAGCCCCGGTCATGCCGGCCACGTTGCGGGCAAATTCGATCATGGCAACCTGCATGCCGAGACAGATGCCGAGATACGGGATCTTGTTCTCGCGGGCATACTGGGCCGCCAGGATCTTGCCTTCCACGCCGCGCTCGCCGAAGCCACCCGGCACCAGAATCGCGTCCAGACCTTCCAACAGCTCGGCGCCACGGGTCTCGATGTCCTGGGAATCGATGTACTTGATGTTGACGGAAAGACGGGTTTTCAGACCGCCGTGCTTGAGCGCCTCGTTGACGGACTTGTAGGCATCCGGCAGGGAGACGTACTTGCCTACCATACCGATGGTCACTTCTGCAGTCGGGTTGGCCTCTTCATAGATGACCTGTTCCCACTCGGCCAGATCGGCCTCCTTGCACTCGATGCCGAAGCGCTCGGTGATGTAGGAGTCCAGGTTCTGGGATTTCAGCAGCGCCGGGATCTTGTAGATGGAGTCGACGTCCTTCATAGAGATGACGGCACGCTCCGGCACGTTGCAGAACAGGGCGATCTTGGCACGTTCGTTGGCCGGAATGGCACGGTCGGAACGGCAGATCAGCACGTCCGGCTGGATACCGATGGAGAGCAGCTCCTTCACGGAGTGCTGGGTCGGCTTGGTCTTCACTTCGCCGGCGGCGGCCAGATAAGGCACCAGGGTCAGGTGCATGAACATGGCGTTGTTGCGACCCACTTCGGCAGCCAGCTGACGAATGGCTTCGAGGAACGGCAGGGACTCGATATCGCCCACGGTACCGCCCACTTCGACGATGGCAACCTGATGGCCTTCGGCACCGGCAATCACCCGCTCTTTAATGGCGTTGGTGATGTGCGGGATCACCTGAATGGTGGCGCCCAGATAGTCGCCGCGGCGCTCTTTGCGCAGCACATCGGCGTAGATGCGACCGGTGGTGAAGTTGTTGCGGCGGGTCATCTTGGTGCGGATGAAACGCTCGTAGTGGCCCAAGTCCAGATCGGTCTCGGCCCCGTCCTCGGTTACGAACACTTCACCGTGCTGGGTCGGGCTCATGGTGCCCGGATCCACGTTGATATAGGGGTCCAGTTTCATGATGGTCACATCCAGACCACGGGCTTCCAGAATGGCTGCCAGAGAAGCTGCGGCAATGCCTTTGCCGAGGGATGAAACAACGCCACCAGTTACAAAAATATATTTTGTCGTCATGCTGAACCTGAAAGAAGTTTAGGGAATTTTAAGGGGTGCTTCGGGGATGAAGCAGGACGGGGAAACAGTATACCAAAACCCCCTCTCCCAAACAATGAACAAAAATCTATCAGGCTCCCGGCGCCCCCATCTTGCGCCAAATCAACTTTGTTCGGTTTCCTTGGCCTTGACCCAGGCGGCATCCAGCTTCTCGAGGCTGCAGTCGGTCATTTTCAGCCCTTCCGCGGCGATAAACTGTTCAACCTGACGAAAGCGGCGTTCGAACTTGGCGTTGGCGCCCCGCAGCACCTGCTCCGGATCCTTGCCCAGATGACGCACCAGATTGACGGTGGCAAACAGCAGATCGCCGAGTTCGTCGCTCACCCGCGCTTCATCCACGTCTGCCATCAGCGCCTCTTCCATCACCTCGTCGATCTCCTCGTGGATCTTGTCCACCACCGGGCCCAGGGTCTTCCAGTCAAAACCGACGGTGGCGCAGCGCTTCTGGATCTTGGCGGCGCGGGTCAGGGCCGGCAGCGAGAGGGGGATGTCGTCAAGCACGCTCTCTTTGTCGAGTGCTGCCCGCTCCCTGGCCTTTTCCGCCTCCCAGTTCACCTTCACCGCCTGCTCGTCACCGAGGTCGGCATCGGAGAAGACATGGGGGTGGCGACGAATCAGCTTCTCGCTCACCGTGTCGACGATGTCGGCAAAGTCGAACAGCCCCTGCTCCTTGCCAAGCTGCGCGTAGAACACCACCTGGAACAGCAGATCCCCCAGCTCCCCTTTCAGCCCCTGCCAATCTTCGGTCTCGATGGCGTCGGCCACCTCGTAGGCCTCCTCCAGGGTGTGCGGCACTATGGTCTGGAAGCTCTGCTTGAGATCCCAGGGGCAGCCCCCGTTCGGGTCGCGCAGTTTGGCCATGATGGCGAGCAGTTGGGACAGGTCGTAACGTTGGGACATGGGATATTCGCTTTTCTTGATGCTACCGGGAGAAAACAGTGACCGACCTGGCGGTCGGTCACGAGTGCAGTGTTGCGTACGATCAGAGGCGCTTGGCGCTGATCACGTCGTTGAGCTGGCTGAGCTTGGCCAACGCCCGGTTGAAGGCGTTGATGTTGTAAATTTCCAGCTCCATGTCGATCTCGGCGGTCTGCTCACGCACGTTGGAGCGCGAACGCACCCCCATCACGTTGATCTTCTCGTTGGCGAGCACGGTCGTGATGTCGCGCAGCAAGCCGGACCTGTCGTTGGAGAGGATGCGGATGGTGAGACCGTAACCGCCGGAGTAGTTCTCCCCCCATACCGCATCGATCAGTCGCTCCGGGTTGCGGCGCGACAGCTCTTTGAGTTGCTCGCAATCCTCCCGATGGATGGAGACGCCGCGGCCCATGGTGATGAAGCCCTGGATGGCATCCCCGGGGATCGGCTGGCAGCAGCGAGCGATGTGGGTCATCAGGTTGCCCACCCCTTCCACTACGATGTGATCCTTGGGCTTGTGGCGGAACGGCGCATTGGCCTTCTGTTCCAGCTTCTCCAGCAGGCGGCGATCTTCCTCCTCCGCCGTCGGCTTGTTGTAACAGGTGTCCAGGTAGTTGATCACCTGGTTGATGCGGATGTCGCCGCTGCCGATGCCGGCCAGCAGATCGTCGGTGCTCTCCAGATTGAAGCGGCGCAGCATGTTGCCCTTGTCGATCTTGGCCATGCTGAGGTTGTGGCGATCCAGCTCCTTGTCGAACAGCTCGCGCCCGGCGACGATGTTCTTGTCCCGATCCAGCTTTCTGAACCAGGTGGCCACCTTGGCCCGCGCCCGGCTGGAGCGCAGGAAGCCTGAGTTGGGGTTCATCCAGTCGCGGCTTGGGTTCGGCTCTTTCTGGGTGATCACCTCCACCTGATCGCCGGTCTGCAGCGCATAGGTGAACGGCACGATGCGGCCGTCGATCTTGGCGCCGATGCAGCGGTGGCCGATCATGCTGTGGACGTGATAGGCAAAGTCGAGGGGCGTAGCCCCCGCCGGCAGGTCGATGACATCCCCTTTCGGAGTGAACACATAGACCCTGTCCTCGAACACCTGACTGCGCAGATCCTCGAGCAGGGAGCCGCTCTCGGAGAGATCCTCCTGCCAGGCGAGCAGCTTGCGCAGCCACTCGATCTTGTCTTCGAAATTGTTGGCCTTGCCACCGGCCTGAGCCCCTTCCTTGTAACGCCAGTGGGCCGCCACACCGAGTTCGGCATCCTGGTGCATCTGGTCGGTACGGATCTGGATCTCCACCGTCTTGCCCTCGGGCCCCACCACCACGGTATGGATGGACTGGTAGCCGTTGGGTTTGGGGTTGGCGACATAGTCGTCAAACTCGCGGGGAATGTGGTGGAAGTGGGTGTGAACAATGCCAAGTGCCGCATAGCAATCCTGCAGCCGCTTGGTCACCACCCGCACCGCGCGCACGTCGAACAGCTCGTTGAATTCGAGGTGCTTCTTCTGCATCTTGCGCCAGATGCTGTAGATGTGTTTTGGCCGGCCGTAGACTTCGGCCTCGACCCCCGCCTCTTTCAGGGCATCGCGCAGGGACTGCACGAACTCGCGGATGTAGCGCTCCCGATCGAGGCGCTTCTCGTCGAGCTGTTTGGCGATCTGCTTGTAGGTATCCGGGTGCAGATAGCGGAAGGCGAGATCCTCGAGCTCCCACTTGAGCTGACCGATGCCGAGCCGGTTGGCCAGCGGGGCATAGATGTTGGTGATCTCCTGGGCCATCAGCACCCGGGTCTCTTCATCCGCCTTCTTAGCCTCCCGCAGGCAGGCGATCCGCTCCGCCAGCTTGATCACCACGGCGCGCACATCCTCGACCATGGCGAGCAGCATGCGCCGCACGTTGTCGACCTGCTCCGGCGAGGTTTCGCTGCGGTGCAGGGTCTGCAGGGAGCGGATGGCCTCCATCTCCAGCACCCCTTCCACCAGCTTGGCGATCTTGGGACCGAAGTCCTCGTCCATCCGCTCTTGGCTGATGAGACCGGCTTCGACGAAGGGGTAGATGATGGCGGCCTTGAGGGTGCCGAGATCCATGCTGAGCATCAGCAGGATGCCCACCATCTCGACCCCGCGCACCAGCAGCCGGTTGGTGAGCGCTTCGTCACCGAGCGTCAGACAGTACTGGTAGACGGTTCGCAGCTGATCCTTGTCACTGTCACTCAGGGTGAGCGAGCTGACCCACTCCTCCAGGGTGAAGTTGTCTTTCAAATGAATATCGCGAACCGCAACCATGGTATCAATCCTTTAAATTATTGGGCCGAAGGCTGTCGCCCTCTCCCCTCATGAGATTGCCTCAAATGGGGATCTGCGGAGAATTTTTCAAGGCATATTGTCAAGAAAAACAATAGAGTTCTCCGCCAGGCCCTGCCGATTTACAAGGGTCTAGATTACCCCAATCATGCCTGCCCAGACAGCGTTATGGACGCCACTATCGTCAGCTGACGGCGGCCCTTTCATGGCACCGCCACCACGTCCATTTTGCCCATCACCGTCCGTCTATTTGCGCTCGAACAGCGCCATGGACTCCAGGTGACCGGTGTGCGGGAACATGTCGAGCATGCCGAGGCGCACCAGCCGGTAGCCCCCTTTCACTAGCACCTGGCTGTCGCGCGCCAGGGTGACCGGATTACAGGAAACGTAGACCACCCGTCTGGGTGAAAGTTTCACGACGTGCTCCATCACCTCGAACGCACCGGGACGGGCCGGATCCAGCAGCACCAGATCGAACCCTTCCCGCGCCCAGGACATGCCGGCGATGTCGCCGCTCAAGTCCGCCTTGTAGAAACGTGCGTTCTCGATGCCGTTGCGACGGGCGTTCTCTTCGGCACGGGCCACCATGGCCAGCTCCCCTTCCACCCCCACCACTTCGCGGACCTGACGGGCCAGCGGCAGGGTGAAGTTGCCGATGCCGCAGAACAGATCGAGCACCTTGTCATCCTTGCCCGCCTCGAGCCAGTTCAGTGCCTGCTCTACCATGCGCTGGTTGACCGGGCCGTTGACCTGGATGAAGTCACCGGGAGCGAATGCAAGAGACAGGCCATCCAGCGAGTAGGAGGGCGCAAATTGCTGGTGCAGCGGCTCAATCTGCTCGTCGGCCGCCTGCAGATAGAGGTCGATCCCCTGCACCTTGGCGAACTCGATCAGTTGCGCCCGATCCGCCTCGGTCGGCCGGCCGGTATGGCGCAGCAACATCAGGATCCCCTGCTCGGCCTGGATCAGCTCCGCATGGCCCAGCTCACGCTGGCTCTTGAGGCGGTTGAGGCATTCGCGCAGCGGGGCGATCAGCGCGGAGAGCGGTTCGGCCAGCACGGGGCAGCCACTGATCTCCACCAGATCGTTCGACTGGCGACGACGAAAGCCCACCCGGGTGCAGCGGCCGTTCTTGTCGAACTTGATGGCCAGCCGGCAGACCCGGCGATAGGCGTGGGACTCCCCGCCCAGCACGGGCTCCAGCGCCGGGGGCTGGATGTTGCCGAGCCGCTCGAACAGGCTGACCAGGCCGGCCTCCTTGGCGGCGCGCTGATCCGCCTCAGCCAGATGCTGGGCGCTGCAGCCGCCGCACTCGCGGTAGTGGCTGCAGAAGGGGGCGATGCGATTGGCCGCCGGGGTCACCACCTGTTGCAGGGCGGCGTGGGCATACTGCTTCTTGTCTTCGAGGATGCGGGCCTTGACCTGCTCACCGGGCAGCGCCCCTTCGATGAAGATCGCCTTGCCCTGGTGGCGGCCGATCCCGACGCAGTGGTGATCCAGGCTGTCTACCGTAAATTCAATACGTTGGGGCTGGGTGGATTTCTTTTGGGGCTTGAAAAACTGGGCCATAAAACTTGGTGCCTATAGGTGGCTATGTCATGATTGTGGAATCTGCAGCAGGCTATTGTCCCACAAGAATAATAGTATGACCAAATACGGCCTGTGGGCCCGCACCCGCTCGTTTACGCCATTGCCAACCCTGCTCTTCGGGGGATCATCCGCATGACCAAATATGGCCTTCGGGCGCGTGTGCTGGCCTTTACCATCTTGCCGACCCTGATCATCGGCGGCCTGATGGCCGGCTATTTCACCTTCCACCGCTATCAGCAGCTGGAAAACAACCTGATCGATCAGGGCATCAACATCATAGAGCCGCTGGCCATCGCCAGTGAATACGGGATGACCCAGCACAGCCGCGAATCGCTCAAGCGGCTGATCGGCCTCACCCACCGCAAGAACTCGCCGCTCATCAAGTCCATCGCCGTCTTCACCCAGGACAACCAGCTGTTCGTGACGTCCAACTACCACAGGGACTTCACCCGGCTGCGGCTGCCGGACGGCAGCCAGATCCCCGAGCTCACCAGCGTCACCCTCTATGGCGACGACATCATCTTGCGCACCCCGATCCAGGCCGAGACCAGCATGGACGGCTTCCCGCTGCCGAGCGACGTGGAGCCGCCGATGATCGGCTACATCTCCATGCAGATGACCACAGACCGGGCCATGATCCTGCAGTACCGCGACACCTTCTTCGCGGTGATCATGGTGCTCATCGGCATCGCCTTCAGCACCCTGTTCGGCTTTCGGCTGGTCAAGAGCGTGACCCAGCCCATCACCGACATGGTGCAGGCGGTGCACAAGATCAGGGAGGGGCGGCTCGACACCCGGGTCAGCGGTCAGCTCACCGGCGAGCTGGACATGCTGAAAAACGGCATCAACGCCATGGCCAAGGCGCTCTCGGAATACCACGAGGAGATGCAGCAGAACATCGATCAGGCCACCTCCGACTTGCGCGAGACGCTGGAGCAGATCGAGATCCAGAACGTCGAGCTCGACATGGCCAAGAAGCGGGCGCAGGAGGCGGCGCGGGTCAAGTCGGAGTTCCTCGCCAACATGTCCCACGAGCTGCGCACCCCGCTCAACGGGGTCATCGGCTTTACCCGCCAGCTGCTCAAGACCAGCCTGACACCGAGCCAGACCGACTACATGCAGACCATCGAGAAGTCGGCCCGCAACCTGCTCGGCATCATCAACGACATCCTCGACTTCTCCAAGCTGGAGGCCGGCAAGCTGCAGCTGGAGCACATCCCCTTCAGCCTGCGCGACACCCTCAACGAGACCATGCACCTGCTCGGCCCCAGCGCCCACGACAAGCAGCTGGAGCTCTCCCTGCAGGTGGATGCCGAGGTGCCGGACTACCTCACCGGCGACCCCATGCGCCTGCAGCAGGTGCTCACCAACCTCACCGGCAACGCCATCAAGTTCACCGAGCGCGGCAACGTGGACGTGCGCATCGAGCAGACCGGCAGCCTCAGCGGCAACAAGGTGCGGCTCAACGTGCTGATCCGCGACACCGGCATCGGCATCTCGGAAGAGCAGCAGCGCCAGCTGTTCCAGGCCTTCAACCAGGCCGACTCCTCCATCTCCCGCCGCTATGGCGGCACCGGTCTGGGCCTCGTCATCACCCAGAAGCTGGTGCAGCAGATGGGGGGCCAGATCCGCTTCGAATCGGAACTTGGCAAGGGATCTGTCTTCTCCTTCAGCCTGGATTTGGAGGTCTCCCCCCTGCCCCAGACCGACCGGTTGCCGCTGGATCGCATCCAGGGCAAGCGGGTCTGGCTGCTGGAACCGGATCCCTTCAGCCACTCCGCCATCTGCGCCCTGCTGGCGGAGTGGCAGCTGCAGGTGCACTCCCTGACCGGCGACGACCCCTGGCCCGAGATGAGCAGCCAGGACATGGTGATCATCGGCAGCGGAACCCAGCACAGCCCGCAGCAGGTGGTGGCGCGCCTCGACGGGCTGGATGGCCAGCAGAACACAATAGTGCTGCTCAGCAGCCACGAGCCTTCGCTCTACGAGGCCATGCTGGCTCACGGAGCCCAGCACTGCCTCTCCAAGCCCATCAACCACCGCAAGCTGCTGCACGCCCTGCTCTCCCCCGAGGCGGTGCGCAGCGCCCCGCTGCCAGAGCCCTCCCCGCGCAGCGTGCAGGAGATCAAGGTGCTGGCGGTGGACGACAACGCCGCCAACCTCAAGCTAATCGCCGCCATGCTCAAGGAGATGGTGAGCCAGGTGGTGGTGTGCAAGAACGGCAAGGAGGCGGTCAGACTGGCCCAGAGCCAGCCGTTCGACATCATCTTCATGGATATCCAGATGCCGATCATGGACGGCATCAGCGCCACTCAGGCTATTCGCAGCCAGTCCCTCAACACCGAGACGCCCATCGTCGCGGTCACCGCCCACGCCATTCCCGGCGAGCGGGAGCGGCTGATCCGCCAGGGCATGGACGACTATCTGGCCAAGCCCATCGACGAGGCCATGCTGGCCAAGCTCATCACCGACTTCGCCCATCGTCGCCACCAGAATCACGCCAGCCAGCAGATCGACTGGTCGCTGGCGGTGCGCCAGGCGGCGGGCAAGCTGGATCTCGCCAAGGAGATGCTGACCATGCTGATGACCAGTTTCGACGAGGTGGATCCGGTGCTGGAGGCGGCGCTCGCCGGCCAGGTGGAGGACAGCGAGGTGCTGGCCCAGCTCCACCGCCTCAACGGCGGCTGCGCCTACTCGGGGGTGCCTCGTCTGCAGCGGCTGCTCTCCCAGCTGGAGCAGCAGCTGCGAGACGGGGTGCCAGTGGCCGAACTCGAGCCCGAGTTGCTGGAGCTGCAGGATGCGATGGAGCAGGTGCGCCAGGAGGCTCCCCGCTACCTCGCCTGACCCGGTGGCCCGCTTTTTCTGACGCGGGCCCCGCCAGATGGTAAAGTTGCGCCGTTTCCACAGGAGTCGACATGACCAACAACGATATTTTGCGCCGCCTGCGCTACGCCCTCAGCATCAGCAACGACCAGATGGTCGACATGTTCGCCAAGGGCAACCTGACCGTCACCCACGCCCAGCTGCACGGCTGGCTGATGAAAGAGGCAGAAGAGGGTGAAGTGCAGGAGGCTGGCTTTGCCGCCTGCCCGGATTCGGCCCTGAGCCAGTTCCTCGACGGCCTGATCCTGGTGCGCCGTGGCGCGCGGGAAGATGCACCGCCCCAGGTGATCCCGAACCGGATCAACAACAACATGATCCTGCGCAAGCTGCGCATCGGCCTCAACTTCAAGGAAGAGGAGATGCTCGCCACCCTCAAGCTGGCGAACTTCAACCTCTCCAAGTCCGAGCTGAGCGCCCTGTTCCGCTCACGGGACCACAAGCACTACCAGGATTGCGGGGATCAGATCCTGCGCAACTTCCTCATCGGCCTCACCGCCAAGTATCGCGGCTGAACCATGGGCCGGCGTCTGCGCTCACCATCATCCCGCCTGCTGGCGGTGGGTGGGTGCCGTCGGCCATGGGGCACCTGTCGGCACTGGTATGCCCTCTGCCTCACCCTGCTGCTGAGCGCCTGTCAGCCCGCCCCCTATCGGCTCAACAACGACCATCAGAGCGCCAGCCAGAACGAGCGCATCGCCTTTCTGATCCTGCACTACACGGATGAAGACGATGAGCGTTCCCTGCGCCTGCTGACAGAGCCGGCCCATCAGGTGAGCGCCCACTACCTGATCCCGCGCGATACCCATGAGCGGCCACTGCCGGTCTACCAGCTGGTGCCCGACAACCGGCGCGCCTGGCATGCCGGCCGCAGCCGCTGGCACCAGTATACGGGGCTCAATGCCAGCTCTCTTGGCATCGAGATCGTCAACCTCGGCTACCCGCCACAAGATGAGCTGCTGCCCGCCCACCAGCGGCGCTGGCAACCCTACACCCGGGCACAGATAGCCGCCCTCGGCGCCCTCACCCGCGAGCTGGTCGAGCGCTACCAGATCCCCCCCACCCAGGTGCTGGCCCACAGCGACGTCGCCCCCGAGCGCAAGCAGGATCCCGGTCCCCACTTCCCCTGGCGCGAGCTGGCCCTGCACTACGGGGTGGGCGCCTGGCCCGATGAGACCCGGCTGGCCGAGCTGCGCCAGCAGCCGGCGCCGGCCTGGGATGCCCTCGGCTGGCAGCAACGGCTGGCCAGCTACGGCTATGGCGTAACCCCGAGCGGCAACTGGGACGAGCAGAGCCGCGCCGCCCTGCGCGCCTTTCAGCTCCACTTTCGGCCCGCCCTGGTCAGCGGTGAACCGGATGCCGAGAGCCAGGCCATCCTGACTGCCCTGCTCGAGCGTTACTTTCCCGCGCAACGCTGAGCTTCGCCCCAGACCACGAAAGAGGGACGCCATGGCGTCCCTCTTTTGCATTCTCAGTCGATTGCCGGCTCAGGCCTCCACCAGCAGCACCTCTATCCCGGCCTGACGCAGACCGGCCAGGGTCTCGGCCGCAATGGCGTCGTCGGTGATCAGGGTGTGGATTCGCCGGGTATCGACGATCTTGTGCAGGCTCAGCCGACCAAACTTGCTGGAGTCGGTCACGACGATGATCCGCTCGGCCACGTGGCACATGCAGCGATTGAGCCTGGCTTCGTCTTCGTGATGGGTGCTGACGCCACGCTCCAGATCGATGCCATCCACCCCGAGAAACAGCAGATCGAAGTGATAGTTCTGCAGGGAGAGATCCGCCTGGGCGCCGTAGAAGGAGAGCGACTTGCGGCGCAGGTGGCCGCCCGTCATCAGCAGCTCCACCCCTTCCGCCTCCAGCAGGGCATTCGCCACGTTCATGCCGTTGGTCATCACCACTATCTCCTGGTGATCGCGCAGGTGGCGTGCCACCTCCAGGGTAGTGGTGCCCGAGTCGAGAATGAGGCGGCAACCGGGCTGCACCAGGCTCGCCGCCATGGCGCCGATGCGCTGTTTGACCGGGGTGTTGAGCACGCTCTTGTCGGCGATGGTGCGCTCGGCCACCGGCTGACCGGATTCGCACAGCAGGGCGCCGCCGTAGGCGCGCACCGCCACCCCCTGTTTCTCCAGAAATGCCAGATCGTTGCGGATGGTGACGGTGGAGACCTGATAGTGGCCGGCCAGCTCGTTGACCTGAACGCTGCCATTGCTGCGCAGCTGCTGAATGATGCGCTCCCGTCGCTCGCTGGTGCCGAGCACGCTCTTTTCGGTGATTTGCATAGTCTCTCTGCCGGAGTCCTGTGGTGAAAGTAGAGCTTTCACTTCGTTACGTTTCCCTATTAACACTCAGCCTCGATGGCAAATCAAGCTTTCATTGAATTGAAAAGTGCCATCAGACTCCCTTAAGCAGCCAAAGGCCTTTCGATTCATTTCTTTTTGTGATCTTGCTCAAGATGTGAACACGCTTTTGTTTCGTTTCGAACGCCATACGCCTAGGGTAAAGAAAGAAATCGAAAGTAACGCATCTTGTTCAGGCCAAGAGGAAGAGGGAAATGAAATCAATGCTGGATCTGGTCGCACAACACAAGCAGGGGGAACAGGTCGGGATCTACGCCGTCTGCTCCGCCCATCCGCTGGTACTGGAGGCGGCCCTGCGACTGGCGGCGCAAGGAGACCAGCTGCTGCTGGTCGAGGCCACTTCCAATCAGGTGGATCAATTTGGCGGCTACACCGGCATGACACCGGCCGATTTTCGCGACCTGCTGCACCGGCTCGCCGCCGAGTGCCGCTTTCCCGTGCAGCGGCTGGTACTGGGTGGGGATCACCTCGGCCCCAACCGCTGGCAGAGCGAACCCGCCGAACAGGCCATGGCCCACGCCGAGGATCTCGTCGCCAGCTATGTTGCGGCCGGCTTCAAGAAGATCCACCTCGACTGCAGCATGCCCTGCCAGGGGGATCCGGTGCCGCTGACCGACGAGTTGGTGGCGGCGCGCGCAGCCCGGCTGGCAAACGTGGCCGAGCAGACCGCCATCCGGCAGTTTGGCCACAGCGACCTGGTCTATGTGATTGGCACCGAAGTGCCGGTACCGGGCGGTGCCCACGAAGAGCTGGCCGAGCTGGCGGTCACCACGCCGGAGGCGGCGCGCCACACCCTGGTCGCCCACCAGCAGGCCTTCGAGCAGGCCGGACTGGCCCGGCTCTGGCCACGGGTGATCGGTCTGGTGGTGCAACCCGGCGTGGAGTTCGACCACACCCACGTCATCGACTACCGCCCCGAGCGGGCCGCCCCCTTGAGCCGGATGATCGAGGCCTATCCCCATCTGGTGTTCGAGGCCCACTCCACCGATTACCAGACCCCGGACGCCTACCGCCAGCTGGTGCGCGATCACTTCGCCATCCTCAAGGTCGGCCCGGCCCTCACCTTTGCCCTGCGCGAGGCACTGTTTGCCCTCGCCGCCATCGAGGAGGAGCTGGTGGTGGCCAAGGCCTGCTCGGGCCTGCGCCAGGTGCTGGAAGAGACCATGCTGGATCGCCCCGACTTCTGGCGCAGCCACTATCAGGGCAGCCCCAACGAGTGCCGGCTGGCCCGCGGCTACAGCTACTCCGATCGCATTCGCTACTACTGGCCCGACAGCCGGGTCGATGAGTGCTACGCCCGGTTGCTGGCCAACCTGGCCGCCGAACCCATTCCCCTGCCGCTGCTCAGCCAGCACCTGCCGCTGCAATACCGCAAGGTGCGCCAGGGCACGCTGTCGCCCCGGGTGCACGACCTCATTCTCGATCAGGTGCAGGAGGTGCTGCGCCAATACGCGGCGGCCTGCAGCGCCGTCCCCGCCAGCCACTCCCGGCTGACCCCGGTTGTATAAGGAGTTGTAGAGATGATCCTTGGTTATCCAGAAGAGACGCTGCGGTCGGCCAACGGCCTGGCCACCGCCCGTGAAATTCGCCAGCAACCCGCCACCTGGCGGGAGACCCTCACCATGGTGGAGGAGTGCCGCGCCACCATTGAACGCTTCCTGCTGCCCCTGCTGTCACGGGGCAACCTGCGGGTGATCCTGACCGGAGCCGGCACCTCCGCCTTTGCCGGCCGCGCCCTCGCCCCCTATCTCAGTGCCCGCCTCAACGGCCGCTTCGAGGCGATCGCCACCACCGACATCGTCACCGATCCGGGCGAATACCTGGCACAGGACTGCCCGACCCTGCTCATCTCCTTCGCCCGCTCCGGCAACAGCCCGGAGAGCGTGGCGGCGGTGGAGCTGGCCAGCCAGCTGCTGAGCGAGTGCCACCACCTGGTGCTGACCTGCAACGGCGAGGGGGAGCTCTATCGCCGCTGTCAGAAGGATGCCCGCTCCCTGGCGCTGCTGATGCCGCCCCAGACCCACGACCGCAGTTTTGCCATGACCAGCAGCCTGACCAGCATGATGCTGAGCTGTCTGGCGGTGTTCCTGCCGCGCCAATTCAACCCGATCGCCAGCCAGCCGCTCATCGCGCTGGGGGACGCCATCCTGCCGCAGGCCGAGCTGAAGGTGCCCGAGTGGGATCGACCGTTGCCGGAGCGGGTCATCTACCTTGGCAGCGGCAGTCTGCAGGGGGTAGCCCAGGAGGCGGCTCTCAAGCTGCTGGAGCTCACCGCCGGCCAGGTGATGGCCATGCACGACTCCCCCACCGGCTTTCGCCACGGGCCCAAGTCGGCCATCAATCGGCAGACCCTGATCGTGCTGATGGTGTCCAACGATCCCTATACCCGCCAGTACGATCTGGACCTGCTCGGCGAGCTGCGCCAGGACGGCTATGCCGCCCGGGTGGTCGCCCTGGCCGACCGGCCGGATCCGCTCATCAGCGCCGGCGAGCACATCTATCTGCCCACCCCCCTCAACGGTGACGACGCCGAGCTGGCGCTCTGCTACCTGCTCTACGCCCAGTACTACGCCTTCCACACCGCGCTGGTGCTGGGCATCACCCCGGACAATCCCTGCCCGAGCGGGCGGGTCAACCGGGTCGTGCAGGGGGTCAACATCTATCCGTTCAACCAGCAAGGAGGCGTCTGATGCCGAACATAGTGCTGAGCCGTATCGACGAGCGCCTGATCCACGGTCAGGTCGGCGTGCAATGGGTCGGCTTCGCCGGCGCCAATCTGGTGCTGGTCGCCAATGACGAAGTCGCAGAGGACCCCATCCAGCAGAACCTGATGGAGATGGTGCTGGCCGAAGGCATCGCAGTGCGCTTCTGGCCGCTGCAGAAGGTGATCGACAACATCGGCAAGGCCGCCGATCGCCAGAAGATCCTGCTGGTGTGCAAGAGTCCGGCGGACTTTCGCACCCTGGTGGAGGGCGGGGTGCCCATCCCCCGCATCAACGTCGGCAACATGCACTACGCCGACGGCAAGCGTCAGATCCACAAGACGGTATCGGTGGACGAGTCGGACATAGCGGCGTTTCGCGCCCTGCAGGACGCCCACGTCGCCTGCTTTGTCCAGGGGGTGCCGACCGAACCGGCACAGGACATTTTCAACCTCATCTGATTAAGGACAATTGTGATGGAAATCAGTTTGTTGCAAGGGCTTTTGCTGGGCATGCTGGCGTTCTTCGCCGGGCTTGACCTGTTCAACGGCCTGACCCACTTCCACCGGCCCGTGGTACTGGGCCCGCTGGTGGGCCTGATCCTCGGCGACCTGCCCACCGGCATTCTGGTGGGTGGCACCCTGGAGCTGGTCTGGATGGGGCTGGCCCCGCTGGCGGGGGCGCAGCCGCCCAACGTCATCATCGGCACCATAGTCGGCGCCACCTTCGCCATCACCACCGGGGTCAAGCCGGATGTGGCGGTCGGGGTCGCGGTGCCGTTCGCGGTGGCGGTCCAGATGGGGATCACCTTCCTCTTCTCGGTGATGTCGGGGGTCATGTCCCGCTGTGACCGGATGGCGGAACAGGGGGATGTGCGCGGCATCGAGCGGGTCAACTACCTGGCGCTGCTGGCGCTCGGCTCCTTCTACTTCCTGTGCGCCTTCCTGCCCACCTACTTCGGGGCCGAACACGCCAAGACCGCCATCGACGTGCTGCCCGCCCGTCTCATCGACGGCCTCGGCGTCGCCGGCGGCATCATGCCCGCCATCGGCTTCGCCGTGCTGCTCAAGATCATGATGAAGAACGTCTACATCCCCTACTTCATCCTCGGTTTCGTTGCCGCCGCCTGGCTCAAGCTGCCGGTGCTGGCCATCGCCGCGGCCGCCCTGGCCATGGCTCTGATCGATTTCATGCGCAAGGACCCGGCGCCACAAGCCCGCCCCATCCAGGAGGAAACTGAAGATGGCATCTAACAACACCGCCACCCGGCTGACCCAGGCGGCCGAGCCGCAACCGACCCGCACCGTCTCCGACGACGTCTACGAAGATCAGCACCTCGGGGCCGAGCTGACCCGCCAGGACATCAACCGCTTCGCCTGGCGCTCTCTGCTGCTGCAGGCCTCCTTCAACTACGAGCGGATGCAGGCCTCCGGCTGGCTCTACGGCCTGCTGCCGGCACTGCAGAAGATCCACAGCAACCCCAAGGATCTCTCCCGGGCGATGAAGGGCCACATGGGCTTTTTCAACACCCACCCCTTTCTGGTCACCTTCGTGATGGGGATAGTGCTGGCGATGGAGCGCTCCAAGCAGAACGTCAACAGCATCCAGAGCACCAAGATCGCGGTTGGAGCCCCGCTCGGCGGGATCGGCGATGCCATGTTCTGGCTCACCCTGCTGCCCATCTGCGGCGGCATCGGCGCCGACCTGGCCCTGCAGGGTTCCATCATGGGGGCTGTGGTCTTCTTCCTGCTGTTCAACCTGGTGCACTTCGGCCTGCGCTTCGGGCTGGCGCACTACGCCTATCGCATGGGGGTGGCCGCCATTCCGCTCATCAAGGCCAACACCCGCAAGGTGGGCCATGCCGCCTCCATCGTCGGCATGACGGTGATCGGCGCCCTGGTCGCCACCTATGTGCGGCTCGGCACCACCCTGGAGATCACCGCCGGCGATGCGGTGGTGAAGCTGCAGGCGGACGTGCTCGACAAGCTGATGCCCGCCTTCCTGCCGCTGCTCTACACCCTGGCCATGTATGGGCTGATCCGCCGCGGCTGGAGCCCGCTGCGCCTCATCGTCATCACGGTCGTGCTCGGCATCGTCGGCAAGTTTGCAGGCTTCCTCTAATCCGGTGCCGGCACGAGGCCGGCCCTTTGCTGTAAAGGAACAGATTATGTTGGGCATCATCATTTGCGGACACGGCGGCTTCGCCAGCGGCATGGAACAGGCCATGTTGCAGATCCTCGGCGAGCAGGAGGCGGTGGTCGCCATCGACTTTCCCGAGTCCTCCACCACGGCCCTGCTGCAGGATCAGTGCGAAACCGCCCTGACCCAGGTTGAGCGAGGGGATGGGGTGGTCTTTCTGACCGACCTGCTGGGGGGAACCCCGTTTCGGGTCGCCTCCACCCTGGCTCTGCGCCAGCCCGGGCGGGAGGTGGTCACCGGCACCAATCTGCAGCTGCTGCTGGAGATGGTGATGGAGCGCGGCGAGCTGACCCCGTCCCAGTTTCGTGAACAGGCGCTGTGCTGCGGTCATCGCGGCCTCACCAGCCTGGTGGACGAGCTGGCACGCGAGCGGGCCGAGACGCTGGCGGAGGAGGGGATCTAGATGGCAGAACGGATCCGCGCCCGCCGTCTGCTGACCGAGCAGGGCTGGCTGACACACCAGGTACTGACCCATGAAGGGGGCGTCATCACCGCCATCGACCCCATCCCGGCCGACGACCCGGTGCGGGAAGTCGAGCTGCTGGTGCCCGCCCTCATCGATGGCCATGTCCACGGCGGGGCTGGCGTCGACGTGATGGATGAGGCGGCCGACGCCCTGGCCCGCCTCTCCCTTGCCAAGGCAGCAGAAGGGGTGGGTGCCTTCCTCGCCACCACGGTCACCGCCCCGCTGCCCGCCATCCTTAGCGCCCTCGGTCGCATCGCCGATGCCATGGCGAGCCCCCAGCCGGGCGCGCAACTGCTCGGCAGCTATCTGGAGGGCCCCTACTTCACCCCGGACAACAAGGGCGCCCATGACCCGGCCCTGTTCCGGGAGCTGGATCTGGCGGAGCTCGACCAGCTGCAACAGGTGGCGCGAGGCACCCTGAAGGTGGTCGCCCTCGCCCCCGAGAAGGGCGGGGCGCTGGCCGCCATCCGTCATCTCAAGCAGGCCGGCATCCGGGTGATGCTGGGTCACTCCGCCGCCGACCACGACACCACCATGGCGGCGCTGGCGGCGGGGGCCTCCGGGCTGGTGCACTGCTTCAACGGCATGCGCGGCCTGCACCACAGAGAACCCGGCATGGTCGGCGCAGGCCTGGTGCATCCTGATGCCTGGCTGGAACTCATCGCCGACGGCCACCACGTCCATCCGAGCGTGCTCAGACTCTGTCACTGCTGCGCCAGGGATCGCCTGCTGCTCATCACGGATGCCATGCGCGCCGCCGGCATGCCGGACGGTCACTACCTGCTCGGCGACTACCGGGTGGAGATGAAGGACGGGGTGGTGCGCACCGACACCGGCGGCCTGGCTGGCAGCACCCTCACCCTGCTCGGCGCCGTGCGCAACATGGTGCAGCTGGCCGGCGTGCCGCTGGAGGAGGCCATCCGTATGGCTTCGCTGGCACCGGCCCGGATGCTGGGGATGGAACATCGCCTCGGCTCGCTGGCCGTCGGCAAGCAGGCCAACCTGCTCGCCCTGACCGCGGAGCTCAATCAACAACACATCTGGGTGGCCGGCCGGGAGATCCTCCCCGCCCCTGCCCCGCTCTCTTTCCCTGAAGCTGGTGCCCGCCAGGGTGCCAAGGAGTCCTCATGTATCTGATCTCGTCCCACGAAATGCTTAAAGATGCCCAGCGCCGCGGCTATGCGGTGCCCGCCTTCAACATCCACAACCTGGAGACCGTCGAGGTGGTGGCCCGCACTGCCGCCAAACTGAACTCCCCGGTGATCCTGGCCGCCACGCCGGGTACCTACCGCCACGCCGGGGTCGAGTACCTGGTCTCCATCTGCGCCTCGGCCGCCCATCAGTACCGCATCCCGCTGGTACTGCATCTGGACCACCACGAGGATGAGCAGGATATCCACTACAAGGTCGAGGCCGGCATCCACTCCGCCATGATCGACGCCTCTCACCTCTCGTTCGAGGAGAACGTCGCCAGGGTGCAGCGGGTCGTCACCTTCTGTCACCGCATGGGGGCGAGCGTGGAGGCGGAACTGGGCCAGCTCGGCGGCCAGGAGGATGACCTCATCGTGGACGCCGCCAACGCCCATCTGACCGACCCGGACAAGGCGGCCGAGTTCGTGGCGCGCACCGGCATCGACTCCCTGGCCGTCGCCATCGGCACGGCCCACGGCCTTTACAAGGAGGAGCCGCGCCTCGACTTCGAGCGCCTCGCCGCCATCCGGGCCAGGGTAGCGGTGCCGCTGGTGCTGCACGGTGCCTCCGGCATTCCCGACCGTGACGTGCGCCGCTGCATCGAGCTCGGGGTGTGCAAGGTCAACGTGGCCACCGAGCTCAAGATCGCCTTCTCCGACGCCATGAAGGCGTTCCTGGCCTCTCACCCCGACGCCAGCGACCCGCGCCAGTATCTGGTGCCCGCCATGGCCGCCATGGAGGAGGTGGTCGCCGCCAAGATCCGCATGTGCATGAGCGACGGCAAGCTCTGAACATCGCAGAAGGCAGTGCAAGTCTGACCGCCACCGACCTTTCCATCATGCCGCAACAAAAAGGGACGCCGTGGCGTCCCTTTTTCTTCGTGTCGCGGGGCCCAGCCCCTGCCAACAGATCAGATCCCCTGACGGGCTTCCTGCATCAGCAGGCGCATGTCGCTGACCGCCTTGGCCAGGCCGTCGAAGGCGGCGCGGCCGATGATGGCGTGGCCGATGTTGAGCTCATAGAGCTCGGGGATGGCGGCGATGGCCTTGACGTTGTGGTAGTGCAGGCCGTGGCCGGCATTGACCTTCAAGCCCTTGCCGGCGGCATAGGAGGCACCGGCGGCGATGCGCTTGAACTCGGCGTTGCGCTCGGCATCCGTGGTGGCATCGGCGTAGCGACCGGTGTGGATCTCGATGAAGGGAGCACCGCTCGCGGCGGCCGCATCGATCTGGATGGGGTCGGCATCGATGAAGAGCGACACCTGGGCGCCGACGGCGGCCAGACGGGTCACCGCATCGGTCACCTTGTCCAGCTGGCCGGCCACGTCCAGCCCCCCCTCCGTGGTCACCTCGGTGCGCTTCTCCGGTACCAGGCAGACGAAGTGAGGCTTGATACGGCAGGCGATGCCGACCATCTCCTCGGTCACCGCCATCTCCAGGTTCATTCTGGTCTGGATGGTCTGGCGCAGGATCTCCACGTCACGGTCGGTGATGTGGCGGCGATCTTCCCGCAGGTGCACCGTGATGCCATCGGCACCGGCCTGCTCGGCCACGAAGGCGGCCTGTACCGGATCCGGATACTGGGTGCCCCGGGCATTGCGCAGAGTGGCGATGTGATCGATGTTCACACCCAGATAGATTTCGCTCATTGACGACTCCTTGAAGCTCTTCACTGTTAACTGTGCAGCTGCCGCCTAGGCGCCAGCACCGATATCCATATGTCACGTGTGTGGCAGCTCGTAGGTTCGATTAGCGCAGCGTAATCGGACCTAGGTAACATTCTTGCCGTGTTGGGTAACGCCGCAGGGCGGTTAACCCAAGCTATTACGGCGTTTTAAAAACAGCTCCCGGCTCTTCAACTGACGCCGTCCCAGATAGGGTTGCAGCGCCAGCCGGCTGAAACGCTTGGCCGCCTGCAACAGGGGGGGAGTATCGAAGCGCCCCTCGGCAAAGGCCAGCAGGTGCGCGCCGAGAAACAGGGTACGGGGATCCGGCGCCCGCTCGCAAGCGACAAAGCCCAACTCTCGCTCGAAGCCGTAGAGCAGGGTTGGCTCAATCGGCGACTCGTCATCCGCCGTGTACTCGAAGTCCACCGCATAACCCAGCGCCTGCAACAGCAGGAACTCGAAGCGGCGCAGCGGCAGCTCCGGCGTCTCGCCGTCGGCCAGCGCCATGATGGCGCGGGCATAGGCATCGAACACCTCGGGGAAGGGGGTGTGCGCTTCCAGCAGGTAGTAGACCAGCTCGTTGAGATAGAGGCCGTAGAAGAGGCGATCGCCACCGAGGCGCAGGGAGTGATCCGGGCACTCGACCTGGGTGAGATTCTTGAGATCCCCCTTGCCACGCCAGGCGATGGTGAGCAGGGTAAAGGGTTGCAACAGCCCCTTCAGAGGCGAGCGTGGCCCGCGAGAACCGCGAGCCACCAGGGTAAAACGGCCACTATCCTGGGTGAAAACCTCGACCAGCTGGCTGGTCTCCCGATAGGGCCGACTGTGGATGACGAAAGCCGGGGTCAGCAATCAGTCGTCGCCATAGCCGAGACTGCGCAGGGCGCGCTCGTCGTCAGCCCAGCCGGACTTGACCTTGACCCACAGCTCGAGGTGCACCTTGTTTTGGAACAGCCGTTCCATGTCGATGCGGGCCTCGGTGCCGATGGTCTTGATCTTCTCGCCCTTGTTGCCGATGACCATCTTCTTCTGGCCTTCGCGCTCCACCAGGATCAGGCCGTGGATGTGGTAGAGACCGTTCTCTTCCACCTTGAAGCGCTCGATCTCCACCGTTACCGAGTAGGGCAGCTCCTCACCGGTGAAGCGCATCAGCTTCTCGCGGATGATTTCGGAGGCCATGAAGCGGGAGGAGCGGTCGGTCACGTAATCTTCCGGGAAGAAGTGGACGTTTTCCGGCAGCAGATCCTTGGCCCACTCGCGGATTTTCTCCACGTTGGTGCCCTTCTCGGCGCTGATGGGCAGGATGTGAGAGAAGTTCATCTGCTGGCCCAGCCACTCCAGGTGGGGCAGCAGATCCTCTTTCTCTTTGACGTTGTCGATCTTGTTGACCGCCAGCACCACGGGACACTTGAGGTTGCGCAGTTTGCCCAGCACCATCTCGTCGTCCTTGGTCCAGTGGGTGCCGTCGACCACGAACACCACCATGGCCACGTCCCCCAGCGAACTGGTGGCGGCGCGGTTCATCAGGCGGTTGATGGCCCGTTTCTCTTCAATGTGCAGACCCGGGGTATCCACGTAGATGGTCTGATAGTTCTCCTCGGTGTCGATCCCCAGGATCCGGTGACGGGTGGTCTGAGGCTTCTTCGAGGTGATGCTGACCTTCTGGCCAAGCAGCTTGTTGAGCAGGGTGGACTTGCCCACGTTGGGGCGGCCCACGATGGCGACAAAGCCGCAATAAGTGCTATCTGTCATGACAGTTTTTCCAATGCTTGCTGCGCCGCGGCCTGTTCGGCCTTGCGGCGGCTGGTGCCGACCCCGACCAGCGGACCATCCAGGCCTTCCACCTCACACTGGACGGTGAACTCCTGGTTGTGGGCTTCGCCCTTGACGTTGGTCACGGTATAGGTCGGCAGGGATTTGCGGCTTCCCTGCAGAATTTCTTGCAGACGGGTCTTGGGATCCTTCTGCTCTATGCCCGGCTTGATCTCGTCCAGGCGACTGGCATACCAGCCCAGCAGCAGGGTCCGTACCGTCTCAAGATTGGTATCCAGATAGACGGCGCCGATCACCGCCTCGACCGTGTCGGCCAGAATGGATTCACGGCGAAAACCACCGCTCTTCAGCTCGCCCGGCCCCAGGATCAGGTGATCCCCGAGGTCGAACTCCCGGCCCAGTTCGGCCAGGGTCTTCTCGCGCACCAGGGTGGCGCGCATCCGGCTGAGATCCCCTTCCGCCGCCTGCGGGAAGCGGTGGAACAGATCGTCGGCAATCACCAGACTCAAAATGGAGTCACCCAGAAATTCCAGTCGCTCGTTGTGACGGGAGCCGGCGCTGCGGTGAGTCAGCGCCCGGGTCAGCAGTTCTTGATCCTGAAAGACATGCCCGAGACGGGACTGCAGTCTGTTCATCTTGATATTCATTTACTTGATTCCGCCAATGCGGTTGAAGCGCACCCCTGTCGGTACCCAGCTCGGCAGCAGGGAGCCTTCTTCGCGCTCGAATTCAAAACTTATCCAGATAGCGACCGCCTTGCCCACCAGGTTCTGCTCGGGCACGAAGCCCCAGAAACGGCTGTCGGTACTGTTGTCACGGTTGTCCCCCATGACGAAGTACTGACCTTCCGGTACGACCCACTCGTCGGGGTAGGTGCCGGGCTGGCGGTAGTAACGGCCGACCATATCGGGCATCAGCGGGTTGCGCAGGGTCTCGTGAGACACCTCGCCCAGCTGCTCGGTATAGCGGTCAAGCGGGATCCCCATCTGGGTAAATTCACCCCTTTGTTCAAACTTGACGTCGAGCTTCTGGAAGCCCGGGCACGTTTTCCCTTCCTGCTCCTCGCACTTGGGCCGGATCATCAGCTCCTTGTTGCGATAGATGACCCGGTCCCCCGGCATGCCGACCACGCGCTTGATGTAGTCCACCCGGGTATCCAGCGGATACTTGAACACCACCACGTCGCCGCGCTTGGGTTCACCGGTCTCGAGGAACTTGGTGTTGGTCACCGGATCCTTGAGGCCGTAGGCAAACTTCTCCACCAGGATGAAATCGCCCACCAGCAGGGTGGGCATCATGGAACCAGACGGGATCTGGAACGGTTCGAAGATGAAGGAGCGCAGGATCAGTACGAGGGTGATGACCGGGAAGACCCCGGCGGTCTGTTCGATCCAGACCGGCACGGGGGCCACCTTGGCCAGGGTTTTCTCGTCCAGATGGGCGCCGCCGTGGGCACGGGCCACGGCAATCTTGGCGGCCCGCTGCTTGGACCAGATCATCTTGTCCAGACACCAGATAACACCGGTGATCGCGCAGACCACCACCAGGATCAGGGAAAACGTGCTTGCCATCTATTAATCCTTTCCGACGTGGAGAATTGCGAGGAAGGCTTCCTGCGGCACGTCGACACGGCCCAGAGACTTCATCCGTTTCTTGCCTTCTTTCTGCTTGTTCAGCAGCTTCTTCTTACGACTCACGTCACCACCGTAACACTTGGCGGTCACGTCCTTGCGCAGGGCCTTGACGGTGCTGCGAGCGATGATCTGGTTGCCGATGGCAGCCTGGATGGCGATATCGAACATCTGGCGCGGGATCAGCTCGCGCATCTTCTCCACCACCTGGCGACCGCGGTACTGGGCGTTCTCCTTGTGGGTGATGATGGCCAGGGCGTCGACCCGCTCGCCGTTGATCATGATGTCCAGACGGACCATGTCGGAGGTTTCGAAACGCTTGAAGCCGTAATCCAGCGAGGCGTAACCGCGGCTGGTGGATTTGAGGCGGTCGAAGAAATCGAGCACCACTTCCGCCATCGGGATCTCGTAGGTCAGTGCCACCTGCTTGCCGTGGTAGACCATGTTGGTCTGCACGCCACGCTTCTCGATACAGAGGGTGATCACGTTACCCATGTACTCCTGCGGCAGCAGGATGTGACACTCGGCGATGGGCTCACGCATCTCCTTGATGCTGGTGATGGCGGGCATCTGGGCCGGGCTGTCGATGTGGATGGTGGTACCGTCGGTCTGCTCGATCTGGTAGACCACGGTCGGCGCCGTGGTGATCAGATCCAGATCGTACTCACGCTCCAGCCGCTCCTGGATGATCTCCATGTGCAGCATGCCGAGGAAGCCGCAACGGAAGCCAAAGCCCAGTGCGGTGGAACTCTCCGGCTCGTAGAACAGGGAGGCGTCGTTGAGCGACAGCTTCTCCAGTGCATCGCGGAAGGACTCGTAGTCATCGCTGGAGATGGGGAACAGACCAGCATAGACCTGCGGCTTCACCTTCTTGAAGCCGGCCAGCGCCTTCTCGGCACCGTGTTTGGCCAGGGTCAGGGTATCGCCCACCGGTGCGCCGTGGATGTCCTTGATGCCGCAGACGACCCAACCTACCTCGCCGCAGCCCAGACCGTCGGTATCCACCTGCTTGGGCGTGAAGATCCCGATGCGATCGACGCCCCAGGTCTGGCCGGTGCTCATCACCTTGATCTTGTCGTTCTTCTTGAGCGAACCGTTCTTGATCCGCACCAGAGAGACGACGCCCAGATAGGAATCGAACCAGGAGTCGATGATCAGCGCCTGCAGCGGGGCATCCGGATCCCCTTCCGGAGACGGGATCTTGGCCACGATCTCTTCCAGCACCAGATCGACACCGAGGCCGGTCTTGGCGGAGCAGCGCACCGCGTCGACCGCGTCGATGCCGACGATGTCCTCGATCTCTTCGGCAACCCGCTCTGGCTCGGCGGCCGGCAGGTCGATCTTGTTCAGCACCGGCACCACTTCCAGGTCCATTTCCATGGCGGTATAGCAGTTGGCCAGAGTCTGTGCCTCAACCCCCTGGCCGGCATCCACCACCAGCAGAGCCCCTTCACAGGCCGCCAACGAGCGGGAGACCTCGTAGGAGAAGTCCACGTGGCCCGGGGTGTCGATAAAGTTCAGCTGGTAGGTGTTACCGTCTTGTGCCTGGTAGTTCAGGGTCACACTCTGTGCTTTGATGGTAATGCCGCGCTCGCGCTCCAGTTCCATGGAGTCAAGCACCTGAGCCTGCATCTCGCGGTCGGACAGGCCGCCACAAGTCTGGATCAGACGGTCCGACAGGGTCGATTTACCGTGGTCGATGTGCGCAATAATCGAAAAGTTACGAATGTGTTTCATCGAGCAAGAATCACTCAAAATTAGGTTAGGGCCGGATATGGAGGCAGGATTTTACTGGATAACCCGGTCGACGGCCAATCTTTAGTCGACGAAGCACCAGAAATAGCGGCCTGCACGGTCAGGAGAGGTGGCGGGTGGGCAGGACCACACCCAGCATGCGGGGACCATAGGCCCCCTGATCGAGCCGGTTGGAAAAGTAACGAACCAGTGAAAAACCGACGAGGCCCCCCAGCAGGCAGCAGAGGATGGTGACCCCCTCCCCCGCAGAGAGCAGGGGTGCCAGCCAGAGTTGCCCCAGCAGGGCACCCGCCAGCAGACAGAACAGTGGCAGCACATAGACCAGTGCGGCCCCCTGCAGGATGCTCGCCTGGGGAATGCCGAGCCTCACCTGCTGGCCGACGCTCACCTCGGCGGTGAGCGCCACCCGCAGTCGCTGCGCTTTCAATGGAAACGCCTTGGCCACCGTGCCGGTGCCGCAGTTGGACTGTTGATGACAACCGCTGCAGGCGGAGCGTCGTTCGCACTCCACCCAGGCATGTTCTCCATCAATGGCCACCACGGTCGCCAGCTCTTCGCTCATTCCACTCACAAGACGGTTCCACAATAACGAAAGATAGATTGACCCAATCTGAACACGACTGCCGGCCTTGGGCAAGCAGCCGCGTCTGACGGCTTACTGTACGGCCTCGTTGCGGGCCAGCGGCTGCACCGATTCGGCAATCCGCTTGGCGGTGTCGGCTGGCACTTCCCCGACCACAGTGATCTCGACCCCCACGTCATTGACGAAGCTCACCAGCGAGGTGGCGCCCTGACGGATCAGTTGCTGGCGCACCGCCTGCTTGGGATCGACCCGGGCCACGTAGACCGAGAGATCCACCAGCCCGTCGGAGAGCATCATGTAATCCACCGGCAGACTGGTAGTCACCAGCTGGTGACGATCCCGGGAGAGCACCTTGAAGCCTTCAGGCAGCCAGGTGAGGTGCCAGTTCAGCTGCTGCTGCGGCGCCGGATAGGCATCTTCCAGCGCCAGTGCCTGGGGCAGCTTGCTGCTGGCCAGCTTCACCAGCCAGGGGGCCGGCGCAGGGAGCCGGTCCAGATCCACCCCCAACACCTGTTCGACCAGGTTGCCTTCCCGATCCACCATGTCCACCCGCAGCAACAAGCTGCTCTGCTCGTCAATCCAGAGCACGAAACCGTACTTGTCGGCCTCCTTGGGCACCAGCCGCACCACCTGAGCCACCAACCCAGCCGCCCGGCTGCGGCCGGCCAGCACAGGATCATAACTCTCCAGCACCCGCGGCAACGGCATTCTCACCAAGGTGGCCCACACGCCGGGGAAACGTGCCCCCTTGAGGGTGTAGGGTTCATGGGTATTTTCAAAAAAGGTGTACTCGTCCTGGCGCTGCAGGTACTCGATGGTCTTGCCATCGAGGTAGCTGAGGTGAGCCACCTCCTTGCCATCGATCACGCCGTGGCTGAAGCGGATAGGCTCGAGTCGCCCCTGCCGGGCCTTGACCATGGACAATTCGAAATTCTGTTGCGAGACGGCACTCTGCATCTGCTGCAACAAGGCCTCGGCCGACTTGTCGTCGGCCGAGGCCTTGGCGCTGATCAACAGGAGAGAGGCCAGCAAAATACGGCTGGACTGGCGCACGTTCTGATCCCTAATCCGTTATTCCTGAATCTGCTTGTCTTGCAGCAGACGCTGTTGCAACTGGTGGTCGCGCAGGAAAGCGTTGATGCGCTCGCGCTGCTCCTGCATCTGCTGTTCGCTCAACCCCTGCTGACGCTGGGTCGCACGATTGCCGTCCTGCGGATAGTGCACGCTCACCGGCGAGGCACTGCCACCAACGGGGATAGTGTTGAGTACCGGGTTGGTCGGCACACCGTCCTGCCCCTGATACTGCTGCACCCCGAAGATGACGGCGGCAGCGACCGAGGCGGCGATGGCGTATTGCCCTACCTGCTGGCCGGCGCGGCGCAGGAACGGCACTATGGTGGCGGTCTTGGCGGTACCCGGCTGCGGTGCGGCAGGTTTGCTCTCCACCGGCTTGGGCGCCAGTATGGTAGGCTCATCTTCCAGCGCAGCCATGATGCTGTCGCTCAGATCCAGTTGCAGATTGACCGGCAGGTCCCCCCGCATGGCATCACCAATCAGGTGGTAACGAGACCAGGTCTCTTGCAGAGCCGGATCCGTTCCCAGCTCGTTCAGAACCTCAACATCGCTCAAGTCACCGTCCATCAGGGCCGAGAGTTGCTCTTTATTTGCCATAAGTTAACCTGTCTTTCCCCAGTTAATTCTCGATCAGAGGTTGCAGCTTTTTATCGATTGCTTCCCTCGCCCGGAAGATGCGGGATCTCACCGTACCCACCGGACAATCCATGATTTCGGCAATCTCTTCGTAGCTCAGCCCTTCCAGTTCTCGAAGGGTGATAGCTGTCCTCAAGTCTTCCGGCAAAGCTTCTATGGCAGAAAACACGGTGCGCTTGATCTCGTCGGTCAGCGTCAGGTTTTCCGGGGTGGCCACCTCTTGCAAGGCTTCGCCACCGCCATAGTATTCTGCCTCTTCTGCCTCTACGTCACTGCTGGGCGGCCTGCGCCCCTGAGAGGTCAGATAATTCTTGGCCGTGTTCACGGCAATCCGGTACAACCAGGTGTAAAAGGCGCTCTCGCCACGGAATGTCGGCAGCGCGCGGTAAGCCTTGATGAAAGCCTCCTGCGCCACATCCGGTACATCGCCCGGATTGTTGACATACCTGGCCACCAGGTTGACCACCTTGTGCTGGTATTTTTTTACCAACAGGTTGAATGCATTTTTATCGCCACGCTGGACCCGTTCAACCAGCTGTTCGTCCAGTAGATTCTGGTCGCTCATCAGAGCCGTAAAACCCCCATCAGGTTATCGTTTTTCTTTTCCGGCCCTTCCTAAGCGCACAAGTTCAGACAGGAGGAATCAGGGAAAGTTCGCTTGCATTGAAAAAAATGTGACGCAGGCTGCATCACCACCCTCGCTTGGGCTACCATGGTGCCAGTTCTTAATCCAGGCCAATGATACTTATGAAAGCAAGTGTTGAATACCTTTGCGACGTACTGATCATTGGCAGCGGTGCCGCCGGTTTGTCTCTCGCGTTGCGATTGGCAGACCAGGCCAAAGTCCTGGTTCTGAGCAAGGGGCCCATCAGTGAAGGGGCCACTTTCTATGCGCAAGGAGGCATCGCTGCCGTGTTCGACGAGACCGACAGCATCGAATCCCACGTGAGCGACACGCTCAACGCCGGGGCCGGGTTGTGTGACCCGGCCGTGGTGGAGTTCACCGCCCGCAACGCCCGCGACTCCATCCAGTGGCTGATCCAGCAGGGAGTCCCCTTCGATCAGGAGGAGGACGCCGAAGGGGAGTCCCACTATCACCTGACCCGCGAAGGGGGCCACAGCCATCGCCGCATCTTCCACGCGGCCGATGCCACCGGCAAGGCGGTGCAGCTCACCCTGATCGACCAGGTGCGGGCTCACCCCAACATCCAGCTGATGGAGCGCTTCAACGCGGTCGATCTCATCACCACCCGCAAGCTGGGTCTGCCGGGCAACCGGGTACTGGGCGCCTATGTCTGGAACCGCAACGCCGAGCAGGTCGAGGTGATCCGCGCCCGTTTCGTGGCGCTGGCCACCGGTGGCGCCTCCAAGGTGTACCAGTACACCTCCAACCCGGACGTCAGCTCCGGTGACGGCATCGCCATGGCGTGGCGCGCCGGCTGCCGGGTGGCGAACCTGGAGTTCAACCAGTTCCACCCCACCAGCCTGTTCCACCCCGATGACCCCAACTTCCTGCTGACCGAAGCCCTGCGCGGCGAGGGGGCCTATCTGCGCCGCCCCGACGGCAGCCGCTTCATGCCCGACTTCGACGAGCGGGCCGAGCTGGCACCGCGAGACATAGTCGCCCGCGCTATCGACCACGAGATGAAGCGGCTCGGCGCCGACTGCATGTATCTGGACATCAGCCACAAGCCGGCCGATTTCATCATCAAGCACTTCCCGACCATCCATGAGCGCTGCCTCGCGGTCGGCATCGACATCACCAAGGAGGCGATGCCCATCGTCCCTGCCGCCCACTACACCTGCGGTGGCGTGATGATCGACAACAACGGCCAGACCGACATTCCTGGCCTCTACGCCATCGGCGAGGTGACCTACACCGGGCTGCACGGCGCCAACCGGATGGCCTCCAACTCCCTGCTCGAATGCGTGGTCTATGCCCATCAGGCGGGGGCCGACATCCTGGCCAAGCTGCCGATGAGCGTGGAGCCGCCCCGTCTGCCGGTGTGGGACGAGAGCAAGGTGGAAGATTCGGATGAGCTGGTGGTGATCCAGCACAACTGGCACGAGCTGCGGCTGATGATGTGGGACTACGTGGGGATAGTGCGTACCAACAAACGTCTGGCCCGCGCCAAGCGCCGCATCGACCTGCTCAAGCAGGAGGTGCAGGAGTACTACGCCAACTTCCGGGTCTCCAACAACCTGCTGGAGCTGCGCAACCTGCTGCAGGTGGCCGAGCTCATCGTCAACTGCGCCCTGCAGCGCAAGGAGTCGCGCGGCCTGCACTACAACCTGGACTACCCGGACATGCAGCCGGACTCCAAGCCGACCGTGCTGACACCAGAGCGGGATTGATCTTCTTGCTCAGTAATGAGCCTGAAGGTCCCGCGGCCTGCACTGCTGCAACCCGGACTACCCGGACATGCAACCTGACTCCAAGCCGACCGTGCTGACACCGGAGCGGGATTGATCTTTTCGCTCAGCAATGAGCCTGAAGGTCCCGCGGCCTGCACTGCTGCAACCCGGACTATCCGGACATGCAGCCGGACTCCAAGCCGACCGTGCTGACGCCGGAGCGGGATTGATCTTTGCGCTCAGCAATGAGCCTGAAGGTCCCACGGCCTGCACTGCTGCAACCCGGAGTATCCGGACATGCAGCCGGACTCCAGGCCGACCGTGCTGACGCCGGAGCGGGACTAGCCTCTGCTACAAGCAATAAGAAGCAATATCCAGATGACCTCGCTCCGGCGGGGTCATCTGTTTTATGGGGAAGAGCGGCTAGCGGGTCGGCTGGGAGAAGTGAATGGCGCGAGCCAGCGTGCGGTAGTGGGCCGGTGCCAGCGCATCACTGAACAGCCAGAGCCGGCTGGCGGGACGCTTCAACGCTACCAGCTGCAGCCAGAGTACCCCGGGCCAGATGCGGCTGCCCGCCCCCAGCTGATAGCGGTTGCCCTGCCAGCTGAGCCACTGACCGTCCCACTCCAGCACACCGGTCATCCGGTTTGTGTCGAGCCAGGCACGCCACAACCCCAGACCCCAGCAGGGCAGCAACAGGGCCCACTGCCAGCCGTGGATCAGGGCGGCCAGTGGCCACAGGATCAGCAGAAACAGCGACAACAGCAGCAGACGCTGCTGCCTGGAGACGGTGACGGGCATCGACACCCGTACGGATGGATCAACGCTGGCGATCGTGACGGGCCTGATTGCGTTCCAGGATCAGCGGGATCATGGCGGCGAAGGCGGGGTCTTCCGGCACGCCGTGGCCCATGCTCCAGCGGAACAGCTCCGGATCCTCGCACTCCAGCAGACGGATAAAGGTCTGCTGATCGGCCTCGCTCAAGCCATCGAACTCGTGCTCGAAGAAGGGCATAAAGATCACATCCAGCTCGAGCATGCCACGGCGGCAGGCCCACTTCAGGCGGGATTTTTCAATTGGGCTCAACATGGAACTCTCCTTACAAAGACCCGGCGATGGTACCAGCTGGATTTTCCGGCTGACAAACATTCCTTACGTCTTTACCATGCAGGTCACATACTTTCTGTCTCTGGAATGCCATCGTGAGCCTGCCAACCCTTCCTGCCGAGCCAACCCTGTTCCCTCTGACCGACCTGGCCATCACCAGCCTGAGCGGCCCGGATCGCGCCAAATACCTGCAGGGTCAGGTTACCTGTGACGTCAACGCCCTGCAGCCGGGCCAGAGCACCCTGGGCGGCCACTGCGATCCCAAGGGCAAGCTGTGGAGCGATTTTCGCCTGCTCTGCCTGAGCGATCGCCTGCTGATGCTGACCAAGCCGTCGGTGCTGGCCCGCCAGCTGCCCGAGCTCAAGAAGTTCGCGATCTTTGCCAAGGTCGAGATCAGCGAGAATCACGGCCAGGCGGTCGGCGTAGCCGGTCAGGGGACCGATGGCTGGATCGCGGGGCAATACGACCTGCAGCAGAGCGGCCTCATCGAGGGTGGCATGGCGGTGCGGATCGAAGCCGATCGCTGGCTGCTGGTCAGCGAACAGCCGCTGGCACTGGCCCTGCCCAACGGCCCCGAGTCGCTCTGGTGGGGATTGGAGATCAAGGCCGGCATCCCCCATCTGGAAGCGGTTCATCAGGGTGAGTACATTCCCCAGATGCTCAACCTGCAGGCGCTGGATGGCATCAGCTTCACCAAGGGTTGCTACATGGGGCAGGAGACGGTGGCCCGCGCCAAGTATCGCGGCGCCAACAACCGCGCCCTGTTCGTGCTGAGCGGCACCGCCACTACCCCGGTTACCAGCGGCGACACCCTGGAGATCCAGCTCGGTGACAACTGGCGCCGCAGCGGCATGGTGCTCAACGCCTGGCAGCAGGATGGCGAGCTGTGGCTCACCGCCGTGCTGCCCAAAGACACCGAGGCCGACGCCCGCTTCCGGCTCAAGCAGGAAGAAGGCTCAAGCCTGACCCTGCAGCCCCTCCCCTATCAGCTGACCGAGTAAGCGAAGCCAAGCGCCCTGCTAGCGCACCCGCGCCAGCAGGGCCTCCTTCAGCCAGCGCCCCGCCTGCCCGAGCGGGCGGGCGTGATGCCACTGCAGCTCCAGCGCCAGCTCGGGCTGGGTGATGAAGTCCGGCTTGAGCACCACCACCTCGCCCCGAGCCAGCGGCCGGTGCAGCAGAAAATCGGGCACTGCCGCCCACCCCAGCCCCAGTTTCACCAGCTCCAGGATCCCGAGATCCCCCTCTACCCACCACACCTGCGCCGACAGGCGAAAGCGATGGCGCTCCGTCCCCTCCCGTCGCCCTGTCACCAGCAGCTGGCGAGCCCCCTGCAGATCGCTCTCCCGCAGCGGCGCCTTGTGGGCCAGCGGATGTTCGGGGGAGACCACCAGCGGCATGGCGACGCCTCCCAGCGAGCGGGCCACGATCTCCTGCTGCGGGTGCTCCTTCTGATAGCTGATGCCAAGCTGGGCGCGGCCGCTAATCAGCATCTCGGTGAGATCCTCCATCAGCGGAAACAGCAGCTCCAGCTCAACCGTCGGGTAGTGGGTGGCGAACTCCTCCAGCACGGCGCCGAGCCAGGGCAGGTGGGAGTCATCATCGATGGCCAGGGTCAGGCGCGACTCGACGCCGCTGGCCAGCTCGCCGGCGATGGCCTGCAAGCGGGCGCTCTGGGCCAGCAAGATGCCGGCCTCCTGGCTGATGCGCACGCCCGCTTCGGTCAGCACCGGATAGCGCCCGCTGCGATCGAACAGCTCCAGCCCCAGATCTATCTCCAGATTGGCGATGGCGGTGCTGACTACCGACTGCGCCTTGCCCAGCTGGCGTGCGGCCGCCGAGAAGGAGCCTGCCTGCGCGGCGGCCAACAATACCCTGAGTTGTTCCAGCGATGGGTTCATCATCCTGCTCCTGCAAATGCGGTCATCCATCTATTTTAGCGATGGATACCAACGTGAAACTATCAATAAATAGGGATAGATTGCCAACCAGTCAGTCAACATAGCTGTTTAAAGAGAGGAATTTATGCGTACCCGCAATGACCGTATCCGCCACGCCATCGGCTTTGAAGTGATAGGTCTGCTCATCGCAGCCCCCCTGGCCAGCTGGATCACAGGCATCGAGCTCAGCCACATGGGGCCGCTGGCCGTCCTGTTCTCGGTACTGGCCACCGTCTGGAACTATGTCTACAACATCGGCTTCGACAAGCTGCTGCTCAAGTACCAGGGTCACCCGCACAAGACCTTTTGGCAGCGCGTGGTCCATGCGTTCGGCTTTGAAGGGGGCTTCATGGCGCTCACCCTGCCGGTCATCGCCTGGTGGCTGGATCTCGCCCTGCTGGCGGCGCTGGCGCTCAACATCGGCTTCGTGACCTTCTATCTGGTCTACGCCTTCGTCTACAACTGGAGCTACGACAAGGTGTACCCGATCCCGGGTCAGTGGCAGCAGAACGCACTGGGTTGAACGACGGCAAAAAACGGTGGGAAAAACGAGGCACCATCATGCAAGAGGCATGATGGTGCTGGGGGAGGACAAGCCCGGCGGGCCTGCCGCGGCCTTCAGGCTTGTGCCTTCAGCTCTTCGGTCTGGGCCTCTGCCTCGGCCTCCTGGGTCAGCATGGCCTCAAGGTCGCTCTGGTACTGGGTCAGCAGACGCTGGGCCGCCACCATGTCACCCTTGTGCAGGCGCTCGAACAGATGGTGTTGCACCACGCCGTTGAGATACTCCACCGTGACCGGTTGCTCCAGGGTCTCCAGCAACTCCTCTTTTTCCAGCTCGGCATTGATTTCATCGGCACTGGTACGCAGCAGACCGGCCAGTTGCACCAACATACGGCGCTCACCTTCGCGCAACAGGCTCAACATGCGGTTTCTCTGCTGCTCATTCTGTTGGGTCATACATTTCCTTACGTCGAATGGGAACAAGCCCGCTCATTCTGCCTTGTCGCTCTGACAGCGTCTATCTCATGCCCCCCACTTATTTTCATGTCGCAGCCGCAAAGTGCGCCAGATGCTATTTGACCCGTCGCTAGGTATAGTAGCCACTGGTTTGCGGGCGCCTTGCCGCCCGGTACGGACGAGAAATTTCACCATGATTGACGCCATTCTGGTGCTTTGCACCTGCCCGGATGAGGCCAGTGCCGACCTCATATGCGAACAACTGCTCGACCGGCGGCTGGCGGCCTGCATCAACCAGCTGCCCGGCCTCACCTCCGTCTATCGCTGGCAGGGCCGGATCGAGCGGGCCACAGAGATCCAGCTCATCATCAAGTCGCAAGCGGCCCTGTTCGAGCCGCTGCGCCAGTGCATCCTTGCTCATCACCCCTATGAGGTGCCGGAGATCCTGGCGCTGCCGACAAGCCAGGGCCACCAGCCCTATCTCGACTGGATAAAACAGGAAACTTCATGACGCCGTTTCGCCTGCTCTCTCCCCTGCTGTTGCTCTGCGCCCTGCTGACCGGGCTCGGCTCACTGCCGGCCCGGGCCAGCAGCACGGATCTGCTGAGTGCCCTCGGCATCGAGGCCAGCGCCCAGCCCAAATTTCTGAAAGTGGACGAGGCGTTCGTCCTCGAGAGCGAACAGCAGGGCAACCGGCTGCTGCTGCGCCTGCGCATCGCCGACGACTACTACCTCTACCGCCACCGCTTCAGCTTCCAGGGCGAGAACCTCACCTTCGAGGAGCCGGTGCTGCCCGCCGGCACCGATCATGAAGATGACTTCTTCGGCAAGACCCAGGTCTATTACCGGGAGGTGCAGATCCCCGTCACCCTGACCGAGGCGGGCCAGCAGGCCAGCCTCAAGATCAGCTATCAGGGCTGCACCGACGGCCTCTGTTATCCCCCGACCGACAAGCGGATCGCCGTCGAGCCCCTCGTCGCCGAGCCGCCACATGACCAGGTCGATGCGCCCACGCCGGCCCCGGCCAGCAGTCAGCAGGATCAGCTGGCGGCCGCCCTCGGCAACCAGGGTTTCTGGCTCAGCGTCGCCGCCTTCTTCGCACTGGGGCTCGGCCTCGCCTTCACCCCCTGCGTCTTCCCCATGTATCCCATCCTGACCGGGATCATCGCCGGGGCCGGCCATCGCCTCTCCACCCGCCGCGCCTTCCTGCTCTCCTTCGTCTACGTGCAGGGGATGGCGGTCACCTACACCCTGCTCGGGCTGGTGGTGGCGTCGGCAGGCTTGAAATTCCAGGCCGCGCTGCAGCACCCCTATGTGCTGATCGGGCTCTCGGTGATGTTCGTGCTGCTGGCCCTCTCCATGTTCGGGCTCTATACCCTGCAGCTGCCGAGCAGCCTGCAGACCCGCCTCTCCGGTCTCTCCAACCGCCAGCAGGGCGGCTCCGTGCTCGGGGTCGGCATCATGGGGATGATCTCCGGCCTGGTCTGCTCCCCCTGCACCACGGCCCCCCTCTCCGGCGCCCTCATCTACGTGGCCCAGAGCGGCGATCTCTGGCTCGGCGGCGCGGCCCTCTACGCCCTATCGCTCGGCATGGGGCTGCCGCTGCTACTGCTCGGCACCTCGGGCGGCAAGCTGCTGCCCAAGGCGGGCGCCTGGATGGACGTAATCAAGCAGCTGTTCGGGTTTGCGCTGCTGGCGGTGCCCATCCTGCTGCTCTCCAGGCTGTGGAGCGATCAGGTCGCCACCCTGGCCTGGCTCGGCTGGGGGCTGCTGCTGTGCGGCTACCTCTACCATCACAACCAGCACCAGCAACATTCGGTGGGGCGCAGCCTGCGCGGTTTCGTGCTGCTGCTGGCGATGATCAGTGCCGTGGTGGTGGGCAAGGATCTGCTGCTGCCCTCCCCGGGCGCCAGCGTCGCCGCCCAGGCCGAGACCCCGGCCTTCATCCGCATCAAGACCCTGGACGATCTCAAGACCCAGCTGGCCGCCGCCCGCGGCAAGCCGGTGCTGCTCGATCTCTATGCCGACTGGTGCGTGGCCTGCAAGGAGTTCGAACACAAGACCTTCAACGACCCCGCCGTGCGCGAGCGCTTCGGCCAGATGGTACTGCTGCAGGCGGACGTCACCGCCAACGACGATGCCGATGTAGAACTGCTCAACGGCCTCAACGTGCTGGGCCTGCCGACCCTGATCTTCTTCGACCGCGCCGGCAATGAAGTGAGCGGCCAGCGGGTGACCGGCTTTATGGGGCCCGCCGAGTTCCTCGGTCAGCTGGACAGGATTGGCGATGCCAACTGAGCTGCGTCAGCTGCAGGCAAGCGATGCGCCCGCCCTGCAGCGGCTGTTCGAACTGGCTCCAGCCTATCAGGCAGCGATAAGTCACGCGCCGCTCTGCGCCCAGGCAGCAGAGGAGGCGCTCACGGCCTGTCCGCCAACGCTGCCCTTCTCTGCCAAACAGGTGATCGGGTGCTGGGAGGCGGGGGAGCTTACCGCCGTGCTCGATCTGCTGCGCGGCTATCCCGAACCGACCACCGCCTATCTGGGGCTGTTGCTGGTAGGGGAACTCTGGCAAGGGGCTGGCCGGGGGCAGGCACTCTATCTTCACGCCTGCACGCTGGCTCGCGCTTGGGGCGCAACCCGGCTGCGCCTGTCGGTCATTGCCAGCAATGAGGTCGCCTTGTCCTTCTGGCAGCGCCGAGGGTTCACCGAGTGCTATCGCCGCGAGCTGGCCGGCTACCGGGCCGAGGCTATCGTGCTGGAGTGTGCCATCGACCCTGCCCCTTCCGGGCACACCCCCTCCCTCTCACCCCTTACTGACTGATTTTTCTGGCAATCCCTTGTATATGGTCGGCAGCATGGCAAAATTTGCCCTTTCCCGTCTCGTTCGTCCGGAGTTTTGATGAAAAAGTGGTTCATCCCCCTGCTGGCCCTCTGGCTCTATGGCTGTTACGCAGGTCCAGGTGAAGAGGCAATCCGGACCCAGGTCACCGCCAAGTTGCAGGCAGACACCGACGCCAATCTGTTCGAGATCAGCGACTTCGCCATCCTCGATAAAGAAGAGCGCATGGAGGGGGTCTATCTGGTCAAGGTGAGCTACCAGCTCCACTTCAAGCGGGGACTGGAGCAGTTGCAGGTACTGCAGGACGAGGATCTGGTCTATGACAGGGTTGGCCCCTTCCAGCAGGAGATGGGGCTGATGGAGCTGGAGCGCAAGTACGGTGAGTTCGAGGCGGGCCAGGTGCTGCCGCAGCAGGCCGAGGTGTGGATGATGAAGACCGAGCAGGGCTGGCGTCTGGCCGAGCCCGCTCACTGACGCGGCCCCGGCCAGGCAACCCGGGCCGACTCAGGCCTGGGTATCCACCATATAACCCTTCCGGTCGGGCGCGTCACTCGGGATCTTGCTGGCAAAGGCCGACAAAAGATCTTTCAGAGTCACCCCGCTACCGCTGTTGCCGCTGCTCTCCAGCAGGCTGGAGAATTGACTCTGCAGGGCGCTCACCTCGCTGCCAGGCTCCCCTTCCCCATCCAGCTGACCCAGCAGGCTCTGCAGATCCAGCTTCATGGGATTGTCATTGCTGCCAGTGGCGATGGCCTTGCTCCCCTCCTGCTGAGCGTGCAGGGCATCCATCAGGCTCGCCATGAAGGAATCGAGTGAACCACCGCTGGCGGCGGTACTCTCGGCACTCTCACAGCTCTCTTCCTCGCTCTTGCCCGACAGGCCCAGCTCGGCCAGCACCGACTTGAGATCCTGCTCCATCTTGTTGCTCGCACCGGGGGGCGGCGGGGGCGGCATCTCTGGTCTCTCCTGCCGTTCGCCGCTGCGCGTTGCCAGCAGTTGCGCCAGCGAGCCGACGCTTCCCGCGGCTGTTACGTTTGTTGTCATTGTCCTTATCTCCTGAGCGGGGCCGCCGCTGATCCTCAGC
The DNA here is from genome assembly GCF_040907935.1 of Aeromonas sp. s2. Lineage (NCBI taxonomy): Bacteria > Pseudomonadati > Pseudomonadota > Gammaproteobacteria > Aeromonadales > Aeromonadaceae > Aeromonas > Aeromonas sp. s2. The sequence goes on along the minus strand of NZ_JBFOCR010000030.1, from coordinate 35,341 downwards.
GGCTCGAACCCCGTTCACAGATGGCAAACCCCGCGCCAATCCGGTGTGTTCCTCTGATCAGCACAAGAAATTGGCGCACGATGGATTTTTGACAACTCCGGCTATAAAGCGAGGCAACGGCAGGATAAATCCGGCTGGCCGGCAAACGGGGCGGCAACCGCTTGCCGAGCCGTGGCAAGCCCTGACTCGCTTAGAACAGATCCTTGAAGCGGTACCAGAGCATGCCGAGCGCCAGCAAGGGCGAGCGCAGCGCCGGGCCGCCGGGGAAGGTCATGTGAGGCACGCGGCCAAACAGATCCAGCCCCCGGCTCTCCCCCCTGATCGCCTCCGCTACCAGCTTGCCCGCCATATGGGTAGCGTTGAGGCCGTGGCCGGAATAGGCCTGGGCATAGAAGACGTTGGGATGATCCGCCAGGCGGCCGATCTGGGGCAGCCGGTTGGCCCCTATGCCTATCATGCCGCCCCACTGGAACTCGATGGCGGTCTCCGCCAGCTCGGGAAACACCCGCAGCAGCTTGGGCAGCATGAAGGCCTTGATGTCGCGAGGATCCCGTCCCGAGTAGTTGCAGGCCCCGCCAAACAGCAGGCGGCCGTCGGCGGAGAGACGGTAGTAGTCGAGCGCCACGTTCTGATCGCACACCGCCATGTTTTGCGGCAGCAACCGCTGGCGCAGCCGTTTCTCCAGCACCTCGGTGGCGAGGATGTAGGAGCCCGCCGGCAGCACCTTGCCCCCCAGCTCGGGGTTGAGGTCATTGAGATAAGCGTTGCAGCCGATCACCAGGTAGTCGGCGCTGACCCGGCCATGGGCCGTGGTGACCTGCAGCCGCTCGCCATAGTCAATGTGCACCACTCTGGATTGCTCAAACAGCGCCACTCCCAGGCTGGCCGCCGCTCGCGCCTCACCCAGCGCCAGATTGAGAGGGTGCAGGTGGCCGGAGCCCATATCGATCATGCCGCCGATGTAGCGATCCGACCCCACCACGCTATGCATATCTTCGCGCGCCACCAGTTTCAGCTCGTGCCGGTAGCCGAGGCTCGCCAGGTGCGCGAGCTCGTCTTCGAAGCCGGCCAGATGGCGCTGGCGGGTGGCCAGATCGCAGTAACCCCAGCGCAGGTCACAATCGATGTTGAAGCGCTCGACTCGCTCGCGCACCAGCTCGACCGCCGCCAGCCCCATCAGGTCGAGCTCGCGCACACCCTCTTCACCAATCCAGCGGGCGAACTGGCTGGTGTCGTGACCGATACCGCGAATGAGCTGACCGCCGTTGCGCCCGGAGGCGCCCCAGCCGATACGGTTGGCTTCCAGCAGCACCACCTTGTAGCCAGCCTCGGCCAGATTGATGGCGGTGTTGAGACCGGTGAAGCCGCCGCCTATGATGCAGACCTCGGCATTACACTCCCCGCTGAGCTCTGGCCACTGCTGATTGTCATTGCGGGTGGCCGCGTAATAGGAGGCCACATGTTCCTGATGTGTGTTGTGCTTTCCCTGCATGTTCAGCATCCTGCCCTGGTCCCGTTGCGTTTACTAAAATAAACGGCCTGTCATCGATAATACGCAGGCCCCCGCCGCCAATCCAGCCCGCCGGGATCACAGAAATGCAAAAGGCGTCCCGAAGGACGCCTTTTCATGCAATCAAGGTGCTGTAACGAATTACAGTACGTTGATGGCGTTCAGGTCGGAGAAAGCCTGTTCCAGACGCTTGATCATGGAAGTCTGACCGGCACGCAGCCATACGCGCGGATCGTAGAACTTCTTGTTCGGCTTGTCGGCGCCTTCCGGGTTGCCCAGCTGACCTTGCAGGTAGGCTTCGTTGGTCTTGTAGAAGTCCAGGATGCCTTCCCAGGTCGCCCACTGGGTGTCGGTGTCGATGTTCATCTTCACTACGCCGTAGGAGATGGACTCGCGGATCTCTTCCAGAGTGGAACCTGAGCCACCGTGGAATACGAAGTCCAGAGACTTGGCCGGGATGCCGAACTTCTCGGACACGTACTTCTGGGAAGCGTCCAGGATGGACGGGGTCAGCTTGACGTTACCCGGCTTGTAGACACCGTGCACGTTGCCGAAGGAGGCAGCGATGGTGAAGCGCGGGCTGATCTTGGACAGACGCTCGTAGGCGTAGGCCACGTCTTCCGGCTGGGTGTACAGAGCGGACTGATCCATGTGGCTGTTGTCGACGCCGTCTTCTTCGCCGCCGGTGCAACCCAGTTCCAGTTCCAGAGTCATGTTCATCTTGGCCATGCGGGTCAGGTACTCGCAGCAGATGTCGATGTTCTCTTCCAGAGACTCTTCGGACAGATCCAGCATGTGGGAGGAGAACAGCGGCTTGCCGGTTTCAGCGAAGTGCTTCTCGCCCGCTTCCAGCAGACCGTCGATCCACGGCAGCAGCTTCTTGGCAGCGTGGTCGGTGTGCAGGATGACCGGTACACCGTAAGCTTCGGCAACGGCGTGCACGTGCTTGGCACCGGAGATGGCACCGATGATTGCAGCCTGCTGACCTTCCAGCTTCAGACCCTTACCAGCGGTGAATGCAGCACCACCGTTGGAGAACTGAACGATAACCGGCGCTTTCACCTTGGCGGCAGCTTCCAGCACGGCGTTCACGGAGTCGGTACCGACGCAGTTGACTGCCGGCAGAGCGAAGCCGTTCTCTTTCGCGATGGCGAACACTTTCTGAACGTCATCACCAGTGATCACGCCCGGTTTTACGAAGTCGAAAATTTTCTTAGACATGTTTAATCGTCCTGTCTCGTATGCCGTTAATAAAAAATGGGGGGTTCATCATGAACCGGCACAGCGGCCACATGATAAACGAAACGGGAGGCTTTTGCCCCCCGTCTCGGGTCAATTAGGCTTTGGCGCGCTGTTCCAGAATCGCAACAGCCGGCAGTACCTTGCCTTCCACGAACTCCAGGAAGGCGCCGCCGCCGGTGGAGATGTAGGAGACCTTGTCGGCGATGCCGAACTTGTCGATGGCGGCCAGGGTGTCACCACCGCCAGCGATGGAGAAGGCCGGGGATTCAGCGATGGCGCGAGCGATCACTTCGGTACCCTTGGCGAACTGGTCGAACTCGAACACGCCGACCGGGCCGTTCCACAGGATGGTCTTGGCGTTCATGATGATGTCGGCCAGGGCCTTGGCAGAGTCAGGGCCGATGTCGAAGATCATGTCGCCGTCGGTCACGTCAGCGACGGACTTGATGGTGGCCGGGGTGGACTCGGAGAACTCGGCACCCACAACCACGTCGGTGGTCACCGGGATGTTGGTTTCGGCAGCCAGTTTCTTGGCGGTGTCGATCAGGTCGTGCTCGCACAGGGACTTGCCGACGTTGTGACCGGCAGCAGCGATGAAGGTGTTGGCGATGCCACCACCAACCACCAGCTGGTCAGCGATCTTGGAAAGGGATTCCAGTACGGTCAGCTTGGTGGAGACCTTGGAGCCGCCAACGATGGCAACCATCGGGCGCTCGGGCTTCAGCATGGCTTTGCCCAAGGCTTCCAGTTCACCAGCCAGCAGCGGGCCGGCACAGGCGACCGGTGCAAACTGGGCCACACCGTAGGTGGAGCCTTCGGCGCGGTGAGCAGTACCGAACGCATCCATTACAAAGACGTCACACAGGGCGGCGTATTTTTTGGCCAGCTCTTCGGTGTTCTTCTTCTCGCCTTTGTTGAAGCGGCAGTTTTCCAGCACAACCAGCTCACCGGCGGCGACTTCTACGCCATCCAGGTAGTCTTTGGCCAGACGAACCGGGCAGGACAGTGCGTCTTTCAGATAGTTGACAACCGGAGCCAGGGAGAATTCTTCGTTGTATTCACCCTCGGTCGGACGACCCAGGTGGGAGGTGATCATCAGCTTGGCGCCCTTTTCCAGAGCCAGCTTGATGGTCGGCAGAGTCGCAACGATACGTGCATCGGAGGTGACCTTGCCGTCTTTTACCGGCACGTTCAGGTCAGCACGGATCAGAACGCGTTTGCCCGCCAGATCCAGGTCAGTCATCTTGATAACAGACATATTCAGTCCTCTATATTTTCAGGTAATGTTAAAAACAGTAACCTTGCGCCCGGTGCAGGCTCTCAGCCTGCGGCCATCATGGCCCGGGTGGTATCCAGCATGCGGTTGGCGAAGCCCCATTCGTTATCACACCACATCAACATCTTGACGAGGTTGGCATCGCTGACCCGGGTCTGGGTACCATCAATGATGCAGGAGTGAGCATCATGATTAAAGTCTACGGAGACCAGTGGCTCTTCCGTGTAATCCAGAATACCGCTTAATGTACCTCTGGATGCCCGTTGCAGGGCTTGATTTACGTCAGTAACCGTCACTTTTTTACGAACAGTAATACTGAGATCCATTGCCGTTACATTGATGGTCGGCACCCGTACCGCGATCGCCTCGAACTTGCCGGCGAAGTGGGGGAGGATCCGCTCCAACCCCTTGGCCAGCTTGGTATCCACCGGGATGATGGACTGGCTGGCGGCGCGGGTTCGGCGCAAGTCGCTGTGGTAGGCATCGATGACTTGCTGATCATGCATGGCCGAATGAATTGTCGTAATAGTACCACAATTTATCTCGAATTCTCGATGCAATGTTTCGATGATGGGGACCACGCAGTTGGTGGTGCAGGAGGCGTTCGAGACGATCCGCTCGCGCCCCGTCAGCACCTGATGGTTGACCCCGTAGACGATGGTGGCGTCCACATCCGCCTCGGCCGGATGGGAGAACAACACCTTGCCCGCCCCCGCCGCCAGATGCAGCTCGGCATCGGCCCGCGAGCCGAACACCCCGGTGCAATCCAGCACCACATCCACCCCCAGCGCCCGCCACGGCAAGCGCGACGGATCCCGCTCGGCGAACAGGGAGATGAGATCCTCCCCCACCAGCATGCTGTTGCCGGCCAGCTGCACCGGATGGTGGAAGCGACCGTGGCTGGTGTCGAAGCGGGTCAGGTGCACCATGGCTTCGGGGGCGGCCAGCTCGTTGATGGCCACTATCTTGATGTTCTTGTCGCGGCCGCTCTCGTAGAGGGCCCGCAGCACGTTGCGGCCAATCCGCCCGTACCCGTTGATGGCAATCTTGATCATGAAAATTCCGAGTCCTCAGCATGGACAAAGGGACAAGCGGATGGCTGACTCACGACAGCAGGGCATCCTGAAATTCACCGCGGGCCAGCAGTGCCGCCCCGAATACCCCGGCGCTGTCCCCCAGGGCTGGAGCAATAATGGGGGTGGCGAAGCGGGGATTAAAGAGGAAGGGCAAAATAGTCTCCCGTCCCGCGCGGTACAGACTCTGCACGTTGCCCACCCCGCCGCCGATGACGATCACGTCCGGATCCAGGATGTTGACCACGTTGGCGAGCGCCTGGCCAAACAGCAGATGCAGCCGGTCGATGGTGAGCTTGGCCACGTGGTCGTGAGCCGTCGCCGCCGCGATCTTGGCCAGCGGCAGGTGACGCTTGGCCTTGGCCTCGTACCAGGCCTCCAGCGCCGGGCCGCTGATGAAGGTCTCGACGCAGCCGCGCTTGCCGCAGTAGCACTCGGGGCCGTCGGGTGAGAGCACATTGTGGCCCCACTCGCCGGCGATGCCGTGGTGGCCGTTGAGGATGCGGCCGTTGATGACGATGCCGGAGCCCACTCCGGTGCCCATGATGATGCCGAACACTACCTTGGCATCAGGGTGGTGCTGGCGCACGGCTCCCAGATGGGTTTCCGCCAGCGCGAAGCAGTTGGCGTCGTTGGCGATCAGCACGGGCACGCCGAGCCGGCGCTCCAGATCTTCCTTGAACGGCTTGCCGTTGAGCTCGGTGGTGTTGCAGTTCTTCATCAGGCCGGTTTGCGGATCCCGCGCCCCCGGCGTCCCCATGCCGATGAGGGTCGGCCGCTGGCCGAGCTTGTCGGCGCACTCTGCCACCAGCTTGGCGATCTGGCCGATCATGTGGTCATAACCGCCGGCACGCTCGGTGGGAATGCGATGGCGCAGCAGCACCTCGTCCCCGTCCAGTACCACGCACTCGCACTTGGTACCGCCAAGGTCGATACCCCAATCCAACAACCTGTTGCTCATCCTGCCTCCAGCCATGACCGCAGGGTGCCAGCTCCGGAGTGCACGCTGCCGTGCCCGCCTGAAGTCGACCGCCCTCTACCGGGTTGCAGTGTAACCCGAGCGGCGGTCAGGATGCAGCCCCCGCCGCAGGCAGCACAACGGGGCCCGCAGGCCCCGTTGTTCATTGTGTTGTCGGCGGCGCTCAGCGGCCGTGGTACTGGGCTGACAGCTCATGTACCGCGTTGACGAACACGCCGGCATGCTCCGGGTTCACATCCTGATGGATGCCGTGACCCAGGTTGAAGACGTGGCCGTTGCCGTGACCGAAACCGGCCAGGATGGAGGCGACCTCTTCACGGATGCGGGCCGGGCTGGCGTAGAGCATGGAGGGATCCATGTTGCCCTGCAGCGCCACCTTGTCGCCGACCCGGCGCTTGGCGTCGGCGATGTCGGTGGTCCAGTCCAGACCCAGCGCATCGCAACCGGTGGCGGCGATCTGCTCCAGCCACTGACCGCCGTTCTTGGTGAACAGGGTGACCGGCACGCGGCGACCGTCGTGCTCGCGAATGAGGCCATCGACGATCTTGTGCATGTACTGCAGGGAGAAGTCGCGGTAATCGCGCGGGGTGAGCACGCCGCCCCAGGTGTCAAACACCATGACCGCCTGGGCACCCGCCTTGATCTGGGCGTTGAGGTAAGCAATCACGCTGTCGGCCAGCTTGTCGAGCAGCAGGTGCAGGGTCTGCGGCTCTGCATACATCATCTGCTTGATCTTGGTGAACGCCTTGGAGCTGCCCCCCTCCACCATGTAGGTGGCCAGGGTCCAGGGGCTGCCGGAGAAACCGATGAGCGGCACTTCGCCTTTCAGCTCGCGGCGGATGGTGCGCACCGCATTCATCACGTAGCCGAGTTCGTCTTCCGGATCCGGCACCGGCAGTGCCTGCACGTCGGCCATGGAGGTGATCGGACGCTCGAAGCGCGGGCCTTCACCCTGCTCGAAGTAGAGACCCAGCCCCATGGCATCGGGCACGGTGAGGATGTCGGAGAAGAGGATGGCGGCATCGAGCGGATAGCGGCGCAGCGGCTGCAAGGTGACCTCACAAGCCAGCTCGGCGTTGCGGCACAGGGACATGAAATCCCCCGCCTGGGCGCGGGTGGCCTTGTATTCCGGCAGATAGCGGCCAGCCTGGCGCATCATCCATACCGGGGTCATGTCCACTTCCTGGCGCAGCAGGGCACGCAGGTAACGATCGTTCTTCAGCTCTTTCATCCCAGTTCCTGAGTTCATATCCAGCATAAAATGGCGGATATGATACCACTTTGTGCGCGGCGGGGGGCGGCTCAAACGCCAGCCACTGCCGTTGGAGTGCAAAGATGTGAAGGGGCGCAAACAAGCGCCCCGCTTTTCCTGCAGGGCCGGGGGCCGTCAGCCCACGTCGGCGAGACACTGCTCGATAAGCCGCCGCGCTATGGTGCCGTGGGGCGGCAGCCTTGGCAGCGCACTAGCCTCGAAGAAATCCGCCGCCACCAGCTCTTCGTCCTGCACCCGGATCTCGCCGCTCTCATAATCGGCGGTGAAGCCCATCATCAGGCTGTGGGGGAATGGCCAGGGCTGGCTCGCCACGTAACGCACGTTGCTCACCCGGATGCCGCTCTCCTCGAACACCTCCCGCGCCACGCACTGCTCGAGGTTCTCCCCCGCCTCCACAAAACCCGCCAGCACGGTATACATGGGATCCTCGGCCTGATAGTGACGGCGGTGGGCCGCCAGCAAGATGGCGGGCCCCTTGCGCACCGCCACGATGATGCAGGGGGAGATGCGCGGATAGACGACGTGGCCATGGCGGCACCCTTGCGCCCACTCCCCCGCCTTCGGGCTCATGGGGGCGCCGCACTCGCCGCAGAAGCGGTGGGTACGGCGAAAGGTGGCGAGCTGCCAGGCGCGGCCGGCCAGGCGAAAGCCCTCTTCATCCCCGGCCACCATCAGCTGGCGCAGGGGGGTAAGGGCCTCGAGATCTGCCTCTTCCCCCAGATCCAGCAGCAGGCAGGGCAGCCCGTCCCACTCGTCAAAGCGCTCAAAGGCAGCATGCTGCAAGTGGCTGGGCAGACAGGCGCGGGGGCCTTGTGGAATGCGCCCCTGGTCATCCAGCAGGACGAGGTGATCGCCCCCCAGCACGAACCAGCGGGCCTGTTCGGTTAATGGCATAGATGCAGCACTCTTTGTTGTGACGTCGGTCGGGATGCGCGCCCGGGACTGGGCGGCGGTGACGGATGAAAGCGACAACCGGCCACCATCTTAAGACGCGGCAAGCCGGGTGGCGACCCCAAGATGGCGGCTTTTCAATACCCATGAGAATGCCCATGAAAAAGGCCGCCCGCAGGCGGCCTGATGTCGGTCACGGTCGATCAGGCATCGCCCATCGCCAGCAGTGAGGCGTTGCCGCCCACCGCCGTGGTGTTGATGGTGCGGGTCTTCTCGGTAATGAAACGGCTCAGATAGTGAGGGCCGCCCGCCTTGGGACCGGTGCCGGAGAGCCCCTGCCCGCCGAACGGCTGTACCCCGACCATGGCGCCGATCTGGTTGCGGTTGATGTAGACGTTGCCCACGTTGATGCGGCTCGCCAGCTCCTCGGCATGGGATTCGTTGCGGCTGTGGATCCCCAGCGTCAGGCCGTAGCCGGTACCGTTGATATCCGCGATCACCTTGTCCAGATCCCGGGCGGCGTAGCGCACCACGTGCAGGATGGGGCCGAACTGCTCGCGGGTCAGCTCGCGGATGGAGCCGATCTCCAGCGCGGTCGGCTGCACGAAGTGCCCCCCCAGGGTCACGGCCGGCATCGGCGCCTGGGCGATCAGGCGGGCACGCGGGATCATGTGCACCAGGTGCGCATCCAGCCCCGCCTTGGCCTCGGCGTCGATGACCGGGCCGACGTCGGTGTTGTGCTCGGCCGGGTTGCCCACTTTGAGCTCCTGCAAGGCACCGGTGAGGATCTCCAGCACCCGCGGCGCGATCTCTTCCTGCAGGTAGAGCACCCGCAGGGCGGAGCAGCGCTGGCCGGCGCTCTGGAAGGCGGCGCTCACCACGTCGCGCACCACCTGCTCCGGCAGGGCGGTGGAGTCGACGATCATGGCGTTCTGGCCGCCGGTCTCGGCGATGAGCGGCAGGATGGCGCCATCGCGCTGGGCCAGGGTCATGTTGATGAGCTTGGCGGTCTCGGTAGAGCCGGTGAAGCAGACGCCGCCGATGCGGGCATCCGCCGTCAGCTTGGCACCCACGGTGGCGCCGTCACCCGGCAGCAGTTGCAGCACGTCGCCCGGAATGCCGGCCTGATGGGCCAGGGTCACCGCCAGGTGGGCGATGATACCGGTCTGCTCGGCCGGCTTGGCGATGACTGTGTTGCCGGTGGCCAGCGCCGCGGCGACCTGGCCCAGGAAAATCGCCAGCGGGAAGTTCCACGGGCTGATGCAGACGAACACGCCGCGCCCCTGCAGGAACAGCTCGTTCATCTCGCCGGTGTAGCCCGGCAACAGGGTGGCCTGCCCCATCAGGCCACGGGCCTGCACCGCGTAGTAGCGGCAGAAGTCCACCGCCTCGCGCACCTCGTCGATGCCATCCTGCAGCAGCTTGCCCGCCTCGCGGGTACAGAGGGAGATGAACTGCTCGCGGTTCGCTTCCAGCAGATCCGCCAGTTTCTCAAGGGCGGCGGCACGCTCGCTCACCGGGGTCTCGCGCCAGCGCGGGAAGGCCGCATGGGCCGAGGCCAGCGCCTGCTCCACCGCCTGCTCGTCGGCCCAGTGGATCTTGCCGACGGTGAGGCTCACATCCTGCGGGCTCAGCACCACGCGGGCCTCGTTGCGCTTGAGGGTCTCGCCATCGACGATGGGGCCCGCCAGCCACTGCTTGTTCTCCAGCTCCTTCAACTTGGCGAAGAAGGGGCGCTGGATGGAGACGATGTTCATGTTGACGCCGCTGGAGTTCTTGCGGTCGCTGAACAGGTTCACCGGCTGCGGAATGCGATCGTTGGCCAGGCTGGAGTAGCGCTTGAGGGTGCGCAGCGGGTGCTCGGCCAGGGAGTCGACCGGGGTGTTGGGGTCCACCAGCTTGTGGACGAAGGAGGTGTTGGCCCCGTTCTCCAGCAGGCGGCGCACCAGATAGGGCAGAAGATCCTTGTGAGCCCCCACCGGCGCATAGATGCGGCAGTGCAGGCCGGGATGCTCGTTCAGCACCGCGTTGTGCAGCTCCTCCCCCATGCCGTGCAGGCGCTGGAATTCGAACTGGCGATCGCCGGCCATCTCCAGAATGCTGACCACGGTGTTGGCGTTGTGGGTGGCGAACTGGGGCGAGATGAAGCCGCGGGTCGGCTCGCTCAGCAGGTAGCGGGCGCAGGCGAGGTAGGAGATGTCGGTGCCCGCCTTGCGGGTAAACAGCGGGTAGCCGGGCAGACCGGCCTGCTGGGCATATTTCAGCTCGCTGTCCCAGTAGGCCCCCTTCACCAGCCGCACCGGAATGATATCTCCCTGCTCGCGGGCCAGCGCGGTGAGCCAGCAGAGTACCGGCAAGGCGCGCTTGGAATAGGCCTGCACCACCATGCCGAGCTTGCCCCAGCCACGGTTGGCGTCGGAGCGATAGAGCTGCTCGAACAAGTCCAGGGAGAGCTCGAGGCGGTCCATCTCTTCGGCGTCGATACTGATGGCCACGTCTTTGTCGCGGGCCAGACGCACCAGTCCCACCAGCCGCTCGCACATCTCGCCGAGCACCCGCTCGCGGTTGGCCACGTCATAGCGTGGATGCAGCGCCGACAGCTTGATGGAGATGGAAGGAGCCGGGCCGCCATCGCTGATGCGCTCGCCGCCCACCGCCTCGATGGCGCGCTGGTAGTCACCGAAATACTTGTCGGCATCGGCCAGGGTCAGGGCGGACTCCCCCAGCATGTCGTAGGTGTGGGTGTAGCCCTTCTCGCGGGACTTGCGGCTCGCCTTGAGGGCTTCCTTCATGTCGCGCCCCAGCACGAACTGCTTGCCCATGATCTTCATGGCGGCGTACATGGCGGATCGCACCACCGGCTCCCCCAGCTTGTTGACCATGCGGCCCAGCAGGTTGGCCGGGTTGCCGTCCAGCTTCTTGTCCAGCTTGATGATCTTGCCGGTCAGCATCAGCCCCCAGGTGGAGGCGTTCACCAGGGTGGAGTCGCTCTTGCGAAAATGGGACGACCAGTTGGCGCCGGAGAGCTTGTCCTTGATCAGGGCATCGGCGGTCTCGGCATCGGGAATGCGCAGCAGCGCCTCCGCCAGGCACATCAGGATGATCCCCTCCTGGGTATCCAGGCTGTACTCCTGCAGGAAGGCGTCGATGCCGTCGCCGGAGCCGCTCTCCTTGCGCACCTTGGTCACCAGGGTGCGGGCACGCTGGGTCACCCGTTCCAGCGAGGCGCCATCCCCCGGCAGCATGGCCGACAGTTCGGCCAGATAGGCATTTTCATCCACCACGTAGTTCTGGGTGATGGCTTCGCGCAGGGCGGCCAGATCGGAGGGAATGTAGTCAGCGGCAAGCACTTGGGTAGCTTTGAACATATGGGGTCTTCCTGTACGCCCTAGGGCTGATATCGACGAAGGCGGTCGTGCCGCCGAAACGCCGATAATGTATACAATATCAACCCATAGATGAAATGAAATTGTTGCCTGTTATTAACAAAGATCGCTGATTGGCTCATATGGCGCACTATATCGGCGCCATATGCCTACCAGGCAAAATTCATCGCCTTATTTTGTATACAATTTTTCGCCAGGCAAAAAAGAAGGGTCGCCATGGCGACCCTTCACGCTGCTGCCGACAGCGGTTGTCAGTTCATCCAGCGATCACCGCGGCTGCGGCGACGGGGCAGCATGGGCAGCAGGATGCCGAGCAGGATGCCGCCACCCACCATGGCACCACCGCGGATGAACCAGTCCATCTGCATGTCGTGCTCCTGGTTGTCGTAGCTCTGGGTCAGGGCGTCGTTCTGTTCCTTGAGGTTGCCCATCTCTTCGCCCTGGCTGGCGAGCTGGGCCTTGAGGGTGGCGATCTCCTTGCTCTGCTCGGCGATCTTGCCATCCTTCTCGGCGAAGCGTTTCTCGTTGTCACCGTTGAGGTTCAGCAGGCGGGCCTTGGCCTCCTCCAGTTCTTTCTGTACCTGGGGCAGCCGCTCGCGCAGGCTGATCTCGCCCTGCAACTCGCTGCTCTTGATCCAGCCCTCACGGCCGCGACCGTCCACCACCTGGGTAAAACCGGCCTCGTTGTTCACTGCCTTGACGTCCAGCGGCTCACCCGCCTTGACGCTGCCAAGGATCCGGTACTGGGTGCCCGGACCATTGTGAATAAAGGTAAAGATGTTGTCTGAAACATAGCGGGTATCGGCCAGTGCCTGTTGGGCACACAAGCAGATCAGGATCCCGAGAAGGGCGCGCATGGTCGATCGGTTCTCTTCGTTTGGTTAGGTGACTGGCGAATGTTAAGCCGCCGGCGGGTCAAAGGACAAGCAAAGAAAAGGGCTCCCCCCCGAGCTGAGAGGTGGCTCGCAACTTGTCTCTATCGCGACGCGACCATTCCGGACGCCGCTGCCTATTTCTGTTTCAGTGCCTTCACTTCGGCCCGCAGGGCACGCAGCTCCTGCAGCAGCAGATCCTGTTGTGCGCTCTGGTGATGGCGCCACTTCTCCAGCTCCACATCCCCCCGTCCCGGCTGCAGGAACAGGCTGGCCATGAAACCGCTGATGGCACCGAACAGACCGACCCCGAACAGGATCAGCAGGCTGGCGACGAAGCGCCCCTCCTCCGTCTTGGGCACCAGATCGCCGTACCCCACGGTGGAGAGGGTCACCAGCGTCCACCAGAAGGCATCGTAGGGAGTCTGGATCTGGCTGCCGGGCTGGCCCGACTCGACCCAGTACATCACCCCTGAGCCCACCCCCAGCAGCAGGAAGAACAGAAACAGGATGCCGGAGAGGGTGGTCTCGTTGCGCTCGCGGCGAAACATGGCCAGCAGATCCGGCTGATCCCGCAGCAGCTGGTAGATCCGCCACAACTGGATGAGCCGGGCCCAGCGCAACTGCTCCACCATGGGCAGACTGCCCGGCAGATAGAACCAGTTGGCCTTGAAGAAGGCCATCCGGTCGGGGGCTCGGATCCAGCCATAGGCGAAGTGACCGAGGAAGAAGTAGCAGATCAGGCTGTCGACGTCATAGAAGAGCTGCAGGGTCTGGGGGGCCAGGGTTTGATGACCCCACCAGCGGGCCGTGACCAGCACAACCGAGATCACCGACAGAAACGCCATCAACAGATCCATGGCGCGTAGATGAGTTAAGTGATGGCGCATACATTTTCCCACTTTAGGCACGGTGCGAATTAATAAAAAGGAAGATAATGCCGATAGTCCTGAGGACAAAGGAAAACCGGTCATTAAAAGGAGAAATATTATGCAGTTAAACCCGCTGGAGAAGCGAATGAGCAATATCCGGCTGGTACCCAAAGTGGTACTGCTCATGGTGTTCAGTACTGTGCTGCTGCTGATCAAGCTCTGGTTCGACGCCAGCAATCTGGAAACCACCTTGCTCAGCGAAGGGATCGCCCCCGACAAGGCAGACACCATCGCCAACAGCCTGCTCTGGACCGGGCTGATGGAGACCGCCATCATGGGGCTGGTCTTCGTGGTACTGCTGCTGACCGGCTCGCGCCTGATGGTCAAGCAGGTGCACTATCTGGTGGGCCTGCTGGAACGCTTCGCCCGCAAGGATCTGAGCCACCGGGTGCTGCTCAAGTCCCGTGACGAATTCGGCGACATCGCCAAGGCGGTGGCCCACTCCCAGGAGAACCTCAAGGAGGTGTTCGGCACCCAGCGCGTCGCCTGCAAGGAGCTCAACGACATCGCCTCCCAGGTAACCCTCTGCATGGAGGAGGCCAACGAGGCCATCAGCGAGGAGTTCACCCAGATTGAGCAGCTGGCCAGCGCCATGAGCCAGATGGTGGGCGCCATCCGCGAGGTGGCCGCCCATGCGGAGCAGGCCTCCCACGCCACCGCCGAAACCAGCCAGCTGGCGGAAGAGGGGAGCCGCTGCGTGGCCGCCACCGTCAACACCATCGACACCCTCTCCGGCAACATTCAACGATCCTCCACCGTGGTCAACCAGGTGGAACAGGGGGTCGATCAGATAGGCTCAGTGGTCGACACCATTCGCGGCATCTCGGAGCAGACCAACCTGCTGGCGCTCAACGCCGCCATCGAAGCCGCCCGCGCCGGTGAGGCGGGCCGTGGTTTTGCGGTGGTCGCCTCCGAGGTGCGGGAGCTGGCCAACCGGGCTCAGGCCGCCACCGTCGAGATCCAGAAGATGATCGAACAGTTGCAGGGCAACGCCCGCCAGGCGGCCGAGCTGATGGCCCAGAGCGTGCAGCAGGCCGACAAGGGGGTGGAGCAGGTGACCCAGGCCGGCGACCAGCTCGCCACCATAGTGCAACGGGTACAGGGGGTAGCCGACATGAACCGCCAGATCGCCACCGCCTCCGAGCAGCAGAGCTCGGTGGCCGAGGAGATGAGCGGCAACCTGGAGCAGGTCAAGCAGGTGGTGGAGGGCTCCGTCGTGGTGCTGCGCGAGCTGCAGGAGGCTTCCGAACTGGTGGAGCGCCACAGCCAGACCCTGGATACTCATATTCAGGCCTTCAAGCTGGCCTGACTTTCACGCAACAATCTGGTTAGACTGGAAGGCCCCCACGAGGGGCCTTTCTTTTTCCATCGCGGCAAGGAGCCAGGATGCAGACCACAGAACTTGCGCTTGAAATCAGCGCCGACCAGGGGCGGCTCGACCTGCCGCTGATCCACCGCTTCTTGTCTGAAGAGGCCTACTGGTGCCGTGGCATTCCCCTTGCCACCCTGCAGCGGGCCATCAACCATTCGCTCTGCTTTGGCGGCTACCTCGGCGGCCAGCAGGTCGCCTTCGCCCGGGTCATCACAGACCGCGCCACCTTCGGCTATCTGGCCGATGTGTTCGTGCTGCCCGAGTATCGCGGCCGCGGCTACAGCAAGGCACTGGTGGCAGCCATACTCGACCATCCCGAACTGCAGGGATTGCGTCGCCTCTCCCTCGCCACCTCCGATGCCCACGGCCTCTACGCCGGTTTCGGCTTCGTGCCGCCCGCCAGCCCCGGCAGCCTGATGGAGATCTACCACCCCGATATCTACCAGCGCACCTGAATGGTCGGCTGCCGATAATTCCCGCCGGATCATGCTTCTCGCCCCTGCGCTGTGACGCGGGGGCCCGACAGTGCTAGATTGGCAGCCAGCTTTTTATCCGGCAGTTTCGTTAATCACAAGGACGGCAACCGTGGCCCAGCACTCTCCCTCTTTCTCCGCCTTCTCCCCCCTGCTGCAGGAGCTGGCCCAGCGCCACTGGCAACGGCTGACTGAACTGGCCCCCAACTACGGCACGCAACCCGAGCCGGTGCGCCAGACTCTGCTGACCCTGCTCGGCCTCTCCGATTTCGTCGCCGATTCCCTCTTCAAACAGCCGGAGTTGCTGACCGAACTGCTCGCCTCAGGAGATCTGGATCAGGCCGAGCGCTGGCCTGCCTACCAACGCGATCTGGCCGCCCTGCTGGCCGAGGTGGACGACGAGGAGGCGCTCAAGCGCATCCTGCGCCAGTTCCGCCGCAGCCGCATGCTGGTGATCGCCTGGCGCGAACTGCTGGGTCATGCCGAGGTGGAAGAGAGCTTTATCCACCTCACCAGGCTGGCGGATGCGCTCATCTGCTCCGCCCGCGACTGGCTCTACGCCAAGCAGTGCAACGAGCTGGGCACCCCGATGGATGGCAACGGCAACCCGCAGCCGCTGCTCATTCTCGGCATGGGCAAGCTGGGGGGCGGCGAGCTCAACTTCTCCTCCGACATCGACCTTATCTTCACCTTCCCCGAGAACGGCTACACGGTCGGTGGGCGGCGCGAGCTCGCCAACCAGCAATTCTTCATCAAGCTGGGCCAACGCATCATCAACGCCCTGCACCAGAGCACGGTCGACGGCCAGGTGTTTCGGGTTGATATGCGCTTACGCCCCTTTGGCGACGCGGGTCCGCTCGCCATCTCCTTTGCCGCCATGGAGGATTACTACCAGCACCACGGCCGCAACTGGGAGCGCTACGCCATGGTCAAGGCGCGGGTACTGGGGCCCCAGAGCGAACACGCGGTCGAGCTGGCCGAGATGCTGCGCCCCTTCGTGTTTCGCCGCTATATCGACTTCGGCGTCATCGACGGCCTGCGCCAGATGAAGGCGATGATCGCCGCCGAGGTGCGCCGCAAGGGGCTGGAGGGCAACATCAAGCTGGGGGCTGGCGGCATTCGCGAGGTGGAGTTTATCGCCCAGGCGCTGCAGCTTATTCGCGGCGGTCGTGAACCTGCGCTGCGGGTACGTCACCTGCCCGAGGCGCTGGCCGCCATCGCCCAGTGCGGCGCCCTCGAAGCCGACCACTGCGACCGCCTGCTGACGGCCTATCGCTTCCTGCGCCGGGTCGAGAACATCTTGCAGGAGATCGGCGATCAGCAGACCCAGACCCTGCCCACCGAGGAGCGGGATCGCCAGCGGCTCGTCACCGCCCTCGGCTTTACGGACTGGGGTGCCTTCATGGCCCATCTGGATGAGGAGATGGCGGCCGTCCATCAGGAGTTCGCCGCCGTGGTGGGGGAAGAAAAGGAAGCACCCGCCCATCTGGAGCAGCTCTGGCTCGATCTGTGGCGCACCGAGCTCGACGCCGCCGAGCTGGAGCAACTGCTGGCCGCCCAAGGGGTGGCCGAGCCCGCCTCGCTCTGCGCCGCCCTGCTCCGCTTCAAGGAGGAGTACAAGCGCCGTCAGGTCGGCCCGCAGGGGCGCATCGCGCTGGACTGGCTGATGCCGGAGCTGCTGCGGCTGGTGGTCGCCAGCGAGCAACCCGCCCGTCTGTTCGAGCGGGTGTGCGAACTGCTGACCCGCATCTTCACCCGCAGCGCCTATCTGCAGCTGCTGGCGGAAAACCCGGGCGCCCTGCGCCAGCTGGTGCGACTGTGTGACGCCAGCCACCTGGTGAGCGAGCAGCTGGCCCGCTACCCGATTTTGCTGGACGAGCTGCTCGATCCCCAGCACCTCTACCACCCCACCCCGCTCGATCAGTACAAGCCCCAGCTGCGCCAGTTCCTGCTGCGCATCTCCGAAGAGGACGTGGAGCAGCAGATGGAGGCGCTGCGCCAGTTCAAGCAGGTGCAGCTACTGCGTATCGTGGCGGCCGACATCGCCGGCGCCCTGCCGCTGATGAAGGTGAGCGACCACCTCACCTGGCTGGCGGAGGCGATCACCGAAGAGGTGGTCAATCAGGCCTGGGCCCAGATGAGCGAACGCTACGGGGTGCCGCCCGAGGTGGCGGTGAGCGGCCAGCGCGGCTTTGCGGTGGTGGCCTACGGCAAGCTGGGTGGCATCGAGCTGGGCTACGGCTCGGATCTCGACCTGGTGTTCCTGCACGGTGGCGACCCCAACAGCTACACAGATGGTCGCAAGCCCATCGACAGCCGCCAGTTCTACCTGCGCCTGGCCCAGCGGATCCTGCACCTGTTCAGCACCCGCACCCCGTCCGGCATCCTCTACGAGATCGACATGCGGCTGCGCCCCTCCGGCGATTCGGGCCTGCTGGTCTCGTCGCTGTCAGCCTACGAGCTGTATCAACAAAACGAGGCCTGGACCTGGGAGCATCAGGCGCTGGTGCGGGCCCGTCCCATCTATGGCGATGAGGCGGTGATCGCCGAGTTTGCCCGCATTCGCCGCGCCGTGCTGGCCAAGGAGCGGGAGCTGTCGACCCTGGCCCGCGAGGTGCGCGAGATGCGCCACAAGATGCGGGACCACCTGCTGAAAGCGGGCGCCGACGAGTTCGACCTCAAGCAGTCCCCCGGCGGCATGGTGGACATCGAGTTTATCGCCCAGTATCTGGTGCTGGCCCACGCCTGCGGCGAACCCGATGCCCTCACTCGCTGGTCCGATAACGTGCGCATCTTCGACGAGTGCGTGCTGGCGGGAGTGCTCACCTTGGAGCAGGCGGAGGGGCTCAAGCACGCCTATCTGGAGATCCGCAACCTCGGCCATCGCCTCAACCTCTCGGAGGTCTCCCGCAAGGTGGGAGACGACCAGTTGCTAACCGAACGAGGCCATGTGCTGGCGGTCTGGCAACAGCTGCTGGGGGAGTAAACAAAAGGGGCGCCGAGGCGCCCCTTGTTGCATTCACTCTCGGGTCAGGGTCAGCGCCCGCCGGCCACGTCGATAAAGGTGCCGGTGACGTAGGAAGCCTCGTCAGAGAGCAGCCAGGCGATGGCGGCGGCCACTTCGGCCGGCTGACCGCCCCGTTGCAGCGGGATCTGCCCCTTCACCCGATCAACCCGACCAGGTTCGCCGCCGTCGGCGTGCATGTCGGTGTAGATGAAACCCGGACGCACCCCGTTGACCCGGATCCCCTGGGCCGCCACCTCCAGCGACAACCCCCTGGTCAGCACGTCGACGGCCCCCTTGGCGGCGGCATAGTCCACGTACTCCCCCGCCGACCCCAACCGGGCGGCGGCCGAGGAGACATTGACGATGGCGCCCCCCGCCGTCATCCGGCGCACCGCCTCGCGGCAGCAGAGAAAGCAGCTGGTGACATTGGTGGTCAGGGTATGGTTGATGCGCTCGGCGCTCATCTCCAGCACCCGCATCTGCGGCTGCAACCTGCCGGCGTTGTTGACCAGATGGGTGATGGGGCCAAGCCGCGCGTCCATCTCCTCGAACAGACGCACCACCTCGGCCTCCACCCCGACATCCGCCTGCACCGCGATGCAGCTGACCGGATGGTGGGCCAGGATCTCGGCCACCAGCGCCTCGGCACTGGCCTTGTCATGACGATAGTTGAGGCACAGATGATAGCCCTGCCCCGCCAGATGGCGGGCGGTGGCGGCGCCAATGCCTCTGCCGCCGCCGGTGATCAGCACTCGTTTGTTCATGGACCCTCCTGGTCATGTCGCGCACGGTGGCACTGCGAGATGGATGGCAGCCGTGTCAGGCCGGGCCGTGATCCATCACAGTCTCCACCAGCACCTTGTTGAAACGCAGATAATCCTCCTTGTCGAGCGGGGCCGGATAGCTCAGCACCCGCAGCGCATGTCCCTCGCAATCTGGCTGATAGGGCGGGTGCACGTGGTCATGATCGCTCAGGCAAAAGCCCAGCGACTGGTAGAAGCGCAGCCGGCGAAGGGAAATCTCGTCCTCTGGCGGATCTATCTCCAGGATGACCGGGCATCCCGCCGTCTCGCAGAAGGCGGCAAGCAGGCGTGAGCCGTGGTTCTGGCCGCGCAGGGCCGGGTTGATGGCCAGATGCTCGATGTAGATCTGCTCACCGCAGTCCCACCAGAAAATAAAGCCGAGCAGCTGCTCGCCCTGATAAAAGAGCTGACAGTGAAAGCGGGAGTCTCCCATCTTGCGTTGCTGATGCTGCGGCAGGCGCTGTTCGTAGCGGGGAAAGCTGCTGCCGTAGATCTGCCAGACCAGTGGCCAGTCCGGATGGGATATCTCTCCTGCGATTTCACTTCGACTCATTCATCTGCTCCTTGGTAAAACCACAGTGATACCATCTTTGTCCGGCCCAAACACCCCTCTCTTTCACTACCGGCGCGTCCCCGCCTCCCGGCCAAAACGCACAGAGCCCGCACGGGGCGGGCTCTGCATGGCGATAAAACAACAGGGCTAGGCTATTTGAACAGGCCCTTGAGCAGCTGATCGGCCACCCCCTTCACCCCTTCGTTGTCGGCCTTGTCACCCAGCAGCTTCTTGAGACCGCGCTCGGCCTCCTTGCGGGCCTTCTCCTCCAGCAGCTTGTTGTTGCTGAGCAGTGCTTTCACATCGAGCCGGTAACTCGGCGCCTGCCAGTGGCCGCCGATACGCACAGGTATGGTGATGTCCTTGAGCTCGTCCACATCCTTGCCCCCCTGCCCCTTGCTGCTCTCCACCACTGAGGTGAGGAACAGGAAGTCGAGGGTCTCCGGCACCAGAGCGGTCTGGCCCTGCCCCTTCACCCGCAGGGCGGGGGCGAACAGCTGGATGTCGTCGCTCTGGGCAACCCCGTCAGCAATCCGGAAGCTGGCGGTGAGGGCGCTGAAGTCAGTCTTGCGCGCCTCCTTCATCTGATCCGCCCCCTTGCCGGTCAGGGTGGCCCGCGCCTCGCGGATCATCTCCGCCAGGTTGATGCCGTGCAGGGCGCCATCGCTCAGCTTGAGGTTCACCTTGCCCTGCATCCGGCTGCGCAGCGCCAGTTCGGAGAGGCCGGCCCCCTGCACCTCGACCTCGAGATCCCCCTTGCCCTCCAGCAGATCGGTCTGGGCCAGGGTCTGCAGCAGCGGCCGCACATCGACCCCCTGTACCTGCTTGTGGGCCTGATAGCGAGCCGGCTTTTGCCGCGCATCGAGCACGCCGCTGGCGGTCACCTTGCCACCGGCCACGCCGGCGCTGAACTGCTTGAGGGTGAGCTGGCCACCGGTCAGGGCGAGCTGCAGGTCGACGGCGCTCAGATCCAGTCCCTTCAACCGCACACTGCCCAGCTGCAACCGGCCGGCCAGATCCACCGACTTGAGGGCGGTCAGATCCGGTTCGGCCGTGGAGAGCGCCTTGGCGGCGGGTGCGGCGGCCTGCGCCGTCGTCCCGGCCGGGGCTGCAGCGCCCGAACTGGCCGCGGCGGGTGCGGTCTTGGCCGGCTGACCGAGCCAGCCGTCAAGATCCAGCTTCTCCCCCTTGAGGTCGAATTCCCCCCTGGGCACGGCGCCCAGCTGCACGCTGCCGTTGCCGCTCAGCAGGGCGTCATCCACCCCCATCACCAGGTTGGTCAGGGTCACGCTCTGCTTGTCGAGCTCGGCGCGGGCAAAGCCCGCCAGCTTCACCTGCAGTTGCGGGCGTGGCAGGGCATCACCAGTGAGTTTGGCGGCCAGCACGGCATCCGACACCTCCAGCAGTTGCCGGTTATCATCAAGCCGCGCCTTGAGAGTTCCCTCCAGGGTGCCGGCCAGGGTCGGCTTGTCCGCCGCTCCCTGGGCACCCTGCAAGTTGAGCGTGAGGCTGCTCCACTCCCCCAGCGCCAGCCGGTCGGCCTTGAGGGAGAAGGCGTCGAGCCGCTGCACAGGATCCTTCAGGCTCCCCTCCAGGCTGAGATCCTTGAGTTCGCTGCGGCTCTCATCCTGAGCCAGCTTGAGCTGGGCCTGCCCCTTGAGATCAAATGCCAGCTCCCCCTGGGCCCCCTTGGCGGCCAGGGTCACCGGCACCCACTGATCCACCACCAGCTGGCCCAGGTTCAGGTCCAGCTGTTCGAGGCGAGATACTGTGCCGTTGCGATCATCCTGCAGCAGGGCGCTGGCCTGTTGCAGCTCCACCCCTTGCAGGCTGATCTGCCAGGGCTGCTTGTCACTGGCGGCCGGGGCAGCCGGCTGACTCTCGCCCGTCGGCGAGGCATCCGCCCCCTGTTTGGCCGTCTTGATGAGATCGCTCAGGTTGGAGCTGCCGTCAGCCTTGGTCTGGATAAACAGGTGGGCACCACTCAGGGTTACCTTGCCTATCTCAAGCCGGTGGGAGAGCAGCGGCAGCAGGCCCACCGAGGCCTCCCCGCGCTCGAAGCGCACCAGGTCGGGCTCGGCAAAGCCTGCGGGGTTGCGCAGCGCCACCTTCTCGAGAGAGAGGCCGAGGCTTGGCCAGAAGCGCCAGCCGATCGCCCCCTCCATCACCAGCTCGCGGCCGGTGCTCTTGCGCACCTGCTCCACCAGCTGAGGCTTGAACTGATTGGGGTCGATGAGGGACACCAGGGCGGTGATGGCCACCACGGCCGCCAGCGCCAACCCCAGCAGGATGTAGATGATCTTCTTCACGATGGACTCCTTGAATGCGGATCTTGTGACTGACTATACCACCGGGGGGATAACAGATGGGGCCCGTCTGCCAAAACGGGCCACCGGCGAGACAGGGATGGTCGCAGGTCGGCGTTCAAACGCGCGGCAATAAAAAGGGCCCCGCAGGGCCCTGATGATAGTGGATGGCTGGTGCCCCTCTCGCCCGGATCAAGGTTGACGCGGCAGCTCCCGGTAGCCCATCTCGTACAGGGTGAAGGCATAGATGTCCGCACTCTGCTCAATCAGCTTGGCCACCGGCGTACCCGCCCCGTGCCCGGCATTGGTCTCGATGCGGATGAGCTGGGGATGGGGGCCGGCATTGTCGGCCTGCAGGGTGGCGGCAAACTTGAAGGAGTGGGCCGGCACCACCCGATCGTCGTGATCCGCCGTGGTCACCATAGTCGAGGGGTAGCTGACCCCGGGTCGGACGTTGTGCAGCGGCGAGTAGCCCTTCAGGTAGTCGAACATCGCCTCGCTGTCGGCACTGGTGCCGTAGTCATAGGCCCAGCCCGCCCCGGCGGTGAAGGTGTGGTAGCGCAGCATGTCGAGCACCCCCACCGCCGGCAGGGCAACCCGCATCAGATCCGGCCGCTGGGTCATTACCGCCCCCACCAGCAGACCGCCGTTGGAGCCACCGCGGATCGCCAGCCGATCGGTGCGGGTGTAGCCCTCGGCCTTGAGATACTCCGCCGCCGCGATGAAGTCGTCGAACACGTTCTGCTTGTTCATCCTGGTGCCCGCCAGGTGCCAGGCCTGGCCGTACTCGCCCCCCCCGCGCAGGTTGGCCACCGCATAGACGCCCCCCAGATCCAGCCAGTTGGCCACCGACACGCTGAAGCTCGGGGTCAGGCTCACGTCGAAACCGCCGTAGCCGTAGAGGATGGTCGGGTTGCTGCCATCGAGTTTCAGCCCCTTGCGGTAGCTGATGATGAGCGGCACCCGGGTGCCGTCCTTGCTCTGGTAGAAGCGCTGCTCGGAGACGTAATCCTCTGGCTTGAACGGCGCCGCCGAGGCGCGATAGAGGCTGATGGCGCCGCTCTTGGGCTCGAACCGGTAGAGAGTGGGCGGCTGGGCATAGTTCTCGAAGCCGAAGTAGAGGGCGGGATCATCGTGCTTGCCGTTGAAGCCGCTGACGCTGCCAAGGCCGGGCAGCGTCACCTCGCGCACTCGCTTGCCCTCGTAGTCGAACTGCTCGACCCGGGCGGTGGCATCCACCATGTACTCGGCAAACAGATAGCCGCTGCCGCTGTGCACCGTCAGCACCTGCTGACGCTCGGGGATGAGATCCCGCCAGTGGCTCGGGCCCGGGTTGGCGGCATCCACCGTCACCAGCCGGCGGTTGGGGGCGTCCCGGTTGGTCAGCAGATAAAGCGTGCTGCCCTTGTTGTCCACCAGGCTCACGTCCGCGTCCAGCTCTCCCTGCACTGTCAGCAGCGGCGCGTTCTCCTGGCTCAGATCCTTCACATAGAGGCGGTTGCCGGAGGTGGAGTTCGCCGCCGAGATGAGCAGGAAGCGGTCATCCTCGGTGACGGTCGCCCCCACGTAGCGGTGGTGCTGGGCCGGGATGGCGCCAAACACCAGCCGGTCATCCTCCTGCGCCGTGCCGAGCCGGTGGAAATAGACCTTGTGCTGATCGGTCCTGGCCGACAGCTCGCTGCCATCGGGCTTGTCGTAGCTCGAGTAGAAGAAGCCCTCGTTGCCGAGCCAGCTGATGCCGCTGAATTTCACGTCCTTGAGGGGGGTCTCCAGCGGCTGCTTGCTCTCCACGTCCATCAGGTGGATCTCGCGCCAGTCGCTGCCGGCCAGCGACAAGGAGTAGGCCAGGATGCGGCCATCGCGGGAGAAGCTCAGCTGATCCAGCGCCGTGGTGCCGTCGGGGCTGAGGGTATTGGGATCGAGGAACACCTCCGCCGGCTTGCCCTCCTGCTGGCGCCACAGCACGTTCTGGTTCTGCAGGCCGTCGTTCTTGAAGAAGTAGTGGTAGCGCCCCTCGCGAAACGGCGCCCCCTCCTTGGCGTAGTTCCAGAAGGCGGCCAGCTTCTCCTTGATGGCGGCGCGATACGGGATCTGTGCCAGATAACCCTGGGTCACGGCGTTCTGGGCCTTGACCCAGGCCTCGGTCTCGGGGCTGCGATCATCCTCCAGCCAGCGATAGGGGTCGGCCACGGCCTGACCGAAGTAGTGATCCACCTGCTCACCCTGGCGGGTGACGGGGTAGTGAAGGCGCGTTTTCCCTGACATGGCATCCTCTTGGGTTGGCTGGCCGCTGCACGCACAGAGCAGTGACAGGGCCAGCAGGCTGACAATGGCTCGCATCGATGCGGCTCCCTGCGGTTTCAGTGAAGCGGGCAGGTTAGCAAAGAGTGCCGGACGGCCCAACCCCCCAGCGGGTGACCAGGCGACATGAGCGGGAAACCGCCACAACCCGGAGAAATCGGAGTCATATGAATTTTTTTGCTTAGGTTTGCCAGTTTATTTTGTTTGTTATCCGGCACTTGGGTCACAGGATGGAATAAGCGACTGACCATCTCGACTCATTCAGGATAAAGCATGCCGTACAGCTACCTATCACATCTGCGTTGCAGCAAGACCGGCGAGATTGTGGATGCCGATCAGCCCCAGCAGCTGAGCCCGGTCGGCGCCCCCTTGCTGGCCAGCTACGACCTCGAGGCCCTGAAGCAGGCCTGGCATCCGGCCGCCCTGCTGGGGCGCCCCGCCAGCCTGTGGCGTTACCACGAGCTGCTGCCGGTACGCGACCCTGCCCAGGTGGTCACCCTGGGGGAAGGCTTCACCCCGCTGTTGCCGCTGCCGCGTCTCGGCAAGCAGGTCGGCATTCCGGATCTCTGGATGAAGGATGAGAGCCTCACCCCCACCGGCTCCTTCAAGGCCCGCGGCGCCGCGGTCGGCGTCTCCCGCGCCCGCGAACTTGGCGTCACCCACTTCGCCATGCCCACCAACGGCAACGCCGGTGCGGCCTGGGCACTCTACGGCGCCCGCGCCGGCTTGCGCAGCACCATAGTCCAGCCGCAGGCGGCCCCCGCCATCACAAGACTGGAGAGCGCCCTGGCCGGTGCCCGCCTCTATCTGGTGGACGGCCTCATCAGCGACGCCGGTCGCCAAGTGGCCGAGGCGGTGGCCGAGCAGGGGCTGTTCGATGCCTCCACCCTCAAGGAGCCCTATCGCATCGAGGGCAAGAAGACCATGGGGTTTGAAATCGCCGAGCAGCTCGGCTGGACCCTGCCGGACGTGATCCTCTACCCCACCGGTGGCGGAGTCGGCCTCATCGGCATCTACAAGGCGCTGCGGGAGTTGCAGGAGCTGGGCTGGGTGCAGGGACCGCTGCCGCGCCTGGTGGCGGTGCAGGCGAGCGGCTGCGCCCCCATCGTCCAGGCCTGGCAGCAGGGGGAGCGCGAATCGCGCTTCTGGCCCGACTCCCAGACCCTGGCGTTCGGCATCAACGTGCCCAAGGCGCTGGGGGATTTTCTGGTGCTGGACGCCCTCTATCGCACCGAGGGCTGCGCCGTCGCGGTGGAAGATGGCGCCATCCAGCGCGAGCTGCGTCAGCTCGCCTCCCAGGAGGGCTGCTTCGTCTGCCCGGAAGGGGCGGCCGCCTTCGCCGCCGCCCGCCAGCTGCGGGAAGCGGGCTGGATCCAGGGGGGCGAGCGGGTGGTGGTGCTCAACACCGGTGCCGGCATCAAGTACCCGGACGCCATCACAGTCGTGCCCCAGCGGCTGCGCCGCGACGGGAGGATCCCGGCATGAGCTTCGACTGGTCTTTTGTTCTCACCACCCTGCCGGCGTTCGGCCAATCGGTCTGGGTCACCCTGCAGCTCGGCGCCATCGTGATCCTCACCTCGCTCGCCGTGGCGCTGCTCAATGTGACGCTGCAAAGCCTGCACAAGCCCTGGCTGAACGGGGTGATCCGCGCCTATGTGGAGCTGGCCCGCAATACGCCGCTGCTGATCCAGCTGTTCTTTCTCTACTTCGGGCTGCCGGCGCTCGGCCTGTCGCTGTCGGGCTTTGCCACGGCGGTGATCGCCATGACCTTCCTCGGCGGCGGCTACCTGACCGAGGCGTTGCGGGCAGGCGTTCAGGCAACCCCCCCCAGCCAGCTGGAGGCGGGGCGAGCCATCGGCCTCTCCCGCTGGCAGCTGCTGCGCCACGTGCAGCTGCCCCAGGCCTGGCTCGCCAGCCTGCCGGCGCTGTTTGCCAACTTCATCTTCCTCTTGAAAGAGACCACGGTGGCCTCGGCGGTGGCGGTGCCCGAGCTGCTCTACACCACCAGGAACTACATCGCCCTCTACTACAAGACCTACGAGATGCTGGCGGTGCTGACCTTGATGTGCGTGCTGATCTTTCTGCCGCTCTCCCTCGCTCTGCGCATCGTTGAAAGGAGGCTGCAACATGGTCAGTTCGGTCATTGAGCAACTGATGCAGGTATCGATCGTTCTGCTACCGCTATCACTCGTCACCGAAGCGCAGGAAAGGAGGGATCAATATGGTCAGTTCGGTCACTGAATCGCTGATGCAGGCGAGGATCCCGATGTGGGCACTTACCTTCCTGCTGCCACCGTCACTCGTCACCAAGGCACAGGAAAGGAGGGATCAATATGGCCAGTCCGGTCACTGAGCAGCTGACACAGGCGCTGCCGCTGCTGGCGGTGGGCGCGGGTCAGACCCTCGCCATCTCGCTGCTCGCCATCCTGTTCGCCACCCTGGGCGGGGTCGGTTACGGCGTGCTGGCCCAGCAGGGGGGAAGGCTGACGCGGGTAGTGTTGCGAGTCTATCTGGAGCTGTTTCGGGTGGTGCCCGTGCTGGTCTGGCTCTACCTCTTCTTCTTCGGGCTGCCGATCTTCTTTGGCCTCGATATTCCGGCCTTCTGGTGCGCCGTGCTGGTGCTCGCCCTCTGGGGCGCCAGCGAGGTGGGCGAAGTGGTGCGCGGTGGCCTCAACTCCCTCGCCCGCGGCCAGCAGGAGGCCGGCCTGGCGCTCGGGCTCTCCCGCTGGCAGCTCTATCGCCACGTGCTGCTGCCCCAGGCGCTGCAACGGCTGACGCCGCCGACCATCAACATCTACACCCGCATCATCAAGACCAGCTCGCTGGCGGTGCTGATCGGGGTGGTGGAGGTGATCAAGGTGGGCCAGCAGATCATCGAGCGCACCTATGGCTCGCTGCTTATCTACGGTCTGCTGTTCCTGTTCTTTTTTCTGGTCTGCTATCCGCTCTCGCTCGCCTCGCGCCGGCTGGAGCAACAATGGGGTAATGCGGTATGACACCTCTGCTTGAGCTCAATGCTGTCAGCAAACAATTCGGCCAACACCGGGTACTGGACGAGGTCAGCCTCACGGTGAACGCCGGAGAAGTGATCGTCATCCTGGGGCCGAGCGGCTGCGGCAAGAGCACCTTGCTGCGCACCCTGAACGGGCTCGAACCCATTCAGGGGGGCGACATTCGCTTCGATGGAGAGCGGCTGGATGCCAGCACTGACTGGCAGCGACTGCGCCAGCGCATCGGCATGGTGTTCCAGAGCTATCACCTCTTCCCCAACCTGACGGTGCTGGAGAACGTGCTGCTCGGCCCCCTGCAGGTGCAGAAGCGGGAGCGGCAGGAGGCCCTGCTGCAGGCGGAACAGCTGCTGACCCGCATCGGCCTGTGGGAGCGGCGCCACGACTATCCGCGCCAGCTCTCCGGCGGCCAGCAGCAGCGCATCGCCATCGTGCGGGCTCTGTGTATGAACCCCCAGGTGATGCTGTTTGACGAGGTGACCGCTGCGCTGGATCCCGAGATGGTGCAGGAGGTGCTGGAGGTGATCCGCGATCTCGCCGGCAGTGGCATGACCCTGCTCATCGTCACCCACGAGCTGGCCTTCGCCCAGGCGGTGGCGGATCGCATCGTCTTCATGGACGGCGGCCACATCCTGGAGCAGGCAGCCCCCCATCAATTTTTCGAGAACCCGCGCAGCCAGCGTGCCCACCAGTTCCTCGCCAAGTTTTCTTATACAAATGTCATCAAACGAAAGGAGTCAGCATGAAAAAAATCACCTCGGTTCTGTTCAGTGCCCTGTTGGGACTGGGTCTCGCCAGCGGCGCCGCCCAGGCGGCGGACGGTTCCCTCGACAAGATCAAGGCGCGTGACAAGCTCATCGTCGGTGTCTTCACCGACAAGCCCCCCTTTGGCTACGTGGACGAGAAGGGCAACTACGTCGGCTTTGACACCGACCTCGGTCGCCGTTTCGCCAAGGATCTGCTGGGGGACGAGAACAAGGTCGAGTTCGTGGCGGTGGAGCCCGCCAGCCGCATCCCCTTCCTGCAGAGCGACAAGGTGGATCTCATCCTCGCCAACATGACGGTGACCCCGGAGCGGCGGCAGGTGGTGGACTTCACCAACCCGAACCTGCGAGTGGCGGTACAGGTGCTGGTGCCACAAGGGAGCCCGGCCAAGCAACTGGATGATCTGGCCAGCAAGACCCTGATCGTCACCACCGGCACCACGGCCGACATCTGGCTGACCCGCAACCACCCGGACTGGAAGGTACTCAAGTTCGAGAAGAACACCGAATCCCTGCAGGCGCTGGCCCAGGGCCGTGGCGACGCCTATGCCCAGGACAACCTGGTGCTCTTCAGCTGGGCCAAGGAGAACCCGGGCTATCGGGTGCTGCCCGAGAAGCTGGGCTCGGAAGCCCCCATAGCGCCGGCGGTGAAGAAGGGCAATATCGAGCTGCGTGACTGGGTCAACGACCGTCTCGCCAAGCTGGGGGAAGAGAAGTTCCTGCTGAAGCTCTACGACCAGTATGTGCGCGATCACTTAAGCGCCGATACCGACCCGAACGACGTGATAGTGGAAGGAGGCAAGTGGCAGGGTTGAGCCTGCCGAGAGAAGTGCTGAGAGTGTGATGTGTGTGAAATCTTGGTTCCGTTGGTCCGCAAACCGCAAGGTTTGACCTTTCAGGCGTCCCCCTCGGGTGGCGCCTTTTTTTCGCATGGGAAAAAGAACCGGGCCAGGGGCCCGGTTGAAAACCCGCGCAGAGCAGGCTGTGTCACGTCGATGACACGGTTCAGGCTGCCGGACTGGCACGGGATGCCGTCCGGCCAATTCGCCGCGCCGCCTAGGCGGGATGAGCCCTCGGCAACGCCGGCGAATGGGGTGGCGCAGCGGGCGCCGAAGAGAGTGCCTACTCCCGCTCCAGGGCGTGGATGGGGTCCATCCGCGCCGCCCGCCGCGCTGGGAAGAAGCCGAACAGCACGCCGATGAGGCTCGAGCAGAAGAAGGCCATCAGCACGGCGTCCAGGGAGTAGCTCAGGGTAAACTGGCTGCTGAAGTGCTCGAACAAGACGCCGACCAGCAGGGAGAGCAGCACCCCCGCCGCCCCGCCCAGCAGGCAGACCAGCACCGCCTCGATCAAGAACTGCTGTAGTATGTCGCCGGTTCTGGCCCCCACCGCCATCCGCACGCCGATCTCGCGGGTGCGCTCGCTCACCGACACCAGCATGATGTTCATCACCCCGATGCCGCCCACCACCAGGGAGATGAGCGCAATCATGGCGATCAAGAGAGTCAGGGTGGCATTGGTGCTGGTGATCGCCTGACGGATGCTGTCGGTGTTGAGCACGAAGAAATCCTGAGCGCCGTGCCGTTCACGCAGCAGGCGGCTGATGCCATCCTCGGCGGCGGCCAGCGCCACCTCATCCTGCACCCGCACGCTGATGCTGCGCAGGTAGCTCTGGCCCAGCATCCGCGTCATGGCCGTGGTGTGGGGGATCCAGACGTTGAGGTTCTCGTCGCTGCCAAAGCCGCTCTGGTTGCGGGCCACCACCCCGATCACCCGGCACGGCAGGCTACCCAGCAGGATCACCTGACCGAGCGGCGACTCCCCCGCGGCAAACAGGCGCGCCAGGCTGTTCTCGTCGATCACTACCTCCTGCGCCATGTCGGCCACGCTGGTGGCATCGAACAGCATGCCTTGCAACAGTCGATAGCCGCGCACCTGGAAGAACTGCTCCCCCACCCCGTTCACCGAACCCAGTACCGCCTGACTGCCCCGGCGCAGGGTGACGCTGGTGGCCAGGCTGGGGGTCACGCTGTGCACATAACCAAGCCCGGCGAGGGCCTCGGCATCCTCCACCCTGAGGGTCTGGACCGCCTCGGCCCGCCGATCGCCAAAGCCGCTGCCGGGGAAGATCTCCAGGGTGCTGGTGCCCATGGCATTGATGTTGGCCAGCACCTGCTGCTGGGATCCGCGCCCGAGCGCCACCACAGACACCACGGCGGCGATGCCGATGATGATGCCGAGCATGGTGAGGAAGGTGCGCATGCGCTGGGCCTGCATGGCCAGCAGCGCCATCTTGAAGGCGGCGCCGAGCCGCCCGGCCAGACCGCCACGCGCCCCTTCGCCGACCCGGGACCCAATGTGCGCGGGAAGCGGCTGTGCCGGCTCATGACGACGATCGGCCACCACCTCGCCATCTTTCAGCTCGATGATCCGCTCGGCCTGCTCGGCGATCGCCATGTCGTGGGTCACGATCACCAGCGTATGCCCCTCGCGGTGCAGCCCATTCAATATGCCGAGCACCTCGGCCCCGCTCTGGCTGTCGAGGGCGCCGGTCGGCTCGTCCGCCAGGATCACCTGACCGCCGTTGATGAGGGCGCGGGCAATGCTGACCCGCTGCTGCTGGCCGCCGGAGAGCTGGCTCGGCTTGTAGTCGAGCCGGCTGCCGAGCCCGAGCCGCTGCAGCAGGCTCTCGGCCCGCGCCTTGCGCGCATCGCCGGCCAACCCGGCATAAAGGGCGGGCAGCGCCACGTTGTCGCGGGCACTGAGATCCCCCAGCAGGTGGTAGCGCTGAAAGATGAAGCCGAAGTGCTCGCGGCGCAGGGTCGCCAGCGCATCGGCCGCCAGCCGGCTCGTCTCCCGTCCGGCCACCCGGTAGTCACCCTCGCTCGGCTGATCGAGGCAGCCCAGAATATTGAGCAGGGTTGACTTGCCGGAGCCGGAGGCGCCGACGATGGCCACCATCTCGCCCCGCGCTATGGTCAGGTCGATGCCCTTGAGCACCTCGACGCGCCGCTCCCCGTCGCCAAAATGGCGGCGGATACCGCTCAGTTGCAGCAGTGGTTCTCTCATCATCACATCCCCATGGGCGGACCCATCCGCCCGCTCTGCTGGTGCTGGGCCGTCAACTGGCTCACCACCACGGCCTCCCCCTCCGCCAGCCCGTCCAGGATCTGGGCATCCACCTTGTTGTTGAGGCCGACCTTCACCTGCCGCCATTGCGGGCGACCGCCCTCATCCACCACCTGTACCCGCCCCTCGCTCAGGGCGATGGCCGGGATCACCAGGGCGTTGCGTTCGGTCGCCAGCACAATGTGCACCTGGGCCGTCATGCCGATGCGCAGGGCCCGCTGCGGATTTTCCACCTCGAACAGGCCGTTGTAGTAGACGGCCGTGCTGGTCGAACTGCTGCTGGTCGTGTCGTCGTTGATGGTGTCGGGGGCGGGCTCGATGGCGCGCAGGCTGGCCTGGTAGCGCCGCTCGGGCGCTCCCAGCACGGTGAAATAGCTGGGCAGTCCTGTCTTCACCCTGATCACGTCCGCCTCCGAGATCTGCGCCTCCACCGTCATGGTGTCGAGCCGCGCCACCTTGACCATGGTCGGGGTACTCTGCACCGCGTTGACCGTCTGCCCCTGCTCCACCGGGATCGCCACTATGGTGCCCGCCATGGGGGAGACGATGCGGGTGTAGCCCAGATTCACTTTGGCGGTATCGACCGCGATGCGGGCCTGCACCGCCTGCGCCGTCAACGCCCGGATGTCGGCACGGGTGGCCGTCAGGGTCGCCTCCGCGCTGTCGTAGTCGGCCTGACTGCCCAATCCCCGAGCCAGCACCTTGCGCTGACGCTCGAAGACCAGCTGGTTGTTGCGCAGAGTTGCCCGGCGCGAGGCCAGCTGGGCCTGCACGTTGTCGAGGGCGGCTTCGGCATCTTTGAGGGCGTTCTGCTGGGTGAGATCGTCGATCTCGACCAGCAGATCGCCCTGCTTCACCTCGTCCCCCAGTGCCACATGCAGCGCCTTGATCTGCCCCGATACCTGGGCCCCCACACTCACCAGCTTCTGGGCCTGCAGGGTGCCGTCGGCCAGCACGCTCTGCTCCAGATCCCGCCGCTCGACCGAAGCCGTGATATAGGCGGCTGCCGGCGCCGCCGTGGAAGGCAGCCACAGCCAGCCGGCGCCGAACAGCAGCAGGGCGGGCAGCAGCAGGCGAACAACGAGAAGACGGACAGGGGTCATCGCGGATATCCTTGGCTAAAACAGAGGATGAAACAGACCCGGGCAATCTACTCCAATGTCCGGTTAAGCCTCTTGCAGGGCAGTGTAAGGATTGCGTAAAAGCAGCTGCCAGGCGGAGACGGACACGGGAAAATGGCGCCAACCCGAGACGGAGAAGAGCGATGAAGATCCTGCTGGTGGACGATGATCTGGAGCTTGGCACCATGCTGAGCGAATACCTGGGCGGCGAAGGCTTTGCCACCACCCATGTGCTGACCGGCAAGAGCGGCGTGCAGCACGCCCTCTCCGGCAACTATGCCGCCGTGGTGCTCGACATCATGCTGCCTGACCTGAACGGCAGCGAGGTGCTGCGCCAGATCCGTCGCGACAGCCGGATCCCCGTCATCATGCTCACCGCCAAGGGGGACAATATCGATCGGGTGATCGGGCTCGAGATGGGGGCCGATGACTATGTGCCCAAACCCTGCTACCCGAGGGAGCTGGTGGCCAGGCTGAGGGCCGTGCTGCGCCGGGTCGAGCCAGCCCCCGCCCATCCGGGCAAAGAGCAGGGCCTGCGCCTTGGCGAGCTGGTGCTCTCCCCCGCCACCCGTCAGTGCCACTGGCAAACGCAGCCGCTGGAGCTGACCGCCACCGAGTTCAACCTGCTGGAGCTGCTGCTGCGATCGCCGGAGCGGGTGGTCAGCAAGGATGAGCTCTCCCTGCACGGGCTCGGCCGCCCACGCGAGCCCTATGATCGCAGCGTCGACGTGCACATCTGCAATATCCGCCAGAAGCTGCAGGCCCTGGCGGGGGACGCCATCGGCATCGAGACGGTGCGCAGCATAGGATACCGGCTGGCATGATCCTCAAGGGGCGCCTGTTCTGGAAGATCCTGTTCGGCTTCTGGTTCACCATCATCATGATGAGCCAGCTGCTGTGGGTGGCGTTCAGCCTCTATCGCCACGAAGGGCCGCCGGAGCAGCGCATGGCCAACCAGCTGGCCGAACGCCAGCTGGAGGCGGCCGCCAGCCTGCTGCAGCGACA
Source organism: Aeromonas sp. s2 (assembly GCF_040907935.1). Lineage (NCBI taxonomy): Bacteria > Pseudomonadati > Pseudomonadota > Gammaproteobacteria > Aeromonadales > Aeromonadaceae > Aeromonas > Aeromonas sp. s2. The sequence continues at coordinate 2,065 of NZ_JBFOCR010000030.1, read as the reverse complement.
GGGACCGGCTGCAGTCGCAGCCCTGCAGGCCAGCTGGCCGGCTCAGGAGCGAAGGCTGCTGCAGCTTGAACCGATCACAACAGAGCCAGCCACGACGCTGGGCGGCCGCATCCTGCTGGGGGCCGATGGCCAGCGCTATCGGCTTGACTATGACGGCGCCGGCCTGCAGCAGTTGCTGGCCCCGCCCCAGCCCCATCGCAACTGGCTCAACATGCCGCCCCCCATGTGGTGGATCGGCGGGCTTGGCGGCCTCTTCTTCAGTGCCCTGCTCGCCTGGCACCTGACCCGTCCCATGAACCGCTTCCGACAGGGGTTCGCACGCCTCGCCCAGGGAGATCTGGCAGTGCGCCTCTACCCCGCCATGCGGCGGCGCCACGACGAGATCAGCGATGCGGCCCGCGACTTCGATGCCATGGCCGAACGGCTGCAACTGCTGGTGGAGAGCCGCGATCAGCTGCTGCACGACGTCTCCCATGAGCTTCGCTCCCCCCTTGCCAGGTTGCAACTGGCCATCGGTCTTGCCCAGCAGGATCCGGCCAGGATCGAGGGTTCCCTCGAGCGGATCCAGCTCGAGACCCAGCGCATGGACAAGATGATCGGCGAACTGCTGACCCTCACCCGTGCCGGCCATGGCGAGCGGGACGGCGAGGAGTATTACGATCTGCAGGGGCTGGTCGACGCCGTGGTGAGCGATGCCCGCTACGAGGCGCAGCACATGGGCGTCGAGATCAAAACCTGGGTAGATGAGACCCGGGAGTACACGGTCTGCGGACAGGCTGAGTTGATCCGCCGGGCTCTCGACAATGTGCTGCGCAATGCCCTGCGCTTCTCGCAGGCGGGCCAGTGCATCCACCTGACCCTGATGCACCAGGGCAGCGAGTTCGTCATCGAGGTGGCGGATCAGGGGATGGGGGTGGATGAGAGCAAGCTCTCCAGCATCTTCGATCCCTTCGTGCGGATCGGCTCCCCCGCCGCAGGCAAGGGCTATGGGCTGGGCCTTGCCATCACCCGCAAGGCCATCCAGGCACAGGGCGGGCAGGTCGAGGCCAGAAACGGCGAAGAGGGCGGCCTGATCGTCACCCTCCACCTGCCGGGCTAGCTGCTCCGCCCAGTCATCACTGCTGCTGGTTAGCCCCGCAGCCGCTGCAATTGACTGATGGCGGCGCCGGTAGAGCGAAAGGCAAACTCGGCAGGGGCAAGGCCGGCCAGCTTGCGCCACTCGCAGGCTGCCACATCATCGGCCGCCACCACCAAAGGCTTGTGCGCCAACTCCAGCAAGAACACGGTATCGCAGGTATGATAAACCACATCGTCATAGGGATAGACGTTGGCATAGGAGCCCAGGTAGCGCGGCGTCTCTCCCGCCAGATCCAGCCCCAGCTCCTCCTTGAGCTCCCTCACCAAGGCTTCCTCCAGCGATTCGCCGGGATCGACGAAGCCGCCCGGCAGATCCAGCAAGCCCCGGCCTGGATCCCGAGCCCGTACCGCGACCAGCAGCTCGTCCTGCCAACACAGTGCCACCATCATGGCCGACGCCACATTCTGGAAATAGTGAAAACCACAGCCACAGGCAAACTCTTTCTCGCTGCGCTGTTGCAGCGTTCCGGAACCACAACGGGGACAAAACATAGGAGACTCTCATCTGACACCAAAGGCGCATTGTATGCCGAACCCCATCCATGATGGAAAGCCTTGAGGCACAACCCCCATAACGTGATAAATCAGCGGGATATAAAAGAGGGAGAAGAGGTAATACAGCGGGAAGCAAACGAAAAGAAGCCCAGTCTGTCGACTGGGCTTCTTAAGTAGTGGCGGAACGGACAGAGTCCGGCTCAAGCACAAGGGACAACAGACAGGGACCGAGTTGCCAGTGGCAAGTCGCAGCCCTGGCGGTTGTCTCTTGTTTCCTCATCCCGTTTGCAAAAGCCAGATAGCAAAAAGGCCTTCCCGTCAGGGAAGGCCTTTCAATTTAGTGGCGGAGCGGACGGGACTCGAACCCGCGACCCCCGGCGTGACAGGCCGGTATTCTAACCGACTGAACTACCGCTCCGCATTCGGTTAGCTT
>NZ_JBFOCR010000003.1:0-3065 GCF_040907935.1 Aeromonas sp. s2 | reverse complement strand
TGCTCTTTAACAATCTGGAAAGCTGATTTAAAAAGTAGTTCTCAAACATTTGTTACAAGTGCTTTGGAAACTTCTTGGCGAAAACCAAATTTTATTTGGTCCTTGTTGTACGACAACAAGCTGTGCCGGTTTCACCGACACTTCTTGGGGTTGTATGGTTAAGTGACTAAGCGTACATGGTGGATGCCTTGGCAGTCAGAGGCGATGAAGGACGTACTAACCTGCGATAAGCCGTGAGCAGTCGGTAAGAGACATTACGACTCACGGATTTCCGAATGGGGAAACCCACCCGAGATAACTCGGGTATCTGTTACTGAATACATAGGTAACAGAGGCGAACCGGGAGAACTGAAACATCTAAGTACCCCGAGGAAAAGAAATCAACCGAGATTCCCTCAGTAGCGGCGAGCGAACGGGGATTAGCCCTTAAGCATCTTGGAAGTTAGTGGAACGGTCCTGGAAAGGCCGGCGATACAGGGTGATAGCCCCGTACACGAAAACAACCTTGATGTGAAATCGAGTAGGGCGGGACACGTGACATCCTGTCTGAATATGGGGGGACCATCCTCCAAGGCTAAATACTCCTGACTGACCGATAGTGAACCAGTACCGTGAGGGAAAGGCGAAAAGAACCCCTGTGAGGGGAGTGAAATAGAACCTGAAACCGTGTACGTACAAGCAGTGGGAGCCCTTCGGGGTGACTGCGTACCTTTTGTATAATGGGTCAGCGACTTACATTTTGTAGCGAGGTTAACCGTATAGGGGAGCCGTAGGGAAACCGAGTCTTAACTGGGCGTCTAGTTGCAAGGTGTAGACCCGAAACCGGGTGATCTAGCCATGGGCAGGTTGAAGGTTGAGTAACATCAACTGGAGGACCGAACCCACTAACGTTGCAAAGTTAGGGGATGACCTGTGGCTGGGGGTGAAAGGCCAATCAAACTCGGAGATAGCTGGTTCTCCCCGAAAGCTATTTAGGTAGCGCCTCGGACGAATACTACTGGGGGTAGAGCACTGTTTGGGCTAGGGGGTCATCCCGACTTACCAACCCCATGCAAACTCCGAATACCAGTAAGTAATATCCGGGAGACACACGGCGGGTGCTAACGTCCGTCGTGAAGAGGGAAACAACCCAGACCGCCGGCTAAGGTCCCAAAGTTCTGGTTAAGTGGGAAACGATGTGGGAAGGCTCAGACAGCTAGGATGTTGGCTTAGAAGCAGCCATCATTTAAAGAAAGCGTAATAGCTCACTAGTCGAGTCGGCCTGCGCGGAAGATGTAACGGGGCTCAAACCAGGCACCGAAGCCGCGGATTCACGCTAAGCGTGAGTGGTAGGGGAGCGTTCTGTAAGTCTGCGAAGGTGTGTCGAGAGGCATGCTGGAGATATCAGAAGTGCGAATGCTGACGTAAGTAACGATAAAGGGGGTGAAAAGCCTCCTCGCCGGAAGACCAAGGGTTCCTGTCCAACGTTAATCGGGGCAGGGTGAGTCGACCCCTAAGGTGAGGCCGAAAGGCGTAATCGATGGGAAGCAGGTTAATATTCCTGCACGACTTGTAATTGCGATGGGGGGACGGAGAAGGCTAGGTGGGCCAGGCGACGGTTGTCCTGGTGAAAGTGCGTAGGTGGTGTTTCTAGGCAAATCCGGAGACACAACACTGAGACACGAGACGAACACACTACGGTGTGGAAGCCATTGATGCCCTGCTTCCAGGAAAAGCCTCTAAGCTTCAGATTACAAGTCATCGTACCCCAAACCGACACAGGTGGTCGGGTAGAGAATACCAAGGCGCTTGAGAGAACTCGGGTGAAGGAACTAGGCAAAATAGTACCGTAACTTCGGGAGAAGGTACGCTCTTGTTGGTGAAGTCCCTTGCGGATGGAGCTGACGGGAGTCGCAGTGACCAGATGGCTGGGACTGTTTATCAAAAACACAGCACTCTGCAAACACGAAAGTGGACGTATAGGGTGTGACACCTGCCCGGTGCCGGAAGGTTAATTGATGGGGTTAGCGCAAGCGAAGCTCTTGATCGAAGCCCCGGTAAACGGCGGCCGTAACTATAACGGTCCTAAGGTAGCGAAATTCCTTGTCGGGTAAGTTCCGACCTGCACGAATGGTGTAACCATGGCCATGCTGTCTCCACCCGAGACTCAGTGAAATCGAATTCGCCGTGAAGATGCGGTGTACCCGCGGCTAGACGGAAAGACCCCGTGAACCTTTACTACAGCTTGGCACTGAACATTGAACCTACATGTGTAGGATAGGTGGGAGGCTTTGAAGGCGTGACGCCAGTTGCGCTGGAGCCGTCCTTGAAATACCACCCTTGTATGTTTGATGTTCTAACGCAGGGCCCTGAATCGGGCTCGCGGACAGTGCCTGGTGGGTAGTTTGACTGGGGCGGTCTCCTCCCAAAGAGTAACGGAGGAGCACGAAGGTTGGCTAATCCTGGTCGGACATCAGGAGGTTAGTGCAATGGCATAAGCCAGCTTAACTGCGAGACGGACAGGTCGAGCAGGTACGAAAGTAGGTCATAGTGATCCGGTGGTTCTGAATGGAAGGGCCATCGCTCAACGGATAAAAGGTACTCCGGGGATAACAGGCTGATACCGCCCAAGAGTTCATATCGACGGCGGTGTTTGGCACCTCGATGTCGGCTCATCACATCCTGGGGCTGAAGTCGGTCCCAAGGGTATGGCTGTTCGCCATTTAAAGTGGTACGCGAGCTGGGTTCAGAACGTCGTGAGACAGTTCGGTCCCTATCTGCCGTGGGCGTTGGATGATTGAAGGGAGTTGCTCCTAGTACGAGAGGACCGGAGTGAACGAACCTCTGGTGTTCGGGTTGTCACGCCAGTGGCACTGCCCGGTAGCTAAGTTCGGAATCGATAACCGCTGAAAGCATCTAAGCGGGAAGCGAGCCCTGAGATGAGTCATCCCTGACCCCTTGAGGGTCCTAAAGGGCCGTTGGAGACCACAACGTTGATAGGTGGGGTGTGTAAGCGCGGCGACGTGTTGAGCTAACCCATACTAATTACCCGTGAGGCTTAACCATACAACACCCAAGAAGTGTTC
>NZ_JBFOCR010000029.1:0-6468 GCF_040907935.1 Aeromonas sp. s2 | reverse complement strand
GGCACTGTTGCAAATAGTCGGTGGTGATAAACTTATCATCCCCTTTTGCTGATGGAGCTGCACATGAACCCATTCAAAGGCCGGCATTTTCAGCGTGACATCATTCTGTGGGCCGTACGCTGGTACTGCAAATACGGCATCAGTTACCGTGAGCTGCAGGAGATGCTGGCTGAACGCGGAGTGAATGTCGATCACTCCACGATTTACCGCTGGGTTCAGCGTTATGCGCCTGAAATGGAAAAACGGCTGCGCTGGTACTGGCGTAACCCTTCCGATCTTTGCCCGTGGCACATGGATGAAACCTACGTGAAGGTCAATGGCCGCTGGGCGTATCTGTACCGGGCCGTCGACAGCCGGGGCCGCACTGTCGATTTTTATCTCTCCTCCCGTCGTAACAGCAAAGCTGCATACCGGTTTCTGGGTAAAATCCTCAACAACGTGAAGAAGTGGCAGATCCCGCGATTCATCAACACGGATAAAGCGCCCGCCTATGGTCGCGCGCTTGCTCTGCTCAAACGCGAAGGCCGGTGCCCGTCTGACGTTGAACACCGACAGATTAAGTACCGGAACAACGTGATTGAATGCGATCATGGCAAACTGAAACGGATAATCGGCGCCACGCTGGGATTTAAATCCATGAAGACGGCTTACGCCACCATCAAAGGTATTGAGGTGATGCGTGCACTACGCAAAGGCCAGGCCTCAGCATTTTATTATGGTGATCCCCTGGGCGAAATGCGCCTGGTAAGCAGAGTTTTTGAAATGTAAGGCCTTTGAATAAGACAAAAGGCTGCCTCATCGCTAACTTTGCAACAGTGCCTATTGAACTGTCAGGAGCTGGCTGCACAACAGCCATTACGCCCAATCAACTGGTGCAGTCGTCTTCTGAAAATGACATTTGGTATCTCTCATAAACGGATGTTTTTGAGAGAACTATCTTCGGCCTTCACACGCACGAAAGGCGGCGAAGCTCCGCCGTTAATCCGTCCGCCGGAGATCTCGCCCAGGCAGGCTGAAGGCCGAGCAAGCCTGACAGGCCCGAAAAGCCCGAAAAGCCCGGCACGGGCGTCGGCGGCGATGACGGCGGCGGCATTATCCAGGGTTGATGATGGAAGTGGAGGATATCGACAACCTCTCGCGCAACCAAGACATCGCGGTCGGACTGCAAGTGATCTTGAAGCCACGGGCCCGTCCCACCCCGACATGGACCTCGATGCCCGAACGGACGTTAGATTTCGAGTTCTAGGCGTTCTGCGATGAAGGTTGGATCCCAGCCGGGATTGAAAGTGTCGACGTGGGTGAATCCGAGCCGCTCGTATAGGCCACGCAGGTTCGGGTGGCAGTCGAGCCGCAGCTTGGCGCACCCCTGCGTTCGCGCGGCATGGCGGCAAGCCTCGATCAGCGCGGAGCTGACACCCCGGCCCGCATGTGTCCGTCGCACCGCGAGCTTGTGCAGATATGCGGCCTCCCCCTTGAGGGCGTCGGGCCAGAACTCGGGATCCTCGGCCGACAAGGTGCAACAGCCGACGATGCCGTCGCTGCAACTCGCGACTAGGAGCTCGGATCTCAGGACGAAGGTCTCCGCGAATGTCCGGTCGATCCGCGCGACGTCCCAGGCGGGCGTTCCCTTGGCGGACATCCACGCCGCAGCGTCGTGCATCAGCCGCACAACCTCGTCGATATCACCCGAGCAGGCGACCCGAACGTTCGGAGGCTCCTCGCTGTCCATTCGCTCCCCTGGCGCGGTATGAACCGCCGCCTCATAGTGCAGTTTGATCCTGACGAGCCCAGCATGTCTGCGCCCACCTTCGCGGAACCTGACCAGGGTCCGCTAGCGGGCGGCCGGAAGGTGAATGCTAGGCATGATCTAACCCTCGGTCTCTGGCGTCGCGACTGCGAAATTTCGCGAGGGTTTCCGAGAAGGTGATTGCGCTTCGCAGATCTCCAGGCGCGTGGGTGCGGACGTAGTCAGCGCCATTGCCGATCGCGTGAAGTTCCGCCGCAAGGCTCGCTGGACCCAGATCCTTTACAGGAAGGCCAACGGTGGCGCCCAAGAAGGATTTCCGCGACACCGAGACCAATAGCGGAAGCCCCAACGCCGACTTCAGCTTTTGAAGGTTCGACAGCACGTGCAGCGATGTTTCCGGTGCGGGGCTCAAGAAAAATCCCATCCCCGGATCGAGGATGAGCCGGTCGGCAGCGACCCCGCTCCGTCGCAAGGCGGAAACCCGCGCCTCGAAGAACCGCACAATCTCGTCGAGCGCGTCTTCGGGTCGAAGGTGACCGGTGCGGGTGGCGATGCCATCCCGCTGCGCTGAGTGCATAACCACCAGCCTGCAGTCCGCCTCAGCAATATCGGGATAGAGCGCAGGGTCAGGAAATCCTTGGATATCGTTCAGGTAGCCCACGCCGCGCTTGAGCGCATAGCGCTGGGTTTCCGGTTGGAAGCTGTCGATTGAAACACGGTGCATCTGATCGGACAGGGCGTCTAAGAGCGGCGCAATACGTCTGATCTCATCGGCCGGCGATACAGGCCTCGCGTCCGGATGGCTGGCGGCCGGTCCGACATCCACGACGTCTGATCCGACTCGCAGCATTTCGATCGCCGCGGTGACAGCGCCGGCGGGGTCTAGCCGCCGGCTCTCATCGAAGAAGGAGTCCTCGGTGAGATTCAGAATGCCGAACACCGTCACCATGGCGTCGGCCTCCGCAGCGACTTCCACGATGGGGATCGGGCGAGCAAAAAGGCAGCAATTATGAGCCCCATACCTACAAAGCCCCACGCATCAAGCTTTTGCCCATGAAGCAACCAGGCAATGGCTGTAATTATGACGACGCCGAGTCCCGACCAGACTGCATAAGCAACACCGACAGGGATGGATTTCAGAACCAGAGAAAGAAAATAAAATGCGATGCCATAACCGATTATGACAACGGCGGAAGGGGCAAGCTTAGTAAAGCCCTCGCTAGATTTTAATGCGGATGTTGCGATTACTTCGCCAACTATTGCGATAACAAGAAAAAGCCAGCCTTTCATGATATATCTCCCAATTTGTGTAGGGCTTATTATGCACGCTTAAAAATAATAAAAGCAGACTTGACCTGATAGTTTGGCTGTGAGCAATTATGTGCTTAGTGCATCTAACGCTTGAGTTAAGCCGCGCCGCGAAGCGGCGTCGGCTTGAACGAATTGTTAGACATTATTTGCCGACTACCTTGGTGATCTCGCCTTTCACGTAGTGAACAAATTCTTCCAACTGATCTGCGCGGGAGGCCAAGCGATCTTCTTCTTGTCCAAGATAAGCCTGTCTAGCTTCAAGTATGACGGGCTGATACTGGGCCGGCAGGCGCTCCATTGCCCAGTCGGCAGCGACATCCTTCGGCGCGATTTTGCCGGTTACTGCGCTGTACCAAATGCGGGACAACGTAAGCACTACATTTCGCTCATCGCCAGCCCAGTCGGGCGGCGAGTTCCATAGCGTTAAGGTTTCATTTAGCGCCTCAAATAGATCCTGTTCAGGAACCGGATCAAAGAGTTCCTCCGCCGCTGGACCTACCAAGGCAACGCTATGTTCTCTTGCTTTTGTCAGCAAGATAGCCAGATCAATGTCGATCGTGGCTGGCTCGAAGATACCTGCAAGAATGTCATTGCGCTGCCATTCTCCAAATTGCAGTTCGCGCTTAGCTGGATAACGCCACGGAATGATGTCGTCGTGCACAACAATGGTGACTTCTACAGCGCGGAGAATCTCGCTCTCTCCAGGGGAAGCCGAAGTTTCCAAAAGGTCGTTGATCAAAGCTCGCCGCGTTGTTTCATCAAGCCTTACGGTCACCGTAACCAGCAAATCAATATCACTGTGTGGCTTCAGGCCGCCATCCACTGCGGAGCCGTACAAATGTACGGCCAGCAACGTCGGTTCGAGATGGCGCTCGATGACGCCAACTACCTCTGATAGTTGAGTCGATACTTCGGCGATCACCGCTTCCCTCATGATGTTTAACGCCAGAATTAAGCCGTGCCGCGAAGCGGCGTCGGCTTGAATGAATTGTTAGACGGCAAACTCGCGCCAATACTTATGCAGACCAAAAATATTTGACGAGCACAGCAGAGGCATTGCTGTCTTAATTTTATCTAGTGGCCAGTTCCACCACTCCATCTCCATGAGCAATGAGATTTCCTCATCGGAGAAGCGCTTCTTAATTTGCTTTGCGGGATTTCCCCCGATGATGGCATAAGGCTCTACATCTTTTGTCACCAACGAGCGACTACCTATCACGGCACCGTCTCCAATTTTGATGCCAGGCATAATCATTGCCTCCGAGCCTATCCAGACATCATTGCCAATGACGGTATCACCTGCTCTTTGGAAGGCGTCGAGTGCTCTTGAGAAAGCAGGCTCCTCTTGCATATAGAAGAAGGGGAAGGATGATGCCCAGTCATGCCGATGCCCCTGATTGCCAGCCATGATGAAGGAAGCCCCGCTTCCTATAGAACAAAAGCTGCCAATGATCAATTTATCAACGTCATCACGATCTGGAAGCAAGTATCGCGCGCATTCATCAAATGAGTGCCCGTGATAGTAGCCAGAGTAATAGCTATACCGGCCTACTCTGATATTTGGATTTTTCACTTGCTCAGAAAGAAGTTCCCCTTTGAAAGGGCTGTTAAAGTAGTTTTTCATCAGAGTTCGTGGAACCTTTTCTTGCCGTCTAACTTTGTTTTAGGGCGACTGCCCTGCTGCGTAACATCGTTGCTGCTCCATAACATCAAACATCGACCCACGGCGTAACGCGCTTGCTGCTTGGATGCCCGAGGCATAGACTGTACAAAAAAACAGTCATAACAAGCCATGAAAACCGCCACTGCGCCGTTACCACCGCTGCGTTCGGTCAAGGTTCTGGACCAGTTGCGTGAGCGCATACGCTACTTGCATTACAGTTTACGAACCGAACAGGCTTATGTCCACTGGGTTCGTGCCTTCATCCGTTTCCACGGTGTGCGTCACCCGGCAACCTTGGGCAGCAGCGAAGTCGAGGCATTTCTGTCCTGGCTGGCGAACGAGCGCAAGGTTTCGGTCTCCACGCATCGTCAGGCATTGGCGGCCTTGCTGTTCTTCTACGGCAAGGTGCTGTGCACGGATCTGCCCTGGCTTCAGGAGATCGGAAGACCTCGGCCGTCGCGGCGCTTGCCGGTGGTGCTGACCCCGGATGAAGTGGTTCGCATCCTCGGTTTTCTGGAAGGCGAGCATCGTTTGTTCGCCCAGCTTCTGTATGGAACGGGCATGCGGATCAGTGAGGGTTTGCAACTGCGGGTCAAGGATCTGGATTTCGATCACGGCACGATCATCGTGCGGGAGGGCAAGGGCTCCAAGGATCGGGCCTTGATGTTACCCGAGAGCTTGGCACCCAGCCTGCGCGAGCAGCTGTCGCGTGCACGGGCATGGTGGCTGAAGGACCAGGCCGAGGGCCGCAGCGGCGTTGCGCTTCCCGACGCCCTTGAGCGGAAGTATCCGCGCGCCGGGCATTCCTGGCCGTGGTTCTGGGTTTTTGCGCAGCACACGCATTCGACCGATCCACGGAGCGGTGTCGTGCGTCGCCATCACATGTATGACCAGACCTTTCAGCGCGCCTTCAAACGTGCCGTAGAAGGCACTGTTGCAAAGTTAGCGATGAGGCAGCCTTTTGTCTTATTCAAAGGCCTTACATTTCAAAAACTCTGCTTACCAGGCGCATTTCGCCCAGGGGATCACCATAATAAAATGCTGAGGCCTGGCCTTTGCGTAGTGCACGCATCACCTCAATACCTTTGATGGTGGCGTAAGCCGTCTTCATGGATTTAAATCCCAGCGTGGCGCCGATTATCCGTTTCAGTTTGCCATGATCGCATTCAATCACGTTGTTCCGGTACTTAATCTGTCGGTGTTCAACGTCAGACGGGCACCGGCCTTCGCGTTTGAGCAGAGCAAGCGCGCGACCATAGGCGGGCGCTTTATCCGTGTTGATGAATCGCGGGATCTGCCACTTCTTCACGTTGTTGAGGATTTTACCCAGAAACCGGTATGCAGCTTTGCTGTTACGACGGGAGGAGAGATAAAAATCGACAGTGCGGCCCCGGCTGTCGACGGCCCGGTACAGATACGCCCAGCGGCCATTGACCTTCACGTAGGTTTCATCCATGTGCCACGGGCAAAGATCGGAAGGGTTACGCCAGTACCAGCGCAGCCGTTTTTCCATTTCAGGCGCATAACGCTGAACCCAGCGGTAAATCGTGGAGTGATCGACATTCACTCCGCGTTCAGCCAGCATCTCCTGCAGCTCACGGTAACTGATGCCGTATTTGCAGTACCAGCGTACGGCCCACAGAATGATGTCACGCTGAAAATGCCGGCCTTTGAATGGGTTCATGTGCAGCTCCATCAGCAAAAGGGGATGATAAGTTTATCACCACCGACTATTTGCAACAGTGCC
>NZ_JBFOCR010000028.1:0-5385 GCF_040907935.1 Aeromonas sp. s2 | reverse complement strand
GGCACTGTTGCAAATAGTCGGTGGTGATAAACTTATCATCCCCTTTTGCTGATGGAGCTGCACATGAACCCATTCAAAGGCCGGCATTTTCAGCGTGACATCATTCTGTGGGCCGTACGCTGGTACTGCAAATACGGCATCAGTTACCGTGAGCTGCAGGAGATGCTGGCTGAACGCGGAGTGAATGTCGATCACTCCACGATTTACCGCTGGGTTCAGCGTTATGCGCCTGAAATGGAAAAACGGCTGCGCTGGTACTGGCGTAACCCTTCCGATCTTTGCCCGTGGCACATGGATGAAACCTACGTGAAGGTCAATGGCCGCTGGGCGTATCTGTACCGGGCCGTCGACAGCCGGGGCCGCACTGTCGATTTTTATCTCTCCTCCCGTCGTAACAGCAAAGCTGCATACCGGTTTCTGGGTAAAATCCTCAACAACGTGAAGAAGTGGCAGATCCCGCGATTCATCAACACGGATAAAGCGCCCGCCTATGGTCGCGCGCTTGCTCTGCTCAAACGCGAAGGCCGGTGCCCGTCTGACGTTGAACACCGACAGATTAAGTACCGGAACAACGTGATTGAATGCGATCATGGCAAACTGAAACGGATAATCGGCGCCACGCTGGGATTTAAATCCATGAAGACGGCTTACGCCACCATCAAAGGTATTGAGGTGATGCGTGCACTACGCAAAGGCCAGGCCTCAGCATTTTATTATGGTGATCCCCTGGGCGAAATGCGCCTGGTAAGCAGAGTTTTTGAAATGTAAGGCCTTTGAATAAGACAAAAGGCTGCCTCATCGCTAACTTTGCAACAGTGCCCCTGCGTGCGCTGCTGCCATGTCCACTACCTGACGCCGGTGATGGTGATGGCCTCGCCGGAGCGGGAATTTCTTAACCTCGACGAATTTAGACGATCGGCGGGCGAGGGGATGTCGTGGCAAGGTCCGCCTTGCGCTGCTCCGCAAGGGCGACACCAGCGGGTTCGTCGGCGGCCACGCCTAGCGCGACCGCAACCAAGCGTCGAAAAAGTATACGCTCGTCACCCGCCGTCTCCTGTGCTGAGAGTCTCAGGCCGATCGGCCGGCAGGGCTCAATGTCAGCAAACGCGTGATGAGCGGTGGCCTTCAACAGTGATAAGGCGGCACCAGAGAAAAATCACTCAGGGTCAATGCCAGCGCTTCGTTAATACAGATGTAGGTGTTCCACAGGGTAGCCAGCAGCATCCTGCGATGCAGATCCGGAACATAATGGTGCAGGGCGCTGACTTCCGGTGCCAGCAGATATTTTGGCAGTTTGCCTTGGATCAGAGCCATCTGACGCAGGGCTAGTGCAGCCGGATAGTCAATAGCTACCGGCAGCGGTGCGGACTGTTGTAACTCAGAATAAGAAATGAGGCCGCTCATGGCGTTGACTCTCAGTCATAGTATCGTGGTATCACCGGTTGGTTCCACTCTCTGTTGCGGGCAACTTCAGCAGCACGTAGGGGACTTCCGCGTTTCCAGACTTTACGAAACACGGAAACCGAAGACCATTCATGTTGTTGCTCAGGTCGCAGACGTTTTGCAGCAGCAGTCGCTTCACGTTCGCTCGCGTATCGGTGATTCATTCTGCTAACCAGTAAGGCAACCCCGCCAGCCTAGCCGGGTCCTCAACGACAGGAGCACGATCATGCGCACCCGTGGCCAGGACCCAACGCTGCCCGAGATGCGCCGCGTGCGGCTGCTGGAGATGGCGGACGCGATGGATATGTTCTGCCAAGGGTTGGTTTGCGCATTCACAGTTCTCCGCAAGAATTGATTGGCTCCAATTCTTGGAGTGGTGAATCCGTTAGCGAGGTGCCGCCGGCTTCCATTCAGGTCGAGGTGGCCCGGCTCCATGCACCGCGACGCAACGCGGGGAGGCAGACAAGGTATAGGGCGGCGCCTACAATCCATGCCAACCCGTTCCATGTGCTCGCCGAGGCGGCATAAATCGCCGTGACGATCAGCGGTCCAATGATCGAAGTTAGGCTGGTAAGAGCCGCGAGCGATCCTTGAAGCTGTCCCTGATGGTCGTCATCTACCTGCCTGGACAGCATGGCCTGCAACGCGGGCATCCCGATGCCGCCGGAAGCGAGAAGAATCATAATGGGGAAGGCCATCCAGCCTCGCGTCGCGAACGCCAGCAAGACGTAGCCCAGCGCGTCGGCCGCCATGCCGGCGATAATGGCCTGCTTCTCGCCGAAACGTTTGGTGGCGGGACCAGTGACGAAGGCTTGAGCGAGGGCGTGCAAGATTCCGAATACCGCAAGCGACAGGCCGATCATCGTCGCGCTCCAGCGAAAGCGGTCCTCGCCGAAAATGACCCAGAGCGCTGCCGGCACCTGTCCTACGAGTTGCATGATAAAGAAGACAGTCATAAGTGCGGCGACGATAGTCATGCCCCGCGCCCACCGGAAGGAGCTGACTGGGTTGAAGGCTCTCAAGGGCATCGGTCGACGCTCTCCCTTATGCGACTCCTGCATTAGGAAGCAGCCCAGTAGTAGGTTGAGGCCGTTGAGCACCGCCGCCGCAAGGAATGGTGCATGCAAGGAGATGGCGCCCAACAGTCCCCCGGCCACGGGGCCTGCCACCATACCCACGCCGAAACAAGCGCTCATGAGCCCGAAGTGGCGAGCCCGATCTTCCCCATCGGTGATGTCGGCGATATAGGCGCCAGCAACCGCACCTGTGGCGCCGGTGATGCCGGCCACGATGCGTCCGGCGTAGAGGATCCACAGGACGGGTGTGGTCGCCATGATCGCGTAGTCGATAGTGGCTCCAAGTAGCGAAGCGAGCAGGACTGGGCGGCGGCCAAAGCGGTCGGACAGTGCTCCGAGAACGGGTGCGCATAGAAATTGCATCAACGCATATAGCGCTAGCAGCACGCCATAGTGACTGGCGATGCTGTCGGAATGGACGATATCCCGCAAGAGGCCCGGCAGTACCGGCATAACCAAGCCTATGCCTACAGCATCCAGGGTGACGGTGCCGAGGATGACGATGAGCGCATTGTTAGATTTCATACACGGTGCCTGACTGCGTTAGCAATTTAACTGTGATAAACTACCGCATTAAAGCTTATCGATGATAAGCTGTCAAACATGAGAATTCGCGAATGAACAAGCTCCAACGCGAGGCCGTGATCCGAACCGCGCTCGAACTGCTTAACGACGTGGGCATGGAAGGTCTAACGACGCGCCGACTGGCTGAGCGCCTCGGGGTGCAACAGCCAGCGCTCTACTGGCATTTCAAGAACAAGCGTGCGTTGCTCGACGCACTTGCCGAAGCCATGCTGACGATAAATCACACGCATTCGACGCCAAGGGATGACGACGACTGGCGTTCGTTCCTGAAGGGCAATGCATGCAGTTTTCGACGGGCGTTGCTCGCTTATCGCGATGGCGCGCGTATTCATGCCGGGACGCGGCCAGCCGCGCCGCAGATGGAAAAAGCCGACGCGCAGCTTCGCTTCCTTTGCGATGCTGGCTTTTCGGCAGGTGACGCGACCTATGCGTTGATGGCAATCAGCTACTTCACCGTCGGCGCTGTTCTTGAGCAGCAAGCTAGCGAGGCAGACGCCGAGGAGCGGGGCGAAGATCAGTTGACCACCTCAGCGTCTACGATGCCGGCGCGCCTACAGAGCGCGATGAAAATCGTCTACGAAGGCGGTCCGGACGCGGCATTCGAGCGAGGCCTGGCTCTCATCATCGGCGGTCTTGAAAAAATGAGGCTCACTACGAACGACATTGAGGTGCTGAAGAATGTTGACGAATGACAGGGGGCGGCAGGTGCGGAGGGCGCGGTTGCTTCGTCATATGAAGCAAAGTCACCTAGCTGAATTAATGGGTGTGGATCAGGCAACCGTGTCGCGCTGGGAGCGGGGCACCCTTGCATTGTCGGATGGGAGGTGGTCAGCGGTTCTTCAATTGCTTACCGGGCCTTCCGATTCATCGTACGACGCTGCGCTGAAGCGTCTGGTGCAATCCTCCGCCCACAAAGTCCATCTGGTAGCGACCGGACACATTGTTTGCTCGCGGCATCTCCGGCCAGGCAAAGGGAATTGCGGATTGACCTAGCCGAACTCCTTGGTAAATCGCTGCGTGTTTATGCGTCCCCGAGATAGTTGCGGCCGACTCTGCGCTTAATGGGCTCGGTTGGCATGAGGGGCGGCTGGGGTCACTCGAGGTGGATACCGGCCCGAACTGGAGCGAGGAACTTCCATACTGCCAAGGCGAATGCTGTGGGAGCGCATCATGCTCGCTGATGGTAGCCCGGCACTACTTGTTACCACCACAGCTTAATGCGAAGGGTGCTCCTGTTCTTGTGCATATTTTATGCGCTGCTGATTGTGCATCGAACTGATAACCTCAACGGGTCTGCTTTGTAGTTCACCACACCCCTGACGCGCGCGTGCCGGATAAGCAGAACTATGGTGCCGATGGATGTCAGGAACACTCGGCCTGGTTCGTAACTAGGTCGTCCTGCGCGATCCTGCGGCTAGGGCCGGAATCGTGCTCGCCAGTCAGGCGCTGATGAAGCCTATGGGCACTGTTGCAAATAGTCGGTGGTGATAAACTTATCATCCCCTTTTGCTGATGGAGCTGCACATGAACCCATTCAAAGGCCGGCATTTTCAGCGTGACATCATTCTGTGGGCCGTACGCTGGTACTGCAAATACGGCATCAGTTACCGTGAGCTGCAGGAGATGCTGGCTGAACGCGGAGTGAATGTCGATCACTCCACGATTTACCGCTGGGTTCAGCGTTATGCGCCTGAAATGGAAAAACGGCTGCGCTGGTACTGGCGTAACCCTTCCGATCTTTGCCCGTGGCACATGGATGAAACCTACGTGAAGGTCAATGGCCGCTGGGCGTATCTGTACCGGGCCGTCGACAGCCGGGGCCGCACTGTCGATTTTTATCTCTCCTCCCGTCGTAACAGCAAAGCTGCATACCGGTTTCTGGGTAAAATCCTCAACAACGTGAAGAAGTGGCAGATCCCGCGATTCATCAACACGGATAAAGCGCCCGCCTATGGTCGCGCGCTTGCTCTGCTCAAACGCGAAGGCCGGTGCCCGTCTGACGTTGAACACCGACAGATTAAGTACCGGAACAACGTGATTGAATGCGATCATGGCAAACTGAAACGGATAATCGGCGCCACGCTGGGATTTAAATCCATGAAGACGGCTTACGCCACCATCAAAGGTATTGAGGTGATGCGTGCACTACGCAAAGGCCAGGCCTCAGCATTTTATTATGGTGATCCCCTGGGCGAAATGCGCCTGGTAAGCAGAGTTTTTGAAATGTAAGGCCTTTGAATAAGACAAAAGGCTGCCTCATCGCTAACTTTGCAACAGTGCC